>NZ_AUEZ01000028.1 GCF_000426245.1 Bradyrhizobium sp. Ai1a-2 | reverse complement strand
CAGCCCGGCAGCCCCGGCTCGGCGCAGATAGCTGTGTACGGCACCGTTGCTGATGCCCAGGGTGCGCGCGATGGCTCGCTCCGGCAAGCCTTGAACATGTTTTAAGCGGAGAACCTCTTTGATCCGGCGCATCGACAATCTCTGGGTGGGCATCGGCCTTCCTCGTTCACTGACGAGGCAGTTCCTAAGCCGGTTGAGTTGTCGGCCGAAGCGGGCTGAGCCATTCAAAAATTGCTCACGATCCCGCGAAATCCATGCTCACGATCGTCTGAAATCTCTGCTCACGATGCTCTGAAATCCGTGCTCACGATCCCGCGAAACATGCACGCTGGTCGGGGCATGGGCCACCCGCCTACTGCTTTGCTCCGGTGGTCGCGACGGCGAGGTTCTCGACGTCGGGCAGCGTCCATGCCTTCGCGAAGAACTCCTGCTTCGGTCCATAGAGGCGGAACATAAGCTCGAACCTGCGGGCGGGGTCGGTGGGGATCCAGTTCGGTTCCTGGCCGGCGGGAGGCCTCGGACCGACATAGAGATCGACAGAGCCGTCGGCGTTCTTCTTCACCTCGGCGTTGTTCGAGGCGCGGCTGGCGCGGTCGACGTTCCTGATCAGCGCGTGGGTGTCGCGGTCGTAGGCAGTCAGCGACCAATATTGCTCGATCGGGACGTTCGGTGGGACGTGCAGCCGGTAGGTCTTTGACCCATCGTAGCTCTCGCCGTTCTTGTCCTTGATGTTGATGAGGTAGAACTGGCCGGAGCCCAATCTCTTGATGCCGATATAGGCGTAGTGATAGGCGACCCCGCGCCAGTCCACGGGGTAGGCGTTCGGATCATCAAAGTTGTCCGCCGCCGCCTTGAGCAAATCCGGGTGTGCCGGATACGTCCAGTGAGTCCCCTCGAAGAATGGCGGCAGGCCGCCGTCGTATTTTGCGGCGAGGTAGGCATGCGCCTGGACGATACCATCCGCGAGGGCCTGCTTCGTCGCCGCATCAGGCGCGAAGGCCTTGCCCTTTTCGATGCCGATCGAGCGCAACTGGTCGATCATGGCGCGATCGCGAGCGAGCCAAGGCTCGCTTTGCACCATGCGATCGAGGTGAACGAAGAAGCTGTCGTCATAGCGGATCGTCGAGTCGAACAGGATATCCTTGACGTCGGTAAAGACCGTGGCCGGCGGATCCGATGCCTGCGAGAGCGGGTAGATCTTGATCCGCTTGGCGTAGGCAGCCGACGTCGCGACATCGGCATCGCCGTGGCTCTTCAGGTTCGAGCGGAACAGCACGTAGCTGCCGAAGGTGTTGGGCTGCAGCGCCTCGAAGCCTGCGGGCACCTGACCATTGTGGCCGGGCGGCAGCATCACCAGCTTGACGCCCGCTCCCTTGTCGACGCCGAGCAAGCCTGCATCTTCCAGCGGCTGCTGCCAGACATTGACGAAGTTGGCGTTGAGAGAGCCATCCGGTCCTGCCGGCGGGACTTCTATCGCGATCGGGCCGACATCCTTGGTGTCGAGAAACGCCATGAAATAGAGCGTGTCGGGATTGGGCGTCAGCGTCTGGTTATGCCAGTCGAGCGGCCTGCCCCAGTAGATCACCTGGTTCACCTTGCCCGGTGTCTTGGTCAGCATTTCCTGCAGCATCAGGTCGTAGTTGACGACCGGCATGCCCCAGATGGCGGCCTGTGTCGCGCGGCTGCGTGCGAGCAGGTCTTCGAGCGATCGTGTTTGCGCGGATGCGGCCGAGGGCAACAACGAGGGCGACAACATGAGGACGAATGCGAATGCCAATGCTCGTCTCATTGAGGCCTCCTCAAGGGTCCATGCGGCCATCCGTCACGCTATCCGACGCACTGATCCAAAACAACTTGCCCGAGTGCTGCGCCATCTGACGCCACGCGCGTCCGCCGATTAGCTATGGACGGGTTCGAATATGCATTTTGTGCCAGCGACCATAGGTCAGCAGCAGTGACATTTTTCTCGCGTGCCACCTGTGGTAGATTACCGTTACGTCCTTGACGGCACGGACGGAATTTCGGGGGACGTGCCGGCGGCAGTTGCTGATCCGTGTCGGGAAGTGGGAATGTTGGAGTCGGGTATCGAGCGCACGGGGCGGCCGACCGATCTCGCTGCCGGCGACATGATTTGGATTCCCGGCGCTACTTTCCGTATGGGCTCCGACAATCATTATGCCGAAGAGGCGCCCAGCCATCGGGTGAGCGTGGACGGCTTCTGGATCGACCGCACGCCCGTGACCAACCGCGCGTTCAAGGCGTTCGTCAACGCGACCGGCTACGTCACCACGGCGGAGGTTCCGCCGAACCCCAAAGACTATCCCGGCGCCCTGCCGAAGATGATCTATGCCGGCTCGCTGGTGTTCTCGCCGCCGCGCCGTGTGCACGATCTGCGCGACTGGAGCCAGTGGTGGACGCTCATGAAGGGCGCCAACTGGCGGCGCCCGTACGGACCCGGAAGCAACATCAAGGACCTCGACGATCATCCGGTGGTGCATGTTTCGTACGCTGACGTACTCGCCTACGCGAAATGGATCGGCAAGCAGATTCCCACCGAAGCCGAATGGGAGCTTGCCGCGCGCGGCGGCCTGGATGGTGAGGAGTTCGCCTGGGGCAACACGCTGACGCCTGACGGTCGGCACATGGCCAACACCTGGCAAGGCGAATTCCCGATCCAGAACGCGTGCGAAGACGGCTTCCAGCGCACCTCGCCCGTCACCGCATTTCCGCCGAACGGCTACGGCGTCTACGACATGATCGGCAATGTCTGGGAATGGACCGCCGACTGGTGGTCGGCCCGTCATGAAGCCGATAGCGCCAAGCCGTGCTGTGTTCCACAGAATCCGCGCGGCGGCCCGGAGCGCGCGAGCTTTGATCCAGGTCAACCGAACATCCGTATCCCCCGCAAAGTCTTGAAGGGCGGCTCGCATCTGTGCGCGCCGAACTACTGCCGGCGGTATCGGCCCGCCGCCCGGCACGCCGAACCAGTCGACACGTCGACGAGCCATGTCGGTTTCAGGTGCGTCGTGCGGGCGCCCGGCGTTCAGCCGACACAAGCGCCTTCAAAATAGGGAGTGTGGAATGAGCGACGAAGCTGAGTCCAAGAGCGCCAAATTGCTTCGCACCTTCTTCGCTGCAGCACTGGTTGCGACCAGCCTGTCACCATTCGCCGGCTCGACTGCACTCGCGCAGGCGCCGAGCACGGCAAGGCCGAATATCCTCGTGATCTTCGGTGACGACGTCGGCCAGTCCAACATCAGCGCCTATACCGACGGCCTGATGGGTTACAAGACGCCCAACATCGACCGGATCGCCAAGGAAGGCATGCGGTTCACCGACTATTATGCAGAGAATAGCTGCACGGCGGGCCGTTCCACCTTTATCACCGGTCAAGTCTGCCTGCGGACCGGGCTGTGCAAAGTCGGCATTCCCGGCGCGGCCGTCGGCCTGCAGGATCGCGACGTGACGATCGCCCAGGCGCTCAAGCCGCTCGGCTACGCCACCGGCCAGTTCGGCAAGAACCATCTCGGTGATCGCGACGAATATCTGCCGACCAAGCACGGCTTCGACGAATTCTTCGGCAACCTCTACCACCTCAATGCGGAGGAGGAACCGGAGCGGCCGTATTATCCGAAGAACGACACGGCGTTCGTCAAGGCAAACACCCCGCGCGGGGTCCTGAAAGCCTCCGCTGATGGCAAGATCGAAGATACCGGCCCGCTCAACAGGAAGCGGATGGAGACGGTCGACGACGAAACCACCGCCGCAGCGATCGATTTCATGCAGCGGCAGGTAAGGGCCAACAAGCCGTTCTTCACCTGGATGAACACGACCAGGATGCATGCCTTCACCCACGTTCGGCCCTCGATGCAGGGACAGAGCGGCATGCCCGGCAATGAATATGCCGACGGCATGATCGAGCACGACGGTGACGTCGGCAAGCTCTTGAAGGCGGTCGACGACCTCGGGATCGCCAACAATACGATCGTCGTCTACACCACCGACAACGGACCCAACCAATGGTCATGGCCGGATGCGGCGACGACCCCGTTCCGCAGTGAAAAGGATACCAACTGGGAAGGCGCGTTCCGCGTACCGGCGATGATCCGCTGGCCCGGCCGCATCAAGGCCGGCGAAGTGTCCAATGAAATGATCTCCGGACTCGACTGGTTTCCGACGCTGCTTGCCGCCGCCGGCGATGCCGACATCAAGGACCGGCTGCTCAAGGGCACCGATCTCGGCGGCAAATCCTCCAAGGTCCACCTCGACGGCTACAATCAGTTGCCATACCTGACGGGACAGGCACCGAAGTCCGCGCGCAGCGAGTTCTACTATTTCAACGATGACGGCGAGGTCGTCGCCTATCGCTACGGCGATTGGAAAATCGTGTTCTGCGAACAGCGTCAGCCCGGCGGCTTCGTGGTCTGGTCCAACCCGTTCACCTGCCTGCGCGCGCCGAAAGTGTTCAATCTGCGGATGGATCCATTCGAACGCGCCGATGTGGTGTCGGACCAGTATTACGACTGGCTGGCCAAGAATGCCTATCTCATTCAATACGGCGTGTGGCGCGTTGCTCCATTCCTTCAGACCTTCAAGGAATTTCCGCCGAGCCAGCGCTCCGCCAGCTTCAGCATCGACCAGATGGTCGACGCGCTGATGAAGAATCTCGACAAGACGGGAACGAAATAGTCCTCGGCAGGGCGCTCCCTGCACCGTGAGGCGTCGATATCACGGGGGGCGCCAGCGCACCGGCCGTCCAGGCGGCCGGACAATCCCTGGTCCCAGCGAGAAGGAAATGTCCGACCTCCGCACAGGCAAGTTGCCAATTCCACCGGAGTCCGGGAGCCTGAAGCGCTCGGCTGCGCGCGATGCGTTGTCAGAGCTCAAGGCGCGGATCGGCAAATCGGTGCTCGGCCAGGATCATCTGGTCGAAAGCATGCTGATCGGTCTGCTCGCCAACGGCAATCTCCTGATCGAGAGCCTGCCCGGTCTGGCCAAGACTCGCGCAGTGAAGACATTGGCGAAGAACCTCGCAGCCGACCTGTCGCGTGTGCAGTTCACGCCGGACCTGCTGCCATCGGATGTCACCGGCGCCGAGATCTATGTGCAGACGGAGAAAGGCGGGCAATTCCAGTTCCAGAAGGGGCCGATCTTCGCCAATCTCGTGCTCGCGGACGAGATCAATCGCGCCCCCGCCAAGGTGCAATCGGCGCTGCTCGAGGCCATGGAGGAGCGCCAGGTCACGGTTGCGGGCAAGACCTACAAAATGCCTGACCTGTTCATGGTGCTCGCGACCGAAAACCCGATCGAGCAGGAAGGCACCTATCCGCTGCCCGAGGCGCAGCTCGACCGCTTCCTGATGCACGTCGTCATCACCTATCCGGACGAGGCGACGGAAGGCGAGATCATCAAGCTGAACCGCGCCGAGAATGCACAGGCACCGAAGGACCACGCCACGGAGCCCGCGGCGGTGCCGCAGCAGGCGATCTTCGATGCGCGCGCCGAGATCGACAATCTGTTCGTCTCCGACCTCGCGCTGAAATACATGGTCGATGTGATCTATGCCACCCGGTTTCCCGGCCGCTACGGCGAACCTCTGAGCAAATGGATCCAGATCGGCGCCAGCCCACGCGGCAGCCTCGCGCTCGACCGCTGCGCGCGCGCCCGAGCCTGGCTCGACGCCCAAGAATTTGTCACGCCCGATCATGTCCGCGCGGTGGTGCATGACTGCCTGCGCCATCGGCTGATCCTGAGCTACGAAGCCGTGTCGCAAGGCGTCACGGCCGACCAGGTGATCGACAAGATCACCGAACTGGTCGCAGCCGCGTGAGGCCGCCATGATCGACGAGAACGCCAGGGTGCCCGGTGTCTATGTCGATCTCGAAGAACTCATCGCGCTCGAGCAGCGCGGCCGCCATGTTTCTTTCCTGCCGAAGCAACCCGTGCACAGCTTGCTGTCCGGCCGCTTTGCCTCGCGGATGCGCGGGCGCGGATTGAATTTCGAGGAGATCAGGGACTATCGCCCCGGCGACGACGTTCGCTCGATCGACTGGAAGGTGACGGCGCGGTTGCAGAAGCCGCATGTGCGCGTCTTCAACGAGGAGCGCGACCGGCAGGCGCTGCTGGTGGTTGATCAAAGGCTGTCGATGTTCTTCGGCAGCCGGCTTGCGATGAAGTCGGTGACGGCAGCCCAGGCGGCGGCGATCGGTGCGTGGCGTGTGCTCGGCGTCGGCGACCGCGTCGGCGCCATCGTGTTCAATGACAATGATCTCGCCGAAATCAGGGCACGGCGCAGCCGGGCCACGGTGCTGCAGATCCTTTCCACAATCGTTGCGCAAAACCAGGCGCTCAGTGTCGGCCGCGGCCTCGTCACTGCGCCCATCATGCTGAACACGGCGCTCCAACATGCCGAACGTCGCGCGCTGCATGACGCCACGATCATTGTCATCAGCGATTTTGACGGCGCCGACGATGTGACCCGGAAGATGATCGGCGCCCTGACCCGGCATAACGACGTCGTCGCGGTGCTGGTCCACGATCCCCTGCAAAGCGACCTGCCGGCATCCGCCGCGATGACGGTGACCGACGGCGAGTTGCAGATCCAGCTCGAAGTCGGCCGTGACAGCGTGCGGCAGAGCATCATGCTGGCGACCCAGGAAAGGTTACGGGGCGTGTTTGCATGGACGCACGAACTTGGCGTTCCCGTGCTGCCGCTCAGCGCCGCAGAGGAGATCGTGCCGCAGCTCCGGCACCTGTTCGGCGCGATGCCGGCGCGTCATGGCCGTGGCCGTGGCCAACCACAGACGGAGGCGGCTCTTGGCTGACGTCAAGCCCATCGCCAACGATCCGGTTGCCGGTCTCATTGACATTCCCTTGCCGAAGGAGATCAGCCTGTGGCCCGAGACCTGGGCCTTGCGGATCGCGATTGTCCTGCTGCTCGTCGCGGCCGTGGTCGCGATCTGGCAATTCGTGCACTATCGCCGCGTCAATCGATATCGGCGCGAAGCACTCTCCGAATTGACGCGGATCACGCAGCCGCACGACGTAGATCGGTCGCCGTCCGACTTGGCGACGCAACTTTCGTTGCTGGTGCGACGGACTGCGCTCGCGGCCTACCCGCGCAACCAGGTGGCGCCGCTGATGGGATCAGCCTGGCTCGCCTTTCTCGACCGCACCGGTGACGAAACGAGATTTTCGGCCGGCGTCGGACGCTGGCTCGCGAGCGCACCATATGTTCCGGCCGAGCCAGACGCCAACCAGAGCTCCGCGCTCGTCGAGCTCGTTCGCCGCTGGATCAGGGTGCATCATGTTTGAGTTCGCCTGGCCCTGGATGTTCGCGCTGTTGCCGTTGCCGCTCCTGGTCTGGTGGCTGTTGCCGCCGTTTCGTGCCCGCCAGGCCTCGGTGCAAGTGCCGTTCTTCGAGCGGCTTGCCGCCGCGACCGGACAGACGCCGCAACGGGGAGCAGTAGTGCTGCGACGCCGCGCCATGCAAATGATCGTTGCGATCCTGATCTGGCTATTGATTGTCGCTGCCCTGGCGCGGCCGCAATGGGTCAGCGATCCCGTCACCCACGAGATATCGGCGCGCGACCTGATCCTCGCCGTCGATATCTCGGGATCGATGGATCAGTCCGACTTCCGCAATGCCGACGGACAGATGCTGACGCGGCTCGACGGCGTCAAGCGCGTGATCAAGGATTTCATCGCTCGCCGTCATGGCGACCGCATCGCGCTGATCCTGTTCGGCACCAAGGCCTATGTGCAGGTGCCGTTCACGCAGGATCTCGCGACGGCGCAGCAGCTCCTCGCGCAGACGCAGGTCGGCATGGCCGGGCAGCAGACCGCGATCGGCGACACCATCGGTCTCGCCATCAAGACTTTCGAGAAGAGCACGGCAAAGCAAAGACTGCTGATCCTCCTGACCGACGGCAACGATACGGCAAGCCGTGTGCCGCCCGAGCATGCCGCTGACATCGCGCGACAGAACGGCGTCGTTATCTACACCATCGGCGTCGGCGATCCGGCGGCTTCCGGCGAGAACCGCGTCGACCTCGGCGTGCTGCAAGGCGTGGCGAGCAGCACGGGCGGTGAGTTCTTCCGTGCCGAGGATGGCGCACAATTGGAAGGGGTCTATGCCGACATCGATCGTCTGGCGCCGGCAAAACTCCAGACGCTGTCTTGGCGCCCGAAGCTGCCGCTCTTTCAATGGCCGCTCGGCGCGGCTGTGGTTTTGTCGCTGTTGTTGTGGCTCGCCTTGCTGATGTCGAGTGCCTGGAACCATCGCAGGATGCTCCGCCATGCCTGATGCAGCCGCGATCCCTTTGCAGATCCCCTTGCACCTGCTGCGCCCGCAATGGCTGGTTGCGCTGGTGCCTGTCGTCGCGATCCTGCTGCTGGTGCTCTGGCGCCAACGCGCGGAGACCCAATGGGGCGGCGTGATCTCCTCGCACCTCCTGAAATATCTGATCGTCAGGCCGGACCGAAGATGGGGCATCAATCCGGCCTGGCTCGTTGCGACCGGAATGACGCTCGGCATCGTCGCCCTGTCAGGCCCAACCTGGCGGCGTGAATTGCCGCCCTTTGTCGAAGACAAGGCGCCGCTGATGATCGCGCTGGCGCTGTCGTCGTCCATGACCGAGACCGATGTGGCGCCGTCCCGGCTCGAGCGCGCCAAGCAGAAAATCCATGACCTGCTGGCGGCGCGCGCTGGCGCCCGTATGGGGCTGATCGCCTATGCGGCGACCTCTCATCTGGTGATGCCGCTGACCGACGATCGCGGCGTGATCGAGCCGTTCCTTGCAGCGCTTGCACCCCGCCTGATGCCGTCTGACGGCCGCAACGCGCTTGCAGCCGTCGCGCTTGCGGCGCAGTCGCTCGCGAGCGAACCGGTGGCCGGCACCATCCTTGTCGTCACCGACGATTCCGCAAGCACTGCGGAGCCAGCGCTGCGGCAGGCCGCCGGGCGCAATAATCTGCTGATGCTTGATGTGATGCCTATGGGTGCGCCGCTGGCGTCCGGCGCAGTCCGTGTCAGCGTCGATGGCTCGGACATCCGCATGCTCGAGCGCAGGATCGAAACGCGATATCAGGCCGCGCAGGGAGACACATTCGGCTCGCAGTGGCTCGACGAAGGCTACTGGCTGCTGTTTCCAGTCGCATTGCTCGCCCTGCTGTGGTTCCGGCGCGGCACGACGGTCGCCTGGATGCTGGCATTCTTCCTGGCGTTCCACGCGTTGCCGGCGAACGCGCAAGACGCTTCCTGGTTCAGGAATTTGTGGCTGACGCCGGACCAGCAGGGGCGGCTCGCCTTCGATCGCGGCGATTACGCAGCCGCGGCGAAATTGTTCGCCGACCCGATGTGGCGCGGCCTCGCCGCCTATCGCGCCTATGATTTCCTGGAAGCGGCGAAGGCATTCGCCGAGGTTGATACGATCGAAGGAAAATTCGCGCTCGGCAATGCGCAAGCGCAGAACCATGCCTATGAGAAGGCCATCAAGGCCTATGACGACGTGCTCAAGGCGCAGCCGCAACATCTCGCGGCCAAGACCAACCGCGCGATCGTCGCTGCCGCGCTGAAGGCGCGGGAGGAAAAACGCCGCAAGCAGGAGCAGGACGATCCCGCACCGCCCGATGAAAAGGCGGACGAGATGCGCGTCGATCCCGACCAGAAGGGCGGCAAGCGCATCCAGGTCAAGCCGGAAGACGTGACCACGCCGGGTGCGGCGGAAGCCTGGATGCGCCAGGTGCAGACCACGCCCGCGGATTTCCTGAAGCTGAAATTCGCGATCCAGGCTGCGCCGCCGCCAAAGAGACCACTGCCATGAGGAGCCGGTTCGCCATCGCATGTCTGCTGGCGCTCCTGGTGCCGCTCGCCGCGCAGGCGCAGCAGAATGCAGCGCCCGAGCCGATCGTGCGAGTGGCCATCGATCCCGCGCAGGTGCTGGTTGGTCAGCGCGCGACGCTGCGGGTGGAGGTGCTGGCGCCGAACTACATGACGGCGCCGCCGGAATTGCCGGGCTTCCAGCTCCGTAATGCGGTAACCCGCCAGCTTCAAAGCGTGAACCTCAACGAGCAGTCAAACGGCATCGAATACGCCGGCGTGCGCTTCGAATTCGCGATCTATCCGCTGGAGGCGGGATCCTATGCGATCTCGGACCAGAAGCTGACGATCAAATACGCGGCCGAGCCGCCGGCAACACGCGAAGCCGTCATCTCGCTGCCTCGCATCGAATTCCAGGCGTCCATTCCGGACGCGGCGGCCGGCCTTCATCCCTTCCTGACCGCGACCAGCCTGACCATGGAGCAGCAGATCCAGCGCTCTTCGGAAGAGCTGAAGGTCGGCGACGCCGTCACCCGCATCGTCACCATCAAGGCCGACGGAACGCCGGCGATGCTGCTGCCACCGATCGCGTTTTCCCCGATCGATGGCCTCGCCGTCTATCCGGCACAGCCGTCACTACAGGACACGACGGAGGGGCGGAGCGACGCGTTATCGGCTGCCCGCGTCGATTCCGCGACCTATATGCTGGAAAAGCCCGGCGACTATGTGCTGCCGGCGATCGATGTGCGCTGGTGGAATGCGGGCGACGGGAAGATTGCGCTCGCGCATCTCGACGCCGTCCCGCTGCAGGTCGCGGCCAACCCGGCAGCTGGAAGCGCAGCACCGCCCGGCGATGCCGGTGCGGGCCGGAACTGGAGCAGGCTGCTCGATCTGTTCGTGGATCACTGGGGTCTTGCCGTGCTGGCGCTCGCCGCACTCGCGGGGCTCGGCTGGATCACGCCGCGCGCGGCGCGGGCGATGGCTGCGGACTACCGGCATCGACGCGAAGCCTATCTCCGATCCGAATCGTTTTCCTTCAGCCGGCTGCGCCAGGCGGCGCGCCGTAGCGATGCGAAGGCCGCCTATTTTGCGCTGCTCGACTGGCTGCAGCGCTTCGATCCGGTTGCGCCACGCCACACCGTGGCCTCGCTGAAATCCGTGGCAAAGGATCCCGCGCTCGACGTCCAGATCGGTGCAATCGAACAGCAGCTGTTCGCGCCGCGTAGTACGGATAGCTGGTCGCCACATCAATGGCTGCGTCAGCTCGGTGCGACGCGCCGCCGCTTGCAGCGGCAGGCAGCGCGCTCCGCAAGGATGCGTTCACCGCAACAGCTCAATCCGATCGACGACCACGCGGCGTCGGCCCGTCGCCGCCGCATGCCCGCGAGATGAAAGGAGCACATCAAGGCGAACTCGGCTGAGGACGAACTTTCTGGATCATCGTCACGAGCAATTTTCTCACAGGTGAAGGGAGCGTAAAAATGAGCAGCGAGAAGAATGAAGTTCGAAGGGTCGCCGGGTCGAACCGCAGTGGAAACGCTACCATCGATCGCCGAGCCATATTGCTTGGCTCCTCATCGCTCGTCGCAACAGCAGCGCTGAGCTCGCAGGCGCTCGCGCAGGCTCAGCAGCCAGCACCTTCGCCGGCCCCGGCACAAGCAACCGCTTCGGGCCGCAAGCCGAACATCCTCGTCATCTTCGGCGATGACATCGGCATTCCGCAGATCAGTGCCTACACGATGGGAATGATGGGTTATCGCACGCCCAACATCGACCGCATCGCACGGGAGGGCGCCATCTTCACCGATTCGTACGGGCAGCAAAGCTGCACCGCTGGCCGGGCCTCCTTCATTCTTGGCCAGGAACCGTTCCGGACCGGCCTTCTCACCATCGGCATGCCGGGCGATCCGCACGGTATCCAGGACTGGATGCCGACGATCGCCGATGTGTTGAAGACGCAGGGCTATGCCACCGGACAGTTCGGCAAGAACCATCTCGGCGACCGCGACGAGCATCTGCCAACCAGGCACGGCTTCGACGAATTCTTCGGCAATCTCTATCATCTCAATGCCGAAGAGGAGCCGGAAGGCTACTTCTATCCGAAGGATCCGAATTTCCGTAAGCAGTTCGGCCCTCGCGGTGTCATCAAATCGTCCGCGGATGGAAAGATCGAGGACACCGGCCCCCTGAACAAGGCCCGTATGCCGACCGTCGACGAGGAATTCCTGGGCGGGGCCAAGGATTTCATCGGTCGTCAAGCCAGGGCGAATCGGCCATTTTTCGTCTGGTTCAACTCGACGCGCATGCACGTCTTTACGCACCTCAAGCCGTCATCGCTCGGAAAGACCGGCAAAGGTATCCACGCTGATGGCATGGTGGAGCACGATGGAATGGTTGGAGAGCTGCTCCGGCAGCTTGACGATCTCGGCATCGCCGACAACACCATCGTCCTCTACACCACGGACAATGGCGCTGAACTGGCGCTGTGGCCCGATGGCGCCATGACGCCTTTCCACGGCGAGAAGGGCACGACTTGGGAAGGCGGTTTCCGCATTCCAATGATGGTGCGATGGCCGGGAGTGGTGAAGCCGGGGACGCAATACAACGAGATGATCTCGCTGATCGACTGGTTTCCGACGCTCTGTGCGGCGGCCGGGATTCCGGACATCAAGGAAAGGATGAAAGCCGGATTTGCCGGTGCCGGCGGCAAGAGCTTCAGGGTCCATCTCGACGGCTACAATTTCATGCCGTTCTTCAAGGGAGAGGCAAAGGAGCCGCCACGCGATTCGATCTACTATTTCGATCAAGGCGGCAATCTGAACGCGATCCGGTGGAACGACTGGAAGCTAAGCTTTGCCACGGCCTCGAAGGGAAATATTGCGACCGCGACCCGAGAGGTGCCCGCCTGGGCACTGATCGCCAACCTGCGCATGGACCCCTATGAGCGCGGGATGGAGGAAGGTGGAGGAGCGATCCAGTTCCTTGCTCAGAACATGTGGTTGATCGTGCCCGTGCAGGGCAAGATCAAGGAGTTCTTCGCCGATTTCAACGACTTCCCCTATCAGGAGGGCAGTTCATTGAACGCAAGTGGCATCAACTATGGATTGCTCCGGCAGCAGGCGGCCTTGAAGCGGCTCAATGAGATCGAACGAATGAAGCCGAAGTGAGGAGGATAGCGGTAACCGGCAGCAGGTGTGCGCGAGTACGACAGCGACCGGCCGGCGCGGCAGTCCCGACAAGGAAGTGATCTATCTCAACGTCACACCTGCGAAGAACGACGACAGTGCGATCTACGGGCTTTCCTGGTTCGACAAGAGCTGGCCGGGCGGTTTCACCGAGGTGAAGGCGAGCACGGCGGGGAGAGCATCCAAGTCAGCATGGAGCAAGTATCATGAAGGCACTCGTCTTCGAAGGACCCGGAAAGAAAGCCCTCGTGCAAAGGCCGAAGCCGGCGATCGAGGCGCCCGGTGACGCGATCGTGCGGATCGTGAAGACCACGATCTGCGGCACCGACCTGCACATCCTCAAAGGCGACGTTCCGACCTGCACGCCGGGGCGTATCCTTGGACATGAAGGTGTCGGCGTCGTCGATGCGATCGGGGCCGGCGTGACGGCGTTCAAGCCCGGCGACCGCGTGCTGATCTCCTGCATCTCCTCCTGCGGCAAATGCGACTATTGCCGACGCGGCATGTATTCGCAGTGCCGCACCGGCGGCTGGATCCTCGGCAACAAGATCGACGGCACGCAGGCCGAATATGTCCGCACGCCCCATGCCGACACCAGCCTCTATCACCTGCCGGAAGGCGTGGACGAGGAGGCGCTGGTGATGCTCAGCGATATCCTCCCAACCGGATTCGAGTGCGGAGTGCTGAATGGCAAGATCGCTCCAGGTGCTACGGTCGCCATTGTCGGCGCGGGGCCGGTAGGACTGGCGGCGCTGCTCACGGCGCAATTCTATTCGCCGGCCGGGATCATCATGATCGATCTCGACGACAAGCGGCTCGCCATCGCGCGCCAGTTCGGTGCGACGCAAACCATCAACAGCGGCGACGGCAAAGCCGCCGAGCGCGTCAACAAGCTGACCGGCGGCAGCGGCGTCGACACCGCCATCGAGGCCGTCGGCATTCCCGCCACTTTCGAGCTCTGCACCGACATCATTGCGCCCGGTGGCATCGTTGCCAATGCCGGGGTCCATGGCGTCAAGGTCGATCTCCATCTGGAGCGGCTGTGGTCACAGAACATCTCGATCACCACGCGCCTGGTCGACACGGTCTCGACCCCGATGCTGCTCAAGACAGTCGCCTCGAAGCGCATCGAGCCAAAACGGCTGATCACGCATCATTTCAAGCTCGACCAGATCATGGACGCCTACGACACCTTCTCGCGCGCGGCCGAGACCGGCGCGCTGAAGGTGATCCTCGAGGCTTGATAAGGCTGAAGCGATACTGGAAGAATAAAAATAAACGTCGGGGACAAGGTGAGGGTAGTTATGACGCAAGCCAGACGTCGCAACATCATGGTGCTGGGAGGCCTGTGCGCGCTCGCACTAGCAGCGGCGCCGCAGCGGGCGCTCGCCGATGCCGGTGGCCTTAGCTTCTGGCTTCCCGGAACGTTTGGCAGCCTCGCTGCGACCCCTGTCACGCCCGGATGGTCCTATGCGACCATGTACATCCATCTGCAGCAGAACGCCGGCGCGGGAAGGGAGTTCGTCACCAGCGGGGGTGCGCGCGGGTCTGTGGTCGCCGGCCTCAATGCGCACGCGGACGTCCTCGTGCAAGGTGTGACCTACACCTCAGCGCTGCCTGTCTTTGGCGGTCAGGCGGCTTTCACCGTGCTCGCTGCACCCGGGAATGTGGGAGTTGGAATCGACGCCACGCTGACGGGTCCGCGAGGCAACACGATTTCTGGCGGCAAAAGCGATAATCGTACGACCCTATCAGACGTGTTCTATCAGGGCACGCTCAAATGGAATCAGGGCGTCCACAACGAGATGGTCTACATCGCCGGCAATATTCCAAGCGGCACGTATGACCCGGATCGCCTCGCCAACCTGAGCTTCGGCTTCGCCGCAACCGATGTCGGCGTCGGATATACTTATCTGGATCCGAAGACGGGGCATGAATTCTCCATCGTCGGAGGACTGACCTACAGCACCACCAATCCGTTCCTGCAATACAAGAACGGCATTGACGCTCATATCGATTGGGCCGCCTCGCAGTTCGTCAGCAAGAACGTGCTGGTTGGTGTGGCCGGCTATTACTTCCAGCAGCTCACGGCGGACAGCGGTGCCGGTGCGAATCTCGGCGCCTTCAAGGGAAGTGCGGTCGGCATCGGTCCGCAGGTCGGCTTTCTGTTTCCGGTCGGCGACGATTATCAGGGCTACCTGAATCTGAAGGGATTCAAGGACCTCGCCGTCGAAAACCGCCCCGAAGGATGGACGGCCTGGCTGACCTTTGCGATCTCGCCCAAGGCGCCGGAGCAGCCGGCCCCTGTGAAGCCGATCGTGCGGAAGTATTGAAATGCTCGCCTAGTCGGCTGGCCATCAACGGTTACGTTTGGCTTGCGCCGAATATTCCGCAAGACGCCGCCATTTCGCGGCGGAGTATTGCCGATTGTACTGTGCCACGCCCCAGCCGGCTGCTCCGTCCAGGAAGCCCAGGCGCAGGACGTAGACCTTCAGGAAGGCGGCCAGGCCATGCAAGGGCGCAGCGAAGGGGCCCGCGCGGCGTCCTCGGGCGTTCATCTGCTGTGCCGCGGCCCGGGAATAGCGGTCGATCTTGTCCTGTGCATCGGACCATGATTCGATCGAATCATGCTCGACGGTGACATCGATCCGCCGGATGGGTCCGTCCACGATCAGCCCCTCGTGGACCAGGTCATCGGAAAATCGGGCCTGTCCGCGCTGGAACAGGCGGACGACGTAGTCGGAGGACCAGCCTCCGAACCTCAGCGCCTTGCCGCAGAAACGCGATCGCCGCAGCGTCTGGTAGGCGGCAGGCGCGTCGGGCGCATCGATGGCGCTCCTGATCTGGTCGCCAAATTCCGGCTCGATCCATTCGTCGGCGTCGAGCGACAAAACCCAGTCACCTTGCGCGAGCTCGAGCGCGCGGGTCTTCTGCGGCCCGTATCCCGGCCAATCCGACGTCACCACGACACGTGCGCCGCTCTCGCGGGCGATCTCCACGGTGCGATCGGTGCTGCCGCTGTCCACCACGATGATCTCGTCCGCATCGACCGAGCGCAGGCACCGCGCAATGCAGTGCTCTTCGTTCTTGGTGATCACGATCAGCGACAGCCTCGGCATGCCGTCACCCCGCAAATGGTTCGGCCTGCCTGGATGAGGATGCGACGCCACCGTTCGTTGCTGGTTTGATCCAGAGGATGTCGGTTTGGTCTTCGATGCGACGCAGATCCTCAAGCTCAGCCCTGACGGCCTTGGACGACTTCCCTGCGAGTTGATGCGGGACAAACCCAGCCGCAAGCAGCCGATCGACCATCCCTTCAACCGACAGATCGCCGTCGCGGCTCAGCTCCGGCGAGTATTCGGTGATGACGGCATCGGCTCGCGCGAGAGTCTTCACGGCGCCTGCGAGAACTGCGGGCTCGAAGCCCTCGACGTCGATCTTCATCAACAGCACCCTATCCTGCGCCAAGCCAAGGACCTCGAGCGCGGAATCGACGTCGGTCAGCGGGACCACGCGCGAGCCCAGGCCATAGTTCTTGATCAGCGAGTGGCGCCCATTGTTGGACCTTTTGTAGCGGTGCAGGTGCGCGCGCCCGACGGCGGCTCCAACCGCGCAAGGATAGACAACGACCTTGTCGATATCGTTGATCGTGAGATTGCGATCGAGCAGCCAGGCGTTCGTGGCATCCGGTTCGAATGCCACCACGGTGGTGACGGAGGCGTGCTGAGCGGCATGCACCGCGTGCCAGCCGAGATTGGCGCCGACGTCCACGACGATGCCCTTCGGTTGATTTTGTAGGTATTCGCTGATCCAGTCAGTCAATTGCGGTTCAAACCGGCCATATTTTGCGATGTGACGGCCGATGACGTCGCGGCACTGGACGATGAAACGCAGTTTCGACCCCGCCGCATAGGTCTGGAAAGACGTGCCTTGCGGCATCATCCAGGCGAGCAGGAGCTTCATCGATTGGAGTGGTCTGGGTATTCGGCGCATATTCTCGTATCTCGACGTCGCGACCTCTTCGGGAGGAGATCGTGCGTACAAAGTGGGTAAGCCAAAGTCCAGATGCCGCCAAACGCTTCATCGTCGGCTTCGTGAGCCAGGCGGTTCAGGGGGTGTCGGTCCTGCGAAACACGCTGAACTGGAACGACTGCTCGGCGCCCCATGGCGTCGCATGCCGATGTTGCCGCCGATCGGTCAGCTGGAACGCAGGGCCCAGGATCCGGCCGAGGCCCTCCGCGTCGTAGCGCACGACAGGCAAGCCGCTGCAGCGCTCCGGTCCGTCCAACGCAAAGGTGGCGATGATCGCGTGGCCTCCGGCCTTCAACGCCTGCTTCAAGCGCTTTACATAGGCAGCGCGGTCGTTCTCCCCGGTCAGGAAGTGGAAAGCCGCACGATCATGCCAGATCTCGTAGGTCCTTGATGGCTCCCACGTCGTTATGTCGGTGACGATCCAATCGACCTTTGCAGCACGGTCTCCAAGACGGCTCCTGGCAACCTGCAGCGCCGCTTCGGACACGTCGAGCACGGTGACGTCTTCAAATCCCTTGTCGATGAGATCATCGACCAAACGTGAAGCGCCGCCGCCGATGTCTATGATAGGGGAGGCGCGCGTCGCCCCGACCTGCATGATCAATTCGATTGAAGGAGCTGGGTTCTCCTGAAACCAACTGACTTCGTTCTCGGCCTTTTTGCTATAGACGTCCTGCCAATGGGCGTGTCGATCCTCGCTTTGCATGGCTTTGCTCCGCTGATCCAAGGTTATTCACTGCATGGCTGTTCCGCCTATCCTCGACAACAAGCATTCGTCCACGCCGTCAGTGTTTACTCCGGCGGCCCTGCTGCGGGAAGCGCGGCGACAGAAGCGGCTTTCGACCGTGGACGTGCCGGCGGTCTGCATTCTCGACCCTGACGGGGACCTGGTGCGCCAGTTGCGGAAGACGGGCGCGGCAAGGTCCTTCCCCGGTTGGCCCTGTTACCACACGGAACTTGACACGTTCTCGCTCGCCGGACGCGAAGTCGGGATTGTGGGCCGGGTGGTCGGCGCGTCCTTTGCCGTGCTTGTGGCCGAGGAACTGTTCGCCAGCGGCTGCAAGTTGCTCGTGAGCCTGACCTCGGCCGGGCAGGTCGTTGCGGCAGGGGAGCCACCCTATTTCGTCGTGATCGACCGCTCGCTGCGCGATGAGGGCACCAGCTACCACTATGCACCTCCATCCGAGTTCGCAGATGCCGACCACAACATCGTGAAGATCGCAGCGACGGCGCTTGCCCGGACCGCGTTGCACAGCGTTGTCGGCGCAAGCTGGACCACCGATGCTCCCTTTCGGGAAACCGCAGAGGCGATAGCAGCCGCTCGGGCCAAGAACATCCTCGCGGTCGAGATGGAAGCGGCGGCGCTTTACACCTTTGCGCGCTCTGCAAACCTGCCGGTGCTCTGCCTCGCCCACGTCACCAACACGATGGGCCTGAACGGCGATGATTTCGAGAAAGGCGAAGCGGACGGCACAAACGATGCGCTGACGGCGCTTGCGGCCGTGATCGCCGGCCTGTGCAGCGAAGGCCGGCTTGAGGGCGTTGCCGAAGTCACTGAGTAAACCCGGTTGCGCGGGTGCGGCGGAGCGCAACCCGGGATATTTGTACGAGCGGTGGCGAACGGCCCCCGGGTTGCGCTGGCGCTCTACCCCGGCTGCGGCGCTGCTTCCAAATCATGCCTGGCGGCGATCACTCGTCGGGAAACAGCAGCGACTCGTAGTCCCGCGCGCCGTGAAGGACATGGATGACCTCTATCGCGTCGACGCCGATGCGATAGAAGATCAGGAAGCGACCGAACGGGCGTCGCCGAATGCCGAACTTTTCGTAGCGCGGCACCAGCGGATAGGCACGCGGCCCGTCAGCCAATGATTCGCAGCGCCGTCGAAGCTCGCGGATGAGGTTGAGCGCACTCGTGGGGCTTTGCACGGCGACGTAGGTTGCGATCTGCTCGAGATCGGCCTCAGCTTCTGCGGTGATGACAACGATCACTTGCGTTCGGGATTGGCTGCCAACTTTGCTTCCAGACGATCGAATACCTCAGAGCTTGTCTTAACTCGACCGGCGTCTACGTCTGAGAGACCCCGCGCGATGGATGCGTCCAGCGCCGCCAGTCGTACCTCGCGCTCCTGAATGAGCCGCACGCCCTCGCGCAGAACTTCGCTTTTGGAATGGTAACGGCCCGACTCCACGAGCCTGTTCACGAAGCGCTCAAGCGCTTCACCCAAGTCCGCACTCACTGCCATGAGGGCCTCTCCGCTTCGTCACTATCCACCAATAACTATTATTAGCTGACCTGCCGTTCAAGACGTCTGGTTTCCCGCTCGGCGCGCTCATGGAACGGTAAAAGTATGCCAAATGGCTCATTTTATTGCGATTCAAGCGCCTTGTTCCGCTCGCCTCTCTGCGCCATGGAGGCTAGTGTCGCGCCTCGAATCGAGCTTTTTTGACCCGAGGCACGCTTTCATGACCATCCGCCTGCACCGCGGCGATTTGCCGGATTTGTCCCGCTACAAGGATTCCGTCGCCATCGACACCGAGACCATGGGGCTCAATCCGCATCGCGACCGTCTCTGCGTGGTGCAGATGTCCAATGGCGACGGCACCGCCGACGTCGTGCAGGTGCCGACGGCATCAGCCGATGCGCCGAACCTCAAGGCGCTGCTCGTCAATCCGAACATCCTGAAGATCTTCCACTTCGCACGGTTCGATCTTGCGGCGCTCTTCAATGCCTATGGCGTGATGCCGACGCCGGTCTACTGCACCAAGATCGCCTCCCGCCTCAGCCGCACCTATACCGACCGCCACGGGCTGAAGGACCTGGTGCGCGAGGTGCTCAACGTCGAACTGTCGAAGCAGCAGCAGTCGAGCGACTGGGGCGCGCCGGCGCTGAGCGAGGCGCAGCTTGCCTATGCTGCATCCGACGTGTTGCATCTCCACGCGCTGCGCGAGAAGCTCGACGCGATGCTGGCGCGCGAGGGTCGCACCGAACTGGCGAAAGCCTGTTTCGAATTTCTGCCCACCCGTGCCCGGCTCGATCTCGGCGGCTGGGAAGCCGAGGACATTTTTGCCCATTCATGAACCTGTCCGAGCCGGGCGCTTGACAAGGCGTCCGGCCGCCCCGTTTCGGTCACACTCGTAACGCGAGTGTGCGGCAGCCGCGACGCGAGGTCCCGGCTGCGCAATCCGGCGGTCCCGGGTAGAATGTGAGCCAATGCCAGACCTCGCGCCCTTGGAGCAGCGGTGAATTCGGTCCAGACCCCAGCCTACCTAGCCGGCCTCGAGGCGCGCTTTGCTGCCGCCGAACGCCACAGCCGGATGGTGCGGATTCTGCGCATCGCGGTCCCAGCGGCAGTGGTGCTGTCATTGCTCGCGATCGTTGGGGTGTCGGTCTTCAATCCGTTCCGCATGCTGCTGCCGAAGCTGCCGGTCGACATGGGCAACCTGGTCGTCTCCGGCACCAAGATCACGATGGAATCGCCGCACCTCGCAGGCTTCTCCACCGACCAGCGTCCGTACGAGCTCTGGGCCAAGGCGGCGGTCCAGGACCTCACCGACCCCGATCATGTCGAACTCCAGACCCTGCGCGCAAAGATGCTGATGGAAGACCGCACCACGGTGACCCTGGATGCGCGCACCGGCTTGTACGATAGCAAGCAGCAGCTGCTCGACCTGCGCAAGGATATCTTCCTGCAATCGTCGACCGGCTACGAGGCAAAGCTGTCGCAAGCCTTTGTCGATATGAACAAGGGCACGGTGACCTCGGACGAGCATGTCGACGTCAAATTGCTGAACGGCACGCTGACCGCCGACAAGCTCCGTATCTACAATAACGGCGAGGTCGTGCGCTTCGAAGGCAATGTCGTGATGAATTTGATCATGGATAATCCGCCGGCGCAGGCTGAAGCGGAGCCGGCGCCCGCACCTGCGCCGCCGCCGCCATCACAGAAAACGCGCTCGGGCTCAAGCAAATCCGCCAACACGAAATGATCTTCATGAAGCTGTTTTCTTCGCGCGGTGTTGCAACGGCGGCTTTCGTGCTCGCGATGATCGCGCCGGGTTCGGTGCGCGCGCAGGGCGCGGTCTCCGGCGTGCCCAATGCCATGCAGGGCTTTACCCAGAATCGCGACCAGCCAATCCAGATCGAAGCTGCGGCGCTCGAGATGCGCGACAAGAAAAAGGAAGCGACATTCTCGGGCAATGTGAAGGTGGTACAGGGCGACACCACCATGACGTCGAAGACGCTCGTCGTGTTCTACGAATCGAGTTCGGGACAGGGCACGCCGCCGCCGTCGAACGCCAAGGGCGCAAAATCGGCGCCGATGCAGTCAGCTCAGCCGGGGCCCGGCGGCAGCTCGTCGATCAAGCGGCTGGAGGCCAAGGGCAATGTCGTGGTTACCCAGAAAGACCAGGTCGTCACCGGCGAGACCGCGATCTTTGACACCAAGGCCAATCTGATCACCATGCTGGGCGGCGTCGTGCTGACACAGTGCAAGAACGTGCTGCGCGGCGACCGGCTGCTGGTGGACATGACGACCGGCGTCTCGCGCGTGGAATCCGACAGCGGCAGGGTGCAGGCGCTGATCCAGCAGGGACAGGGCGGGCAAGGCGGCGGTGGCCAGGGGGGCTGCCCGCCGCAGCCCGGCAGCCCATCCGGCGGACCGTCGTCGTCTTCCAGTAAGGCTAAATAAATCAATGCCTTACTGAATATCTTGAAACGGCGAGGTTGAAGCCGGCGTGGCAAGACTCTATCTAGGGCAATAATCCGGAAAAGTGGGAACCGGTTTTCCGAAAAAGAGTGGACGTCCGGTGGTGGAGCGCGCCTGGGGTGGGCGAGTGGTTCCGCAGGACAAGGGCATCCATGCATTCAAGGTTCGCGAGCGAATTAGACCGCGGGCGTAGTCCCCGGGGACACCGTGAAAGGCTGGCGAAGCGGGATGGTGGACATATTCGGCATGTTCCGAAGGCGCCCTGCGAAACGCAGTTCAGGCTTCGCGCGTTCGCGTGAGGATATCACTGCGGTCGAGGATTCCTTTGGCGAGATGCTGACAACCTCTGTCCGGGATACGCCACCGGTGGCGCGTGCCGCCTCGATGCCAGGCCTTGAATTGCCGCATCCGCAGACGGTGCCCGACCCGTCCAGCGAGGCGAGGCCGCGTTCGCGCGCCGCCAAGCCCGCCAAGGCGCCTGACAAGGCCGCTGCCAAAACCAATGGCGCCAACGCCCCGCGCCTGATCCGGCGCCCGGGATATCTGGCTGTGCATAGCGTGGAAAAGAGCTTCGGCAGCCGCCAGGTCGTGCGCGGCGTCAGCATCTATGTCCGCCGCGGCGAGGCGGTCGGTCTGCTCGGCCCCAACGGCGCCGGCAAGACCACTGTGTTCTACATGATCACCGGCCTGATCAAGGCTGATCGCGGCGCCATCGAGCTCGATGGTCACGATGTGACGAAGCTGCCGATGTATCAGCGCGCCCGCCTCGGCATCGGCTATCTGCCGCAGGAAGCCTCGATCTTCCGCGGACTGTCGGTCGAGCAGAATATCCGCGCGGTGCTCGAGGTGGTCGAGCCCTCGAGGAAGAAGCGCGAGGCGGAACTCGACGCGCTGCTCGACGAATTCAACATTACGCGATTGCGAAAGACACCGTCGATCGCGCTATCCGGTGGCGAGCGTCGCCGCGTCGAGATCGCCCGTGCGCTGGCGACGCGGCCCAATTACATGCTGCTCGACGAGCCCTTCGCCGGCATCGACCCGATCGCGGTCGGCGACATCCAGGATCTCGTCCGTCACCTGACCAATCGCGGTATCGGAGTGTTGATCACCGACCACAATGTGCGGGAAACGCTCGGTCTGACCGACCGCGCCTATATCGTTTACGCTGGCGAAATCTTGACGGAAGGCAGTCCGGATGAGATCGTCAACAACCCGGATGTCCGCCGGCTTTACCTTGGCGAAGAATTCCGCCTCTAGCCCTTATTTCCGATCCGTCAAGCCGTGTACATCGGCCTTGGACTAGGCTAAGCAAGAATCGAGCCAACTTCCATTTGGACCGTTCTTGCCTCCATGGCACTGACCCAGAGACTAGAGTTCCGCCAGTCGCAGTCGCTGGTGATGACGCCGCAGCTGATGCAGGCGATCAAGCTGCTGCAACTGTCCAACCTGGATCTCTCGGCCTTCGTGGAAGAAGAGCTGGAACGGAACCCGCTGTTGGATCGCGCCAGCGACGGACCCGAACCGCCGGTGGCCGGCGAACCCGCCGTGGAGCGGTCGGAGTTTTCCGAGGCTGACGGTTCCAGCTACGCCGACGAAGCCGGTGGCGAGGCGGCGAGTTCCGGAGACGGATTCGAATCGGGCCAGGAAGAATGGCTGAACCGCGATCTCGGCAGCCGCACCGAGATCGAGCAGACGCTCGATACCGGCCTCGAAAATGTTTTCTCCGAGGAGCCGGCGGAGGCTGCCGAGCGCGCCGCGAAAGACGCGGCTCCGACCGCCTATACGGAATGGGGCGGCGGTGCTTCGAGCGACGAGGATTACAACCTCGAAGCCTTTGTCGCTGCCGAGCTGACGCTTGCCGACCATCTCGCCGAGCAGCTTGCGGTCGCCTTCTCCTCGCCCGCGGAGCGCATGATCGGGCAGTATCTGATCGATCTCGTCGACGAGGCCGGCTACCTGCCGCCGGACCTCGGACAGGCCGCGGAGCGGCTCGGTGCGCCGCAGCACGATGTCGATGCCGTGCTTTCGGTGCTGCAGAAATTCGATCCCCCAGGCGTCTGCGCGCGAAACTTGAGCGAGTGCCTTGCAATCCAGCTGTGCGAGCTCGATCGTTACGACCCGGCGATGCAGGCGCTGGTGGAGCACCTCGATCTCCTCGCCAAGCGCGATATCGCGTCGCTGCGGAAGCTGTGCGGCGTCGACGACGAAGACATCACCGACATGATCGGCGAGATCCGCAGGCTCGATCCGAAGCCGGGTCTGAAGTTCGGCACGTCGCGGACGCAAACCATGGTGCCGGACGTCTATGTACGGCCGGGGCCGGATGGCGGCTGGCATGTCGAGCTCAATAGCGACACGTTGCCGCGCGTCCTGGTGAACCAGACCTATTATGCCGAATTGTCGAAGACGATCCGGAAGGACGGCGACAAGTCCTACTTCACGGATTGCCTGCAGAACGCGACCTGGCTGGTGCGCGCACTTGATCAACGCGCCCGTACGATCCTCAAGGTCGCAACCGAGATCGTTCGCCAGCAGGACGGCTTCTTCACCTATGGCGTGGCGCATTTGCGGCCGCTCAACCTGAAGGCCGTGGCGGATGCGATCCAGATGCACGAATCGACGGTGTCGCGTGTGACCGCTAACAAATATATGGCGACCAATCGCGGCACTTTCGAACTGAAGTACTTCTTCACGGCCTCGATCGCTTCCGCCGACGGCGGCGAGGCGCATTCGGCCGAAGCCGTGCGGCATCACATCAAGCAACTGATCGACGCCGAATCTCCCTCCGCGGTCCTCTCCGACGATACGATCGTGGAACGATTGCGCGCATCGGGCATTGATATCGCCCGCCGCACCGTGGCGAAGTATCGCGAGGCGATGAGAATTCCTTCCTCGGTGCAGCGCCGCCGCGACAAACAGAGCATGCTTGGACACGCCCTTTCAGCACCTGCTTCCTCTCCAGACCGGCCGCGCGATACCGCACCGGTGTAATTGCGTTCGCGTTAAATCGCGCTAGTCTTGGTACCCCTCCGAACGATCGGGGGTTTCATAGGCATAGAGGCACGCAATGACCCTTCGAATCTCGGGAAAGAGCATCTCAATCGGCGAGGCGCTTCGCGCACGCGTGAGCGAGCGCACCGATGAGGTTCTGAAGAAATATTTCGACGGCAATTATTCCGGCCACATCACACTGAGCAAGGACGGCTTCGGTTTCCGCACCGACTGTGCGCTGCACCTGGATTCCGGGATCACGCTGGAAGCGGATTCGAACGCCGCCGACGCGTATGCCAGCGCAGATGCCGCGCTTCTGATGATCGAGAAGCGCCTGCGCCGCTACAAGAGCCGGCTGAAGGACCGCTCGGCCCGCAAGGCCTATGCGGCTTCCGCCGCCCTTGCCGAGCTCAACGGCGTTCCCCTGGATGCGCCAAGCTATGTGATCGAGGCGCCGGCAGAAGGCGATGGGGAGGTCACCGAATACAGCCCCGTGATCATCGCCGAGGCGACCACCTCGCTGAAGCGGCTGTCGGTCAGCGAGGCGGTGCTGGAATTGGACCTGACAGGCGCACCCTGCCTGGTCTTCCAGCACGGCGGTAGCGGTCGTGTGAATATCATTTACCGCCGCGCGGACGGCAATGTGGGCTGGGTCGATCCACCCGTGGTTAATCCATAATGGTTAGGCCGTTCCGCATTGACGAGCCCCTTGGCCGTCCCTATGGTCCGCGGCCCTTAAGCATAGGCTCAAGGGAACTGACCGGCGGGAGTTGGCACGGCTCGTGCCTTGGAGTAGAAGCCGCCGCATCGGGATCCGGGTCGAAAAGCCGCTTCCCGATTCATCTTCTTGACGCCTGCGCCTGACAACCTATTTCGCAACTTGACGGTTCACTTCACCTCGGAACGCCCCATGACGATTACCGATCTGGTCGCACCCGAGGCGATTCTCCCGGCGTTGAAAGTCATCAGCAAGAAGCAGGCGCTGCAGGAGCTCGCCGCGCGGGCCGCAACTCTTACGGGGCAGAACGAACGTTCGATCTTCGAGGTATTGCTGCAGCGCGAGAAGCTGGGCACCACGGCAGTCGGTTACGGTGTCGCCATTCCCCACGGTAAGCTGCCGAAGCTGGAAAAGCTGTTCGGCCTGTTCGCGCGCCTGGAGCGTCCGATCGACTTCGAGGCGATGGACGGCCAGCCGGTCGACCTGATTTTCCTCTTGCTCGCCCCGGAAGGCGCCGGCGCCGACCATCTCAAGGCCCTGGCGCGCATCGCGCGCCTGTTGCGCGACCAGGACGTCGCCAAGAAGCTCCGCGCCTCCCGCGACGCACAGGCGATCTACTCGGTGCTCGCCCTGCCGCCGGCAAGCGCGGCCTAGTCGTCATCTGCGAAGCGCATACTGGCTTTGCCGGCATTTCGGTGCTCGTGATACAATTCGCTGCATGACAAGAGCTGAAGCATTGAGGAAGTTGCGAAGCCAGGCGGACGCCATCAAGGCGCTGGGGGCGACGTCGCTCTATCTGTTCGGTTCGACGGCTCGCAACAAAGCCAATGCGAAAAGCGACGTCGACCTGTTTATCGATTATGATCCTCGGGGCCGCTTCAACGCCCTGGATTTGGTGGCCGCCAAGCGACTACTTGAGGAGAGCCTTGGCGTCGAGGTCGATTTGACCACGCGCAAGGGACTCCATCCGCTCATCCGAAAACAGATCGAAGCTTAGGCGACGCGGGTTTTCTGAATGCCCACGCGTTCCCCCTTTGCTGCGGATCCATGACATGCTCGAAAGCATCCGTGGCATCGAGAAGGCGTTGGCCGGCAAAACGATACGCGACTATGAGCGCTCCTGGTTGCTCCGCTCTGCGGTTGAACGTGGCAAAGAGATTATTTCCGAAGCGAGCCGCCATCTCGGCAACGAGTTGAAGGCGCGGCATAAGGATGTGCGTTGGAAGGACATTGCCGGCATCGGCAATATTCTGCGGCATGATTATCAGCGGGTGGACGCTGCAATCATCTGGAAAGCCGTCAAAGACGATCTCCCCCCGCTTAAGGCAGCGTTGCTTGAACTCCGGGAGTCCTTGAAATAGCGCCGGAAATAGCGGCGAAGCGGCCCAGAAAAAATACGCGGGCTTGCCCCCATCAGAGGACTTGCCCGCGCATTCGAATTCGTTTCGGTCGCGGTCAACCCGCCGGCGTCAGTGGACGCTGACAGCCTGCAGCTCGTTGCTCCAGGCGTTTGCGATCGCGGCTTCCCGGCTATCGGTCAGCATGATCGGCGTGCCATCGGCGGCATGGAGCGCAAAGAGTTTGAGTCCCGGCGCGATCTTGGGCGCCTGGGGAAAGAGATCCGGAACATCCTCGGAACGGACCTGCTTCACATAGGCGATATGACCCTCGCCCATATGGGCCAGCGCCTCCGGTGAGACGCCATCGCGTTCTAACGTCGTACTTGCTTCACTCATGGTCTCGACTCCTCTGTCGATTAAGCGGTCGAGTCCGCTCCTCGTTCCATTATTCGTGCTCATTGATCGCGATTGTCTTAATGACCCTTTCAGGTTCCGGCCTGGCCAGGTCGACCGACAACAGCCCGTTCTTCAGATCCGCGCCCAGCACCTGCATCCCCTCCGCCAGCACGAAAGTGCGCTGGAAGTGGCGCGCGGCAATGCCGCGATGGATGTATTGCCGAGCCTTGTCCTCCTGCTGGCGGCCCCGAATCACGAGCTGGTTTTCCTCAACCGTCACATCGAGTTGGTCGCGGGTAAACCCCGCCACCGCCAGCGTGATACGCAGGCGCTCGGGCTGGCCGTTGGACCGGTCAAACCGCTCGATATTGTATGGAGGATAGCCGTCGGCGCCTTTCACGACGCGATCGAGCGCACGCTCGATTTCGTCGAATCCCAAAAGGAACGGACTGGACAACGATGGAACACGAGACATCCCAAAGCCCTCTCGAAGCGACTTTGAGGGGCCCTTGCGGCACCCCATGCAACCGATGAGCCTCTTGCCCTCCGGTCATAGGCGAATATGGGGTCGATTCGTGGAGGGTTCAAGCGCCTCTGGAATCAGGATTAATCGGCCCAATTGCCAGCCCAGACGCCGTCATTCCGGGGCATCGCGTAGCGATGAACCCGGAATCCGGAGATTGCGAAGCGAGATTCCGGGTTCCCGCTGCTCGGGCCCCGGGATGACGAGCGAAGAACCCCGATCCGAGTCTCAGCCGACCCGCTTCCGGCCGTCGGCGGTGAACAGGTGCAATTTGTCGCGAGGAGCAACCGCCCGGATCCGCTGGCCGATCGCAGGGCCGGCCGTCCCGGGAACCCGGACGATGACCTCGCCCGGCGGCAGTTCGCCGGGGTTGGCCGCCACGCCCTGTTCCTCGCGCTGGCGGGTGCCGTAGACGAAGGTCTCGGCACCGACATGCTCGATCGCTTCTACGGTGAGGCCAAGCGCAATGCCGCCGGGGACCGGTTCGTTCGCGATCACAAAGTCCTCAGGCCGGATTCCGACAATGCCGGCCTCGCTGGCGCTGATGTCGCCGGCGAGCTGCGACCTGAGCTCGTCGGAAGCCAGCGGCATCAGGTTCATCGGCGGTGCGCCGATGAAGGCGGCGACGAAGGTGGTCGCGGGCCTCTGGTAGATTTCGAGCGGATTGCCAATCTGCTCGACCAGGCCGCCGTTCATCACGACAAGGATATCGGCGAGCGTCATCGCCTCGAGCTGATCGTGGGTGACGTAGATCGAGGTCGTGTTCAGCCGGCGCTGCAATTTGCGGATCTCGACACGCATCGCGATGCGCAGCTTGGCGTCGAGGTTCGACAATGGCTCGTCGAACAGGAACACTTTCGGCTGCCGCACGATCGCCCGCCCCATCGCAACGCGCTGGCGCTGGCCGCCGGAGAGTTGCCGCGGCTTGCGGTCGAGCATCGCGGCAAGCTCGAGGATGCGCGCGGCTTCCTCGACGCGCGTCCTGATTTCCGCCTCCGGCATGCGGCGGTTGCGCAGGCCATAGGCCATGTTGTTGTAGACACTCATATGCGGATAGAGCGCGTAGTTCTGGAACACCATGGCGATGTCGCGATCGGCGGGCTCGATCCGGTTGACCACGCGGCCGCCGATGTCGATCTCGCCGCCGGTGATGGTCTCCAGGCCCGCCACCATGCGCAGCAGCGTGGACTTGCCGCAGCCGGACGGTCCGACCAGTACGCAGAACTGGCCGTCGCCGACCTCGAAATCGATGCCCTTGATCGCTTCGAAACCGCCCGGATAGGTCTTGCGGACATTGCGGAGCGTGACGTTAGCCATGTCGAGCTCCGCCCGCGCGAATGGCGAGTAGCGAATGGCGAATAGGGAAGGGAAGAGAGCGGAGCCTGCACGGTCCACCACTCGCTACTCTCCATTCGCTATTCGCCATATTCACTTTTCCGTCTCCACCAGTCCGCGCACGAACAGCTTCTGCATCACCACGACCACGAGCACCGGCGGCAGCATGGCGAGCACGGCGGTCGCCATCACCACGGGCCATTCGGTCAATGCATCGGTGGTGGTGATCATCTTGCGGATGCCGATCTGGATCGTCTGCATGTCGTCGCGCGTGGTGATCAATAGCGGCCAGAGATATTGATTCCAGCCGAGGATGAAGAGGATGACGAACAGCGCCGCCATGTTGGTGCGCGACAACGGCAGCAGGGTATCCCAGAAGAACCTTAGAGGCCCGGCGCCGTCGATGCGCGATGCCTCGAGCAACTCCTCGGGTACGGTCATGAAGAACTGGCGGAACAATAGTGTCGCCGTGGCGGACGCGATCAGCGGCAGCGCGAGGCCGGCATAGCTGTCGAGCAGACGCAGGTCGGCGACGATCTTGTAGGTCGGATAGATCCGCACCTCGACCGGCAGCATCAGCGTGATGAAGATCATCCAGAACATCGCCATCCGGAACGGAAAGCGGAAATAGACGATCGCATAGGCCGAGATGATCGAGATCGCGATCTTGCCGAAAGCGATCAAGAGCGCCATCACCAGAGAGTTGAGCAGCATCGTGCCGACCGGCTCCCGGGTCGATCCGCTCGTGCCGACGAAGATGGTCTGGTAGTAGGTTTGCAGGAAGTGTCCGCCCGGCAACAGCGACATCTGGCCGTTGGCGATGACAGCATTTTCCTGGGTGGACGCGACGATGGCGAGATAGACCGGAAACGCGACAATCGCGATGCCGATCCACAGGATCGCATGCGCGACGTAGCGCTGGATGCCTTCCTCCTCGACCATCAGTAGGTCACCTTGCGCTCGACGAAGCGGAACTGGATCGCCGTGAGGCCGACGACGATGATCATCAGGATCACCGATTGCGCCGCGGAGCCGCCGAGGTTGCCGCCGAGCAGGCCGTCGACATAGACCTTGTACACCATCGTCTCGGTGGCCTTCGCCGGTCCGCCGCGCGTCATCGTGTCGATAATGCCGAACGTGTCAAAGAAGGCATAGACGATGTTGATGACGAGGAGGAAGAAGATGGTCGGCGACAGCAGCGGGAAGGTCACCGTCCAGAACCGCCGCATCGGGCGCGCCCCGTCGATGGCGGCGGCCTCGAACACGCTTTTCGGGATGCTTTGCAGGCCTGCCAGGAAGAACAGGAAGTTGTAGGAAATCTGCTTCCAGGCGGCGGCGAGAATGATCAGGAGCGCGGCCTGGTTGCCATCGAGCAGCGGATTCCAGTCGATGCCCATGCCGCGCAGTCCGCGCGCCAGGATGCCGAGCGAAGGGTGCAGCATGAACACCCAGAGCACGCCGACCACCGGAGGGGCGACAGCATAGGGCCAGATCAGGAGCGTGCGATACAGCGTGCCGCCGCGCAGCGGCTTGTCGGCCATGACAGCCAGCAGCAGTGCCGATGACAGCGACGAGAACGCGATGGCGAAGGAGAACACGAAGGTCCTGACCACCGCCGCCCAATAGTCCGGCTGGCTGAGGATGTCCTGGTAGTTCTCAAACCAGACGAAACTGGTCGAGAGCCCGAACGCATCCTGGAGCAGGAAGGACTGCACAACCGCCTGCGCTGCCGGCCAGTAGAAGAAGATCAGGACGATCGCGAGTTGCGGCGCGACCAGCGCGTAAGGCAACAGCTTCGACTGGAAAACCGACTGCTTCTGCATGACACCCCAAGCGAAGCGGGTCGCATCATGCGGCCCGCCTGATCCTCAGCGCACGATAGTCGTGATTGTAGCCCGGATGGAGCGCAAGCGTAATCCGGGGCAGTCGATCCGCGGCGAAGATCTCCCGGATTACGCTTCGCTCCATCCGGGCTACGTGGTGTGAGTGTGACGCCAGAGTTCAACGCACAGCGGTTTTTTCAAACTGCCTGAGCATCTGGTTGCCGCGCTCGACGGCGGCATCGAGCGCCTGCTTGGCGGTCTTCTTGCCGGCCAGCGCCTGCTCGATCTCTTCGGCCCAGATGTCGCGAAGCTGGACCATGTTGCCGAGGCGCAGGCCGCGTGAATTCTCGGTCGGCTCCTTGTTGGTGAGCTCCTTCAGCGGGGTCTCCAGATAGGGCTGGTCCTTGTAGAAGCCCTCCGCCTTCGCCTTCTCGTAGGCCGCCTTGGTGATCGGAAGATAGCCGGAGGCCTTGTGGATCTCGATCTGGCGGTCGGTGTCCGAAAGGAAAGCCAGGAACTTGGCGACGCCCTTGTATTCCTCGGGCTTCTTGCCGCCCATCACCCACAGTGAGGCGCCGCCGATGATCGAATTCTGCGGCGCGCCCTTGGCGTCGGAGTAGTAGGGCATTGGCGCGTTGGTCCAGTTGAACTTGGCCTGCGACTTCACATTGCCGAAGAAGGCCGACGAGGTCAGGAAGATCGGGCATTCACCCGAGGTGAAACGGCCCTCGCCGGCGTTGGTGCGGCCGGAATAGTCGTAAGTCTTGTCCTTCTGCAGCTCGACCAGATTTTCCAGATGCTTGACCTGCAGCGGTCCGTTGAACTGCAGCACGGTGTCAAAACCGTCGAGCCCGTTGGCCTTGCTGGCCAGCGGCACGTTGTGCCAGGCCGAGAGCTGCTCGAGATTGACCCAGGTGGCCCAGGCGTTGGAGAAGCCGCAATTGGTGTAGCCCGCGGCCTTCAGTTTTTTCGCCGCATCGAACACGTCCGGCCAGGTCTTCGGGATCTCTGCAATATCAGCCTTCTTCAAGGCGTCGAGATTGACCCACATTACGGTCGACGACGAGTTGAAGGGAAAGGACAGCATCTCGCCTTTCGAGGTCGAGTAGTAGCCGGTGATCGCGGGCAGATAGCTGTTGGGATCGAATTTCTCGCCGGCTTCCTGCATCAATTTGTAGACCGGCTTGATCGCGCCGGTTGCCGCCATCATGGTGGCGGTGCCGACCTCGAAGACCTGCATGATGTGGGGCGCGTTGCCGGCGCGGAACGCGGCGATACCGGCGTTCATCGTATCAGCATAGCCGCCCTTGTAGGTCGGAACGACCTTGTACTCGCTCTGCGACGCGTTGAAGTCATTGGCGAGCTTGACCACGACATCGTTGTTGCCGCCTGTCATGGCGTGCCACCACTGGATCTCGGTCACCGCAAATGCCGGCGAAGCGCCGAATGCCAGTGCGACCGCGATTGCTGCTGCAGCGCCGAACTGTCGAAAAGCCATCAAACCCCTCCCGTTAAGCCGCCATGTCCGTCGGTTGCGCTAGCAGCGCGGAATGACGTGCAAATGACCTATAAGCGAAGATCATGGCACCGGGGAAGCCTGCGAAAGGTAGAAACGGCCAACGGCGCCGGTGGCGGCGCCCCGAATGCCGGGGGCCCGTCACCGAGGCGACCCGTTGCCGCAGCTCGGATCAGCGTTTCCGCTCGGGCCCGCAGACCACGCCCTTGGCGACCAGCGCCTCGACTTCCGCCTGCGAGTAGCCGAACTCGCCGAGCACTTCGGTGGCGTGCTGGCTGAACTTCGGCGGAGTGCGGCGCAGACTGGGTTTGGTGCGTTCGAGCCGGACCGGCGAGGCGACGCCCTTGTACCAATCCTTCTCGATGATATCGCCACGGTAGATCGTGTGCGGGTTGGTTAGCGCCTGGTCGATCTTCTGCACTGGGCCGGCCGGCAGGCCGGCGGCGAGCAGGCGGTTGCACAGCGGCTCGGCCTCGTACTGGCTGAACACCGCGGCGAGCTCCGCGCGCAGCGCGTCGCGGTTGGCGATGCGGTCCTTGTTACGGGCAAAGCGCGGATCGGTGCCGAGCTCGGGCTTGCCGATCTCCTTGCACAATTTGCGGAAGGTGCCGTCATTGCCGACGCCGATGAAGATGTTGTCGGTCTTGGTCGGGAAGATCGCATACGGCACGAGATTCGGATGCTCGTTGCCGGTCAGGCTCGGCGGCTTGCCGTGCATGAAGTAGTTGGCCGTGTGCGGATGCATGATCGCAAGGCCGGTCTCGTACAGCGTGGTCTCGAGGAACTGGCCGAGGCCGGAGCGCTGCCGCTCCGACAGCGCCATCAGGATGCCGATCGCCGCATAGAGTCCGGTGGTGATGTCGACCAGCGGCACGCCGATCCGCATCGGGCCGCTCTCCGGCGAGCCGGTGGCGGCGATCATGCCGGTCATCGCCTGGATGATCGCATCATAGCCGGGATTGCCACCGCGCGGGCCGTCGGCGCCGAAGCCGGAGATCCGGCAATGCACCAGCCGCGGGAATTTCGCGCGCAGCACATCGTTGCCGATGCCCCATTTGTCGAGCGTGCCCGGCTTGAAATTCTCGATCAGCACGTCGGCGCCTTCGAGCAGCTTCATGAGCACGGCCCGACCGCCTTCAGAGGCGAGGTCGAGCCCGATCGAGCGCTTGTTGCGGTTGATGCCGACGAAATAGGCCGCGTCTTCTTCATGGAACGGAGGGCCCCAGTCGCGGACTTCGTCGCCGGCGGGCGGCTCGACCTTGATCACGTCGGCGCCGTGGTCGGCGAGGATCTGCGTGCAATAGGGGCCGCCGAGCACGCGCGTCAGATCGATCACGCGCAGGCCGGCCATCGCGCCTGCGACCGCTTCTGAACTCATGGGAAACCTTCGCTCAAGTCAAACAGATGGAGGGTTTGACCAGAGCTAGCGGTCTTCGAACGCCGCGGCAATGGCTTATCGCGCGTGGGGGCATGCCGCAGCACCGATCGCGACGCGAATAGCCCGCCAGGTACGGCGGGCTATTCCGCCGTACGGATTACACCACGTTCAGGCGCACATCGACATTGCCGCGCGTGGCGTTGGAATAGGGGCACACCTGGTGGGCCTTTTCCACCAGCGCCTCGGCATCCGCGCGCGCGAGCCCGGGCAGTGAGATATCGAGCGCGATATCGAGGCCGAAGCCGCCCTCGGAACGCGGTCCGATGCCGACCGTCGAGGTGACCGAAGCATCGGCAGGCACTTTCGGGCCGCCCTGCGAGGCGACGAACTTCATCGCGCCGATGAAGCAGGCGGCATAGCCGGCCGCAAAAAGTTGTTCGGGGTTGTTGCCGGCGCCGCCGCCACCACCGAGCTCTTTCGGGGTGGTGAGCTTGACGTCGAGCGTGCCGTCGATCGTTGCGGCGTGGCCGTCGCGGCCGCCGGTTGCCTTGGCGCTGGTCTTGTAGAGCACGTTTACGGACATGGGTGTCTCCCTCATCAACGGTTTCAACGCGGCTTATATTGCAGACAATTAGATTGCGCACAATATAAAAAGCATGGCCTCACATTTAATTGTTCTCAATTGAATGTGCGGCCGCACCGGACCACAATGAACTGAGATTCTGACGAGGCTGAGAAATGGCAAGGAAACAGCTGGCGGTCGCGGACCAGCCGCTACGGCTCGACAATCAAATCTGCTTTGCGATCTATTCGGCCGCGCACGCGTTCAACCGCGTCTACAAGCCGCTATTGGACCGGCTCGGGCTGACCTATCCGCAGTACCTGGTGATGCTGGTGCTGTGGGAGAAGGATGGCGTGCCGCTCAAGGACATCGGCGAGCGGCTGTTCCTCGATTCCGGCACGCTGACGCCGCTGCTCAAGCGGCTGGAGGCGGCGCAGCTCATCAAGCGCACGCGCAGCAAGGAAGACGAGCGGCAGGTGCTGATCGCGCTCACGCCGCAAGGCCAGGGGCTGAAGGAGCAGGCGAGGACCGTGCCGCACCAGGTCCTGGCGGCATCGGCCTGCTCGATCCCGGAACTGTCGGCGATGAAGAGCGAGATCGCCGCGCTGCGGGACAGGCTGAATGCGGCGATGGGGGAGTGAGGGGGGCGGAGGGTTAGAGGCGCTTCTTGGCGAAGGCTCGGCCGGAGTGGGATTTGAGATATTTCTCAAAGGCGAGGGCTTTGTACTTATCGGGGAAAGCGCAGTACCAGACGAGCTGCCAAGGCTTGAATTTGGCGGTGTGCGCGGATTTGCCCGCATTGTGCTCGGGAAAGCGCCGCTTCAAATCCGCAGTGGCGCCAATGTATTCCTGATCTGGAAAGTTGATGCTGCGGATGATGTAGACGTACCACATCAATGCCTACCGGCAGATGGCACCAGCTGAGTTTTGGGCAGCCCGTCTTCGCCCGTTGGGCTTCGCCGGGCACCACGCTTCGCCCTTCAAGCTCCGCGCGGCTGCGCCACGCGTAGCCCGAAGGGCGAAGCGTGGTGGAGCCAGGCGGGATCGAACCGCCGACCTCTTGCATGCCATGCAAGCGCTCTCCCAGCTGAGCTATGGCCCCTTAAGGGATCGCGAGCCGCATCCGACTCGCGGGGAAAGACCCAGAACACAGTTCTGGATCGATCTCAAGTCTCTTCATCACCTCCGACGTCGCCAATGATGTCGGTGACGTCCTCATCGCCCTCTTCTTCGTCGGCGATGAAGGTGGAATCATCGTCGTCATCGTCTTCGAGGGTCTCGTCGATCTCGATATCGTCCTCGGATTCGGGAACGACTGCCTTGACCTTGCCGGTGTTCTCCTCGGCATCGGCCTCCTCGAGCGAGACCATTTCTTCGGCCTCCGCGGGCTCCGGCGTATCGGCGGCGGCGGCGGTGGCCGCCGCAGCGGCGCCGGCGCCTCGGGTCGCGCGCGGCGGCGCCACGGGGGCGATCGGCACGACCTCGCCGGTGTAGGGCGAGATGACCGGGTTCTTGTTCAGATCATAGAACTTCTTGCCCGTGGTCGGGCAAATGCGTTTGGTTCCGAGGTCGGACTTGGCCACGTGGTGATCCCAGGAATTTTCTGAAAAGCGGTGCTTCACTTGGCTAGTTGAGGGGCCGCTGTCAATAGCGGTTTGCGCGCATTTGTCCCCGGGTGACGCCGGGGGTCCGATGTGTTACCTGCCGCGCCGCGAGAGGACGTGATCTTGGCCCATTCCGACCAGCAGAACCCTGAAAAAACCCCCTCCAAGACCCCCCTGGAGGCCCGCGCGAGCGGTCCCCTGAGCGGCCAGGCCCGCGTCCCCGGCGACAAGTCGATCTCCCACCGCGCCCTGATCCTGGGTGCGCTGGCGGTCGGTCAAAGCCGGATTTCCGGGTTGCTCGAGGGCGAAGACGTGCTCAATACCGCCAAATCGATGCGGGCGCTGGGTGCCGAGGTCGAGCGTACCGGGCCGTTTGCCTGGTCGGTCCGGGGTGTCGGCGTCGGGGGCTTCGCGGAGCCCGCCGGGCCGCTCGATTTCGGCAATTCCGGCACCGGCTGCCGGCTCGTGATGGGGGCGGTCGCCGGCTGCCCGATCACGGCGATCTTTGACGGCGATGCCTCGCTGCGCTCGCGGCCGATGCGACGGATCCTCGATCCGCTGGAACTGATGGGCGCCAAGGCGGGTGAAATGAGGGAGGGCGGCCGCCTGCCGCTGACGCTGCATGGCGCCCGCAACCCGGTGCCGATCGTCTACAAGACGCCCGTCGCCTCGGCCCAGATCAAGTCTGCCGTGCTGCTGGCGGGGCTGGCGGCACCCGGCGTCACCACGGTGATCGAGCAGGAAGCCAGCCGCGATCACACCGAGCTGATGCTGAAGCATTTTGGCGCCGAGCTCACGTCGATCAAGGAAGGCAGCCACGGCCGCCGGATCGCGCTGACCGGCCAGGGCGAACTGCACGGCGCCGAGGTCGTCGTTCCCGCCGATCCATCCTCCGCGTCGTTCCCGATCGTGGCGGCGCTGATCGTCGACGGCTCCGATATCGTGCTGCCTGACGTCATGACCAATCCGCTGCGCACCGGCCTGTTCACGACGCTGCGAGAAATGGGCGCCTCCATCGAGGAAGACGAGCTGCGCATGGATGGCGGCGAGCCGATGGCGCGGCTCCGCGTGCGCGCCTCCAAATTGCGCGGGGTCGAGGTGCCGCCGGAACGTGCGCCGTCGATGATCGACGAATATCTGGTGCTGGCGGTGGCGGCCGCTTACGCCGAAGGCACCACCATCATGCGCGGCCTGCAGGAATTGCGCGTCAAGGAATCCGATCGTCTCGAAGCCACCGCCGACATGCTGCGCGTCAACGGCGTCAAGGTCGAGGTTTCGGGCGACGATTTGATCGTGGAAGGCAAGGGCCATGTGCCCGGCGGCGGCGTGGTCGCCACCCATATGGATCACCGTATCGCGATGTCGGCGCTGGTGATGGGGCTCGCGGCCGACCGGCCGGTGACGATCGACGACACCGCCTTCATCGCCACCAGTTTCCCGGATTTCATTCCGATGATGCGTTCGCTCGGCGCGGAGCTGTCATGATCATCGCTATCGACGGACCGGCCGCATCCGGCAAAGGCACGCTCGGAAAACGGCTCGCCGCGCATTATGGCTACCGCCATCTCGACACCGGCGTGATCTATCGCGCGGTGGCGAAGGCATTGCTCGATGCCGGCGCCGGCCTCACCGATGAGGCGCGCGCGGTCAAGGCGGCGATGGAGCTCGACCCTGAGAAATTCGGCCATCCCGAGTTGAAGACGCAGCGGATCGGCGATGCCGCGTCCGTGGTCTCGGCGATCCCGAAAGTGCGCGAGGCGCTGGTCAATTTTCAGCGCCAGTTCGCTATCGACCCGCCCGGCGCGGTGCTTGACGGCCGCGATATCGGGACCGTGATCTGCCCGAATGCCGATGTGAAGATCTTTGTCCTCGCCGATCCGCGCGTGCGGGCGCGGCGGCGGACGCTGGAGGCCCGCGCACGCGGCGAGGACGCCGATGAGGCAGCGGTGCTGGCCGATATCCTCCAGCGCGACGAGCGCGACAAGAACCGCCCGGTGGCCCCGCTGAAGCCGGCGCCCGATGCGCATATGCTGGACAATTCCAATCTCGATATCGAGGCGGGCGTGCGCGCCGCGATCGACATCGTCGAGGCGGTGCGCGCCGCTCGTGGGCTGACCTAGCGGGTCGAGGATTCCTGGTCAGCCAGACCGGAAAAAGATTGTGCAGCCGAAAAGGTCCGCATCGACGCAGCCGCGCCAGGCATCGCGGCGATGGCATGGCCGAGCGCAAATGCGGCAACGACGGCCAGGGCGATCAGGCTTTTCATGGTCGTACCCCCTGTCTCTTGGGTGGGCCCCACTATGCGCGGGCTCGCTTAAGCCCGGGTTCCACCGCAAGCCGCGCCGGATGCCTTTCGCGCAACACGGTCAATAATTGTTCAAATGCACTCCGGCATTGTTAAGGCTTGTGTCAGCCTCGGAGCCCCGCAAATCGGGCATTTCTGGCTTGCCGAAAATGGCGGTGGATATTATATCAGCAGCGTCCGTGCCGCCATCGACTATGTCGGGGCCGCCCGAGCGGGCCGGCAGCGGGGTATGAGCCCCGGCCGACATTGGAGGAGCGCCCGCTCCATCGGTTCTTGACGTCGATCCTTCGTTTCCGGCCCCGGACATCTACGTCACGCGCATTCTTTCGCAAAACCGGTTTCCACTTTTGCGGAATGCGCGCCATCAACGTATCGGACATGTGGCTTGCTGCCGGCCCGCTTTTGCGCCCTCGCGCAAGGAGCGGTCGTCAGGATTTGCGGACCTGACACCACATGCGCGATGCGCCCTTAACCCGAACGGCCGGCAAGACACCCGCATCTGGAGAACATATGGTTTCGAATACTGCTGCTTCCTATAATCCCAGCCGCGACGATTTCGCCGCGATGCTCGATGAATCCTTTGCCGGCGGCAATCTGCAGGAGAGCTCGGTCGTCAAGGGCAAGGTGGTTGCCATCGAAAAGGATATGGCCGTCATCGATGTCGGCCTGAAGACCGAAGGCCGCGTGGCGCTGCGCGAATTCGCCGGCCCCGGCCGCGAAAGCGATCTCAAGGTCGGCGACGAGGTCGAGGTGTTCCTCGACCGCATCGAGAATGCGCTGGGTGAAGCCGTGCTGTCGCGTGACAAGGCGCGGCGTGAGGAGAGCTGGGGCAAGCTCGAGAAGGCGTTCCAGAACAACGAAAAGGTTACGGGCGTCATCTTCAACCAGGTCAAGGGCGGCTTCACCGTCGACCTCGACGGCGCCGTGGCCTTCCTGCCGCGCTCGCAGGTCGATATCCGTCCGATCCGCGACGTCGCGCCGCTGATGAACAACTCGCAGCCGTTCCAGATCCTCAAGATGGACCGCCGCCGCGGCAACATCGTGGTGTCGCGCCGCACCGTGCTGGAAGAGACCCGTGCCGAGCAGCGCCAGGAACTGGTGCAGAACCTCGAAGAGGGTCAGGTGATCGACGGCGTGGTCAAGAACATCACCGACTACGGTGCGTTCGTGGACCTCGGCGGCATCGATGGCCTGCTGCACGTCACCGACATCGCCTGGCGCCGCGTCAATCACCCGACCGAGGTGCTCTCCATCGGCCAGACCGTGAAGGTCAAGATCATCAAGATCAACCACGAGACGCACCGCATCTCGCTCGGCATGAAGCAGCTGCTGGACGATCCGTGGCAGGGCATCGAGGCGAAGTATCCGCTCGGCGCCCGCTTCACCGGCCGCGTTACCAACATCACCGACTACGGCGCGTTCGTCGAGCTCGAGCCGGGCATCGAAGGCCTGATCCACGTCTCCGAGATGTCGTGGACCAAGAAGAACATGCATCCCGGCAAGATCGTCTCCACCTCGCAGGAAGTCGAGGTGCAGGTGCTGGAAGTCGATTCGGTCAAGCGGCGCATCTCGCTCGGCCTCAAGCAGACCATGCGCAATCCCTGGGAAGTCTTCGTCGAGAAGCATCCGGTCGGTTCGGTGGTCGAGGGCGAGGTCAAGAACAAGACCGAGTTCGGCCTGTTCCTGGGTCTAGAAGGCGACGTCGACGGCATGGTTCACCTGTCCGATCTCGACTGGAAGCTTCCGGGCGAGCAGGTGATCGACAACTTCAAGAAGAGCGACGTGGTCAAGGCGGTCGTGCTCGACGTCGATGTCGAGAAGGAGCGCATCTCGCTCGGCGTCAAGCAGCTCGAGGGCGATCCCTTCGCCGAGCCGGGCGACGTCAAGAAGGGCGCGGTCGTGACCTGCGAGGTGCTCGAAGTGAAGGAGAGCGGCATCGAGGTGAAGATCGCCGGCACCGACTTCACCACCTTCATCAAGCGCTCGGAACTCGCCCGTGACCGCAACGATCAGCGCTCCGAACGCTTCGCCGTCGGCGAGAAGGTCGATGCGCGGGTGATCCAGTTCGACAAGAAGGCCCGCAAGGTGCAGGTCTCAATCAAGGCGCTGGAAGTCGCCGAAGAGAAGGAAGCCATCGCGCAGTACGGCTCCTCCGATTCGGGCGCGACGCTCGGCGATATTCTCGGCACCGCACTCAAGAATCGTGCCAACGAGAAGTGAGCACTTGCTTTCTTCGTCGTCATCAAGCCCCGGCTTCGGCCGGGGCTTTTTGTTTGGGGCTTGTCCATCGTCGTAGCCCCGTTGGCTTCATCCCGGCTACGGCTGCGTATCTCGGGCTATTCCAGCCGTGCTACGCTTGTAACCCTATGCCAGCCTTGTTTTCTTCATATTGCACCGCAATTGATGTATTTTGATAACCTCTCCGTCATCCTGTGATTGCAAGAACGTGTTGAGCTCTTTTGGAGATTTCGATGTCGCTTGATTCAGACGTGATCGTCGATCGTCGCCGGATTCGCCGCAAGCTGACCTTCTGGCGCGTCGCGGCTGCGGTGGTTGCGATCGCGGCTCTTGTCGGCGTCGGCGTGATCGTAGCAGGCGGGCGCGGCTCGCTGACGACGGCGGGATCGATCGCACGCATCAATATCGAGGGCCTGATCCGCAGCGACCAGGATCGTGTCGAGGCGCTGGAGCGGCTGGAGAAGTCGCAAGCCGCGGCTGTCATCGTTCACATCAATTCGCCCGGTGGCACCACCGCTGGTTCGGAGCAGCTTTACGACGCACTGACGCGGCTGAAGGCGAAGAAGCCGCTGGTCGTAGTGGTCGAGGGATTGGCGGCGTCCGGGGGCTACATCACCGCGATTGCCGCCGATCACATCATCGCGCGGCAGAGCTCGCTGGTCGGCTCGATCGGCGTGCTGTTCCAGTTTCCGAATGTCAGTGAGCTGCTGAAAACCGTGGGCGTGAAGGTCGAGGAGATAAAGTCCTCGCCGCTGAAAGCGGCGCCCAACGGCTTCGAGCCGACCAGCCCGGAAGCGCGCGCCGCGATCGATGCGCTGGTGAAGGATTCCTATGCCTGGTTCCGCGGCCTCGTAAAGGAGCGGCGCGGCATGGATGATGCCTTGCTCGAAAAGGTCGCGGACGGGCGTGTCTTCACCGGCCGCCAGGCGGTCGAATTGAAGCTCGTCGATCAGCTCGGCGATGAGAAGAGCGCGGTCGCCTGGCTGGTCCAGGAGAAGAAGATCAAGAGTGAATTGCCGGTGCGCGATTTCCGGCTCAATCCGCGATTCGGCGATCTGACATTCCTGCGCACGGCCGCTTCGGTCACGCTTGATGCATTTGGTTTGAACGCAATCGCTCGCCGCATTGAACAGGCCGGCCTCGTCCAGGCTGTCGATCGGCTCGGCATGGACGGCATGCTGGCGCTATGGCAGCCGTCGGGGAGCAATTGAGATGTGCACAATCGGTCTTTGGTCGCACTCCCGTATTGCGGGAATCGCGAAAAGCCGGGCTCGGGCCATTTGTCACGGCTCTTCCTTGGCGCCAAAAGTGATTTAGCGTCTTGACAGTTCAAGGCATTTTCACGGAAATGGATATCCGCAAGGTCCCGGGCCAAACTCTCGATGATCAAATCCGAACTTGTTCAGCGTATCGCCGAGCACAACCCGCATCTCTACCAGCGGGATGTCGAGAATATCGTCAATGCGATCCTCGATGAGATCGTGGCAGCGCTGGCGCGCGGCGATCGGGTTGAGCTGCGCGGCTTCGGCGCTTTTTCGGTGAAACATCGTCCAGCGCGGGCCGGTCGCAATCCGAGAACGGGTGCGCACGTTCCGGTTGATCAGAAGAGCGTTCCGTTCTTCAAGACCGGCAAGGAAATGCGCGAACGCCTGAACCGCGACGCCGATAGCAGCGGCGGCAGCTCGCCGGAACCGAGCGCCTGATCTCGAGGAGACCGCTGGCGCATCCGCGTCTCCGGTTGCTATAGATCGGCGCGCGATTGTCGGCCGATGCGAGGGATGGTGATGCGAAAGTTCTTCACGACGCTGCTCGTCGTCCTGCTTGGCCTGTTCTTCATCATCTTCGCCGTCGCGAATCGTCACCTGGTGACGGTTTCATTCGATCCGTTCAATTCGGCCACTCCGACAGTCGCGGTAACGCTGCCGTTATTCCTGGTGCTCATTATCGTCGCGATCCTGGGCGTGATCGCGGGCGGCACGGCGACGTGGTTCCGGCAGCATCGCTGGCGCCGTGCGGCACGGCAGCATGAGGCTGATGCCCGTCAGGCCCAAACGGAACTGGCCGATCTGCGCAGCGCCTTGACCGCAGCCCAGGCTGAACGGCGTCGCCTCACAGGTCCGGCAAATGGCGGCTCCTCGGGGGTCGTTGGGCGAGACAAGCAGGGCGCGACGTTGTAGAACCCGCCCCGTCCGTGCCGGAGCTGCCAGTTCCGGCCGTTACAACGCCCCTGAGAGACCATGTCCCTGCTCGTCAAAATCTGCGGCCTGTCTACGCGCGAGACGCTCGACGTCGCGCTCGAGACCGGTGCCGACATGGTGGGCTTCGTGTTCTTTCCACCCTCGCCGCGGCATCTCTCGCTCGAGAGCGCGCGGGAGCTCGGCCGGCAGGCAAAGGGCCGCGCCGTGAAGGTGGCGCTCACCGTCGATGCGGACGACGCCACGGTCGAAAACATCGTCGAGACGCTTCAGCCCGATGTCCTGCAACTGCATGGCAAGGAGACGGTGGCGCGCGTGCGCGACATCAAGCAGAGATTCGGCCTGCACGTGATGAAGGTGCTCGCTGTCGAAACGGCAGCCGATCTCGCGCGGCTCGCAGGCTATGCCGCCGTCGCCGACCGCATCCTGTTCGACGCGCGGGCCCCGAAGGGCGCGACGCGGCCGGGAGGGCTCGGTGCGGTGTTCGACTGGCACGTGCTGGAACGGCTCGAGCTTGCGTTGCCCTTCATGGTCTCCGGCGGGCTGAATGCCGACAACGTCGCCGAAGCTGTCCGTGTGACCCGTGCGGGCGGCGTCGATATTTCCTCCGGCGTGGAACGGTCACCGGGCATCAAGGATCCCGAGCTGATCCGCGCCTTCATCCGCGCCGCGCGCGCCACAGACCTTCCTTCACCTCTCCCCGTTTACGGGGAGAGGTCGGATCGCGCTAGCGATCCGGGTGAGGGGGAGCCACCGCGGTCACAGCTCTCACCGAATTTGTGGAGAGAGCCCCTCTCCCCGCAAGGGCGGGGCGAGGGAGCAGAGACAGCGCGCCCGCGCGCGCCACAGAAGAATTGACGGTTCGATGAGCCCAGCACTGCCCAACTCTTTCCGCAGCGGTCCCGACGAGCGCGGGCATTTCGGCATTTTCGGCGGACGTTTCGTCGCGGAAACGCTGATGCCGCTGATCCTCGACCTCGAAAAGGCTTACGCCGAGGCCAAGGCCGATCCTGCCTTCCAAAAGGAGATGGACGGCCATCTGAAACACTATGTCGGGCGGCCGTCGCCGCTCTATTTCGCCGAGCGGCTGACCGAGCATCTCGGCGGCGCAAAAATCTATTTCAAGCGCGAGGAGCTCAACCACACCGGCTCGCACAAGGTCAACAATGTGCTCGGCCAGATCATGCTGGCGCGCCGCATGGGCAAGAAGCGCATCATCGCTGAGACCGGCGCCGGCCAGCACGGCGTTGCCACCGCGACGCTGTGCGCGCGGTTCGGGCTCGAATGCGTGGTCTATATGGGCGCGGTCGACGTCGCACGGCAGCAGCCCAACGTGATCCGCATGGAGATGCTGGGCGCCAAGGTGATCCCGGTGCAATCGGGCGCGCGCACGTTGAAGGATGCGATGAACGATGCGCTGCGCGATTGGGTCACCAATGTGCACAATACGTTCTACTGCATCGGCACGGTGGCCGGCCCGCATCCCTATCCGATGATGGTGCGCGACTTCCAGTCGATCATCGGTATCGAAACGCGCCAGCAATTGCAGGAGGTCGAGGGCCGCCTGCCGGATTCGCTGGTCGCCTGCATCGGCGGCGGCTCCAATGCGATGGGTCTGTTCCATCCCTTCCTCGACGATCCCTCGGTCGAGATCTTTGGCGTCGAAGCCGCCGGCCATGGGCTGACGCAATTGCATGCCGCTTCGATCGCCGGCGGCCGCCCCGGCGTGCTGCACGGCAACCGCACCTATCTGCTGATGGACGAGGACGGGCAGATCACGGAAGCGCACTCGATCTCGGCGGGACTGGACTATCCCGGTATTGGGCCGGAGCATTCCTGGCTGCACGAAACCGGCCGCGTCAACTATCTCTCCGCGACCGATGAAGAGGCGCTGGAAGCCTTCCAGTTGCTGTCGCGGCTCGAAGGCATCATTCCGGCGCTGGAGCCAGCGCATGCCATCGCCAAGGTGATGGAGCTCGCGCCGAAGCGGCCCAGGGATCACCTGATGGTGGTCAACCTCTCCGGCCGCGGCGACAAGGACGTGCCGCAGGTCGGCGACATCTTGAAGGGCCGAAACAAGTGACCACCCGTATCGATGCACGTTTTGCCGAGCTCGCGAAGCAGGGCCGCTCCGCCTTTGTCACCTTCGTGATGGCCGGCGATCCCGATCCTGCGACGTCGCTCGACATCCTCAAGGCGTTGCCGAAGGCGGGTGCTGACATCATCGAGATCGGCATGCCCTTCACCGATCCGATGGCGGACGGTCCGTCGATCCAGGCGGCCGGCTTGCGCGCGCTCAAGGGCGGCATGACGCTCAGGAAGACGCTCGAGATGGTGCGCAGCTTCCGCAAGGACGATGACGCGACGCCGCTGGTGATGATGGGCTACTACAATCCGATCTACATCTACGGCGTCGACAAGTTCCTCGCCGATGCCAAGACCGCTGGCGTCGATGGTCTGATCATTGTCGACCTACCGCCGGAGGAGGACACCGAGCTGTGCCTGCCGGCGATGAAGGCCGGGCTCAATTTCATCCGGCTGGCGACGCCGACCACTGACGACAAGCGCCTGCCGGCGGTGCTCGCGAACACCTCGGGCTTCGTCTATTATGTCTCGATCACCGGCATCACCGGTGCTGCTGCGGCGGACGCCAGGGCGGTCGGCGAAGCGGTGGCGCGCATCAAGCGGCATACCGAATTGCCGGTTTGCGTCGGTTTCGGCATCCGCACGCCGGAAGCCGCGCGGGCGATCGCCGAAAGCGCCAATGGTGCGGTGGTCGGCACCGCGCTGGTTGATGCCTTGCGCGGCAGCCTCGATGCGGAGGGGCGGGCTACCGCCAAGACCGTGACCGCTGTCGCCGACCTTGCCGCCGCGCTGGCGCAGGGCGTGCGGGGCGCCAAACAAGCGGCCGAATAGGCTGCAATCGTGGTTGCAGGGCGGCTTGCCGGGGGTTACCCGGCCCGCCATATATCCACCCGTGGATAGATGCGGAACCGACCGCATTCTGGAGCGAAACATGAACTGGCTCACCAATGTCGTCCGGCCGAAGATCCGCAGCATCCTGCGGCGCGAGACGCCGGAGAACCTTTGGATCAAGTGCCCGGATTCCGGGCAGCTCGTGTTCTACAAGGACGTCGAGGCCAACCAGTTCGTCATACCCGGCTCGAACTACCACATGCGCATGGGCGCAGTGGCGCGTCTCAAGTCGATCTTCGACAACGAGACCTGGTTCGACGTCGCGGTGCCGGACGTGACGCCTGACCCGCTGAAGTTCCGCGACGAGCGCAAATATGTCGACCGCATCAAGGACGCGCGGGTGAAGACCGCGCTGAACGACGCGATCAAGGTGGGTTACGGCAAGCTCGAAGGCGCCGGCGTCGTGATCGCGGTGCAGGATTTCGATTTCATGGGCGGTTCGCTCGGCATGGCTGCCGGTGAAGCGATGGTGCGCGGGCTCGAGCTTGCGGTCGAGAAGAAGTCGCCCTTCATCGTGTTCGCGGCTTCGGGCGGCGCGCGGATGCAGGAAGGCATCCTGTCGCTGATGCAGATGCCGCGCACCACCGTCGGCGTGCAGATGCTGCGCGAGGCCAAGCAGCCCTATATCGTGGTGCTGACCAATCCGACTACCGGCGGCGTCACCGCCTCCTATGCGATGCTGGGCGATGTGCATATCGCCGAGCCCGGCGCGCTGATCGGTTTTGCCGGTGCGCGCGTGATCGAGCAGACCATCCGCGAGAAACTGCCGGACGGATTCCAGCGCGCCGAATATCTTCGCGACCACGGCATGGTCGATATGGTCGTGCATCGCCACGACATGCGCGCGACGCTGGCGCGGCTGTGCCGCCTGCTTACCAAATCGCCGCCGCTGCAGGTGCCCCCGAAGCCTGCGCCGGAGGTGACCACGCCCGCCCAGATCGTCACGGCACCGGAAACCGTGCCGGCAGCGCCCCACGCGTGAGCGTACCCGCCGCCCAACCATCGCCGACGCTCGGCGAATTGGTTGCGCGCCTGTCGGCGCTGCATCCGAAGACGATCGACCTCAGCCTCGATCGCATGCACGGGCTGCTCGCACGGCTCGGTCATCCCGAGCGCAAGCTGCCGCCGGTGATCCATGTGGCCGGCACCAACGGCAAGGGCTCCACGATCGCCTATCTGCGCGCGATCCTGGAAGCGGCCGGCCTGCGCGTCCATGTCTTCACCTCGCCCTATCTGGTGCGACTGAACGAATGCTATCGCCTTGGCCGCGTCGATGGCGGCGTGCTGGTCAGCGACGACGAATTGCGCGCGGTGCTCGAGCATTGCGAACGCGTCAACGACGGCCAGCCGATCACGATCTTCGAGATCGAGACCGCGGCGGCGTTCTGCCTGTTTGCCACGCATGCGGCCGACGTCACGCTGCTTGAGGTCGGTCTCGGCGGCAGACTGGATTCGACCAATGTCGTCGACACGCCGCTTGCCTCCGTCATCGCGCCGATCAGCATGGATCACACCGAATTCCTCGGCGACACGCTGACCGCGATCGCCGGTGAGAAGGCGGCGATCATCAAGCGCGGCGTGCCGGTGGTCTGTGCCGAGCAATCTGCTGATGCGATGTCGGTCGTCGAGGCGCAGGCGGCGCGCCGGCGCGCGCCTCTGCATGTGGCCGGCCAGCAATGGCATGTCGGGGTCGAGCGCGGCCGGCTGGTCTATCAGGATGACCGCGGCCTGATGGATCTGGCGGCGCCAAAACTGTTCGGTCGGCATCAGTTCGACAATGCCGGGCTCGCGATCGCGACGCTGCGTGCTGTCGACGCGTTCAGGATCGGGATCGCGGCGTTCGAGGCCGGCATCGTCAACGCCGAATGGCCGGCGCGGATGCAGCGGCTGGCGTCGGGCGCGCTGGTCAATCTGCCGCCAGCGGGATCGGAGATCTGGCTCGATGGCGGACACAATGCCGAAGGCGGACGCGTGGCGGCCACCGCAGTCGGCGATCTCGAGGAGCGCGTGTCGCGTCCGCTGGTCGTCATCGCCGGCATGATGGCGAACAAGGATGCATCCGGCTTTCTCGCCAATTTCGCCGGCCTGACCCGCCACATCATCGCGGTCGAGATTCCCGGCCGCGCGGGCGCCATGCCGCCGGACCGGCTGGCGGATGCGGCGCGCGCGTTCGGCATGCGCGTCGAGATCGCGGCCAGCGTAGAGGCCGCGTTGCAGGCGCTCTCGCAGCTCGCCTACGAGGTGCCGCCGCGCATCCTGATCACGGGCTCGCTCTATCTCGCTGGCCATGTGCTCGACGTGAACGGCACGCCGCCGGCGTGAAGGCGCTCCCGTAGCCCGGGTGAAGCGCAGCGTAACCCGGGAAAAATCTCTCCCCGCGGCGAGAATCCCGGATTGCGCTACGCTTCATCCGGGCTACGGCGTTCACGTGCATAAAACAAAACGGCCGGCTATCCGCCGGCCGCTGTCAAAAATTATTCCAAAAAAAGTACTGGATCAGACCGCAGCGGAAATCCACTGCTGCAGCTTCGCCTTCGGCGCCGCGCCGACCTGGCGCGAAGCCATCTCGCCGCCCTTGAAGATCATCAGGGTCGGGATCGACATCACGCCATATTTGGAAGCCGTCTTCGGGCTCTCGTCGACGTTGAGCTTCACGATCTTGACCTTGTCGCCCATCGAACCCGCGATCTCGTCCAGCGCGGGCGCGATCATGCGGCAGGGGCCGCACCATTCGGCCCAGAAATCGACCACGACAGGCCCGGTCGCGTTGAGCACTTCGGCTTCGAAATTGGCGTCAGAAACCTTGCCAACGGCCATGGGATACCTCGTTCGGTTGGAAGAAAAAGGCGCGATTTGAGTCGCGCCGGGATCGTACGACAAACCTATGAACGCACCCCTGCCGGGTCAAGCTCGGTCACGCCAGCATGATGGGATGCCAGCTCCCCATCCAGCGCGGAGACCGAAATCTCCATCATTTCAGTGCTTTCGGTCCAGAGCAGGGCGGCCCGGACGGGGCGTCCGGGATAGAGCTTGCGCAGCACCGCCCGGTAGAACGCGAGCTGCCGGACGTAGCTTCGCGGCGCCTCGGCCGCACTTTTCGGCGGGGCGTGGTTGGTCTTGAAGTCGACGATCAGGATTTCGTCCGGCCTCACCACCAGCCGGTCGATCTGGCCGGACACCAGCGCCGGTGCTTGCCCAGGCCGATCCAGCCGGCCGACAATCGAGACTTCCGCTCGGCTCCCGGCGGCGAACACGGCTGCGAAACGGGGATCGGCGATCAGGGCCAGCACGCTTTCGGCCAGCGCCCCGCGCTCCTGCTCGGTCCAATCCTCGGCGTTGCGTTCGAGATAGGACAGCGCCGCGCCGCGTCGGCGTTCGGGTGCGATATCCGGCAGCGACTGCAACAGCCGATGCACCAGCGTGCCGCGCTGGATCGCACGGGCGCGCTGTACGAGCTGTTCACCACTGCGGACGCGGCGGCTGTCGTCGGTCGGGTCGGACGGCCGCAGCAGGCTGTCGGCAGCCAATTCGGCCGGGGCGGCCCGCTGCAGCCAGGACGGCAGCTCGATCGGCTGTGGCGCCGACGAGGCCGCGAGGCCGGTCGCGGCATCGGCATCCTCGGGCCGGAAATAGCGCTTCACCAGGCCGGCCGGGGTCTCGATCTCCTGCAGGCTGAGGCCGGAATTGGCGAGGCCCTTGTCGATCAGGTCATACCAGGAGGAAGTCCGCACCTTCTTCATGTTGCCCGGCATGCAGCCGCCAACGATCAGCCGATCGGCGGCGCGCGTCATTGCGACATAGAGCAGGCGGCGATACTCGTCCTCCGTCTCCTCCAGCATCGCCTCGCGCGCCTTGGCGACGGGGGCGGGATCCTCGGCCTTGCGGCCGGCCCAGACCACGATGCCGGGTGCGTGCGGTGCGCTGTTGCCCTGCGGCAGATGGATCAGCCGCAGCCGCTGCGTATCCGAGGGCGAGGTCGTGGTGTCCACCAGGAACACGACGGAGGCCTCCAATCCCTTGGCGCCGTGCACGGTCATCACGCGCACCTCGTCGCGCGAAATCTCCATGTCGCGCTTCACCTCGGTGTCGGCCGCGCGCAGCCAGGCCACAAAGCCCTGCAGCGAGCTTGGTGCCTTGCGCTCATAGGCCAGCGCGAGTTCGAGGAATTCGTCGAGCGCGTCGTTGGCCTCATGGCCGAGCCGGCGCAAGATGCGCGCCCGCCCGCCTTCGCCGCCGAGCAGCCAGGCATAGAAGGCGAATGGGGTCGTGTCGGCGAAACATCGCTCGCATCGCTCGAGCCGTTTCAGCGCAGCCGTCAGGCGCTCGTCGGTCGCCGCATGCTGCGTCAGCGCCTGACGCAGCGAGCCCTTGCGCTCCCAGGCCAGCTTGAACAGATCGTCGTCATCGAGGCCGAACAGCGGGCTTTTCAGCGCCACCGCGAGCGCCAGATCGTCCTGCGGCAGCAGCAGCGCATCCGCGAGGTTCATCAGGTCGATGATCGCGATGTGCTCGGTGAGCTTCAACCGGTCGGCGCCGGCGACCGGGACATTGGCGTGCTTCAGTGCCTGGATCACCGCATCGAACGCGTTGCCGCGCCTTCGCACCAGCACCAGGACATCGCCATAGGTGAGCGGCCGGCGGCTGCCGCGGCTGCCGGTCATGGTGCCGCTTTCCACCAGCCGCCTGATCTCGGCCTGGATGCGCTTTGCCAGCTTCACTTCCGGGCTGGTGACGGAGACGCCGTCGAACGGCGCGCGCCAGCCTTCGATGTCCTGCCTGTCGTCGGCTTCCGCGAGCTGCCAAAGCTCAATCGAGCTGGGCCCGGCATCGGCCAGCGCATTGTGCAGCGGATAGCCGTTCTCGACCGCGTGGATGCTGCGATAAATCTCCTGCTCGCGGAACACATGGTCGACCGATTGCAGGATCGCAGGTCCCGAGCGGAACGAATAGGTGAAGGAGACCGGATCGAACTTCAGCCCGGCGTCCTCGAACTTTTTCTTCAACGAGCGGCGGCGCAAATCGAATTCATGCGGGGCGGCGCCCTGGAACGAGAAGATCGACTGCTTCTCGTCACCGACCGCGAACACGGTGCGCATGACGCCGTCGCGCGCGCCGGCGCCGGAGGTGAATTCGGAGATGATGTGCGCGACGATGTCCCATTGCTTCGGGCTCGTATCCTGGGCTTCGTCGATCAGGACATGATCGACGCCGCGGTCGAGCTTGTAATGCACCCAGCCCGAGGAGACGCGGTCGAGCATCTCCAGCGTCTTGTCGATGAGGTCGTCATAGTCGAGCAGCCCGCGCTCCAGTTTCTCGCGGCGGTAGTTCGCGGCAGCTGCAGTTGCGATGTGCAGCAGCGCCTCGGTGCGGTCGCGGATCGTCACCGCGCGGCGGCGCTCGATCAGCGGGTGGATGCGCTGGCTCTCCGCTTCGAACAGCCGCCCGATGGCGGGATTGTTGTCGAAGAATTTCTTCGTCACCACCGATTTGCGGGGCGTGCGCTCGGTGTCGGTCAGGAAGACGCCGAGATAGGCGTCGACCTGCGCGCTGCCGGTGAAGACCAGCGCCTCACGCAAACGCGCCGCCTGGTCCTGGTCCGACTTGCTGCCGGTGTCGAGGACGAGCGCAATATCCTCCCAGCGCGCGCGGGGCAGATAGGGTCCATCCAGGATCTCGCGCTCGACATCCTCGATCGAATCGTTCGTGGCCACGCCAAGCGCTGTCGACATCTGCCCGGCGGCCGCTTCCGCACTGCCCGCGGCATCGGTCCAGGCCATGAAATGATCGCGGCTGAGGCAGGCCTCGCGCACCACGTCCTTGAAGGTGACGTCGGCGGCGCTTGCCATCGCCACCATCAGCGCGCGCCCGGTGGCGCTGTCGGGATTGCGCGAGGCTTCCAGCAGCACGGCGAGATTGGCGCGCTCCATCATCTCGTTCTGGTCGCGCTCGTCGAGCACGGCGAACCGCGCCGGCACATTGGCCTCGAACGGGAATTGCTGCAGCAGGCGGGTGCACAGCGCGTGGATGGTCTGCACCTTCAGCCCGCCCGGCGTCTCCAGCGCGCAGGCGAACAGCTTTCGTGCTGCCCGCCGGAGGTTTGCGTTGGGATAAGCGATGCCGGCTTCGCGGATCGCGGTGTCCAGCGCGGTATCGTCGAGGGTGACCCAGTGGCCGAGCGTGGAAAACACCCGCTCGGCCATGTTGGCCGCGGCCGCCTTGGTGAAGGTGATGCAGAGGATCTTTTCCGGCGGCACACCCTCCAGCAACAGCCGGATCACGCGCTGTACCAGCACATGGGTCTTGCCCGAACCGGCATTGGCGGACACGAAGGCGGATGCCTTGGGATCGGACGCACGCGCCTGCGTGGCGCGGACGGCGTCGGGAATGGGACGGGGCGCTTTCACCATTCCTCCAATCCCAGGCCACCGGCCGCCGACCATTCCTTGATGCGGGCGAGATCGTCATAGGTGCCGTAGCGGTTGGCCCACATCGACAGATTCAGCGAGGTGTAGGCCTGGTTCTCGTCCTCGAACTGGCGGATCAGTTTTTCCAGCTCTCGCCGCGCATGGTCGGCGGCATCGTCGGGCGATTGCGGCGTATCGCCTGGCCTGATCTTCAATTCCAGCGTCCGCTGCTCGCCCGGCGGATTGTTGCCGCTGAGCCTGACATAGGTGAGCTCGCCGACGGATGAGCCGGCGGGAATTTCCGCAAAGCCGCCCTCGCGCAGGATCGCGGCTTCCAGCGTGAGCTGCGGCGACAGTCCCATGCGTACCTGTTTTCCCGTTGGCGGCTGGCCGGACTTGTAGTCGAGGATCGCGAACGAGCCGTCGCGGTCACGCTCGATCCGGTCGGCGCGTGCCGAAAGCGTGAAGGTGCGTTCATTGTCGAGGGGTATGCCGATCTCGCCACGGATCTCGGCGTTGATGGCCGCGATACCGCCGCGCCGCGCGGTCTCCCATTCGGCGAACCATGCCGCGATGCGCTGGAAGCGCGGCCACCACAGTGCCCGCGCTTCCGGCCGCTCCATCAGCGGCGCGAAATGCTTGCCGCCGATCTCGCGCAGCGCGCGAAGCGGATCGTCAGGCAGCGCGGCAGCGAAGGCTTGCGTGAATTCGCCGAGCGCTGCGTGGATCGCCGAGCCGCGATCGGCCGCCGACAGCGGCATGTCGACGGGATCGAGCGGGTCGAGCCTGAGGATATATCTTGCGTAGATCGTGTAGGGATCGCGCAGCCAGTCCTCGATCGCCGTCACCGACATCTTGAGCGGTCTTGTCGCGAGCGGCGGCTTTGGCGCGGGTTGCGGGATCGGCTCGACCTTGTCCGGCCGATCGAGCTCGGCGGCGTAATGAACGTATGTCTCGCCCGATGCTTTCGCGGCTTTCCAGCGCACCTCGCCTGCGACCGCTTCGAGCCGGTGCAGAAAGCGCGAGGCCACCGCCGGCGCGCCGCCGACCTTGGCCGAGTGGCTGAGGATCACATCATCAGTGCCGAGCAGTTGCGCGAAGTCATGCGCGGAAAGGCCGATACGGCGCTCCGGCAAATCGAGGCCAAGCTCGTGCCGCATCGGCCGGCTCAGCCAGGGATCGATCCGCGGCGCCGGCGGCCAGACGCCCTCCACGAGGCTGCCGAGGATCACGCGATCCGTCTCCGTCAGGCGCGCTTCGAGCTGACCGAAGATGTGCAGCTGCGCGCGCGGCGATTCCGGACGGCGCACCATGCGGTCGGCGAACGCGGTCTGGAAGACGTCAGCATAATCGGCGAGCGGGACCATCACGCCGCTCAGCTTTCTTGCGCCGACGAGATCATCGAATGCGGATACGAGCACGGAGCCAGCCTGCTCTTCGAAGGCGACGGCGATGCCGTGCTGATCGCAGGATAACGCGGTGAGAGCCTCGCGATGCCGCAGTGCCAGCTCGGCGAAATCATAGGGCCTGGACGCACTGAGGCTTTCGATCGGTGCAAGCGCGGCCCTTAGCCTTGATATCAGCGACTGCGCCTGGTCGAGGTCGACATCGCGGAGCCGGGTCCGCTGTTCCAGGGGATGCAGCGACGAGGTCTCGCCGCGGCGCAGCTTGGCGAGTTCGGTGCGGAAGCGTTCGAAGTCGCGGCCAAGGCCTTCGCTGCCGGCTTGCGGCCGCGTGCCGCGCAGCAGCGCCAGCTCCAATACTTCGGTGGCGCGCCGGTGGGCGCCAGGCGCAGCGCCGAGCCGAAACAGCGGATGTTTCAGCAGAGCAAGCAGCGTCGGCGGCTCCAGCCCCTTGGCTGCTGCTTCCGCGCCAAGGCGGGCAAAAATGCCCGATGGCGTGTCCATCAGCGCTTCACCGCCGGAATCGTCGAATTCGAGATTCCAGCGCGTCAGCGCCGCCATCACCCGCCGTGCCAAAGCGCGGTCCGGCGTCACCAGCGCGGCTGATTTGTCGAGATGCCGCGCCTCGCGCATCGCAATGGCGATGGCGAGCGCTTCCATCTCCGGATTCGGCGCCTCCATGACCGCGATGCCATTCATGCCGGCGGAAATCTTTTTGGCGACGTCAGGCTGTTCGAGACGATCGTGCCATTGCGCCGTAGCGGTGGACGGCCGCATCGTTTCCGACAGCAGCATTTCGCGCCCGCATGGTGCCGGCTCGCCCAGAATCTCCACCTCGTCGCGCTTGATGCCGAAGCGATCGAGCAGCGCGTTCATGGCGAATTGCGGGTGGTTCGACGCGGGCGGCGTGGTGAATTTGCCCGTGGCGTCGCGCATGCCGCCGATCATGTCCCAGGACTCTTCATCGAGATCGGCATCAAGCCCGGGCAGCACGACCGCGCCGTGCGGCAGCTTGGCCACCGCGTGGAGAAACTTGGCGGTCGTCGGCATCGAACCGGTCGAGCCCGCCGCGATCACGGGGCCATCGGGCTGCGCGGTCAGGCGTGCGGCTTCGGCCGCGATCAGGAGGTCGCGCCGCGCCGCCGGTTCGATGCGGCCGACTTCGGCGAGATGGGCCGGCCAGGCCTGGCGCGCGATCCGCAGGAAATCCAGCGAATGCTGCCAATACTGGTCGAGCCCGTCGGGGACGAGCTTGTCTAGCGCGCTCCACTCGACACCACGCGTCACCATGTCGTCCATCAGCCGCGCCAGATCGCCGGCAAGTTGCAGCGTCGATGCGGGACCGCCGACCACCTGCGGCGCGGTCACCGGGCTCCTGGCCCATGCGGCGACCAGCCTCGCCAGCGTCAGCCGGCGCTCGAGCTCGCCGAGCTTGGGCGGAATCTCCAGCGGCGCAGCGCCGCTGAACTGTTCCGCCTCTTCCGCGAAGGCGAGTTCATCCTCGTCGATGTCGCCAAGTGCGACGATGCGCGGCAGCACGACGGCATCGGTACTCAGGACGTCGAGGAAGATCTCCCGCGCAAGCCGGCCCGCTCGCCGGGTCGGCAGATAGAGCGTCGCATCCGCCAGCTTTTCGGGATTACCCCGCGCGTCGAAGCCCCTGACAAGGCGACCGTCGACCAGGGCGGCGATGACGGTACGCAGGAACGGGACGGAGAGGGGAACGCTGAAAACGCGCATGAGGAGCCTGATTCGGGATCAGGCGTTAATATAGGGTGCGATCTCCGCGCGGTCGAACCACCCGTTCACCTGTCATCACCCGCGAAGGCGGGTGATCCAGTATTCCACAGGCGCCAGTGAATAAGCCGAGAGGCTGCGGCGTACTGGATGCCCCGCCTACGCGGGGCATGACGACCGCTGGGGTCAGCTTGAGCCTACGCCACGCTTTCCAAAAACGCTTCTTCCGCGGCTTGCACGGCGTCGGGGGTTCCGACATGCATCCAGACACCGTCGAGCCTGAGGCCGAACAGCCGTTCCTGCTCGTTGGCGCGGTCGAACAGCCTGGTCAGCGAGAACTCGCCCGCGGGGGCGTCCGCAAAGATCGACGGCGACATGATCGCGGCGCCGGCATAGACGAACGGCACTACCTGATGTTCCCGCCGCTTGCGCAGCGCGCCGTCCGGCAGCATGGAATAGTCGCCGCGGCCGCCATAGCCGATGCTGTTGGCGGTCGGCGCCATCAGGAGCAGGATATCCATCTTCGCAGGATCGAAGATCTCCGCGAGCCGCGCCAGGTTCGGCCGCACGCCGTCGATCCACATCGTGTCGGCGTTGACATGAAAGAACGGCTCGTGCCCGAGCAGCGGCAACGCCTTCACGACGGCGCCGCCGGTGCCCAGCACCTTGCCGCGCTCGTCCGAGATGATCACGCGCGGCTGCTTCCGCGTCTTGACGTGCTCGATGATCTGGTCCGGCAGATAGTGCACGTTGACCACGGCCTCGCTGACGCCGGCAGCGGCAAGCTTGTCCAGGACATGATCGAGCAGCGGCTGGCCCGCCACGCTCACCAGCGGCTTCGGCATATGGTCGGTCAAAGGCCGCATGCGCAGACCGAGACCGGCAGCGAGGACCATGGCTTTATGAGGGGTGACGGACATTCTTCCGGGCTCTCGAACCGTTCAAATCATGACGCGCGCCATCCTATCACGCCGATTTGGGGCGCGCATGAGGTCGACGCGATAGTCGCCGGACATGACGGCCGTGCGACGGAAAACGTCTCAAAACAACAGTCTTCAGGCCTCAGCGGGCTGCGAGCCACGCTTGCCCGCCCTCTTCTTCTTGTCGCTCTGCTTGAGGAAATTGACCCCGATCTGGTCGCCATTGACCCAGGATAATTCGCAGCGGCGATAGGCAAGCCCGGTCGATGACAGCAGCAGGAAGAATTCCTTCAGGTGCAGGCCTTCCACCGAGCCCTCGACCGTCAGCTTGGCGCCGGTCTCGGAAACGTCTTCCATGGTGCAGTCGCGCCGCCACGTGCCGTCGATCCCCATCATATGCGCGGGAATGCCGCGCTCGAAGGTGACACGCTCGCCACGGCGCCGTTCTGCTTTCATCGCCAAACTCAAGCCTCAACCCAACCGCTCCGTATCCGGAGCGTGGGTCACACTAGGGCGGCTCGGGCTAACAGGCAGTAAATCAGCCGACCGGCGGCGGGACGTGTGCCGCGTACCATTCGCGGAGGCCGGCCAGCGCCGGGTGGGCCAGTGAACGAGTAAGATAGGTCCAGATCCGCGGTTGGTGCTTGAGATAATGCGGCTTGCCGTCCCGCCCATTGAGCCGCGCAAAGGTCCCCAGCAGACGGGTGTTACGCTGGGCCGACATGATGGCGTAGAGCTCGGCGAAGCTGGCCGCGTCGAAATGCTCCTCCGTGGTCCGCCGCGCCTTGATGTAGCGGGAGAGCAGCGTGAGTTCGAGCGATTCGGGCACGTCGATCCGCGCGTCCTGGAGCAGCGACACGAGGTCATAGGTGGCGGGCCCCAGCACGGCGTCCTGGAAGTCGATCAGGCCGACCCGCAGAATTCCTGTGCGTTCGCCGAGCCAGATCAGGTTGGGCGAGTGGAAGTCGCGCAGTACCCAGGTCCGCGGCGCCGCGGCCGGCTTCTCCAGGAGCGTTCGCCACATCGCGAGAAATTCGTTGCGTAGATCCGGGGCGAGGTTGACGCCGCGATCCGGCAAATACCACTCGATCATCAAGCCCAACTCGACCAGCCAGGCGTCGACGTCGAAGACGGGGATGTCGTAGGTGAGCTGCGGCGTCAGCGGCAGCGTGTCCGGCAGCTTCTCGCGATGTAGCGCCGCCAGCATGTCCGTCGCCGCCTCGTAGCGCTCGGTGATCGGTGCCGGCGGATCGCCCTCGACCACGCCTTCCTTGCCGAAATCCTCGGTGATCAGGAATCCCAGATCGATATCAAAGTGGCGGATCGCGGGCGCCGAGAAGCCGCGGTCGCGCAGTCCGTTGTCGATGGCGACGAACGGCTTGACGTCCTCGGCGAGATGGACGGCCGCGCTGTAGGGCTTGCCGTCATAGATCGGCGGCCCATCGGGACGGCGCGGCGAGTTCATCAGGATGACGCTGCCATTGTCGTCGAACAGCCGGGCGTAGGAGCGGGTGGAGGCGTCGCCCGGCATGCGCTCGCGCCGCGCGTCGATGTAGCCGGCATTGTCGAGGAATTGACGCAGCGCCTTCAGCCGCGTGACGACAGCGGCGGCCTTGCCGTGGCCGGTGATCTCGGCGGCACGTGCGGTCGATCCCAGTGCCGGCCGATGGCTAAACGCGATGTCGATGCGGTCCAGCGGCAGGGCATGTGGCGCCCGCTCGGGCCATTCGATCAGCGCCACCGCGCCGTCAGGCAAGGGCGACAGCCCGATCTCCTCGAGTTCGCTCGCATCATTGATGCGGTAGAGATCGGCGTGAACAAGCGGAAACGCCGGCAGCTCGTAGCTTTGCGCCAGCGTGAAGGTCGGGCTCGGCACCTCCAGCGTGGCATCGGTGGCGAGATAGCGGATCAGCGCCCGGGCCGCCGCAGTCTTGCCGGCGCCGAGATCGCCGGAGAGCGCGATGACTTCGCCGGGACCGATCAAGAGCGCAAGATCGGCCATCAGATGCGCGGTTGCGGCCTCATTGGCGAGTGCGACCGAGAATGTGCTGGTGACAATCATTCGGCGGCGTTGCGATGCGCGTTCTGGTCGACCGGAAAGATGCAGATCACGGTCGTGCCTTTGCCGACCGTCGAATCGACGCGCACCTTGCCGCCATGCAACTCGACGAAGGAGCGCACCAGCGACAGGCCGAGGCCGGCGCCGCGATGCCGCGAGCCATGGGAATGGCTCTCGAACCAGTTGAACACCTTGTCCTTGACCTCGGGCGCGATGCCCGGGCCGGTGTCGGTCACCGCGAACACGACGCTGTGCTCGGCGCGTCGCGCGCTGATCATGACTGTCCCATCGTGCGGGGAGAAACCGACGGCGTTGGCGAGCAGGTTATAGAGCACCTGAACCACGCGACGTTCGTCGCCGATGAATTCGCCGATATTGGGTTCGATGTCGACCTTGAGCGTGATGCGGTCGGTCGCGAGCCGGTCCTGGATGCCTTCGGCGGCGGCCTCGATCGTCTTGCTGATATCGACCGAGCCGAGCTCGAGCGTCATCGCGCCGGCATCGATGGTGGCGAGATCGAGGATGTTGTTGGTGAGCGCGAGCAAGGCGTTGGTCGATTTGGTGACGTAGTCGAGATATTCGGTCTGCTTCGTGTTGAGCGGTCCGGTCGCAGGGTCAGAGAGGAAATGCGCAAAGCCGATGATGGTGGTCAGCGGCGCGCGCAGTTCGTAGGAGACGTGGTGGACGAAGTCGACCTTCATCTGGTCGGCGGCTTCCAGCGCCTCGTTGCGCTCGCGCAGCGCGCGCTCGACATTCTCGGTGTCGGTGATGTCCTGGAATGTCAGCATGGTCGCGCCGTCGGGCAGCGGCATGGTCATGCAGTGGAGCACGCTGCCGTCTTTGCGCTCGAGCTTCAGCGCGACCTGGGCCCGGTTCTCGATCGCGGTGATGGCCTCGCGCAGCGCCCGCCAGACGATCGGATCGTCGAACAGCGGCCGGCACAGCGCTTCCACGGTCTCGATATGCGGCTGCTCGCGCAATGCATCCGCCGGCAGCTTCCACATCTTGGCGAATGCCGGGTTGAACAACTGCACCCGGCCGTTGCTGCCGAACACCGCGACCGCCTCGTTCAGGTTGTCGAGGGTCTCGTGCTGGACCCGGATCAGGCCGTCGAAGCGACGCGCCAGATCGAGGCTTTCGGTGACGTTGTCGAAGAGATAGGTGACGCCGCCTTCGAGGTTCGGCGTGGTGACGACGCTGACCGCGCGGCCGTCCGGCAGGAACCAGGTGTAGCTCTCCGGTTCGACCGCTCGATAGGCTTCGTGCAGCTTGGCCTTCCAGGCGCGGAAGTCCGGCTGCTCCGGCAGTTTGCGCGCGGCGCGCAGCCGGTCGAGGACGCTGGAATCGTCGGGATTGGAGTCGAGGAACGCCTGATCGAAGTCCCAGAGGCGGCGGTAGGATTCGTTGTAGAAGGCGAGTCGCCGGTCGGCGTCGAACACGGCCACGCCGGAAGAGAGCTGGTCGAGGGTGCGGCGATGCGCTTCCGCCATCCGCGTGAGCGCGGCGCGAAGGGCGGCGACTTCGCTGGCGTCGATGGCGATGCCGGCGCTGCCGCCGGCAAGCTTCATCGCCTGGACGTCGTAGATCCGCCGCTCGCCGCCGACCACGATCGGCAATCGTGCAGCATAGGTTGCATATTCGTGCAGCGCCTTGGCCATCTCGATCCGCTGGTCGTTCTCGAGGAGCTCGAGGTGGCGGCTGATCGCATCCGCGATGCTCGCGCCTTCGGTCGCGCGCAGATAGGCCGTATTGGCATAGCGCAGATCGTCCTGCGCATTCTTGGCCCAGATCGGCCAGGGTGCGGCGGCGGCGAAATCGCGCAGCAGCTCGGTCTCCTCCTGCAGCATCTTGTAGCGCAGATTGGCTTCGGCCAGTTCGCGACGCAAGCCGCCAAGCTCGCGCATCCGCACGATCGCCTGGCCGCCGATGGCGCGCCCCATCGCCTCGATCGCGCGGCCGTTCGATGTAGTGAGGTTGAGCAGGAAGCCCTGCCCGGCCTCGCGCAGCGCGTCGACGGCGTGATCCATCTGCAGCGCCGGTTCCGGTGGCAGCCAGGTTCCGAATGCCAGCACGCGCTGGGACGAGTTCTGCGTCGCCTCCTGCGAGGTCAGCAATGCGATGTCGCCGCTGATTTCGGGGCGGTTGTCGCCGGCCGCCCAGGAAATCAGGACCTGCGGCTCGGCAAACAGCAGCGCGCGCAGGCGATCGGATTGGGCCCGCAGATTGGCGATCTCGGCGCGCAGATGTCGTTCGCTCCGCATCGCGCGTGCGCGCGTGCGCATCAGCAGGATTGCTGCGACCACGGAAAAACCGAGCAATGCCAGCGGGGCGGTGAACAGGACGAATTCCTGGTGATCGAGGTCGAACCACGTCGAGATCGCCGGCTCGAACAGCCAGCCGCCGGCGCGCGCCGATGCTATGGGCAGCGCCAGCATGGCGGCGAGCCCAATCATGCCGTCGCGCGCCAGTGAGGTGCACGATAGCAGGCTTCGACGCATTGCGGCGACCACGCCCGACATAATTTGCCCCAGAACGCACGACTTTTGCCCGGCGTTAGACCCCCGCCGCGCACACGAATCGAGGAAGCATATCCTCAAGCTGACTCAGCGAGTAAGAGTCCAGATCGTGAACGCAAGACACGCTGTGAAAAATGCGGGGCTCAATTCCTGCGCCAGCGCAAATTTTATCCGTATTCGAATGGCTTAACGGCCCGATCAAGTGCCGTAGCCCGGTGAAGCGCAGCGTAACCCGGGTCCGCTCGCGGATGTGGACGCAGATGTCCCGGGTTGCGCTCCGCTCCACCCGGGCTACGAGATCAGCTATCTTCCCGTGGAGCCGAAGCCGCGGCCGCCGCGTTCGGTGCTCGACAGCACCGTCACCGGAACCAGCTCTGCCTGCACGACCGGCGCGATCACCATCTGCGCGATGCGTTCGCCGCGCCGAATCGAAAACGGCGCCTCGCCGTGATTGATCAGGAGCACGTTGATCTCGCCGCGATAGTCGGCGTCGATGGTACCAGGCGAATTCAACACGGTCACGCCGTGCTTGGCGGCAAGTCCGGAACGCGGCCGCACCTGCGCCTCATAGCCCGGCGGCAGCGCAATCGTCAGCCCGGTCGGAACCATCGCGTATTTGCCTGACGCGAGCACCAGCGGCGCTTCTTCGGGCACCGCAGCGAGCAGATCGAGCCCGGCGGCATCGGGGGTCTGGTAGGCCGGCAGCGGAAGACCTTCGCCATGCGGCAATTGCCTGACATCGACCTTGATTGTCGCACTCACGATTTTGTCTCCACGGCCTTGGCGATCCGCGCCACCAGTTCGGTTGCGACCTGTTCCTTGGTCATGACCGGCCAGGAATCGACGCTGATATCCTCGCCCTCGCGCGTCAGCAGATGAACGGTGTTGCGGTCGCCGCCCATCACGCCGGTAGCCGGTGAGACATCATTGGCGACGATCCAGTCGCAGCCCTTGCGGGCGATCTTGGCCTTCGCGTTCTCGATCAGATGCTCGGTCTCGGCCGCGAAACCGATCACCAGCGGCGGGCGGTTGTTCTCCAGCTTGGCGATGGTGGCGAGGATGTCGGGGTTCTCGACCAGTTGCAGCGCCGGCACGCCGGCGGCGGTCTTCTTCAGCTTCTGCTCGCCTTCATTGGCAACCCGCCAGTCGGCGACCGCAGCCGCGAAGATCGCGACATCGACGGGCAGCGCCGCTTCCACCCGGTGCAGCATGTCGCGCGCGGATTCCACAGAAATCACCGACACGCCGGACGGATCGGCGAGATCGACCGGCCCGGAGACCAGGACGACCTCGGCGCCGGCATCTCGTGCCGCGGCTGCGATGGCAAAGCCCTGCTTGCCCGAGGAACGGTTGGCGATATAGCGCACCGGATCGATCGCCTCATGTGTCGGCCCTGCGGTGATCAACACGCGCTTGCCCTGAAGCGGGCGCGGATGGGGCGGGCGCAGGATGTGTTCGGCAGCGGCAGCGATTTCGGTGGGCTCGGCCATCCGCCCGACGCCGGCTTCGCCCGCCTCGGCCATCTCACCCGCATTGGGGCCGACGGTCAGGATGCCGTCGCGGCGAAGCTGCAGCACATTGCGACGGGTGGCGGCGTTGTTCCACATCAGCGGATTCATCGCCGGCGCCAGCAGGATCGGGCGGTTGGCAGCAAGCAGGGTCGCGGAGGCAAGGTCGTCGGCGTGGCCATGCGCCATTTTTGCAATCAAGTCCGCGGTCGCCGGCGCCACCACGATCAGATCGCATTCGCGCGCCAGCCGGATGTGGCCGGCATCGAACTCGCTCTCAGGATCGAACAGGTCGGTATAGACGCGCTCATGCGACAGCGCGCTGGCCGCAAGCGGCGTGACGAATTGCTGTGCGGCCTTGGTCAGCACGCAGCGGACGTGAATCTGGCGCTCCTTGAGCCGCCGGATCAGGTCCAGCGCCTTGTAGGCGGCAATGCCGCCGCCGATGATCAGGGTGACACGGGCGAGGCCATTGGCCGACGCCACAGCGGCCTGCGGGCGCGGCGCAGGAGCTGCCGGCGGGACCTCGAAGGGCTGCCCCGCCACCACCTCGCCGAGGATGACCCGTACCTCGTCCTCGACCGAACGGCCGTTACGAGCGGCGCGCAGGCGCAGTTCGTCTCGCACGGCGTCGTCGAGCTTGCGAATAGTCAGATTGGCCATGGCCGCACCATCGATTTGACAGCAATGCTAGCATTGAGCGCTATCATTGCAATCACAAATTTCGGACGGCGATCAGGATTCCGATGAAGGTGGCCGCGATGATCCAGAGCGCGATTGTCCGCCAGCGGTTCTTGCGGACCTCGGTCCGTCCCATCGTCGCAATCGTTTCCTGCGACAGCATGACGCCCTCGCGCGTCATCTTCTCCAGATTGCCCAGCACCGCGACTGCGCGCGAGGCGATATCGGGCAGGTGCGCCAGCACGCGGGCGAGTTCGCCGGCCCCCGACATCGCGCCCTGGATCCGCCCCACGGGTCCGAGATTGCGCTCGATCCATTCGCGCACCACGGGGTCTGCAATCTTCCAGATGTCGAGCTTGGGGTCGAAGCCGCGCGCCACGCCTTCGACCACCACCATGGTCTTCTGCAGCAGGATCAATTCCGGGCGGGTCTGCATGTCGAACAGGCCGGTGACCTCGAGCAGCAGCGTCAACAGCCGCGCCATCGAGATTTCCTCGGCGGTGCGATTGTGGATCGGCTCGCCGATGGCGCGGATCGCCTGCGCGAAATTCTCCACCGAGTGATGCCCCGGCACATAGCCGGCCTCGAAATGCACCTCGGCGACACGGCGGTAGTCGCGGGTGATGAAGCCGAGCAGGATTTCGGCGAGGAAGCGCCGCTCCTTCTGTCCGAGCCGGCCCATGATGCCGAAATCGACCGCCACCAGCCGGCCGGTATCGTCGAGGAACAGATTGCCGGGATGCATATCGGCGTGGAAGAAGCCGTCGCGCAGCGCGTGGCGCAGGAAACTCTGGATCACCTTGCGGCCGAGATCGGGCAGGTCGACCTGGGCCTGCTCCAGCCTGATACGGTCGTTCAGCGGGATGCCGTCGACCCATTCCATCGTCAGCACGTTGTGGGTGGTGCGGTCCCAGTCCACCGCCGGCACGCGGAAATCCGGATCGTCGTTGGTGTTTTCCGCCATCTCGGAGAGGGCGGCGGCCTCCAGCCGGAGGTCCATCTCCATCGCGACCGAGCGCGACATCGTGTTGATGACCTCGACCAGCCGCAATCGCCGCGCTTCGGCCGAATGTGCTTCCGCCTTGTGTGCGACAAAGAAGAAATCAGAGAGATCGCGGCGGAAACGGGAGGCGACGTTCGGCCGCAGCACCTTCACGGCCACCTGCCGGCGCACGCCCTTGCGCTCGATCTCGCCGCGATGCACCTGCGCGATCGAGGCGGCGGCGACCGGCGGCCCCAGAGTCACAAAGGCCTGCGCCAGCGGGCGTTCCAGCGATTGTGCGATCACGGCTTCCGCTTCGGTCTGTGAGAATGGCGGCAGCCGGTCCTGCAGGCTCTCCAGATCCTTGGCCATCACGACGCCGACCACGTCGGGCCGTGTCGCAAGGAACTGGCCGAGCTTGAGATAGGCCGGCCCGAGCCGCGTCAGCGCACGCGACAGCCTGGGTCCGGACTTGGAGCCCGGCCGTTCGATCAGCCGGGCCAGCCGCAGCAGAAGCTGCCCGGGTGGTGGTACCAGGGCCGGATCGACCACGCCGAACACGCCTTCGCGCGCGAAGACGTAGGCGGCGCGGGCAAGGCGCGCGATGTGTGTTGTTGCAGAGATCACAAACGCCAGCCCGAATGCAGCGCCACGATGCCGCCGGAGAGGATTTCCCACTTTACGCGCGCAAAGCCGGCGGCAGTGATCATCTCGGCAAAGGCGCTGGGCCGTGGAAACTTGCGGATCGATTCGACGAGATACTGATACGACTCGGCGTCGCCGGTCACGGCGCGGCCGAGCGGCGGGATCACCCTGAATGAGAACAGATCATAGAGCCGGTCGAGCCCGGGCACGTCGACGGTGGAAAATTCGAGACAGAGGAACCGGCTGCCGGGCCGCAGCACGCGATAGGCTTCGCGCAGCGCGACATCGATCCGCGGCACGTTGCGGATGCCGAACGCGATCGTGTAGGCGTCGAACGAACGGTCCGGAAAGCTCAGCGCCTCGGCATTGCCGGCGACGAAGGAGACCCGGTCATCGAGATGCTGGGCGCGGGCACGGTTGCGGCCGACCTCGAGCATGTCGGCATTGATGTCGCAGACGGTGGCGCGGAAGCCGGTGCCGCCGGCTTTCGCCGCGCGGAACGCGATATCGCCGGTGCCGCCCGCGACGTCGAGCAGCGCGAACGGCGCTTCGCTCTTCGGCGGATTGAGCTGGGTGATCATGATGTCCTTCCAGACCCGGTGCAGGCCGATCGACATCAGATCGTTCATCAAGTCATAACGCGACGCCACGCTGTGGAACACCTCGTTCACCAGCGTCTGCTTCTCGCCCAGGGGGACGTCCCTGTAGCCGAAATGGGTGGTTTGGTCCCGCCGATCCATCAACGCACTACCTCACAGCGCGACCATAGCGCGCCCGCCGCAATGGCGCTATCACGTCAGCACCTCCGCGCACAATCCGCCAAACCGGCCGTGATCCGGCGGATTGTTCGCAAATTGTTAATTTGGCGCGCGAAGCGGTGCAAAACCGCTTACACTTTTGCCGATCCCGCCCCGTGTGAATGACATTTCCATGCCCGAGCTCCCCGAAGTCGAGACCGTCCGCCGCGGACTGCAGCCGTCCATGGAGGGCGCGCAAATCCTGAAAGCGGAAGCCCGCCGCAAGGATCTGCGGTTTCCATTTCAAAAAGACTTTGTCGCGCGGCTGGAGGGGCAAACTGTCGCGGGCCTCGGCCGCCGCGCGAAATATCTGATGGCGGACCTGACCTCGGGCGACGTGCTGCTGATGCATCTGGGCATGTCGGGCTCGTTCCGCGTGCTCAAGGACGACGACAAGATTGCGCCGGGCCATTTCCACTACGAGCGGAATCAGGACCGCGCGCACGATCATGTGATCTTCCACATGTCGTCGGGTGCCGCGATCGTCTTCAACGACCCGCGCCGCTTCGGCTACATGAAAGTGATCGCGCGCAACGCGATCGAGGACGAGCCGCTGTTGAAGGGCCTCGGCCCCGAGCCGCTCGGCAATGAATTTGATGCGGCGATGCTGGCGCACTCCTGCGCCAACAAGAAGACCAGCCTGAAGGCGGCGTTGCTCGACCAGCGCGTGGTCGCGGGGCTCGGCAATATCTACGTCTGCGAGGCGCTGTTTCGCGCGCGCCTGTCGCCGCGGCGGCTGGCGGCTACGCTCGCCAAGAAGAAGACGGCGGAGCCGACGGAGCACGCAGAACGATTGGTCGCTGCGATACACGATGTGCTGAACCAGGCGATCAGGGCCGGCGGCTCATCGTTGCGCGACCATCGCCAGACCAATGGCGAACTCGGCTATTTCCAGCATTCGTTCCAGGTCTATGACCGCGAAGGCGAGAAGTGCCCGACTCCGGGCTGCGGCGGCACCGTGAAACGCTTTACCCAGAATGGCCGTTCGACCTTCTGGTGCCCGAAATGTCAGAAATAACCCACAACAAGGGGAGCGACGTCATGAGCAACAATTGGCGCGACCGCGCGTCGACAAGTTTCGCATGCGAGAAGCAACCAGCCATCTCCAGCCGCGGCATGGTCGTCAGCAATCACCCGCTGGCCTCAAGCGCGGGCGCCGAGATGCTGGCCGCCGGCGGCAATGCCGTCGATGCGGCGATCGCGACACTGTTCACGCTGACCGTGGTCGAGCCGATGATGGTCGGCATCATCGGCGGCGGCATGGCGCATATCCGCCTCGCCGACGGCACGCATCGCTTCATCGACGGCCAGAGCACGGTGCCGCTCGCGGTCCGTCCCGACACCTACAGTTCGAAGCCGGGTTCGGTGCATGACGTGTTCGACACCGTCGGCGAAGAGAATTGCGTCGGTCCGAAGGCGGTTGCGGTACCGGGTTCGCTGATGGCCTGGTGCGAGACGCTGCGGCGCTTCGGCACCATGAGCCTTGCCGATGTCATGCAGCCCGCGATCAAGCATGCCGCCCGCGGCTATGCCGTGACGCCTTACTTGCACGAGTGCATCCGCGAGAGCGCGGCCGATATGCTGAAGGACAAGCCGATTTCGGCGATCTACCTTCCGGACGGCGAACCGATCAAGATCGGCGAACGCGTCGTGCAGGCCGAATATGCGGAGACCCTGCGGCATATCGCCGAGCATGGCGAAGCCGCGCTGTATCAGGGATCGCTCGGCGATATCCTCGTGGACTACATGGAGAAGAACGGCGGATACATTCGCCGCGCCGATCTCGCGGCCTACAAGACCGTCGAGCGTCAGCCGATCCGCGCCGATTATCGCGGCTGGGCCATCCTGGGACCGCCGCCGCCGGCGGCGTCGGGCGTGCACATCGCGGAGATGCTGAATATCCTCGAAGGCTACGACATCGCGCGCCTCGGTTTCGGCACCGCCGAGACGATCCACTATCTCGCCGAAGTGCTGAAGATCGCCTTCGCCGACCGCGCGGCGGCGAGCGGCGATCCCGCCTATGTCAACGTGCCCGTCGAGCGGCTGACATCGAAAGCCTATGCCGAGGAGCGCCGCCGTGCGATCGATCCCGATCGGGCGCAGGCCTGGGGCGCGGGCGTTGCGCAGCTCGAAGGTGCGCACACCACGCATCTGACTGCGGCGGATGGGTTCGGCAACGTGGTTGCGACCACGCAGACCATCAACAATCTGTTCGGCGCGAAGATCATGATCCCGGGCTTAGGGGCCATCGCGAACAATTACATGCATTTGTTCGATCCGCGTCCCGGCCACGCGCTGTCGCTCTCGGCGGGCAAGCGCGTCACCACCTCGATGTCGCCGATGATGGCGCTGCGCGACGGCAAGCTCCGATATGCGCTGGGCCTGCCCGGCGGAAAACGCATCTTCCCCAGCGCCATGCAGGCGCTGATCAACCTGATCGATCACGGCATGAGCCTGCAGGAAGCGGTCGAGGCACCGCGGGTGTGGACCGAGGGCAATGCACTCGAAGTCGAACTCGCCGTGCCCGAGAGCGTGCGCGAGAAACTTGCGGCGATGGGCCACACGGTCGCGCCGGTATCCTCAGTCGCCGGCGGCATGAACGCGATCCAGTTTGAGGACGATGGCCGCATGCTGGGCGCCGCCTGCTGGCGCGCCGACGGCACGCCAGTCGGGATCGCCGGCGGTCTCGCGCGCGCGGGGGTAAGGTTCAGGCTGGCGTGACACGGACTCCCTCTCCCCGCTGTTGCGGGGCCGGGACGAGCAGAGCTCGCCCTGAGAGGGTTGGGGTGAGGGGGTGTCTCCGCAAATTCGGTGAGAGATGAGTTCGCGGAGGCAGCCCCTCACCCGGATTGCATCTGCCGATGCAATCCGGCCTCTCCCCGCAAGCGGGGCGAGGCGGGAAGCCAGCGTCACTTCCGCACGCAGATCACGCGGACGACGGCGGCCTTTGCGTCGGACGATGTGCCGTTCGCAGTCACACCATGCGCTTTCAGGAAATCGCGTACCGTCGCGACCGGCGCCAGCATCGCCTGCGACGCAGGTGCCGTATTCGCGGGGCCGGCGACGACCACCGGCTTCAGCAACGCGAGTCCGGCGAAATTGCCGTCGGCATCGAGCGCGGCCGCACCGGAGAAGCCGATCGCGGGTGCCGGCGTGAGCGTGACGTCGCTGCCGACAGGCGTGGCTGTCGCCCTGGCGCTGCTCACGGCATTGCCGCCGCCCTGGTTCTGCGGATCGGCGATGCCGGTGAGGTCGAGCGCCGTCTTGGCGCCGGCGCCGCCGATATTCAGCGGCTTCAATTCGCGCACGCCATAGATGTGCAGCAGCGCGAGATCGTGCTCCTTGTCCTCGGCGATTCGATCGGCATTGCCGTGGCCGCCGATCGTGATCGCGATGCATTCGTCGGTGACCAGCCGGTCGGTCACGATCGCGCCGTCATCGCTGACGACGACGCCGGTGCCGTATTCCACCGTCTTGCGCGGCGGGGGCCCCGCAACCTGCGGGCCGGTCGGGAACGCGTTGAAGGCGCTCGACATCGCGATCACCACCGGCTCGACAGTATTCTCGGTCGCCTGATCGTAGAGGATGGTGAGGATGCGGACCTCGTCGCCCTTGAAGGTGCCGCGGATGTAGAACTTCTTCAGCCCCTGCAGGCCCGACAGCACGAAGAAATCCGGCTTGACGACGGTATAGTCGACGCTGCGTCCCGGTTCCTTCTTCTCGCGCTCGGCGAGTTTCGCGGTGGTCGGGGTCGCCTCCTTGCGCCGCGTCAGCACCACCTGGACCGTCCCCGTCGGTGACGTCCATCTGGCGCCGTCGACGCCGCTTGCCAGTTGCGGAACCAGTTTGGTCGGAATGCCGAGCTGCGCCCCGGTGCCGGGGTCGGTGACGATCCGCCAGCCGACGCTCTCCTGTTTCCGTCGCGCGGTCTCGGCCAGCACGCCGCGTTCCTGCGGGTTGAGCACGCCGGTCGGCTTGCCGCCGCGCGATTTCTGGAATTCCTTGATCGCGTTGACCATGCGCTCGCTGACATCGCCGGTTATCGCGCCATTATACTGGCCGACCCAGGCGAGATCGGATTGCAGCGCGAGCCGCTCGGCCTGCGTCATCCCGTTTGCCGTCTCCTCGGGCTTCTGCAGCGCGGGGCGGACCGGCACGGTCGCGACCGTCTTTGGCTTGGCGCCCGCGGGCGGCGTCGTCTGCGCCTGCGCGATCCCCATTGTCACGATCATCAATGTTGCCGAAAGCATCGATCTCATGACAAATCCGGGAGGTTATTGCGCGTTGGGCCGATTATGCACATCTGCTTGGTCGGCAACAACCGCGTGACGGTTCACTGCGTAAGGCGCAACATAGAAGGTCCTCATCCTGAGGAGCGCGTGCCGCGCTCCTCACCATGAGGGTCTGGCAGGGACCGCGAGGAAGGACAAAGGCGACGATGCTGACTGCTGACGAACTCGAACGCTACGCCCGTCACATCGTGCTGCGCGAAGTCGGTGGGCCCGGACAGACGGCGCTGAAGGAAGCTTCGGTGCTGGTAATCGGCGCCGGCGGCCTTGGCGCGCCGTCACTGATGTATCTGGCGGCGGCCGGCGTCGGCACGCTCGGCGTTGTCGATGACGACACGGTCTCGCTGTCGAACCTGCAGCGCCAGATCATCCATGCGACGCCGGACATCGGCAAACGCAAGGTCGACAGCGCCGCCGAGCAGATCCACGCGCTCAACCCGCATGTCAATTTCGAGGCGCATGCGGTGCGGCTCGATGCGAACAATGTGATGTCGCTGATCGGCGGCTACGATCTCGTGCTCGACGGCTCCGACAATTTCGAGACGCGCTACCTCGCCTCCGATGCCTGCTTCCTCGCGGGCAAACCGCTGATCACTGCGGCGCTTGGCGTGTTCGACGGCTCGCTGACCACGATCCGCGCGCATGAGAAGAACGCTGCCGGCGAGTTCAATCCGACCTATCGCTGCCTGTTTCCCGAACCGCCGCCGCCCGGCACCGTGCCGGCCTGCGCGGAAGCCGGAGTGATGGGTGCGCTCGCCGGCATCCTGGGCTCGATGATGGCGCTAGAGGCGATCCGCGAGATCGTCGGCTTCGGCGACGGCCTGGTCGGCCGCCTGTTGATGGTGGATGCGCGCGCGATGCGCTTCGAGACCCTGCGTTACGCGCGCGATCCGGCCAATCCGCTCAACGGCGACAACCCCGTCATCACCGATCTGAGCGGGCATCTTTAGGCGTCAGGACGCGCGCATCTCGCTATCCATGTGCCTCAAGTGCTCCTCAGGATAGCGGCCGCCAGCAGCAACGCCGGGCGGAAACGCTTTTGCCAGCGCGGCGAGATGCGCATCCGTGAGTTTCACCTCGATCGCGCCGAGCGCCTCGGTGAGACGGTCGCGGCGGCGGGCGCCAACCAGCGGCACGATATCCTTGCCCTGCGCGGCGACCCAGGCGATCGCGACTTGCGCCGGAGATGCGCCGACGTCCCTGGCGATAGCGCGAAGCAACTCCACCAGCGCCAGATTGGTGTCGATATTGCCGGCCTGGAAGCGCGGGCTCAGCAGGCGGAAATCCTGCGCGCCGGAATGCTCCTTCGACCAGTGACCGCTGATCAGTCCGCGTGCCAGCACGCCGTAAGCGGTGATGCTGATGCCAAGCTCGCGGCAGGTCTTCAGGATGTCGTCCTCGATGCCGCGCGCGATCAGCGAATATTCGATCTGCAGATCGGCGATCGGATGCACGGTGTGCGCACGGCGGATGGTCTCCGAGCCGACTTCCGATAGACCGATATGCCTGACGTCCCCGGCCTTGATCAGGTCGGCGATCGCCCCGATCGTCTCCTCGATCGGCACGTTGGGATCGAGCCGCGCCGGCCGATAGATGTCGATGTGGTCAGTGCGGAGCCGCTGCAGCGAATAGGCGGCAAAATTCTTCACCGCAATCGGCCGGCTATCGTAACCGAGAAAGCCCCGGTTCGCTGTGCGCAGCGCGCCGAACTTGACCGAGATCTGCAGATCGTCGCGGCTGCGGCCGGCGAGCGCTTCCCCGATCAGCATCTCATTGTGGCCCATGCCGTAGAAGTCGCCGGTGTCGAGCAGGGTGATGCCGGCATCGAGCGCGGCATGGATGGTGGCAATGCTCTCGTCGCGGTCGGCGGGGCCGTAAAAATCCGACATGCCCATGCAGCCCAGGCCGATGGTGGAGACGTGCGGGCCGGTTGAACCGAGTTTGCGTTTTTCCATGGCAATTTCTCCTCGAAATGGCGGCGTTTGGATGCCGCTTGTGACGAGGCTGATATGCGCCGCTCGGCTTAGTTCGATAAGCTGGACAATCACGAATAGCTTGTTCAATATACCGAACAATGCAGGATTTCGACCTTCGCGATCTCGAGGCTTTCCTCGCGGTGGCCCGCACACAGAATTTTCGGCGTGCGGCGCTGGAGCAGCGCGTCTCGGTTTCCAGCCTCAGCCAGCGGCTGCGCGACATGGAGAAGCAGCTCGGCGTCCGCCTGATGAACCGCACCACGCGCAGCGTGGCGTTGACCGAGGCCGGCGAGTTGTTGCTTGCGCGCGTGGGTCCGGCGATGCGCGACGTCGGCGCAGCGCTTGACCAGGTGCGAGGCTTGCGCGACGTGCCGTCGGGTCGCCTGCGCATCAATGCGCCGCCGCCGGCCATCGACCTGGTGCTGGCGCCGATGGTGGCACCGTTCCTGGCAAAATATCCGCAAGTCGATCTGGAGATCGTCGCCGAAACTGCGTTCGTCGATATCGTCGCCGGAGGCTTCGACGCCGGCGTGCGCTACGGCGAGCATCTCGCGCAGGATATGATCGCGGTATCGCTTGGGCCACCGCAGCGCTACGCGGTCGTGGCCTCGCGTGATTACGTCGCGCGCCATGGCCGGCCGACGCAACCAAGGGACCTGCTCGACCATCCCTGTATCCGCACTCGTTTCGGCAGCGGCGCGATGCACGATTGGGAGTTCGAAAAGGCGGGACGCGTGGTCAAGGTGTCGCCGCCGGCGAAGCTGATCGCGACCTATCTCGGGCTTGCGCTCCGCGCCGTCCATGACGGCGTCGGCTATTGGGCCACGTTTGAGGGATATGTGCGCTATGGTGTCAAATCCGGCGCGCTGGTCAGCGTGCTCGACGATTGGTGCCCGCCGTTTCCGGGCCCGTTCCTCTACTACCCGAGCCGGCGCCAACCGCCGCCGGCGCTCGCCGCCTTCGTGGCGTTCGTCGCCGACTGGCGCAAGCGGGAGCGAAGGAAGAACAAGGGAGCGTAGTCCCGTAGCCCGGATGAAGCGAAGCGCAATCCGGGGCCACTTTATCCGCGAAGAGACTTATCCCGGATTACGCTGCGCTCCATCCGGGCTATAGGCATCCGTCGTTACAGCATGCTCGGCAGCACGCGGTCCGGCGGCTTGTGGTTGTCGAGGAAGGTGCGGATGTTGATGATCACCTTCTCGCCCATCTCGACGCGGCCCTCGATGGTGGCCGAGCCCATATGCGGCAGCAACGTCACCTTGCCGGCCTTGGCGAGCCGCACCAGCTTCGGGTTGACCGCGGGCTCGTGCTCATAGACGTCGAGGCCGGCGCCGCCGATGTCACCGGCTTCGATCAGCTTGATCAGCGTGTCCTCGTCGATCACCTCGCCGCGCGCGGTGTTGACGATATAGGCGTCTTTCCGGATCAGCTTCAGCCGCCGCGCGGAAAGCAGGTGGAAGGTCGCGGGCGTATGCGGACAGTTCACCGAAAGGATGTCCATCCGCGCCAGCATCTGGTCGAGGCTTTCCCAATAGGTAGCGCCTAGCTCGTCGGCAATGCGCGGCGCCACCGGGCGGCGGTTGTGATAGTGGATCTGCAGGCCGAAGGCGCGGGCGCGCCGCGCCACCGCCTGGCCGATGCGGCCCATGCCGATGATGCCGAGCCGTTTTCCCCCGATGCGATGGCCGAGCATCCAGGTCGGCGACCAGCCCGGCCAGTTCTTGCCTTCGGTCAGGATCGAGGCGCCCTCGATCATCCGACGCGGCACCGCGAGGATCAGCGCCATGGTCATGTCGGCGGTATCTTCGGTCAGTACCTTTGGCGTGTTGGTCACGGTGATGCCGCGGGCATGCGCCGCCGCGACGTCGATATTGTCGACGCCGTTGCCGAAATTGGCGATCAGCCGGAGCTTGGATTCGCCCTGGTTGAGCACGTCCTCGCGGATCAGGTCGGTGACGGTCGGCACCAGCACGTCAGCGGTGCGCACGGCTTCGGCGAGCTGCTCCGACGTCATCGGCGTGTCGTCGAGATTGAGCCTGGCGTCGAACAATTCGCGCATCCGGGTCTCGATCGAATCCGGCAGCTTGCGGGTGACGACGACGAGAGGCTTCTTCTTAACCGACATGTTCTGCTCTCATGAGGCTTCGGCCCGTCAAAGGCTTCGCCGTTCAGGCCTCATTAACCCGGTTGTTCGAAACTGCGGTTGCTGCGCGGTCCCGGCGTTTCCTTCACGTTTCCCTGGGTTCCCCGATATTTGCCTCGGGTGGTTCTAAACGTTCCGTCCTCTCTAGCAGAAGACCGGGCCAACACAAGAACCCCTCGGCAAGACGTGCCGGGGCGTCGACGCGCAGCGTAGGGGTCTGGGGTTCTGGGCGTTCAAGGGTTCAACTCGCAGAATTTGAGTTGGCGTTCTCGGCAGGAGACGAGTTGATGGCGTTGGGGCGGTTGAGTTGGTTGGCGATGCTGGTCGGGTCCATGCTCGGCACCTCGGTATCCCCCGGACATTCGGCCAAGGATGCAGGTCCGACCACCAGCGGCCTGCCGATCCCCCGTTACGTCAGCCTCAAATCCGATCATGTGAATGTCCGTGCCGGCCCCACCAAGGACAATGATGTCGCCTGGGTCTATACCCGCTCCGGCCTGCCGGTCGAAATCACCGCCGAGTTCGAGAACTGGCGCCGGGTGCGCGATTCCGAAGGCTCCGAGGGCTGGGTCTATCATTCGCTGTTGTCGGGTCGCCGCACTGCGGTCGTCACGATGAAGCACAAGGACGACCTGGCATCGCTCTACGATCGTCCGGACGCGACGAGTGCGGTGGCAGCGCGGCTGCAGGCCGGCGTCATCGCGCAGGTGAGGAAATGCGCCAATAGCTGGTGCCGTGTCACCGGCAACGGCTTCGATGGCTGGATCGAGCAGCAGCGCCTGTGGGGCGTCTACGCCGACGAGAAGGTGGAATAGATCAGATCCCGGCGATCATGCCATAGGGTGGGCAAAGCGAAGCGTGCCCACCATCGAGAGCACAGCCGCTAAGGGTGGGCACGGCGCAAATGCGCCTTTGCCCACCCTACGAAATTACGAGTTGTGTTGGGATGCCGAAGATCAGCGCTTCTTGCGCAGCCGGACCACCATGTCGATGCGCGCGATCTCGTAACCCTCCGGGATATCCGGCATCTTGGAGAGCACCAGATGCGGGTCGGGAATGTCGACCAGCTCATGGTTGTTCTCGAGATAGAAATGGTGGTGCGCGGTGACGTTGGTGTCGAAATAGGTCTTGGTGCCGTCGACGCTGACTTGACGCAGCAGACCGGCATCGGTGAGCTGGTTCAGCGTGTTGTAGACTGTGGCCAGCGACACCGGAACCTTCGCCAGCGTCGCTTCCTCGTAAAGCATTTCTGCGGTCAGATGGCGGGTGCCCTTGCCGAACAAGAGCCAACCCAACGCCATGCGTTGACGGGTCGGCCGAAGGCCTGCCGCCTGCAGCATTTCGTTGACATCATGCCATGGGCAACCGGTCAGCGCCGGCTGATGACCGGGGCTGTGGGCGACCTGACCAGCGTCATCGCTCACATGCGGAACTTCGTCGCTCATATGCACTCTAGACACCTAACTCGGGCAATATTCCAACCACTATAAGAAGGAAATCCTTCAGATGCAAGTTTCTCGCAACTAGAGCCGGCGCGGGCGGCCGGAGCGGAACCCTCTGGGGATGCAGCAATTTAACCTATTCCGGCACTTTGCCGCGCCTTCATGCCTATGTTACAGAGCGCGCGGACCACATATGCGAATTCGGTAGAGACGCCGTTCGCGCCCAACGTAGCGCCGGGTTGCGGGAAATCTTCTCCCGCCGGGGAAACGGTCCGGTTCGTTCGAGAGCGCTTCACCGGGACATTGAGGAGAGTGGAAAGAGCATGCTGGAGCGGCGCAGCGGTTATGAGTACGAGGATTTGCTGGCGTGCGGCAGGGGCGAGATGTTCGGTCCCGGCAACGCCCAGTTGCCATTGCCGCCGATGCTGATGTTCGACCGCATCAGCGAGATCTCGGAGACGGGCGGCGAGTTCGGCAAGGGCTTGGTGCGCGCCGAGCTCGATGTGAAGCCGGATCTCTGGTTCTTCGGCTGCCATTTCAAGAACGACCCTGTCATGCCCGGCTGCCTTGGCCTGGATGCGATGTGGCAGATGGTTGGCTTTTACCTCGGCTGGATCGGCGGCGAGGGACGCGGGCGCGCGCTCGGGCTTGGCGAGCTGAAATTCGGCGGCCAAGTGCTGCCGAACGTGCGCAAGGTTGTGTACAACGTAGATATTAAGCGCGTGATGCGCTCGAGGCTGGTGCTCGGCATTGCCGATGGCTGGCTTTCCATGGACGGCGAGATTATTTATCGCGCGAAGGATTTGAAGGTTGGGCTGTTCAAGCAGGGCACGGCCCCGGCGTGACCGAAACCGTCACACAGAAAACTAACGGCAGGGCGAGGCGATCATGAGGCGGGTTGTCATCACCGGGATGGGCATTGTCTCGTCCATCGGAAACAACACCCAGGAAGTGCTTGCGAGCCTTCACGAGGCGAAGTCCGGGATTACCCGTGCGGAGAAATATGCGGAGCTCGGCTTCCGTTCGCAGGTGCAAGGCGCGCCGACGCTCAAACCGGCGGAAGTGATCGACCGCCGCGCGATGCGGTTTCTGGCCGACGGCGCGGCATGGAATCACGTGGCGATGGAGCAGGCGATCCGCGATGCCGGACTGGAGGCGGGCGACGTCTCCAACGAACGCACCGGAATCATCATGGGCTCGGGCGGACCGTCGACGCGCACGCTGGTGGAGGCCGCTGACATCGCGCGCACCAAGGGCCCCAAGCGGGTCGGTCCGTTCGCCGTTCCCAAGGGCATGTCGTCGACCGCTTCCGCGACGCTTGCGACCTGGTTCAAGATCAAGGGCGTCAACTATTCGATCTCCTCGGCCTGCGCGACGTCGAACCACTGCATCGGCAATGCCTCCGAGATCATTCAGATGGGCAAGCAGGACGTGATCTTCGCCGGAGGCTGCGAGGAGCTCGACTGGACGCTGTCGGTGCTGTTCGACGCCATGGGCGCGATGTCGTCGAAATATAACGACACGCCGGCCACCGCCTCGCGTCCCTACGACATCAACCGCGACGGCTTTGTCATCGCCGGCGGAGCCGGCGTCGTGGTGCTGGAAGAGCTGGAGCACGCCAAGGCGCGCGGCGCGCGCATCTATGCCGAGATCGTCGGCTATGGCGCGACCTCCGACGGCTACGACATGGTGGCGCCCTCGGGCGAAGGCGCCGAGCGCTGCATGCGCATGGCGCTGTCGACGGTGAAGACGCCGATCGACTACATCAATCCGCACGCCACCTCGACGCCTGCCGGCGATCCGCCGGAAATCGAGGCGATCCGCAAGGTGTTCGGTACCGGCGAAAAGTGCCCGCCGATCGCAGCGACCAAGGCGCTGACCGGCCACTCGCTCGGCGCCACCGGCGTGCAGGAAGCGATCTACTCGCTTCTGATGATGAACAACGGCTTCATTTGCGAGAGCGCGCACATCACCGAGCTCGATCCCGTCTTCGCCGACATGCCGATCGTGCGCAAGCGCATCGACAATGCGAAGCTCGGCACGGTGTTGTCGAATTCCTTCGGCTTTGGCGGCACCAACGCGACGCTGGTGTTCAAGCGGCTGGATGCGTAATCTGTTTATCCGTCATGCCCCGCGAAGGCGGGGCATCCAGTACGCCGCGGCCTTTCAAACTGATTGCTAGCGCCTCTGGAATACTGGATCACTCGCTTTCGTGGGTGATGACGCAGCAGCAAGTCAATCGGAGCGGACGGGCGATGCAGGACCTGATGAAAGGCAAGCGCGGACTGATCATGGGCGTCGCCAATGATCATTCGATCGCCTGGGGCATTGCCAGGGCGCTTCACGCGCAGGGCGCCGAGCTCGCCTTCACCTACCAGGGCGAGGCGCTCGGCAAGCGCGTCAAACCGCTGGCGCTGTCGCTCGGCGTTGATGCGGTACTGCCCTGCGATGTCGAGGATCTCGCAAGCGTCGATGCGGTGTTCGCAGCCTTGCGCGAGAAATGGGGGCAGCTCGATTTTCTCGTCCACGCCGTCGCCTTCTCCGACAAGAACGAGCTGAAGGGCCGCTATGCGGACACCACGCGCGAGAATTTCTTGCGCACCATGCTCATCTCCTGCTTCTCCTTCACCGAGATCGCCAAGCGCGCGGCGGAGTTGATGCCGGAAACCGGCGGCGCCATGATCACGCTGACCTTCGGCGGCTCGGTGCGCGTGATGCCGAACTACAACGTGATGGGGGTTGCGAAGGCGGCGCTGGAAGCCTCCGTGCGCTACCTCGCCGCCGATTTCGGCCCACGCGCCATCCGCATCAATTCGATTTCGGCCGGTCCGGTGCGCACGCTCGCCGGCTCGGGCATTGGCGATGCGCGCGCGATGTTCGCGTTCCAGCAGAAGCATTCGCCGCTCGGCCGCGGCGTGACGCTCGATGAGCTCGGCGGCTCCGCGCTCTATCTGCTGTCCGATCTCTCCGGCGGCGTCACCGGTGAAATCCACTACGTCGATTCCGGCTACAACGTGATCTCGATGCCGCGCCCGGAAAACCTGAAGGCGGAGTAGCTTCGTCTGGTAGCAATCGTAGGGTGGGCAAAGCGAAGCGTGCCCATCATTCACGATCGGTGCAAGAGAAGGCGGGCACGCTGCGCTTTGCCCACCCTACAGCCTAACCCTCCGCAATCTTCTCCGCGCGCTGGAACGCCGGGCGTGCGACGCAACGGTCGATATAGTCCTCGAAGGACGGCCGCGACGGCACCATCTTGAACAGGCGCACCGCATAATTCAGGCCAGAGCCGACCACGATGTCGGCGGCGGAAAAGTCCTCGCCGAGGATCCACGGTCCCTTCTGCAGCTCGGTGTCGAGCACGTCGAAGACCTGCGTCGCGGTGCCCCATGCGGCGGTACTGGCGGGCACTTCGAGCTTGGTGAAGATCTGGATCAGCGCCGGCTCGATGCAGCTCGGCGCGAAGAACAGCCACTGCAGAAATCTCGCGCGCTTCGGATCAGTGATCGCCGGCGCCAGCTTCGCTTCCGGATAGCGATCCGCAATATAGGCGCAGATCGCGGCAGCTTCGCCGAGCGCAACGTCGCCGTCCTTCAAGGCCGGCACCTTGCCCATCGGATTGACCTTCAGGAATTCGGGCGCCTTCTGCGCGCCGGTCGAAATGTCGGTCAGCACGCGCTCATAGGGCAATCCGGTTTCTTCCATCAGCCACACGCAGGTGAACGAGCGCGAACGAGGCGACCAATAGAGCTGGATCATGGGCTGAGCCTTTCATTGGTGGAGGGCTTGTTCTTCGCCCGGAAAGGCCGGATTGGCAATCTACAACCTTTGGGGGAAACGAAGCGCTATGCGCCGACATCTGGGTCAAGCGCATTCGTGCCGGTCAGGCTGGTGCCGCAGATCACCGGAGTCCTTGGCGACAGTAGTGATCGCTGCGCAAAAACGGCCGAGGCTTGCGGCCCCGGCCGTTTGACCGCGCGTCCCATGTGCGTTGATCACACGCCGAGCGTGCCTGCCTTTGCGGCCGCGTAGCGATCGCCGATCGCCTTCCAGTTCACCGTGCTCCACCAGGCCTGCAGATAATCCGGGCGGCGGTTCTGGTAATGCAGATAGTAGGCGTGCTCCCAGACGTCGTTGCCGAACAGCGCGCGCTTGCCGTCCATCAGCGGGCTGTCCTGGTTCGGACGGGTCTCGAGCGCGAGCTTGCCGTCCTTGGTCACCGTGACGAACACCCAGCCCGAACCGAATACGCGCCCGCCGGCGGCGTTGAAGTCGGTCCGAAGTTTCTCCATTCCGCCGAGGTCGCGGTCAACAGCGGCAAGCACCTCGCCTTCCGGCTTGCCGCCGTTCGGTCCCATGATCTGCCAGAACATGGTGTGGTTGGCGTGGCCGCCGAGATTGTTGCGGACGCCGGTACGGACCGCCTCCGGCACGTTGCTCAGATTGGCAAGAACATCCGCGATCGGCTTTTCGGCGATCTGCGGATGATCCTTGGCGATCGCGTTGACGTTGTTCACATAGGCCTGGTGATGCTTGTCATGATGGATTTGCATCGTCAGCGCATCGATATGCGGCTCCAGCGCATTAGCGGGATAAGTCAGCGGGTCCAACTTGAACGGACCGGCAGGCGGCTGGGCCGAGCCTTGCGCGAACACCATTCGCGGCGAAGTGGCTGCAGCGACGAGACCAGTTGCCGCCATCATCAGGCGGCGGCGGGACAGGAATGACATCGTGACCTCCGGGCTTAAGAAAAGCATGACGTCTTATTGTAGGCGCAGGACGTGAAGCGGTTCCGACAAAACGCGATCACGAAATCGCGGCCAATTCGCACATGGCCGTCAGCCACGGTTGATTTACAAGGCCCCACATAAACTTAAGGCGGCCATCAAGGCCGCCCCTTTTTAGCAATTCCATTGTGTCCAGAGCGTTTTCGAGCGAAGTGGACACCGGTTCGCGTGAGGAAAACGCGTCAAAACAGGAATCTAGAGCTTCGATTCTGATGCAGTCAGAACCGAAGCTCTCGGCGTTTACTCGCCGGCGGCCTCGCGCGGTGCCGGGGCTTCCGGCTTCTGCTTGGCCTCCAGATCCTCGCCGGTCTCCTGGTCGACCGCCTTCATCGACAGCCGGGTCTTGCCCCGGTCGTCGAAGCCGAGCAGCTTCACCTTGACCTTGTCGCCTTCCTTGACGACGTCCGAGGTCTTCTGCACGCGGTTGGCCGCGAGCTGGCTGATATGGACGAGGCCGTCCTTGGCGCCGAAGAAGTTCACGAAGGCGCCGAACTCCATCACCTTGACCACGGTGCCCTCGTAGATCTGGCCGATCTCCGGCTCCGAGGTGATCGACTTGATCCACTTGATCGCCGCCTTCATCGCCTCGCCGTCGTTGGAGGCGACCTTCACGGTGCCGTCGTCCTCGATGTTGATCTTGGCGCCGGTCTTCTCGACGATCTCGCGGATCACCTTGCCGCCGGTGCCGATCACTTCGCGGATCTTGTCGGTCGGGATCTTGAAGGTCTCGATGCGCGGTGCGTATTCGCCGAGCTCGGCGCGGGCCGCGGTCAATGCCTTCGCCATTTCGCCGAGGATGTGGATGCGTCCTTCCCTGGCCTGGCCAAGCGCGACGCGCATGATCTCCTCGGTGATGCCCTCGATCTTGATGTCCATCTGCAGCGAGGTGATGCCCTGGTCGGTGCCGGCGACCTTGAAATCCATGTCGCCGAGATGGTCTTCATCGCCGAGGATGTCGGAGAGCACCGCGAAGCGCTGATCTTCGAGGATCAGGCCCATCGCGATACCCGCGGTCGGCCGCTTCAACGGTACGCCAGCGTCCATCAGCGCCAGCGAGGCACCGCAGACCGAGGCCATCGACGACGAGCCGTTGGACTCCGTGATTTCAGACACCACACGCACCGTGTACGGGAATTCGTGGTGCGGCGGCAGCACGGGATGGATCGCGCGCCAGGCGAGCTTACCGTGGCCGATCTCGCGGCGCTTGGTGCCGCCGAGCCGGCCGGTCTCACCGACCGAGTAGGGCGGGAAGTTGTAGTGCAGCAGGAACGTCTCCTTGTACGTTCCGGACAGCGCGTCGATGTACTGCTCATCCTCGCCGGTGCCGAGCGTGGTCACGACCATCGCCTGGGTCTCGCCGCGGGTGAACAGCGCCGAACCGTGGGCGCGCGGCAGCACGCCGACTTCGGCGACGATGTTGCGCACCGTCTTGACGTCGCGGCCGTCGATGCGCTTGCCGGTGTCGAGGATGTTCCAGCGAACGATCTTCGCTTCCAGCTCCTTGAACACGTCGGCGACGCGCAGCTTGTCGTATTTCGGCTCCTGCCCTTCCGGGAAGAAGTGCGCCAGCACCTTTTCCTTGGCGGCGCCGACGGCGGCATAGCGCTCCTGCTTCACCGGGATCGCATAGGCGGTCCGGAGCTCCTGCTCGATCAGGCCAAGCATGTCCTTCTCGATCGCCGAGTTGTCGATCGGAGTGACCTCGCGCGGCTCCTTGGCGGCCTTCTCGGCGAGCTCGATGATCGCGTTGATGACCGGCTGGAAGTGACGGTGGCCGAACATCACGGCGCCGAGCATGACGTCTTCGTTCAGCTCCCTGGCTTCCGATTCCACCATCAGCACGGCATCCGCGGTGCCGGCGACGACGAGGTCGAGCTGGGTCTCGTTCATCTCGTCCAGCGTCGGGTTCAGCACATATTCGTCGTTGGCGAAGCCGACGCGGGCCGCTCCAATCGGGCCCTTGAACGGCGCGCCGGACAGCGTCAGCGCCGCGGAAGCGGCAACCATCGCCAGAATGTCCGGATCGTTCTCCATGTCATGCGACAGGGTGGTGATGATCACTTGGGTTTCGTTGCGCCAGCCGTCGACGAACAGCGGACGGATCGGGCGATCGATCAGGCGGGAGACCAGCGTCTCCTTCTCGGTCGGCCGGCCCTCGCGTTTGAAGTAGCCGCCGGGAATGCGGCCCGCGGCGTAGGCCTTCTCCTGGTAGTCGACCGTCAGCGGCAGGAAGTCGACGCCTTCGCGGGGCGCCTTGGCGGCGACGACGGTGGCAAGCACCACGGTCTCGCCATAGGTCGCCATTACAGCGCCGTCGGCCTGCCGGGCGATCTTTCCGGTCTCAAGCTTGAGCGGACGTCCGCCCCAATCAATCTCAACGGAATGCGTGGTAAACATTTTGGTCTTCTTTCATGGTTTCACGAAAGAGCGGACCCCCAAAACGCAAAAACCATGCGCAAGATGGCGGGACACTGATCGCAAGCCGTGATCAGTATCCGGCGATCCTGCCATGGTTCTCAAGTTCCGGATGGTGTCCATCCCTTCGTTCATACGGGCATCTTGCCCCGCCCAGTGGCCGGATTGCTGCTGGGCACTTAGGTTTGAGCATGAGCTTTCCGGAAAGCCGGATCATGCTCCAGGCTTGAGCATGGGTGCGTGCGACCGCAGTCGTCACGTTCATGCTCCTGCGCATGATCGTCTCCGAACGGGTGAAACTCCGGTTTCTCGGAAGATCATGCGAAAACGCGCGCCAACGTTGCGCGCGTAGTCTTGAAGTCAGCGACGAATGTTATGCTTTTCCAACAAAGCCTTGTAACGCGCCTCGTCCTTTTTCTTGATGTAGTCGAGGAGCGAGCGTCGGGTCGACACGAGCTTCAGAAGACCGCGGCGTGAATGGTTGTCCTTCACATGGGTCTTGAAGTGCTCGGTAAGGTTGCTGATGCGTTCCGACAGGATCGCGACCTGAACCTCGGGCGAGCCGGTGTCGCCGGCTTTGAGGGCACTCGTCTTGATGACTTCCGCTTTGCGTTCGGCGGTAATCGACATCGTCAAATACTTCCATGGTTGCGAGCCGAACTGGCAGTCAGTCCGGTCAGGTTGAACACGCGCTTGGGGATGATTTCGCCATTGCCAATCTCGGCAAGCGCGAGAAGCCGGCCTGCCACTGTGACATAGACTGTGCCGCTACTATCGGGCGCATCCCGTCCGCGCAACAAAACGGCTTGGCCCCGATGGAGCCTTGCCGCATCCGCCCGTGTGACGGCCAGTGCCGGGATGTCGTCCAGCGCGGTCTCAACGGGCAAAAGCGCGTCGGCGAGGCTGCCCTCGCCAGACGCGGCTCTATTGCACAAAGCCTCCAATTCTTCCAGCGGAATCATGTCCCTTTCGGTAAACGGACCGACAACGGTCCGCCGGAGGGCGCAGATATGGCCGAAACAGCCGAGAATCCGCCCCATATCCCGGGCCAAGGCGCGGACATAGGTTCCCTTGCCGCATTCGGCCTCGAATACGGACTGGCCGCCATCCCCATGTTCCACCAGGGTTAATTCGTGAATCTCGACCGGTCGGGGCTGCAATTCGACCTTTTCGCCGTCCCGCGCCAGGTCGTAGGCCCGCTCGCCCTGGACCTTGATCGCTGAATATTGCGGGGGAACCTGCTCGATCACGCCGGTGAAGCGCGGCAGCAGTTCCTGGATCGAATCGGCCGAGGGACGGAGTTCGCTGGTCCGGACCACGCGTCCCTCGATATCGTCGGTGTCGCGTTCCTCGCCCCATGCCACGGTGAAGCGATAGCGCTTGCGGCCGTCCATGACGAAGGGAACCGTCTTCGTGGCTTCGCCGAGCGCAATCGGCAGGCCGCCCGAGGCGAGCGGATCGAGCGTGCCGGCGTGTCCGGCGCGCTTGGCCTGGAACAGGCGCTTCAGCACCGCGACGGCGTGCGTCGACGTCATGCCGATGGGCTTGTCGAGCACGACCCAGCCATGGACGTCGCGCTTGTCGCGCCGCGGCTGGTTACCCTTCTGCTTCTGGCGCGGATCGTTGTTGACGCGACGTGTCTCGTTGCCGCGCGCGGCCAATGGAATTTTTTCTTCGTCCGCATGCGAATCGACGTCTTGCGATTCAATCACGGGGTTTGCGGTCGTCACGGTCATCTCATTCGTCGTCCGAGTCGGGTGCAAGATCGCGCTGCACCGCAGGTGTTCTCAGTAATTTCTCGATACGTTCCGCTTCGTCGAATCGGTCGTCGACGCGAAAACGGATGTCAGGTGCAAATTTCAGGTTAACGCGGTGCGCGATCTCGCCACGGAGGAATTTCTTGTTGCGATCGAGCGCAGCGATCACGGTCTCGGTGTCGCGTCCGCCGAGCGGCATCACATAGATGGTCGCGAGCTTCAGGTCCGGCGACATTCGCACCTCGGGAACGGTGATGATGTGGCCTTGGAGATCCGGATCGTGGACATCACCGTGCGAGAGAATCTCGGCAACCGCGTGGCGCACCGTCTCGCCGACGCGCAGCTGGCGTTGCGAGCCGCCGGCGGCGGAACTCTTCTTCTGATGACGGGGCATTATCTAAAATCCCAAATTACCGGCATCACCCGCGAAAGCGGGCGATCCGGTATTTTGTGCCTAGAATCAATTGCGATACTGGATGCCCCGCCTCCGCGGGGCATGACGGTTCAGCTCGAAAATTCCCGCGCTTCGTAAGACTTGGACTTACAGAGAGCGCTGGATCGTTTCGACACGGTAGCATTCGATCATGTCGCCGACACGCATGTCGCCGTAGTTCTCGAATGCCATGCCGCATTCCTGGCCGGCGACGACTTCCTTCACTTCATCCTTGAAGCGCTTCAGCGTCGACAGCTTGCCTTCGTGCACGACGACGTTGTCGCGGATCAGGCGGACATTGGCACCGCGTTCGACCGTACCGTCGGTGACGCGGCAGCCGGCGACCTTGCCGACCTTGGAGATGTTGAACACCTCCAGGATCTGGGCGTTGCCGAGCATGGTCTCGCGCAGGGTCGGTGCGAGCAGGCCGGACATCGCCTTTTTGATGTCATCCACCAGATCGTAGATGATGTTGTAGTAGCGGATCTCGATGCCGTTGCGCTTGGCAGCGGCCGCCGCCTCCTTGTTGGCGCGCACCGAGAAGCCGATGATCGCGGCGTTGAAGCCTTCCGCCAGCGTGACGTCGGACTCGGAGATGCCGCCGACGCCGGCATGCAGGATGCGGGCGGCGACTTCCTCGGTGCCGAGCTTTTCCAGCGAGCCAAGGATCGCTTCCAGCGAGCCCTGCACGTCCGCCTTCACGATCAGCGGGAATTCCTTGCGGCCCGCGGTCTTGAGCTGCGACATCATCTGCTCGAGCGAGCCGCGCATGCCCGAGATCGAGGCGGCGGCGTTCTCGCGCTTCTGATGCGCGCGGTAGCTCGTGATCTGGCGGGCACGGGCTTCGTTCTCGACCACCGCAAGCCGATCGCCGGCTTCGGGCGGCCCGTTGAAGCCGAGCACCTCGACCGGCACGGACGGACCGGCTTCGTCGAGATTCTCGCCCTGGTCCGAGATCAGCGCGCGGACGCGGCCCATCTCGGCGCCGGCGACGATGATGTCGCCGACCCTGAGCGTGCCGCGCTGCACCAGCACGGTTGCGACCGGACCACGGCCGCGGTCCAGCTTGGCCTCGATCACGGTGCCTTCGGCCGGACGCTGCGAGTTGGTCTTGAGGTCGAGGATTTCGGCCTGCAGCGCGATCATTTCGAGCAGCCGGTCGAGATTGGTTCCGTTCTTGGCGGAGACTTCGACATCGACGACATCGCCGCCGAGCGATTCGACCTGCACCTCATGCTGCAGCAATTCCGTACGCACGCGCTCGGGCCGCGCGTCCGGCTTGTCGATCTTGTTGATCGCGACGATGATCGGGACTCTGGCGGCCTTGGCGTGATTGATCGCTTCAACCGTCTGCGGCATCACGCCGTCGTCGGCCGCGACCACCAGCACCACGATATCGGTGACCTTGGCGCCGCGCGCACGCATCGCGGTGAACGCGGCGTGGCCGGGCGTGTCGATGAAGGTGATCTTCGTGCCGCTTTCCGGCGAAGACACCTGATAGGCGCCGATATGCTGGGTGATGCCGCCGGCTTCGCCGGAGACCACGTTGGCATGACGAAGTGCGTCGAGCAGCGAGGTCTTGCCGTGGTCGACATGGCCCATGACCGTGACGACGGGCGAACGCGGCTCGGTATCGGTGGAATCGTCGACGACGTCGAACAGGCCTTCCTCGACGTCGGACGCAGCCACGCGCTTCACCGTGTGACCCAGTTCCTCGGCGATCAGTTGCGCGGTGTCGGCATCGATCACGTCGGTGATCTTGTGCATCGCGCCCTGCTTCATCAGCATGCGGATGACGTCGACCGCGCGCTCGGACATGCGGTTGGCGAGTTCCTGAATCGTGATGACTTCCGGGATCGTGACTTCGCGGATCAGCTTTTCTTTCGGCTCGTTCGAGCTCATGCCCTTGAGGCGCTGGGTGCGGCGGCGGAAGGACGCGATCGAGCGTTCGCGCACGTCGTCGGCGTCGAGCGCGGTGACAACCGTCAAGCGGCCACGCTGCTTCTGCGGACCCGGCTTGTGGGTGGTCTTCGGGGCGGCCACGGGGCGCATGGCGCCGCCAGGACCACGGCGGACCTGGCGCGGACCCTCGTCTTCATCCGGCTCGGCGGCGACGCCCGGCGCCTTCGCCGCTGGAGCCGACGCTGGTGCGCGTGCCGGGGTCGCCGGCGTACGGGCTGTCGCTGGGGTACGGGCTGCTGGAGCCGCCGGTGCCGGCGCACGGGCTGGAGCTGCCGATGCCGGTGCTGCAGCGGCCGGCTTGGCTTCGCCTTCGCCAAAGCGCCGCTTGGCCTCGATCTCGGCCTTGCGCTTGGCTTCCTCTTCCTGGCGATGACGTTCCTCTTCGGCGACCCGACGGGCTTCGGCAGCTTCGCGCTCGGCGCGCTCGGCGATTTCGCGGCTGGCGCGGCGCTTGGCTTCCTCTTCGGCCTGCCGCCGCTCCTCGATCTCACGCTGCCGGGCGTCGGCGAGCGCGCTGGCGCGGGCCGAGCGTTCATCTTCGGTCAGGGAGCGCAGGACCACGCCTGATCCGCCAGAGTTGCGCTGCGATGGGGAAGGTCCGCCGGGACGGCCGAGCGGCCTGGCGGGCGGCGGCGCGGGCTTGGCCACGACCGGCTCGGGCGCATGCGGCTCGGTTCCGGGGCCATCGCCACCGACGCGGCGCTTGCCGCGCTTTTCGACCACAACCTGCTTGCTGCGGCCATGGCTGAAGCTCTGGCGCACGGTGCCCGTCTCGACGCGTGGCTTCAGCGTCAAGGTCTTGCTCGGGACACTCAAAGTCTTGTCGCCAGGGGTTTTGGTATCAACCATTCAGCAGTCCTAATCTCGTTAGCGTTGTGCCTATCCGCACGCGTCGTCGTCGCAGTCCCAAAAGAGCGAAATGAGTGTCCTCGGACCGTCATCCCGTTCCACCTTGTTGTTTGAACATGATCTTTTCGGAAAGCCGGTTTCCCCTTTTCCCGATCATGCTCTAGCTAGAATTTCTGGCCGCATCGGCGGTCTTGTCGTCGTCGGCCATCCGGTATCGGACCAGAAGCTGGCAGCGCGACAGGAACGTCTTGCTCGCCGGGCCCGCGAGCAGGGCAGCATGTATCACATTTGACCGGCCCAGTGCCAAATCCAATTGTGCCGATGTCAGGGCGGTGACGACAGATATTTTCAACGAATCTTGGTCTTTTCCGCCCCTTTGCCGCAGGATCGCGTCCAATTTGCGGACTCCGTCGGGGGCCGCATCGGAAGCATGGATCAGACCTGGGGGTCTTTCCCGCTGCGACAACGCGTCCTCGACCTTGCCGAACCCGGAAACGACCTGGCCGGCCTTGGCGGCCATCGCCAGCGCCTCGAGGCTGCTGCGAACCAGCAGTGCTTCGGTATCATCGGGCAGAGTTGCCGCGACGCGGACGTCGCGCTTGAATCCCCTGCTAAACTGGTGACGCCGGACCGCTTCCGCAACCGTGCGCCGTGAGGCCGAAAGCCAGAGGCCGCGCCCCGGCAGCTTGCGTTTGACATCGGCGATCACCTCGCCGGTGGGGGCGACGACGAAGCGGATCAGCTCATCGATCGGGCGCACCTCGCGGCTGACCGCGCACATCCGCATGGTCGCGGACTTTTCGGTCCGCGGCCCATGATCCAGATCGGTGTCAGCCATTGCGAGCATGCGTTTCGCATCTCCTTAAGCCGTTTGTTCTTCGGCTTCAGCCTCGGCGTTCTGCTTGGCGAGGTCAGCCTCGGTGATCCAGCCGGCCTTCACGCGGGCCTGCATGATCATCGCCTCGGCATCCTCGCGGGAGATATCGATCCCGTCGAGGAACCCCGTATGCTTGGTCTGTTCGCCGCCGTCCTTGCGCTCGGTCCAGCCGACCAGATCGTCGGTGGCGCAGCCGGCGAGATCCTCGACGGTCTTGACGTCGTTCTCGCCGAGCTTGACCAGCATCTTCGAGGTTATGCCGGGAACGGTCTTCATGGCATCCTCGACGCCGAGTTCCTTGCGCTTGGCTTCCAGCTCGGCCTCGAGCTGCTCCAGATATTCCTTGGCGCGGTTCTGCAGTTCGGTCGCGGTTTCCTCGTCGAAGCCTTCGATGCCGGCGAGTTCCTTGACATCCACCAGCGCGAGTTCCTCGACCGAGGTGAAGCCTTCCGACGCCAGCAGCTGGCCGACGACCTCATCGACGTTCAGCGCCTCCATGAAGACGCGGGTCGAATTCTCGAAGTCGGCCTGGCGACGCTCAGACTCTTCCTGCTCGGTCAGGATATCGATATCCCAGCCGGTGAGCTGCGAGGCGAGGCGGACATTCTGGCCGCGGCGGCCGATCGCCAGCGAAAGCTGGTTGTTGGTGTCGGGCACCACGACCTCGATGCGCTCGCGGTCCTCGTCGATCACGACCTTGGCGACCTCGGCCGGCGCCAGCGCGTTGACGACGAAGGTCGCGATGTCGGGCGACCACGGGATGATGTCGATCTTCTCGCCCTGCAATTCGTTGACCACGGCCTGCACGCGCGAGCCGCGCATGCCGACGCAGGCGCCGACCGGATCGACCGAGGAATCCCGCGAGATCACGCCGATCTTGGCGCGCGAGCCGGGATCGCGGGCCACCGCCTTGATCTCGACGATGCCGTCATAGATCTCGGGCACTTCCTGCGCGAACAGCTTCGCCATGAATTGCGGATGGGTGCGCGACAGGAAGATCTGCGGACCGCGGGTCTCGCGGCGGACGTCGAAGATGTAGGCGCGGACGCGGTCGCCGTTGCGGAACACTTCGCGCGGCAGCATTTCGTCGCGGCGGATGATGGCCTCGCCACGTCCGAGGTCGACGATCACGCTGCCATATTCGACGCGCTTGACGATGCCGTTGACGATGTCGCCGATGCGGTCCTTGAATTCCTGGTATTGCCGGTCGCGCTCGGCCTCGCGCACCTTCTGCACGATCACCTGTTTGGCGGATTGCGCGGCGATGCGGCCGTATTCGAGCGGCGGCAGGGTGTCGGCGATGGTGTCGCCGACACGGGCGCCGGGATTGGCGCGCTGGGCATCGGCCAGCGAAATCTGGTTGGAAGAGTTCTCGACCACGTCGACCACCAGCATGTGGCGCGACAGGCGGAGCTCGCCCTTCTTGGGGTCGATCTCGGCGTGGACGTCGGTCTCGCTGCCGTACCGCGCGCGCGCCGCTTTCGCGATGGCGTCCTCCATCGCGGCGATCACGATGCCGCGGTCGATCGATTTTTCGCGCGCAACAGCGTCGGCGATCTGCAGCAGTTCAAGTCGATTGGCGCTGACTGCCATGGCTAGTCTCCTTCGTCAGGCTCGGTCTCGCCCCGGCGCAGCCGTTCGGCGGCGAGGCGGTGTTGTTTAGTGTTCTTCGGAGCCGGCTTCTTGCCGGTCCCTTGTTTCGGCTTATGGCTCTTGCTCGGATCGCTCTTCTTCGCATGCGCGGGTTGTGGCGGGGCCAGCCCCAGTTCGCGGCGCAGCTCGCGCTCTTGAGCCTTGCCGCGCCGCATCGATTCAGCGATCAGCTCGTCGGTCAGCACCAGCCTTGCTTCGGCGATGTCTTCCATCGCCAGCAAGACCTCCGCATCTTCGCCCTCGCGTGTGTCATCCCGATGTAGGCGCACCGCGTTGCCCTCGACGCCGTTCAGGGTGCCGCGGAACCGCTTGCGGCCCTGATGCGCCACCGCCATCTCGATCTTCACGAGGTGGCTGGCATAGCGCTCGAAATCCGAACGCCGCACCAGCGGGCGATCGATCCCCGGCGAAGAGATTTCAAGCCGGTAGGCCCGGTCGATCGGATCGGCGATGTCGAGCACCGGCGACAGTGCGCGCGAGATCGCCTCGCAATCCTCGATCTGCATCGAGCCGTCCGGCCGTTCCGCCATGATCTGGACGGTGCAGCCGGCATCGCCGGTGATCTTGATCCGCACCAGACGGTAGCCCAGTCCCTGCAGGACCGGCGTGGCGACTGCCGACACGCGCGCCGCAGCGCCCGGCTCGACGACGAGCCGCGGCTCGGCGAGCAGTTCGGCATTGACGGAACCAGCGGTTGGATCGGTCATATCCAGGGTCAATGATACGTCTTGAGCTGTCGGTTCTGTTGTTAGCCGGCCCTCGACCGGCGCCTGATCATGATACGATCAGCTGATCGGGTCATGATCTTATCTCTCGTGTTTGAGCACGATCCTTGCGGATAACAGGCCTCCGCAGTTCCGGTTCATGCTCTGGTTGCGTCACCCGAACCGGACCAGGCTCGGCCGGGTTCGTTCGGGTAATAAAAAAGAGCGGGTCCGGAGGGGCCCACTCTCAATACGCGATCGTATGAGAACTTTAAGTCGCTGCCGATATAGCGCTTTTTGCCCGGTCCGGCAAGGGCGCGGAGGCCGCGGCCGAGCAAATTTGCGCTATCGGGCAGTTGGGTACGAATATCTAACGCTTCATTCACGAACGCCACCTAGATTGCGCCGCAAAAATCGGCACGGCGGGCCGGTTTGGGTAGGCTTATGACGACGACAGCGACCGCGCTGATCCCTGAACTTGACGAGATCGTGCGTACCGGCGACCCCAGGCGCCGCGCCGAGGCCGCGCGCCGGATCGGCGAATTGTTCCTGCAGGGGGCAGCAAGTTTCAGCACCGACCATGTCGATCTGTTCGACGGCGTCCTGACCAGCCTGGTCCCCTACGTCGAGCGAACGGCGCGGGCGGAGCTCGCCGAACGCCTGTCGCTGCTGTCGAATGCGCCGCGCAGCCTGGTCGGGCAGCTTGCACGCGAGGACGAGATCGCGATCGCCGGGCCGCTCTTGCGGTGGTCGCCTGTCATCGACGAGCAGGTTCTGGTCGAGATCGCGCGCGCGAAGGGGCAGGCGCATCTGCTCGCGATGGCGGAGCGGCCGAAGCTCTCCGCCGATCTGACCGACGTCATCGTCCGCCGCGGCGATCGCGACGTTGTCAGACGCGCGGCCGGCAATGCCGGCGCCGAATTCTCGACGAGCGGCTATTCGACGCTGATCCGGCGCGCCAGCCAGGACAGCGTGCTGACGCTCGCGGTCGGTCAGCGTGCGGATCTGTCGCCCGAGCAGTTGAAGACGCTGGTGGCAGGCTCCGTCGAGATCGTCCGCCGCCGCCTGTTCGACGCGGTCAAGCCGGAGCGGCAGGCCGCGATCAAGCAGGCGATCCGCGAGATCAACGGCATGCGCGAGAAGGTCGACAGCGCGCGCGATTTCGCTCCGGCTCAGCGCACGATCCTCGCGCTTCATCACGCCAGTCAATTGAACGAAGTTGCGCTGCTCGAGTTCGCCAAGTCGTTCAAATACGAGGAGGCGGTGTGCGCGCTGGCCGCGATGACCGGCGTCAAAATCGCAACGCTCGATCGCCTGATCGCGGGCGACCGCTACGATCCCATTCTGATCGCGGGCAAGACCATCGGCCTCGAATGGGCCACCGTACGCGCGCTGATCCTGCTCCGCCTCGGCCCCAACCGGGTGCCGTCACCCGCCGACATCGAGAACGCCCGGCTGAACTTCACCCGCCTGATGCCCTCCACCGCCCAGCGCGTCGTGGATTTCTGGAAGACGCGGTAATGGCTTCAGCCGGCTCTACGAAACCGCAAATATGTTGCGCGTCGTCCCTCGCGCTCGGCTTTGGCGCCATAGCGCGTCATCGTGTAGTCGGGCCACGGCGCCTGCCAGTCGGAGGCGCGCTCCGCCAGCCATGTGAAATCGGGCGCGCGCATCAGGTGCCATAGCGTCCAGGCGCAGTAATCGTCGATGTCGCTGACGAAGCGGAATTCGCCGCCTCCCTTGAGGACGCGCGCCATTGCGGCAACGGTGGCGTCCTGGACAAAGCGGCGCTTCCAGTGCCGCCGCTTCGGCCAGGGGTCGGGATGGATCAGGTCGATGCGCCGCATCGATTGTGACGGCGCCCAGGCGAGTAGCTCGGCGGCGTCGCCCGCGAACAGGCGGATGTTGCCGATATTGTGCGCCTCGATCTGGGTCAGGATCTTGGCCATCCCGTTGACATAGGGCTCGCAGCCGATGAAGCCGATATTCGCGAACGCGCGGGCCTCGGCGACGAGGTGCTCGCCGCCGCCAAATCCGATCTCGAGCCTGACATCCTCAACCTTGTCATCGAACAGTTCGGTCAGGCTGGCCGGCGCGGGGCTTGCGATGTCGAGCGCCAGATGCGGCAGCAGATGCTCGATCAGATCGGCCTGATGCGCGCGCAGCTTGTGGCCCTTGCGCCGTCCGAAGAATGAGCCTTGCCCGTGCGCGATCGCGCCGTCATCCGGCGGCGCATCGCGATCGTGATGGCGCGCAGCGTTCATCATCGCAGCGTCTGGTACAGCCGATAGAGCAGCCGCGCCCGCGGCTCGATCGATGAGATGTACATCTGCTCGTAATGGGTATGCGCGCCCTTGCCATCGACGCCGAGGCCGTCGAGCGTCGCCGTATGCAGCGCTGTGAAATTGCCGTCGGAGCCGCCGCCGGTCGAGGTGTCGACGAGGTCGAAACCGATCTCGGTTGCAAGCGTCCGGGCGTGCTCGTAGAGCGCCGCGCCGGCGTTGGTCTTCTCGTAAGGCGGCCGGTTCAATTCGCCGACCACTTTGACGCTGACGCCGTCGGTGCGCGATTTCAGATTGAGGATCTTCGGCACCAGCTCTTCGGCGTCGGCGGCAGCAGGCACGCGCATATCGACCTCGGCATAGGCTTCTTCCGCGATCACGTTCGGCTTGGTGCCGCCTCTGACCACGCCGACATTGACGGTGACGCCGCGCTTCAGATCGTTCATCGCCTCCAGCGTCTGGATGATGTTGCCGAGTTCGCGGATTGCGCTTCGGCCGTCCTCGGGCCGCGTGCCGGCGTGCGAGGGCACACCCTTGACGAAGATCTCGAAGCGGGCGACGCCCTTGCGCCCGGTTACGATCTTGCCGCCATCGCGCGCCGGCTCGGTCACCAGCACATATTTGGCTTTGCGGCCCTCCGCTTCGATCAGCGCCCGAGAGGTCGGGCTGCCAATCTCCTCATCGGAAACGTAGAGCTGGGTCACGCCGAGCGGCGAGCGCGCGCCATTGGCGCAAATTTCCCTGAACGCGTGATAGGCCAGATAGGCGCCGCCCTTCATGTCGTAGATGCCGGGACCGAAAGCGCTGTCGCCGTCGATCCTGAACGGCAGGCGCTGGATGAAGCCGAGCGGGTGCACGGTATCCAGATGGCTCAGCACCAGGATTCCCGGTGCGTCCTGGCCCCAGGCCGAGCGCGCGACGAGATGATCGCCGCATCCGTTCCGGCCGGCGATCCGCTCAAGGGTGATCGGTAGCTCGCGATAGCCATCGGCGACGAGATCGGCGAGCTTGTTGACCTGTTCGGGCGCTTCTGTCGGCGTCTCGATCTCCACCCATTGGCGGATGCCGTGGAGAATCTCCGCGGGATTGAACGATGTGATGGTCATTGGTGCGCCGGTATCTAGAGCATGATCCGGAAAAGTGGAAACCGGTTTTCCGGAAAGATCATGCTCGAACAAAGAGATGAGATCATGATCCGATTCCGTCCAATCGGACCATGACCTGCGAACGATTGAGCCAACGTCATGCGCCCGCGTCGGCGGGCGCGTCAATCGTCATGTCGCGGGAATGATGATGCCGATCAGCGTTGGTCGGGACCTTCGCGGGCGGCGATCTGCTCGACCAGTTCGACGATGCTGCGGCGGAGCTTGGCGTCGGCGATGCGCGTGAAGGCGCGCGTCAGCGCCAGCCCCTCGGAGGTTGCGAGAAAGTCGGAAACGTAACTGGGCGAGGCGCCTTCGCTGAAGCCTTCCGGCGTTGTCGAGCCGCTTGGTCCGCCGTCGAACAGGAACGAAACCGGCACCTGCAGGATCTCGGAAATCTGCTGCAGGCGGCTGGCGCCGACGCGGTTGGTACCCTTCTCGTATTTCTGGATCTGCTGGAAGGTGAGGCCGAGCCTTTCTCCCAGTTTTTCCTGGCTCATGCCCAACATGATCCGCCGCATGCGGACACGGCTGCCGACATATTTGTCAACAGGATTGGGCGCTTTGGTAGACATCTTCGGACTCTCCTGGGAAGGACCTACGCGCCCGGCGGCTGAGGCAAAACGGGCATTGAGTATGCATCAGGTGCCGGTATCGTCAAAATCCTGCGGGGAGGATCAGAGACGAATACGGACAATTTGAGCAACTGTGCTGGCAGGATTTCAGTTTGGCTTGGAACCATAGAATGCGAATGACGCGGCGGTTCTGTCAACCGGGGTAAGCGCGCCTGCTAAATTTTTCCTTGCGCAAGCAACAATCGAGCGACCGTTGGCGTCAAAATTTGCGCCGGGCAACACGCCGTCCGACCACGAGCAACAATGCGACGAGCAGAATGATCGCCGCGGGTATGTCACTGAAGCGTGCATATAGCGTCGGCGGAATGGCGGCCGGCAATCTGGCGTCGAGTACGCCTTCGATGCCGAGACCGAGTTCTGCGACAATCCGCCCGGTCGGATCGATGACCGCGGAGATTCCGGTGTTCGCTGCGCGAACGACGGGCAGGCCTTCCTCGATCGCGCGCAGCCGCGCCTGCTGTAGATGCTGATAGGGGCCGGTCGAGATTCCAAACCAACCGTCATTGGTGACGTTGATGATCCAGCCCGGCCGATCGTCGTGGATGTCAATGTCGCCCGGGAAAATCGCCTCATAGCAGATCAGCGGTAGTGCGCGCGGCGCATTCGGGATGTCCAGCGCGTGACGCCGCTGGCCGGGGATGAAGCCGCCGTGAACTTTCGTAAGTTGCACGAAGCCGAGCTTTTCCATCAGTTCCTGAAACGGCAGATACTCGCCGAACGGCACCAGGTGCAGCTTGTCGTAAACCGACAGCACGCTGCCGTCGTGGTCGATGACATAGATCGAATTGTAAGCCCGCGTGATGCGGGCGCCCGGCGGCAGGTCGGGGGCGCGCACCGAGCCCGTGATCAGCACGGTGCCTTGCGGCAGAAGCTCGGCGATCTGCGCCATCGCGTCGGCCTCGCGCGTCAGGAAAAATGGAAACGCCGATTCCGGCCAGATCAGGATGCTGGCGTCGCGCACGCCCGTGGACTGCGGACCGGAGGCGCGATCGGAGAGCGTCAGATATTTCCTCATCACCTCCGCTTTGGCGGAGTAGTTGAACTTGACGTCCTGCTGCAGGTTGGGCTGCATGATGCGCAGCTTGACGTTGGCGACCATTGTGGTCGGCAGCCGCGACAGCCGCACCGCGCCGAAAACCAGCATGGCCGCGAGAACGACCAGCGCTGTGACCGGTACCCGCCACAGCTTTCGGTTGGACGATTTGCCATCGATCAAGACGGCTGGACTTGCAAAGATTGCGACGGCAAGGAACGTCATGCCCCACAATCCGATCAGCGATGCGGTTTGCGCGAGCGCCAGTGGTTCTGACAGCGCATAGCCGAAGGCGTTCCAGGGAAACCCTGACAGGACATGGCCGCGCAGCCATTCGGCGATCGTCAGGCTCGCTGCCAGCGCCAGCACGCGGAAACTGTCGGGTGTCCAGAGCAGGCGCGCCAGCGCAAAGCCGAGCGCGGGAAACAGTGCGAGATAGGCGGGCAGGCCCAGCACCGCAAACGGCATCAGCCAGGCGAAGGTCTGCGCGTCGACCAGGAAAGCATAACCGGTCCAGTAAAGCCCGGGCACGAAGTAACCGAGCCCGAACCAATAGCCGGAGAGCGCCGCCGCCGGGATGCCGCGCCACTTGCCGGCGCCGGCGCCGTCGATCAGCCAGACCGCGACCGGGAAGGTCAGGAACAGGATTGGCCAGGCGTTGAACGGCGCCATCGCGAGCGAGGACAGGGCGCCGGCGACGAGCGCAATGACGGCGCGCTTCCATCCCCAGGTCAGGATGATCGAAAGCCCGGCCGCGCGGAGTTGATCGGAAAATCTCACTGCGGGCCGGCTCCATCGCCGGACGGCGGAGGCGCGGTGTCGTTGGTCTGCGGGCCGACATCGGCCTGCGGGCTGGCATCGGGCGCAGTCTCGCCGCGGCGACGGCTCTCGCGCTCCTTGCGCGGGACATTGCGTTCCTTGCGCGTCGCGATCCGCACGCGCTTGACACGTCGCGGGTCGGCGTCGAGCACCTCGACCTCGAAATTACCCGGGCCTGAAATCAACTCGCCACGCACCGGCACGCGGCCGACAAACGACACCAGATAGCCGCCGAGCGTCTCGACCTCCTCGCCGGCTTCGCCTGTCACGAAATCTTCGCCGATCACGGAGCGGACATCATCGAGGCTTGCCCGGGCGTCGGCGATGAACGAGTTGTCCGGTTGTCGAACGATCGATGGCGGCTCGTCGCTGTCGTGCTCGTCGTCGATCTCGCCGACGATTTCCTCGACGAGGTCCTCGATCGTCACCAGCCCGTCGGTGCCGCCATATTCGTCGACCACCAGCGCGAGGTGAATGCGCGTGGCCTGCATCTGCACCAAGAGGTCGATCGCGCGCATCGACGGCGGGACATAAAGAAGTTTTCGGATGATGCTCGCTTCCTGAAGCGGCAGCGCCAGATCGACCGCGCGAAGGTCGAGGCCGGCGGGCAGCGGCTTCTTGCGACGCGTCTTGCCGGTATCGCTGACGCGTGCTCTTGCGGTCATGAAGGCGAGCAGGTCGCGGATATGCACCATGCCCTCGGGATCATCGAGGGTTTCGTTGTAGACCACGAGGCGCGAATGCGCGGCGCTTTCGAACAGGCTCATCAATTCGCCGAGCGGGGTGTCGCGCTTCACCGCGACAATGTCGGCGCGATGCACCATCACGTCGGCGATACGCCGCTCATGCAGATTGAGGATGTTGCGCAGCATCGTGCGCTCGACGGCGGAAAAGTTCACGTCATCGGGCGTCGACGCATCGAGCACCACCTGCAGGTCGTCGCGAACCGATCCCGCCTTCCAGCCGAACAAGGTGCGGATCGCGCGCAGCAGCCAGCTCTCCGCTATGGGCCGCTGGGCCTCGTCCGGCACCACGGCCGGCAGGTTGCGCACATCGCGCGGGTTGTCGTGGGTAGGTTCGGAGTCCGCCATTTCAGTCCATCCGCTCCCGGTCCGCATACGGATCGGGAATGCCGAGCTGCGCGAGGATTTCGCGCTCGAGCTCTTCCATTTGCTCGGCGTCGTCGTCGTTTTCGTGGTCGTAGCCGATCAGATGCAGGAAACCGTGCACCGCGAGGTGGCTCAAATGATGGTCGAACGGCTTCTGCTCCTCGTCGGCCTCCCTGCGCGTCGTCTCATAGGCGATTGCGATATCGCCGAGCATGCGCGGGCAGTCGTCCGGCCCCTGAGCGCCCTTCGGCTGCAACGCCGGAAACGACAGCACGTTGGTCGGCTTGTCGATGCCGCGCCAATTGCTGTTCAGCGTCCGGATTCCGGAATCATCCGTCAGCATGACTGCCAGTTCGGCCTCGCCGACATCGGTTTCGGCGATCTCGGCGGCGGCCTCGATGGCCCGATGGATCACCGCTTCGGCATCCGGCTCGGTCTGCCAGCAATCGGCAGTGACGAGAACCTCGGTAGCGGGGAGGGCGGAAGACACGGTCGTTCCAAAAAGTTGTTTCTAGGCGTTCGGGTTGCGGCCGGAACCCGCTTGCGGCAGGTCCGTGAGGCCGGCTGATGACATCAAGATTTGGCGGCGACCTGCCGCTGTGGCAATCCCTCATAGGCCGCGACGATCCGTGCCACCAATTCGTGACGGATCACATCCTCCGCGGTGAAGCGCACCTGTGCGATGCCCTCGACGCCTTCCAGCAGGCTTACCGCTTCGGCCAGTCCCGAGGCCTGGCCGTGGGGCAAGTCGACCTGCGAGGGGTCGCCGGTGACGATCATGCGGCTGTTCTCGCCAAGCCGCGTCAGGAACATCTTCATCTGCATCGAGGTGGTGTTTTGTGCTTCATCCAGGATGATGACGGCGTTTGTCAGTGTGCGGCCGCGCATGAAGGCGAGCGGCGCGATCTCGATCTCGCCGCCCTGCAGCGCGCGCTCCACGACGCGCGCATCCATCAGGTCATAGAGCGCGTCATAGATCGGCCGGAGATAGGGGTCGACCTTCTCGCGGAGATCGCCGGGCAAAAAGCCTAGCCGCTCGCCGGCCTCGACCGCCGGCCGCGACAGGATGATGCGATCGACTTCCTTGCGCTCGAACAATTGCGCTGCATAGGCAACCGCAAGCCAGGTCTTGCCGGTACCGGCAGGCCCGACGCCGAACACCAGCTCGTGCCGCTTCAGCGCGCGGATGTAGGAATCCTGCGCGGCGGTGCGTGCGCGCACGGGGCGCTTGCGCAGATTGATGGTCTCGAACGAGGGCTTTGCGGTCTTGGCGTCGAATTCGAACAGCGAGCCCTGCGCGATCACGGCACGGATCGCACCTTCGACGTCGCCCTGCGAAAGGTCATGCCCCTGCGTGGCCTGGCCATAGAGCGTCTCCAGCACGCGTCGCGCGGCGTCGCAGCCGTCGCGGGAGCCGGCGATGGTGATCTGGTTGCCGCGGGAATCCACGACGACGCCGAGCCGGCGTTCGATCTGCGCCAGATTCTGCCCATAAGGGCCGACCAGCGCGGAAGCGGCGCGGTTGTCGTCGAAGTCAATGACGACCTGGGTCTCTGGCGGGATCTGCATGTCGCGGTCAGGTTTGCGGCTGGGAGCAAGCGAAGTTGAATCCGATGCGCTTTTTGGCAAGGGTTCAGGCTCCAATGGTCGTTTGCGAAAGACCGGATCGTTGCGGCTGCGCATGATGCGCGGCGAGCTCGCCGAGCAGGCTGTAGCGCTCAAGGCTGTCGATCCTGACCGGCAGGACTTTTCCGACGATGTCTGGCGAAGCCATCACGTGCGCGGGCTGCAGATAGGCGGTGCGGCCGAGGATCTGGCCGGGATTGCGTCCCGCGCGTTCGAACAGCACATCGACCGTGGTGCCGATCGCAGCCTTGTTGAAGGCCGATTGCTGGCTGTCGATCAAGTTCTGGAGCCGCTCCAATCGCTCGTCCATTTCTACCGCTGGCACAATCTCCCGCATGTCCGCCGCTGGCGTGCCGGGCCGCGGCGAATATTTGAACGAATAAGCTGCAGCGTACCCTATTTGCGTGACAAGAGCGAGGGTCGCGGAAAAATCTTCCCTACTTTCGTTGGGAAAGCCGACGATGAAATCCGATGAAAAAGCAATATCTTGGCGTACCGCGCGGAATCGGTCGATAACGCGGCGATAGTCATCGGCGGTATGTTTGCGGTTCATGGCTGCCAGGATTCGGTCCGAACCGGACTGCACTGGCAGATGCACGAACGGCATCAGCGCCGGCAGGTCGCGATGCGCCTCGATCAGGCTGTCCTCGACGTCGCGGGGATGGCTGGTCGAATAGCGCAGCCGCAGCACGCCGGGAATGGTGGCAAGCCGTTCAAGCAACTTGCCGAGCGGCCAGCTTCGTCCATCCGGCCCCTCGCCGTGATAGGCGTTGACGTTCTGCCCGATCAAGGTGATCTCGCGCACGCCGTTGTCGGCAAGCCGCGTCACATCCTCGATGATCCTTGTCGCAGGACGCGAGACTTCCGCGCCGCGCGTGTAGGGCACGACGCAGAAGGTGCAGAACTTGTCGCAGCCCTCTTGAACGGTGACGAACGCGGAAATGCCGCGCGCGCGGATCGCGTCGGGCTTCGGCGGCGGCAGAAACCCGAATTTGTCGTCGATGGGGAATTCAGTCTCAAGCGCGCGGCCTTCTGCTTTCGCCTGCTTCAGGAGTTGCGGCAGACGGTGGTAGCTCTGCGGGCCAACCACGACGTCAACGGTCGGTGCGCGGCGAATGATCTCCTCGCCTTCGGCTTGCGCAACGCAGCCGGCGACTGCAATTTTCACGTCGCGACCCTGCCGCGCGGCGTCGTCCTTCACCACGCGCAGCCGCCCGAGTTCGGAATAGACCTTTTCCGAGGCCTTCTCGCGGATATGGCAGGTGTTGAGGATCACCAGGTCCGCTTCGTCGGCGTTTGCCGTCTCGACAAAGCCTTCGCCGGCCAACGTATCCACCATGCGCTGCGCATCGTAGACATTCATCTGGCAGCCATAGGATTTGATGTGCAGCTTGCGCGGCGGCGTCATGGAACCTGCTTGGGGTGGAAAGGAGCGCCTTCGAGGCGCAGGCCTCAAATATAGCCTAAAGCAGTCAAAATCCAGCTTTTGGGGCAGTGATTCCGGGACGGTGCGTCAGCACTAGGCTGTGTGGACTCTTGGGATTCTCAAATCAGATGGAACGTGATTCAAGGCTTTCTTTTAGGAGGAAGCCTTGGGCGTTACGGATCGGCTCGTTCTGAGCGACAGGCAATGGGACCGTATCTCCGGCTTGATCATCGGTCGGCCGGACCAGCGTGGTTCGACAGGCCGCGACAACCGGATGTTTGTCGAGGGCGTGTTATGGATCGTGCGAACCGGTTCGCCGTGGCGTGATCTGCCCGAAGCGTTCGGCGAATGGAACAGCGTCTTCCGACGTTTCAGCCGGTGGAGCGCCAAGGGGGTCTGGCTAGGTATGTTCGAAGCGCTGGCGGATGATCCGGACTTCGAATACCTG
>NZ_AUEZ01000027.1 GCF_000426245.1 Bradyrhizobium sp. Ai1a-2 | reverse complement strand
CAGGCCCAGCCGCTCATCGAGGGGCTCCCAGCGGAGGTCGTGATGGGCGATGCGGCCTACGATTCCGATGCGTTGCGATCCGCGATCGCCGCAAAAGGCGCTCAAGCCGTCATTCCGAACAATCCCTCACGGGCAATCAAATATCCGCTCAACAAACCCCTCTATGCCGAGCGTCATCTGATCGAATGCTGCTTCTCGAAACTGAAGCGTTTCAGGCGCGTTGCTACGCGCTACGAAAAAACGGCACGAAATTACTTCGCCGTCGTCGCTATCGCCGCAACACTGCTCTGGCTAAGGTAATTGTCCACACGACCTAGAGCGTTTTCGAGCGAAGTGGATACCGGTTCGCGTGAAGAAAACGCGTCAAAACAAGAATCTGGAGCTTCGGTTCCGATTCAATCAGAACCGAAAATGCCCCCCAAATCTCAAGATTCCGGGTTCGATGCTGCGCATCGGCCCCGGAATGACGGTTCAAATTGTGGCTGCGATGGCGCCGCTTTCAATCAGCGCGGGCAGTTGCCGCATGTCCGCAAACGTCATCGTGGCGCCGGCCGCGCGCAGCACCTCGGCATGGCCCGGCCCGCAATGGCTGCCGCCGCAAAAGCCGAGCACCATCATCCCGGCGGCGCTGGCGGCTGTGATGCCGGGGAGGCTGTCCTCGACCACGAGACAGCGCGCGGGCGCCACCTTCATCTGTTCGGCCGCGAACAGGAACAGATCGGGCGCCGGCTTGCCGTTCTTGACCTGTACGGCCGAAAAGATGTTCGGCGCAAATCGTTCGTGGAGAGCGGTGCGGCCAAGGCTGACTCGCATGCGTTGCGGTGAGCCGCTGGATGCCACGCAAACGGGCTGCGCAATCCGGTCGAGCGCGGCGTGAATGTGCGGCACCGCCTGCAGATCGGCCTCAAAGGAACGGAACAGTTCGTCCTGCAATTGCGTGTGGAAATCATCCGGAAGGGCGCGGCCGAGTTCGGCCTCGATTTCGAGATTCGCCTGGCGCGTCGAGCGACCGAGGAAACGATGGAAGACCTGTTCCGACGTGATCGGATAGCCGTGACGCGTCAGCACCTCGGCATGCGCGCGACAGGAAATGACTTCGCTGTCGACCAGCACGCCATCGCAATCGAAAATGATGAGATCGGGAATTTCTCGTTGACGCGTTTTCTTCACGCGAACCACTATCCACTTCGCCCGAAAACGCTATGTCACGACTTATCTTCGTCCAACGGGACGCAATACAGTTCGAGCCGGTGGTCGACCAGCTTGTAGCCGAGCTTGCGGGCGATCTCCGCCTGCAATTTCTCGATCTCTTCCGAGGTGAATTCGATCACTTTGCCATCGCGCAGATTGATCAGGTGGTCGTGATGGCTGTCGGGCATCTGCTCATAGCGCGCGCGGCCCTCGCGAAAGTCGTGGCGCTCGATGATGCCGGCATCCTCGAACAGTTTGACGGTGCGGTAGACGGTCGAGATCGAGATCTTGTCGTCGACCGCGACGCAGCGCCGGTAAAGTTCCTCGACGTCGGGATGATCCACCGATTCGGCCAGCACGCGCGCGATGACGCGGCGCTGCTCGGTCATGCGCATGCCGGTCGCGGCGCAGCGCGCCTCGATGCCGGTGTTCTTCATCGCAGACGGGGATTTCAGCGGAGCCATGTTTCTTCAGCCTTGAAGGGCAGGGCAAGACTGTTCTGCCACTGCCCGCATGTTACGACAAGTCACGGCGCATCAGAAGCGCATTCAAATGTTCCCCACCGGGCTGCTTGTAATAGCGTTCGCGACGACCGACGACGGCAAATCCGGCCCGTTCATAGAGCCGTCGCGCCGGCTGGTTGTTTTCCTCGACCTCGAGGAAAACAGTGCGCACGCCGCGGCCGGCAAGATGGCCTAGATGCGTCAGCAACAAATTGCGCGACAGGCCGCGGCCGCGCTGGCTGGAATCGATCGCGATCGACAGGATTTCCGCTTCATCGGCTCCCATCCGCGACACCGCAAAGCCGATGACCTTGCGCCCGAGCCGCAGCCGATGCACCAGCGTGTTGCGCTCGCTGAGCATGATCTCGAACTCGCCTTCGCCCCAGCCGCGATGAAACGAGGCGCCGTGCAACTGCGCCAGCCGCGGTGCGTCGCGCACAGTTGCGGCTTCGACCGCCGGCGTGCCGCGGCCGAACCATTCGGAAAGCCAGGCCATCATGACGCCGTCGATTGCGCGACGTCGAGTAGCGGGTTGGCCGGCGGCTTCGCGTCGGGCGCGCGCAGATAGAACGGCCGCGCCGGCGCCGCTTCGGGATCGACGGCCGCGCCGACCCAGGCGACCCAGGTGATGTCGGGCGCAGCCTGGGTATCGACCGTGGAGGGCGGCGTCGTCTCGGCCGGCCAGCGGTCGGCTAGGATTTTTGCGGCATTGCCGACCAGATGCGGCCCGCCAAGCTGCGCGGCCTCGATCGCCTCCGCGATCGGCGCCACTTTCGGCTTGACCAGCGGGCTGCCGTCGCCGCTCACCACCTGGAAATAGACATGGTCGTGCCGCGCATCGATCGCGGAGATGATCGGATGCTCGCGGTTTTCGGCGACAACAGGCGCGGCATAGGCGGTCAGCGTGGTGATGCCAACGACGGGCTTGCCAGCCGCCAACGCGATGCCGCGCGCCGCCGACAGGCCGACGCGTAGTCCGGTGAAGCTGCCCGGGCCAGTGGTGACGGCAATGCGATCGAGCGCGGTGAAGGCGATGCCACTCTCTTTCATCACCCGCGCGATCAGCGGCATCAGCGCCTCGGCGTGTCCGCGCTTCATCGGTTGCGATTCCAGCGCGAGCGGCTTGTTTGCGGCGGTGTCGAGCACCGCGGCGGAGCAGGCGTCGAGCGCGGTATCGATGGCGAGAATGATCATGGAGCGAATGGCGAATGGCGAGTGGCGAATGGAAGATCAGGGACAATCCCAATCCGCATTCGCCAGTTCACCACGCACTCCCTTGTCGTAGGGTGGGCAAAGCGCAGCGTGCCCACATCTGACCGGTTTGCGACATTGCTGGTGGGCACGCTGCGCTTTGCCCACCCTATACCACTTACATCGGGCGGACTTCGACCACGTCGGGGACGAAGTGCCGCAGCAGATTCTGGATGCCGTGCTGCAACGTCGCGGTCGATGACGGGCAGCCGGAGCAGGCGCCCTTCATGTTGAGATAGACGACGCCGTCCTTGAAGCCGCGGAAGGTGATGTCGCCGCCGTCGTTGGCGACCGCCGGCCGCACCCGCGTCTCGATCAGGTCCTTGATCTGCGCCACGGTGTCGGCGTCCTCTTCGTTGAAGAACTCGTCTTCCTCGTCGAGCGAATCATCGCCGTCGACGCTGCCGTCAGCGAGCAGCGGCGCGCCGGACATGTAGTGCTCCATGATCGCGCCGAGGATCGCGGGCTTCAGATGCTGCCAGTCGCCGTCGGCCTTGGTCACGGTGACGAAGTCGGAGCCATAGAACACCCCGGTGATGCCCGGCACGGCGAACAGCCGTTCGGCGAGCGGGGAGCGGGCGGCGGCTTCAGGAGACGCAAATTCCATGGTGCCGCTTGCAAGCACGCTGCGGCCCGGAATGAACTTCAGGGTGGCGGGGTTGGGGGTAGCTTCAGTCTGGATGAACATTGGTTTTCTCCGGCGTCGCCGGTTCAAGGCCGGCGCGTGGGGTTCCCTTAGCAGATGGCGACGGCGAACGCACGGATCAAGGCGCGAACCGCCGGTTCCGACGGTCAATCAAGGGGTTACGACAGCGAATCGATCTCTTCGTCGGTCAGGCCGCCGGGCACGATGGTGACGGGAATCGGGAACGCGCCCATGATCTTGGCCATGGTGGTGATGAGCGGACCCGGTCCCTCCGGCCCCGGACTGGCCGCCAGCACCAGGATCGAGATGTCCTCGTCCTTGTCGATGACGTCGAGGACCTGCTCGGTCGGGTCGCCCTCGCGAATCACCCGCTCGGGCGTGATCGCGGCAAGGCCGTTGGCGCGCCCGGCGGCGCGGTCGAGTGCCTCGTTGGCCGCTTCCTCGGCCTCCGCACGCATGATGTCGGCCACCCCGAGCCATTGCTGGTTCTGGTCCTCGGTCTCGATGACGCGCAGCATCACGACGCCGCCGCCGACCCGGATGGCCCAGCGGCTGGCGTAGTAGACGGCGCGGTCCCATTCGGCGCTGTCGTCAACGATGACAAGGCATTTTGGCTTGTGACCAGATTCGTAGCTTCGTCGCTGGGTGGTCATGCATGTCCCGGTGCATTATTGCCAAGCAGACTCATGCTGCCACACCCCCTCCGTTTTTGGGAGAGGGTGCGAGAGCAATCGATGTTGATCGCCTAGCGCTGCCGGATGAAGCCGACGACGTCTTTCGCGGCACGCATGGTTTCATCGGCGATCGTGCGGGCCCGGTTGGCCCCGTCGACCAGGATCTGATCGACATGGCCGGGATCGGCGACCAGCCGCTTCATTTCGGCTGCGATTGGCGACAGTTTCGCAATGCAAACGTCCACCAGGGCGTTCTTGAAGTTGGAGAACTGGCCGCCGCCGAACTCCTTCAGCACCTCCTGCTTGCCGATGCCGGCGAGCGCTGCGTAGATGCCGACGAGATTGTCGGCTTCGGGCCGCGTTTCCAGCCCCTTTTCCTCTGACGGCAACGGCTCCGGATCGGTCTTCGCCTTGCGAATCTTCTGCGCGATGGTGTCGGCATCGTCGGTCAGGTTGATGCGCGAATTGTCCGATGGCTCCGACTTCGACATCTTCTTGGTGCCGTCGCGCAGGCTCATCACGCGCGTTGCCGGTCCCGTGATGAGCGGTTCAGGCAACGGGAAGAACAGGCCGTCCGCAATGCCGTGGCCGCGGATCGAATCGCCGAAGTCGTTGTTGAACTTCTGCGCGATGTCGCGTGACAGTTCGAGATGCTGTTTCTGGTCCTCGCCCACGGGCACATGGGTGGCGCGATAGAGCAGGATGTCGGCCGCCATCAGCACCGGATAGTCGTAGAGACCGACCGAGGCGTTCTCGCGGTCCTTGCCGGCCTTCTCCTTGAACTGCGTCATCCGGTTCAGCCAGCCGATGCGGGCGACGCAATTGAAGATCCAGGCCAGCTCGGCATGGCCTGCGACCTGGCTCTGGTTGAAGACGATGTGCTTCTTCGGGTCGATGCCGCTGGCGATGAACGCCGCGGTCACCTCGCGGGTGTTGCGTGCGAGCTCCGCCGGGCCGCCCCAGACGTCCACGCCTTGCGTGATCGCGTGCATGTCGACGACGCAGTAGATGCAGTTGTGCGTCTCCTGCAGCTTGACGAAGTTGACGATGGCGCCGAGGTAATTGCCGAGGTGCAGATTGCCCGTCGGCTGGACGCCTGAAAAAACCCGTTCCACGAACGCCATGGTCTCAATTCCCGGAAAATGCCGCTTTGGCGGGGTCGTTTGCCATTTTGGGGCTATCTGCGCAAGTCAGGCGGCACGGTTTTGCCTGATCGCGGCGACCGCCTCGCGCCAGCCGATCACGCCGAACAGCTTCAAGAACAGGCCGTAGCTCGCCATGGCGGCGAAAATCACTGCGAACAGCATCACGACCTGCACCAGCCCGCGTGATCCGGCGGCCAGCGGCGAAAGCTCCTGCAGCAGCCACAGCAGCGCGCCCATGGCGAGCGCCGCCAGGCCAATGCGCGGCAGCCGATCGCGCGCCTCGGTATCGATCGAGAAGCCGAACGTCGCGCCCCCCTTCCTGATCAAATAGAGCGCGTTGCTCCAGGCTCCGAGCGTGATGCCGGCGGCGATGCCGCGCGTGCCGAACCAATGGCGGAGCAGGAACGCCGCGACGATCGCCACCAGGATGGCGGCCAGCGCGCCCAACAGCGGCGTGCGGGTATCCTCGCGGGCGAAGAAGGCCGGCGACAGCGCCTTCACCAGCACATGCGCGGGCAGGCCGAGCGCAAGCCAGGTCAGCGCATGCGCGGTCGCCGTGGCGTCGTGCGCGGCAAACGCGCCGTGCTCGAACAGGATCCGCACGACCGGGTCGCTCAATACGATGAGGCCCAGCGTCGCCGGCAAAGCGAGGCCGACAGCCAATTCCAGGCCGCGCGATTCGGTTCGCGCGATGGCGCTTCGGTCATTGCTATGCAGCGCGCGGGTCATCTCCGGGATCAGCACCGTGCCCATGGCGACGCCGACGATGCCGAGCGGCAGTTCGATCAGGCGGTTGGCGAAATAAAGCCAGGACACCGCCGATGGCGAGGCGGAGGCGATCACGGCGCCCGCCACCATCAGCCATTGCGGCGCGCTGCTTGCGATCATGCCGGGGACGGCCTTGCCGAGAAAGCCGCGCATGTCCTTGTCGAAGGAGATGCTGAGCGGCGTTGCCGCGTTGCCGCCGCGCAGCACCAGGATCGACAATTGCAGCAGTCCCGCAATGCCGACGGTCGCAGCGACGATCATCGCGGCATGCGCCGCATCCCCCCGCCACACCAGCAGCACGGCCATCACCGCGATCAGCGCGATGTTGAACAGGAGCGGCGAGAATGCGGTGAGCGCAAAGCGCGCTTGCGCGTTCATGAGCCCCATCATGACAGTGACGGGTCCTGCGAAGGCGAGATAAGGCAGCATCAGCCGCGCATTGTTGACGGCAAGCTCCAGCGTTTCGCGGCCGACAAATCCCGGCGCCAGGGCCGCGATGACCAATGGCATCAGCAAGCCGATCAGGACGGACGCCACGATCAGCGCGGCGCTGAGGGTGCCGAGCACGCGGCCGGCGAAGGCCGCGGCGGCCGTAGCGCCTTCGGTCTCGCGCAAGCGGAGCCACGCCGGTATCAGCGCGGCGTTCAGCGCGCCCTCGGTCAGGAGACGCCTGACCACATTGACCATCTGAAAGGCAACCAGGAACGCGTCGGCAACCCCGCCGGCGCCGAGCAGCGCAGCGATGATGGAATCGCGGGCAAATCCGAGCAGCCGAGAGGCCAGTGTTCCCGAGGAGACGGTGAGGAAAGAGCGGATCATATGACTTCTATATAACAGCCGCTTGGCTTGCTGGCGCCATGTTGATCTGGTAGGCGGCAACTTCCTGCATCGCTGGAAGGATGGATAATGGCCGCCGCAAAATATGACGTTCTCGGGATCGGCAACGCGATTTTCGACGTTTTGGTGAGGACTGACGAGGCGTTTCTCAGCCGTCACGGCATGACCAAAGGCGGCATGACGCTGATCGACGAAGCCCGCGCTGGTGCAATCTACCAGGACATGGGCCCGGCGACCGAGATGTCCGGAGGCTCGGCGGCCAATACCATCGTCGGCGTCGCCAATTTCGGCGCCCGCGCGGCCTATGTCGGCAAGATCAAGGACGACCAGATCGGCCGACTCTATGCCCATGACATCCGCGCCGCGGGCGTCGCATTCGAGACCGGGCCTGCCGCCGATGGCCCTGCCACCGGCTGCTCGTATATCCTGGTGACGCCGGATGGCGAGCGCACCATGAACACCTATCTCGGCGCTGCGCAGGATCTGACGCCAGCCGATATCGATGAAGCGCAGATCGCGGCGTCCCGCATCGTCTATCTCGAAGGCTATCTCTGGGATCCCGCGAGCGCCAAGCAGGCCTTCGTCAAGGCGGCAACGATTGCGCATGGCGCGGGCCGCCAGGTTGCACTGACCTTGTCGGATTCTTTCTGTGTCGATCGCTATCGCGACGAATTTCTCGAATTGATGCGCAAAGGCACGGTCGACCTGGTCTTCGCCAATGAAGCCGAGCTGCGTTCGTTGTACCAGACCGCCGATTTCGACAGCGCGCTGAAGCAGTTCCGCGTCGACGCGAAGCTTGGCGTCGTCACCCGCAGCGAGAAGGGCTGCGTGGTGGCATCGCAGGACGGCGTCACCGCCGTGCCGGCATTCCCGATCGAGCGACTGGTGGACACGACGGGTGCCGGCGATCTCTTCGCCGCCGGCTTCATGTTCGGCCTTGTCCGCGACGCCGGTCATGAAAACGCCGGTCGGCTCGGCGCGCTCGCGGCCGCCGAAGTGATCCAGCATATCGGCGCGCGGCCGCAGGTGTCGTTGAAGGAGCTGGCGCAGCAGAACCGATTGCCGGTTTAAGGCTTCTCTATCGCCGCAGTGCCGTAGGGTGGGCAAAGGCGCGCTTGCGCCGTGCCCACCATCAACACTTCGCTCGTGATGGTGGGTACGCTCCGCTTTGCCCACCCTACGGCCTGATTCAATTTTCAAACAGCGGACCTGTAGGATGGGTAGAGCGAAGCGAAACCCATCGCGATGGAGCAGGCGGCGCGAATGATGGGTTTCGCTTCGCTCTACCCATCCTACGTCTGAGTCAAACAGCGGATGTGAGAGCGCGTTCTCGCGACGCGTTGCGCCCGAGCTTTGCATCTCGTTTCACCCTCTCATTGAATAGAGGGCGCAGGGAAAGCCGGGTGCTGGTTGCACCCGTGGGTCCCGTGCAACAAAAAGCACGGGGGTAGGACCACAGGTTCAACCGGAGCATTCCGGCTTTCCCTGCGCGATGGTTTTACGGCTTACTTCGTGCTCTCCTTGGTGACCGGGCTTTCTTGCCACCATCACCTCTCGCGCGAACTTGTTCGCGCGAAAAAGCTTAGCGCCAGCGTCGGGGCGCCAGGACCACACGACTTCGCCGTCCGCTGATGTTGCGTTCGTCTGTCGCAACACCTGCGTCCACCGCATCCCACCGCAACGTTCGTGACGATCGCGAGCCGCCCCTCATCCGGGTGAGACGCGCGGATTCATAGTGCTGATTTGCCTGACGGCGAAAGCGGAATGTTTTTTGTGCGAGGGCTGGACGGGGCAAATCAGGTTGATTGGATTGAAGAAATTGATCCCAACTGCACCCGTCATTCCGGGTTCGCGCCAAGCGGCGCGACCCGGAATGAGAGGAAGTGGCGACTTCATCGCCGCGTAATGACGATGGTGGTTGTGGCGAGCAGGCGGCGGCTCATGCCGCCTTTTGGCCGCTGCCAGCATCGAGGCCGGCATAGATGCCGCGCTCGAAGCCGGCGAAGGCTTCCAGGCATTTGCCGTCGCCGAACGGCAACAGCTGCATCAGGATCACGCCGGTGATGTCGCTCGTCGGATCGATCCAGTAGTAGGTGTTGGCCAGTCCCGCCCAGGCGAGGCTGCCGGCGCGGCGTCCTTCCGGCGTCTTTGCCGTGTTGATGAGGAAGCTCAGGCCCCACTTCTTGTCCATGTCCGGATAGAGATCGATATGGTTGGACAGCGTGAGATCGGCCGAGACCATCTTGGTGACGTTGAGATCGCCCATGTGGTTCTGGCCCATCAGCGCCACGGTCTCCGGCTTCAGCAACTGGTTGCCGTTGCCGCGGCCCTTGTTGAGGATCATCCGGGTGAACTTGATGTAGTCGCCCGCGGTCGAGTAGAGACCGCCGCCGCCCATGTGGAATTCCGGCTCCTGCTCCAGTTCGAACGGGATCGGCATCAGCGATCCATCGGGCGTGCGGGCATGCATGCCGACGAGGCGCTTGCGCATGGCATCGCTGATCTTGAAGCCGGTGTCGGTCATGCCGAGCGGCGCGAACAGATGATCGCGCAAATAGGCATCGAGCCGCTTGCCGCTTGCCGCTTCGACGGCCTTGCCGATGAAGTCGATATTGATGCCATATTCCCAGCGCGTGCCGGGATCGGACATGATCGGTACCTTCAGCGCATCATTCTTGCAGGTAGTGACCGCGGGCTGCCCCGTCTTCTCCAGATATTTCGCGGCGTCGCCGTTCCACATGCTGTAACAGAACCCCGCTGTGTGGGTCATCAGATGGCGCAGCGTGATCGGCTTCCTGGCGGGCCGCAGCTTGGGCTCGCCATTGGCATCGAAGCCTTCGAGCACCTGCGGTGAAGCGAGATCAGGCAGCACCTTGCCGATCGGCTCGTCCAGCGAGAGCTTGCCCTGTTCGACCAGTTGCATCGCACCCGCGCTCGTCACCGCCTTGGTCATCGAGGCGATCCAGAACACGCTGTCCGTCGTCATGGCATCGTCTTTGCCGAGGTCGCGTTTGCCGAATGCGTTTTCGTAGATGACTTCATTGCCGGTCGCGGCAATCGCGACCACGCCGGGGATTTCCTTCGCATCGCATTTCTGACGCAGAAGCTGATCGATCTGAGCTTTGCTCTGCATGGGGGCGCCTCCTGATCATTGTTGTGGAGACGATGATCTTCCTCCCGCGCGTCGCATCCCGCAAGCGATCTCGTCAGGGGATGCGGCAATGCGCGACACCGAATTGCAACTGCATCACGCAGATTTAAGATGGAGCGGCCGCCGATCCCGCCGATTGCAGAAGTCATCCACGATAACGTGATTTGGTATTGATTCGCGTCAATGATTTCGTGATGCAACGCATTCTAATTCCAAGGCAAACCATGCTTCTGGACTGGATGTTTTGAGGCAAATGGTTGCTTTTGAAGTTGTGAGGATGTGGCGATGATCTCGACCTGGAGTGAGTGGAAACGGTATCCCCGGCCCGGGCGTAGTGAGAACATCGAAGCCCCGATCAGCCCCGGCCTTTACGAGGTCCGCTACGCCGGCACGGGTGCGCTGCATTCCTTCGAGGCGGTCGACAATGTCGCGCAGGCACTCGCGCTGCTGCAGGTCGCGCCCAGGTCGTGGTTCGGCCGCCCTGACCCGGCCAAGTTGCCCGATCTCGAATACCGCACCTGCGCGACATCCTCGAAGGCCGATGCCAAGGCGGCGGCGGAGCGCATGATCGGGCGTCGCGACACCTATTTGAACGGCGCGGCCTAGAACTTGTTTTGACGCGTTTTCTTTACGCGAACCGGTGTCCACTTCGCTCGAAAACGCTCTGATCGGCTACCGAACCCCCGCAAAATTGCTTGACGCATCCGCTATCGGCGGACCGTGCATTGCGGCCGGTTTCGACTTATGTTTGGCCGGCAAACCCAGAAAATTCCAGGAGTGACGCCATGAACCCGCCCGTTGCCGCACGCGCTTCAGAATCCGCAGCGACCTCACTTCGCGATCGCCTGAAAGACCCCTCGCTGCTGCGCGACCGCTGCTACATCGATGGCGCCTGGGTCGGTACGGCCGTCTTCTCCGTCAATAATCCGGCCACCGGCGCCGAACTGGTAAAGATCCCGCAGATGAGCGCCGATGACGCCACCAAGGCAGTCGAGGCCGCGGAACGCGCCTTTCCGGCCTGGGCCAAGCTGACCGCCAAGCAGCGTTCCAATATCCTGCGCAAATGGTTCGAGTTGATCATCGCCAACCGCGAGGATCTGGCGCTGATCCTGACCTCGGAACAGGGCAAGCCGCTGGCCGAGGCGCTCGGCGAGGTCGATATCGGCGGCGCCTATGTCGAGTTCTTTGCCGAGGAGGCCCGCCGGGTCTATGGCGAGACCATCCCGACCCAGCGGCCGGATGCACGGCTGCTCGCGATCAAGCAGCCGATCGGCGTCTGCGGCGCGATCACGCCGTGGAACTTCCCGAACTCGATGATCACCCGCAAGGTTTCGCCGGCGCTCGCCGCCGGTTGCACCGTGGTGCTGAAGCCTGCCAACGAAACGCCGCTGTCGGCATTGGCGCTGGCGGCGCTGGCCGAGAAGGCCGGCGTGCCGAAGGGCGTGTTCAACATCATCACCGGCGATGCGCCGCCGATCGGCAAGGTACTGTGCGAGCACCCTGCGGTGCGCTTTGTCGGCTTCACCGGCTCGACCGAGGTCGGCAAGATCCTGTACCGGCAGGCCTCCGTCGGCGTGAAGAAACTCGGGCTGGAACTCGGCGGCAATGCGCCCTTCGTCGTGTTCGACGATGCGGATATCGATGCCGCGGTCGAAGGTGCGATCGTCTCGAAATACCGCAACATGGGCCAGACCTGCGTCTGCGCCAACCGCCTCTATGCCCAGGACAAGATCTACGACGAGTTCGTGCAGAAGCTCTCGAAGAAGGTTGCCGCGATGAAGATCGGCGACGGCACCGAGCAGGGCGTGGTGCAGGGGCCGCTGATCAACATGGAAGCGATCGAGAAGGTCGAGCGGCATATTGCCGATGCGGTGAAGGGCGGCGCCAAGGTCATAACCGGCGGCAAGCGCTCATCGCTCGGCCGCACCTTCTTCGAGCCGACGGTGCTCTCCGACGTCAAGCCGGATGCGCTGGTATCGCAGGAAGAGACGTTCGGCCCGCTCGCGCCGGTGATCCGCTTCAAGGATGAAGCCGACGTGGTTGCGATGTGCAACAAGTCGCCGTTCGGCCTCGCCTCGTACTTCTATTCACGCGACCTTGGGCGTGTGTGGCGCGTCGCCGAGGCGCTGGAATCAGGCATGGTCGGCGTCAACACCGGCCTGATCACGACCGAAGTCGCCCCCTTCGGCGGCGTCAAGGAGAGCGGCCTGGGCCGCGAAGGCTCGCATCACGGCATGGAAGAATATGTCGAGATCAAATATGTCATGATGGCGGGCGTGTAGTCTCTCGTCGGAGCGAAGTCGCGTAGGGTGGGCGCGAAAACGCCGTGTCCGCCACGCACTCGAGGCACAATGGTGGGCACGCTTACACCTGCGTCTAGTTGGATGACGGTGCGCGAGGCCGCTTTGCCCACCCTGCGACGCTGAGGTTCGTTATGGGATCACACGCGCCCGTTAACACTCTGTTAACCAACGCAGCCTAGCCTTCGGTCATCGCCCGGTCATCATCAGCCGATTAACCGCCCGGTTCGTTCTAGGAGAACAGCCGATGTCCGTTGAGGCGCTGACATATGCCGTTCCAGGTGCCCGCCTGACAGTCCCGTCAGAGGCTGTTCGTTCGCTTGCCAGGTGGCGCCCGACGCCGCGGCGGCTCTGCGGCCCGGTGGGCGCCACGGATAGGCTGCAGACCGACTGGGACATCCAGCCGTGACCAAAGTGGAAACAGACCGCAGGACTCGAAGATAGCTGACCACCCTCTCATTCCCCGACTTGGCGGAGCAACGTGAGGCAAAAATGACCGACACCATCGATATCAGGGAGATGAAGGCGCGCGTCGTCGTGTTTGGGGTCGGCGGCGCCGGCGGCAATGCCGTCAACAACATGATCGCGAGCGGGCTGAGAGGCGTCGACTTCATCGTTGCCAATACCGACGCGCAGGCGCTCAGCATGTCGAGGGCCAAGCGCCTCGTCCAGATGGGCACCCAGGTGACCAAGGGTCTTGGCGCCGGCGCGCAGCCTGAAGTGGGCGGCGCGGCTGCCGAAGAGGCGATCGATGCAATCCGCGATCAGTTGGCCGGCGCGCACATGGTGTTTGTTACAGCCGGCATGGGCGGTGGTACGGGCACTGGGGCGGCGCCCGTTATAGCCAGGACCGCGCGCGAGCTTGGCATTCTCACCATTGGCGTCGTCACCAAGCCATTCCACTTCGAGGGTCAGCGCCGCATGCGCGTTGCCGAAGCAGGTATTGCCGAACTGCTGAAGGCAGTCGACACGCTGCTGATCATCCCAAACCAGAACCTGTTCCGGGTCGCCAGCGAGAGAACGACATTCGCCGATGCCTTCGTCCTGGCCGATCAAGTGCTTTATTCAGGCGTGGCATGCATCAGCGACCTGATCGTCAAGGAAGGTCTGATCAATCTCGATTTTGCCGACGTTCTCTCGGTCATGCGCGAGAAGGGCAAAGCCATGATGGGCAGGGGCGAGGCTTCCGGCGAAAAGCGCGTGCTCAACGCCGCTGTGGCCGCGATTTCCAATCCACTGATCGAGGACCCCTCGATCAAGCGCGCCAGTGGCCTCATCATCTCCATCTCTGGCGGCAGGGACCTGACGTTGTTCGAGGTCGACGAAGCTGCTACTCGCATTCGCGAACAGGCCGACCCGGACGCCAACATCATCGTCGGCGCCACTTTCGACGAAAGCCTGGAAGGCATCGTCCGCGTCTCCGTGGTGGCGACCGGCATCGATAATCTTGGCCCGGCGCAACGAACCCAACCGGCGCAAAGCGCGCTTACCGAACTCGCGGGCAGGCTGCGGAACGACAACCGTCGCGTTGCCAACGGGATCGAGCGCAGTGCACCGGCGCCTCAATCAGACAGCCCGCCGCTCCGCCCGGCGACCCGCCACCCTGAAGGGCGACCGGCAGCGCCGATTTCGGAACATGCGCGCCATGCCGCTCCGCAAGGCCTCGATCCGTACGGCCGCTCCTCTGCCGAGCGGAATTTGATCGAGGAGAATCTTCTCGATATCCCGGCCTTCCTGCGTCGCAAGGCCACCTGAGGACCTCGTCGGAACCAGAACAGCTCTTCTCTAGAGCGCGATGTTGTCTGGTTGAATCGGCGGCCGGTCCGTTTCACCTCTCCCGCTTGCGGGAGAGGTCGGCGCCTGGCGCCGGGTGAGGGCTCTCTCCTCACGGCAAGTCCCATCGCGGAGGCACCCTCAACCCAACCTTCTCCCGCAAGCGGGAACGGGAGTGCAGCTTCCGTCGTGGATACATTTCGACCAATCTCGTCATGCTCCAGGTGCCGGAAGTAGGCGGTGCGACGCGATTGCAAAAAGTCCGTCGCACGAGCGTCGAGGGTCTTCTTTGGGGTGTGCAGCGCGCCGATGTTCTACGCTGCCGTGCTGTCCGGGTTCTCCGCTTCTTTTCCAATCTCCTTGCTGCGCGCCAGCCATGCTGGAAGACGGAGCAAGCCAAGCAGGCGATCATTATGGTCTTTCGGCAGCTCGCTCGGCGCCCCATTGGCCAGGCGCGGGAGATCCAGTGCTGCGTGGCCGGCTCGCACTGCATCCGCGCGTCGGTCCAGTTCGCGCAATAAGGGATCGATCACGGCTTCGACTTCGCTCGCGACGGAAGATAGAAAATTGTTAAGCTCGCGAGCTTCGGGTACGACTGCCGCCGCCAGTTCGGTCGCCTCGCACAGCTCACTGACGACAGGTGTAAACGCTTTGCCAGTTTGTGCGATTCGCTTTTTTATCGCTTCGATTTCGCCCAGAACGTGATTGCGTTCGCGCCGTTCTCTTTCCTCGGAAAGCCGGGCCTCGATTTCGGCGATCTGAGCCGTCAGTGTCGTGACATCGGATGCAAGTGCGTCGCGTTTTCCGCGTGCGCGATCGAGATCGCGGCTGAGAGTGTCCACTAGATCGTTCTCTCCGGACATTTTTTGCTCCGCGTAAGACAGCCGTAGCGCGAACCGTCAGCCAGGCAAACGAACGAACAGTAAGATCGGCCTACAAAGGCACCGACTTCGCTCGCGTCGCCCGGGGGCGGTGGATCCAAATTCCCTCCAAATCATTTCGCATTAGGCGACCGTATGGTTAACAAGTGATTAATTTCCAATATCTGAGGTAACGGTGTCCACCGGACGAGAGCGGAAGCCTCACTTGAATTGATCAGCCCGCTTCGAGCTCCGATTCCAGGTCGGACAGGAAGGCCTCCACCAGCGGCAGCCTATTTTCCATCATTGCCTTCCCTTCCGGGGTCTGGACGTTCGGCGTGGCAACCGCGATCTTGCTTCGATACCAGCGGATTGTGTCTGGCAGTGACCTTCCCACCTGCCGTGACAGGGCGAACACCCGCAGGATGCCAAACGCTCCGAGCCCATCCAGCTTGTCGGCGTCGAACAGGATCTTGGCTTCGATGGTGGAAGGCTGGACCGTGCCGATATGCTCGGTCGAGTGCTCGCGGATCACATCCAATACGCGCGCAATTCGAGCCGGCGGGTAGGCAATCTCGGTCAGGAGCCGCTCGGCCAGCGCGGCACTCCGCGCGACATGATTTGCCTTGTCGTTGAACGGTTGATCGACATCATGCAGGAGCACTGCGAGATAGAGTATTTCGGCATCCGCCTCGGGGTAGAACTCCAGGATTGCCTTTGCGTTGCGCGCCACGCGGTTCAAGTGATCCATCCGGTGCGCAACCGACTGTTGGTCAGCCTCCACCAGGTCGCGGACACGCCGTTCCAGGCGGCGGCAGACCGGGACTTCGAGCATTTCAGGAGCCATTCACCCTCGCGATCTTGATTCCGCAGGCGGCGATATCAGGCGACCACCCTACGGCTCTGCCGATGATGTGCAGCGTGCTTATCGATGAGCCGAGCCGTGGGCTGCGAGAAAGTGCGTCACCGCCTCGAGAAACTGTGCAGGTTGTTCCGAGAAGACGCAGTGCCCCGCATCGTCGAACTCGACAAGCTGCGCACCGGGTATGCCGCGCGCAATCGCGCGGCTTGCGCGCGGCGGGCAGACCCAGTCGTAACGGCCGACCATCACGAGCGTCGGCGCCTTGATTTGCGCGAGCGAAGCACGCAGGTCGTAGGACGGCGCGATCGTGCTCATGAAATGCTGCATCATTTCGATCGTGAAGCTCGACGCCTTGAGCACCTGATCTGACAGGTGCATGTGCATTGGCGCGAAATGGTACGGTCCAATCCGGTCGATGAATGCGGTGACGTTTTCGAGCGTGATGTCGCCGCTGAAGATGCGCGCCGCGATCGCCAGCTCGTCCGGGGTCGCGCGAGCGTCCAGCTTGGGCGCAGGGTCGCCTTCATCGTCGGGCAACGACCGCATGGCCGGCGACGAGCCGCACAGAATCAGGCCTGCAACGAGTGACGGATGGCGCAACGCCGCATGCAGGGCGACGAAGCCGCCGGCGGAATGACCGAAGATGAAGGCGCTGTCGATACCGAGCGAATCGCATAGAGCGGCCACGTCGTCGGCCATCTGTTCGAGCGTGCACGAGGCGAGATCCGGGCGCCCCGAACGCCCCTGGCCGCGCAGATCGACGAAGATCACCTGAGCATGGTCGCGCAGCGGTCCGAGGCCGTGCCGGAGGTAGCCGTGATCGAAACCGAGCCCGCCGTGAAGTGCGACGATCACGGGCTTTTCCGTGAAAGGCCTTTCTGTTGTGCGAAGGCCTGTGCCGTCCACATCAAAATAGATCTCGGTGCCGTTGAGTTTCGCGCGCATTCAGGTTCCTGGAGCAGGGTGCCGGGAGTTGATTGTCTCGGCGCATCAGACGGCCTGTGCCGGCATTGTCCATCAAAGTATGCGTGAGGGGACGCCGCCGGGCCGCTGGCGTAATCAAAACTTCGTTGCAGCCCACCTGCGGGATCGTAGCGCCCTGGCTGTCTAGCGCCGCAGCACCGCAATCGTGCGGTTGGCGAAACTCAACCGCTCGGCCATGATCGAGACGAAATAGGTCAGGAGCTTGTGGCTGAGCGCGGGGTCGGCGTCCCTGAGCGCTTCGAACTGATGCGTGTTCAGGACGTAGAGCACGCTCGCAACCTCGGCCTGGATGGTGGCGCTGCGCCGCGTTTGCGAGACCAGGCCCATCTCGCCGACCGTGGTGTAGCGGCCGAGGCTGCGCACCCGGGTCGGGCGGCCATCGTCGGCCGCGACCATCACGCCGACGCGCCCGTCCAGAATGAAGTGCATGGAATCGGCGGCGTCGCCGACGCGGACGATGGTCTCTCCGGCATCGACCTCGACACGCTCGCAGTAACGCATCAGCGCGCCCGCTTCCCGCTCGGAGCCGAGCATCCCGGCGAACCAGTCGCGCAGGCTCGCTTCCTCCTGCTCCAGCCCACGGTGCTCGGCGATGATCTCGTTCTCGCACCATTCCAGCGCATGATCGAGCTCCGGCTCGATCCTGACCTCGCCGGAAATGAAACCGCTCGAGCGCAACGTCTTTTCGGCGCCAGGGGCCAGATGCACCAGCAGCAGCTTGACGCCGCGCTCGTCGGCGCTGCGCTTGATCTGCGCAAAGCTGTAAGCCGCCGATGAATCGATGCCGGTGACGAGCTTGAAGTCGAACACCAGATAGCGGCATTCCGGATGGCGGGCGAGCAGCGCCTTGACGTGCTGGTAGAGCCGGTTGGCCGAGCCGAAGAACAAATAGCTCTGCAGGTTCAGGCCCTGGATCTCGCTGCCATGATCCGCCAGCAGTTCCAGGTCGTCGCGCGAGCGGTCCAGCGAGCTGCGATATTCGGTGCCGTCAAAGCCATATTTGATCGATTCGATCCGAGCGGCGCTGAAGGCAAAGGTGGCGCAGCCGATCACGACGCCGATCAAGACCCCCGCGACAAAGCCCCATTGCAGGATGATGAGGATGATCGCGAGCAGCGAGACATATTCGGTCTTCGACAGCCGCCGCCGCGACTCGACGATCCATTTGTGAAGCTGGTCGGCGCCGAGATAGATCAACAGGCCGCCGAGCACGAATTTCGGCATATAGCCCAGCAATTCCGGCGCGACCGCGAGCATCAGGAGCGAGACGAGCGCAACCGTGATGCCGGAAAGGCGGCCGGTGGCGCCGCTGTTCAGATTGAGCAGCGAACGGGTGGTGGAGATACAGCCGGCGTAGCCGGCCAGGGCGCCGGTCAGGATATTGGCGAGGCCCGTGATATTGAGCTCGCGTTCCAGGTTGGCCTCGCGATGCGCGGCGACCTCGATGCCGGTGGTGTTGAAGAGGGTGCTGGTTGCCGTGACGAACACGACGGCGACGAGGTTGCCGAGCAGGTCCGGTACGGCATACCAGGGATAATTTGCGAAATTCTGCGTGCTCCAGGGCAGCATGAACCTGGTCGGGGGCGGCGGCTGAAAGGTCCAGCCCGCGGCCTGCGCCTCGGCGGGCGTGAGGCCGATGATCCAGAATGCGAGATGGCCGACGAGCACGCCACCGATCAGGATCACCGGCAGCCCGAACGGGCTGCGCGAGCGGTGCCAGGTCAGGTACAGGATCAGCGCCATGGCGCAGGCGGCCGACAGTTCTGCGATGGTGATGACGTTCGCGAAGTGAGCCAGCGTCGTAAACCGGAGTTCCAGGCTGGTGATGACTCTGATGGCGCCGAGCACGAGCAGGCAGCCGGTGGCGCCGAGAAAGCCGCCGACGACGGGATAGGGCACGTAGCGGATGGCGCGGCCCATCCGCGTCGCGCCGAAGCCGCACAGCACGATGCCGGTGACGATGGTGGCAAGCCCGAGCGTGATCAGGACCGGCGCCAGCATCGGCGCGGCCGGATCGGCGGCCGCCACGCGCTCCACCAGCGCGGAGGCGAGGATCGCGGTCATCGCCGCCGTGGAACTCTCCGGACCCGCGATCGCAAATGGCAGCGAACTGCCGAGCGCGATCACCAGCGCCAGCACCGCGGATGAGATGAAGGTGGCGGCGACGCCGTAGGCGAGATACGGCGACAGCGGCCCCGCGAAGATCAGAAGCGCATAGGACAGGCCGAAGGTGATCGAGAGCACGCTGGCCGCGCCGCCGCCAAGAACGTCGCTGAACGCGCGACCAAGCCGCGGACCGAGATTGATGGATCGATGAACCACGCCGTGCATTTGCCCTCAACAGCCACCGCAGTGGTAGACGAGCGCAGCACGGCGCTACAACAGGATTTTTGTGTCAATGCGTGCATTCGTCGTTCCCGCGAAAGCGGGAACTCATAACCATAGGCGGTCATGTTGCGCGAAGCTGGAGCATCAGCGCTCAAGCAGTGTGCAGGAGTGGTTATAGGTCCGGCTCCCTGGCTGCGCCGAGGCGCGCGCAAGGCCGGGACGATCTTTGCTCCAGTTTCAGGAGCCGACAGTTTGAGGGAGCCTCTCCGGGGCAGCGCCATCGCCACGTGCTGTTTCTCCAGGCTCTTGCAGGTTGGCAAGAAACCGAAGGGTTCGCTTGCCAGGCAGGAAGAAATAGCCGCCCCCGCGGACCCTGACGAAGTCCTGGATGTCTTTGATCCACATGGGGCCGTCCGGCGTGGGGATCGAAAAAATCTCCGACCCTTGTCGATTCCCGACCAGGGGATCGATCTCATTCTGAAGACCGTGGAAGCTCGGCCCCAGCACCCAGCTCTGCTGGATGAATTCGAACTGGCGTTCGATGTCAGCATTCAGACACATGAATACAAGCCCGGGCTTGTCCAGCGCGCCTTGCTCCTCATACGGGCGTCCCACGCGGAGAATGCGATGGCGATTTACGATTCTTAGCTGCTCGTTGATCTGCTCGGCAAATTGTTGCTGGACTTGCTCCGTTGTGGCTCCCTCAGGCTCCTTTTCGACAAAGCTGTCGCGCGGATTGGCGCGGCGTATGTGAGCGCCGAGCGGACATCGCAGCCCGCTCGGATCTTCGATACGAAAGCTGAAGTCGTTATCCGCCCGCCCACCTCGCCCTCTGGACCGCGAGGCGCCTGCCGTCGTTCCGGGACCGTCCGGATAGCGTACCAGGGACGTCCCATCGGGCCACCGGCCCACCATTTTTGCGGCGATCCACTCGCGAAGCGTTGCGGAGATGTTTGTCGGCTCGCGCCTGCTGCTGATCAGCTGTTGCTCGGCTGCGTCAAGGAACTTGTGATATTCGGTGACATCCTGTTCGAGCTGCCGCACGACAAGAAACGTACCGTTCATCCCCAGGTCGTGCCGGTCCGTTGCCGAGGGCTCAGAAAAGTCCGGACGTTGTCGCAGCAGATTCGCGCCGGCGCTGGGGAGAATACATCGTCGCCGGGAGCAACCGTAGGCGATGGCGGAGTGTACCCGAGGTTGTCGGGGTAGCCCAGAATGAACTCACCCGGACCCACCAGGTGCGGAGCGTCTTCCGATGTTGTAGGTCGGGTGCCGCGGATAATGGGATTCGATATACCGTCGGCAAAGCCGAACGGCTCTCTTTGCAGCCGCTGCGCGGCGGCTTTCGGTTCGGGGATCTCCTTGAATCCGATCCGGAAACCAACGCGCCCATGGTGTCCTTCGATTTGATCAATGCGCTCCTGCTCGAGCTTACGCAGCTGCTCCGGGTCCCGCGCATAGATCAGCATCACGGCATCGACCTGCTTCCCGGCGTCAGTGCCGGCGCTCATTGCCGCGGTTCTATCAGTGCTCTGATTGCCCGCACCCCAAAGCCAGTGTTCGGGATCATCAACGCCGATATCGCCGAGGGTACGCGCGCGCCAGGGTGCCGCATTCCCTTGCTGAAAAGCCACCGGGAATGTTGCCAGATGTTCTCCGGTCAGACCGAGTTTCCGCAGTCCGCTCGGCGCGAACCCTACCACCAGCGCGTTGGATGCGTTCCGATGGTCGCCATAACTAATGTCATTGCTGACGCCGGCGAGCCATTTTCTACTCTCTTCCTCGTCATGCGGCAGTCGCAGGAACAGGCATGTACCGAAGCGCAGTCGGCCCAGCCCGCCGAGAATGAGGGTTGATATCTCCTCAAGTTGCAGCGCATTCGCGGGTCGTGGCGACGATCCGAAACACGACAGCCAATCGGCGGCGTCGGCTTCGGTCCGGGCTGCAGCGATGCCTTGGCGGATGGCGGCGTTGGTGCGGATCCTGGCCAGCGACAGCTTCGGATAGGCAACGTACCAAAACCAGGAGGGATGTTGCTGGCGGCGCGTCCACAGCCTGAGCCGGTCGCCGTCGGTTGCGCCCTTTGAGAATAGTCTCTCGGTTCTTGGGAATCCCTGCGTATTGCTCCATATGCCGGTCACTCCATCGTGTGCCTTCTCGATGAAGTCCTCCAAATAGCTTTCCCAAGCCCCGTCGTAGTTCGACATGAAAAGCAGCTTGTTAGTTCCGGGCAGCAGAATCCAGCGTGCGAAATGAATGACGCCTGTCGATCCCAGAAAGCTCGGCCGGGAGCCGTACGTCGCGATGGCGCCGGCCCCCCAAAATCCGATTCTTAGCGTCAGCCAGCGGAACCAGCCAGGTTTCATGATCGAGGACGCCGCCAGGTGATTTTGCGCGCCGAAGGTTTCACGCCTCATGAGCTTTTCGACGTGCTCTGTCGTCGGTGCGATGTCGTCGCAAACGTCGATCTTCTCGCGACGGCGCAGCCAGGCATAGCCGGCGGCCGCTGCGGCAAGCACAATGACAAACAGAGCGAGCGTGATCAGGCCCGTCGTCAGGATATGTTCGTACCAGCGCGCCCTGAACTCGGGCATTGCGAGCGACAGCAGGAAGATCAGAGCCGGGACGGCGAGAACCAGCAGAAATGGCCACGCCAGACTGGCAATCGCGGACTTGGCCAAACCCCAGTAGTAGCCCCAGCTGCTGAATCCGTTTGCCTGGAGGCAGGGAGCCGGCTCTTCGACAAACGCCCATTTCTCGCCTGTGTCCCAAAGCTTTGAACGTACCTTCTCGATCACGCTCAAGGCATTGCTTCCGCGGGGCCTGTTCTGGAGCATATCCTCTATCTGTTCTGCCAGCGCCGCTTCTTGCTTGATACGTTGAACAGTCATTCCGGGCGTGCCGTCATAGTTCAGGCCGGGTGTGGAGAACCATCCCTGGCCGACATCATGATGGTGCTTGCGAAGAAGCTCAGAGACGCCCTTGTATGGCACCTTGGCTTCCGTCAGCATTTTTTCAAGTTCTGTCCTCATCGCCGCTGCAATTGCATCGATAGCGCGATCCGTGCCCCCATCGACACTCGCTTCTATGATGATGAAGGAGTTCTCGGGTTGCCGGTACTCTCCCTGCACCCCGATGCTTCGCGCGTCATCGCCGCGCACGACGGTGATGCTCAAAAAATGGATGATCTGAGTATCGTCGAGCCCGGCACGCAGTATGCTCTTGCCGCCGTTTGCCTGCCGCGGAGAAAGCGCGGACGTCACGTGGTCCTCCAAAAGGGGAGCGCCAATCGTGTCCAGGTATTTTTCCACGGCGTCCGACCAACGAACATCGAATGGAATTGCTATCGTTACGAACGAGTGGGGCACGGCACTTCCCCTTTTCTGGGTTCAGACGTCGTACTTGACCGATAGATGCCACGGGAACGGCCCTAGCGTCTTCAGCTTGCCATTCCTGCCGTCGGCGAGCCGGAGTCGCTTCTGCACCAGCAGGGCCTTGAAGGTCTGCGTGATCTGCGCCTCAGCGATGTAGGCACCAACACACCAATGAAGCCCGTGGCCAAACAGCATGTAGTCGGTCTGCGGCCGGTCCGGATTGAAGCTGCGCGGTCGCACCACGCGGCGATTGTCGAACATCGCCGATTCCGTTCCCGCCAGCAGCTTCGTTCCCTTCTTGATCGTCGTTTGGCGCGCGGTTCCGGCGGCAACAACATAATCTTCGGCGCAGATCCGGAACGGCCCAGGGTTGAGCGGCATGAAACGCATGGCCTCGAACAGGCAACGCGTCAGCCGTTTGTCATCGCCAGCGCGCGCTGCCTCTCTTGCTGCATCCATGAACTTCGGGCGACCGAGCAGCATGACCAGCATATGCCCGGCCGCCATTGTGTTGGTCGGGACAAAGCCTGTGATCATGCCGATAAGGTACGCGCTGATAACCTTGTCGGTGAGAGTTGGCTCTTTGTGTTGCATCGCAAGCAGCCGGGCAAGCACGGTAGGTGCTCGCGAATGCGCTCGGGCGCGCTGGATCGACCTGTCGACGATCGCCCGGACGCGCATCCCGGCGGCAATCGCAGCTCTTTCATAGCTAGGGTTGTCGAGCGGATTGCCGAACGTGTACAGGCTCATGGCTATCAGCCAGCGACCGAAATCGATCTCCTCTTGCTGCTGAATCTCAAGGCCGTAGTAATCCCTGCAGATCAGGATCGGGACGCGCGTGATCAACCCTTCGATGGCATCGAGCTCCATCGTCTGATCGTTGATTTTCGCGGCGTCGGCAACGATCTTGTTCGAGAATTTCGCGGCGAGCGGCGTAACAATTTTCGCCACATCATCACGTTGGAAAGCCTGCATCACCTGACGCTGGCACTCCCAGTAGTCGTCGCCTCGCTGCATACCCAACAGAAAGTTAGGGCCGGGTCCTGGATGATCGTTAAGCTTCCGTATCTTGTCCCCGAACGGTACCTGAAAAACGACATCGTTCTCGAGAACTTCTGCGACATCATCGTATCGCGTAACGAAAGCCCATCCCTTGAGCTGCGGGATGGGCCAAAATTCTCTCAGCAACCAAAAGAGCCAATGCGGCTCATCGTAGATCCACTGCAGCCACTTGGACCAGCCGGTAGGCTGGAGATCCTGCAGATTGAATTGACCAGGTAGGGATTCGCGTACGACCGGCTCGGTCGCAGCCTCGGTTGTCAGCTCGCTCATCGCCATGTCCGCCCCGCGAAATCGTAGAACGGACCGAAGCACAGCCGGCCTGCCCGAACGACGACGCGCTCCCAGTGTTGACCGAACTTCTCGGATATTAACCTACTGCAATTAAGTTTCCTCGCATGTGAACCAGTTCACAGTCTTCGAACGTGGCTTAGAGCGTTTTCGAGCGAATCGGCATCCGCTTCGCTCGAGAACGCCCCAAAGCATGATGAGATCAGGTCGAAATGTATTCACGACGGAAGCTGCACTCCCTCTCCCGCTCGCGGGAGAGGGTTGGGGTGAGGGTGCCTCCGCGATGGGACTTGCCGTGGGGAGAGAGCCCTCACCCGGCGCCAGGCGCAGACCTCCCCCGCAAGCGGGAGAGGTGAAACGAACCGGCCGGTTCTGATTCAATCAGAACCGAAAATGCTCTAGGTGCAGGTCTCGAGCAACATCTTCGCTTCCGTGAGCTCTGCTGTGCCACAGCCCTCCAGGCATCGTTCGAAAATTGGCACAAGGAGTTGGCGTGCTTGCTCTCGGTCGCCGCTTTGGTCGAGCAACCGGCACAAATCGATCCCTGCCCGCAATTCCCAGGTTCTTGCACCTTGCCGCTTTGCGACAGCCAGGGCGTGGCGAAAGCATTGCTCCGCCTCAGCTTCCCGCGCTCCATGATGTACGACCAGCCAGCGTCCCTTAAGTCGGCTCAGTTCGGCCTCGAACCACCTTTCGCCGGTTTCTTCGGTCATATCCAGGGCCCTGCTGACCAGAGCCTGCGCTTCTTCGATCCGATTGGCCCGCTCACATATTTGGGCAACCAGGCCCAGGAAGTAAGTGTGATTTCCAATTGATCCGGTCGCGGCAAGATCGGCTAGCGCCTTCTGGGCGAGCTGCAGTCCTCCTGCCGCATCGCCATCGGCCGCCAGAATAAAGCCGCGCAACATATGCGCCACTTCAAGCCAGAAGGGATACCTCTCCTCGGTTGCCAATGAAATTGCTTCTTCCGTGCGCGCGAGTGCTGTCCCTTCCTCACCGCACAGCAGGTTCACCAAAGCAGCAAAAGTCAATTCACGGATCAAGATTTGCGGCGGACGCAGGGCGCGGCTGCGAACCAGCGCCTCCCCACTTGTCGATAGGGCTCGTTCGCGGTGGCCAAGGACGAACAAAACAAGAGCAAGATAGGACGAGGCGCCTATCTTCATGTCCCAGGCCGCAATGGCGGCGTTGGACTGAAATTCTTCGGGGGCCGAAAAGCCGAGGACACTCTCCAGATTGTCCTTGGCCTGCAGAAACTCGCCGATCCAAAAAAGACTGATGCCCTTAAACAGGTGGCCAGATACGACACTGAACTGATCATGCTGCGAGTGACCGACACGCATTAAATCCTCGGCCACTTGGCACGCCTTGATATGCTCGCCTCTGCCCAGATAATATCGAGCCAGTTCACCCAGCACCCGGAGCGACATCGAGGTGTCGCCAAGATGCTCGCACAGTTCGCGAGCGCGCAGGTAAGCCTCGCCGGTTTCCCGTGCTCCGATGCCCTTCGCAACTATCAACGCCCTCCCTAAAGCGCACTGCAGTCCCAGCTCCCGGCGCAGATTGTCTGCGCTGGACGGCAGGCTTGACAACAGATGGAGCGCTCTACTCAGTTGCAAAATCGCTTCGAGCTTCGCGTATCGCGCGGCGGACATCCGACCGGCTTTTTCGCAGTAGTTGATGGCTTTCTCTATCAGCCCGCCCTCGCTGCAGTGATAGGCGAGCATCTCCGGCTGCTGCTCTGCAATGGCAGGGAATTGCTCTTCGAGTATGTTGGCGATGCGAACATGCCATGCTTGGCGTTTGCTCCGAAGTAATGTCGAGTACGCTGCATCTCTTACGAGAGTGTGCTTGAAAGCGTATATTTCCTGGGAGGGGTCATTGCGACGGACGATCAATTCCGAGCGCAGGAGTTGCTGTAATCCGTCCTCGAGCTGAGCGTTTGACAGTCCGGATACCGCACCCAGGACTTCGACTGAAAATTCGCGGCCTATGGTAGCGCCGATTTGGGCGATCTCACGGATTTCGCCAAGTCGGTCCAGCCGGGCCACGAGAGAATCCTGCAGGGTGTATGGAATTGCTGCTTGTCGAGCAGGCCTCTCCAGCACGAGGGACCCTCTTTGCATCTGAACTAGACCGCTCTCAAGGACGGTTTTCGTCAGCTCCTCAACGAACAACGGCACGCCATCGGTGCGATCCAGGATCTCATCCAGCAGTTCATCCGGCAGTGTTCTGCCGCCCGTCACTTGCTCCACCAGGGCGGCTGACGCACCGCGGCTCAGTTTGCGGAGCGGCATGACCGTGACGCTGGGATAGTTGGACCAGTCGGCAGCAAATTCAAGACGCGCAGTGGAGATCACAAGCACCCTGAGGCGTGCTACGCGCTCCACCAGCATCCCGACCAGCTCCAATGAGCTTGGATCGATCCAGTGGAGATCTTCGAGCACTATCAGAACTGGTTGTTTTGCGGCATGACGCGCAACCAGATCCAGCAACACTTCCATGCTTCTCTGCTGACGCTGCTCCAGACTGAGTTCCGCCGAGGATGCGCGCCGATGGTTCCGCAGCGACATGACTTCGGCGACAAGATCAACGTCTGCCGGCCCGACGTTGAGTCCAGAGAGGACCCTTTCGAGTTTGACGAGCTTTTCGTCTTGCGTGTCCGAATGGGATAAGCCAGCCCCGCGCTGAATTTGGTCAATAATCGGATGCAGGGCGCTATCCTGGTGGTAGGGTGAGCAATAATAGTCCAGGAGAATGTGCTGTTCGGTGGCCAATTGCTCCTGCAAGGCGCGTCGGATGCGCGATTTTCCGATGCCGGCTTCGCCCGTCAGCAACACCACGCGGCCATGACCCGCCTTGCTCTGCTGCCAGCATCGCAGCAGAAACTCCGACTCCCCCTCGCGCCCCACCAGCCGTGATATGCCTGCCTTGCGCTTGGCCTCGAAACGGTTCTCAACGTCGCTTGTGCCGACCACCTGCCAGGCCTGAACGGGGTCGTCAAAGCCTTTGATCGCTCGGAGCCCGAGATTCCTGTACTCGAACACGCCTCCGGCGAGGTGGTGTGTACTGGACGAGACCAGCACCGTGTCGGGCTCAGCCAGGGCTTGCAGACGTGCGGCAAGATTTGGCGTTTCTCCCGCAACCTCCTGGCTGAGTGGCGTGCCATCGACCACCAGATCGCTCACGACAACCAGACCCGTTGCTACTCCTATCCGTACCTGAGGCTTGTAGCCATACAGCAGTGTAAGCCCGGATATCGCATCCACGGCCTGCAGCCCGGCTCTGATCGCGCGTTCCGCGTCATCTTCGTGCGCCTGCGGATAACCGAAATATACGAGGACACCATCGCCCATATAACGGGCCACGACTCCTTCGAACCGCGCTACCACATCCGAAATACAGCGATGGCAGGTATCGATGACCTCGCGCAAATCCTCTGGATCGAGTTGAAGAGAAAGCGCCGTCGACCCGACAAGGTCGCAAAACATGATCGTCATCTGTCTTCGCTGGATTGATCCACCGATCTGCAAAGACGCCGACAGTCTGTCAGCTGGAGTCCTGGTCAGCTTCTGGGCACCATTTCCGCTCAAGCGATGGCCGCACTCCGAACAAAACTTCGCATCTGGCCGATGTGCCGTACCGCACGAAGGACAGCGAGTTTCGGTTTCAGTTCCTGGCGGTCTATCTTCGCGAAATCTCATCTTGGGGTGAACCCGACTCGCACTCTTGATGAGTAATGGCGGCGATAGCCAATTCCGGCCGAGCCGTAGTATTGGCTCGCTCATCGCTCGACGCTCGATAGAAAAATTCGTAGGTGCTAATCAGTGCAGCAGGCGTGCCAATTGCCGATAGAAGCAGAGCTTGGACGATACACGCAGCATGCGCCTCAGGGCGGGGTCTGACGTGGTCGAGCATGCCGGCCGTACGAGGAGCAGCGGCTTCCGGCTCACGCCGCGCTCGCCATCCAGACCCGCTCCCCTTTGTCACTGGAAGACCGGACATGCCAACGCCCGCCCCATCGCCCCGGCCGCGCTTTCGATAGTGTAGATTTGGCCGGACACGACGTCCAGCCCTGGGTTGATAAATGTCGCCGGGCACCGTGTTGCTGGCGGCCTGGCCACCGGCACCAAGCCCCCATCACAAGGCCGGTTGGTGCCAGCCTGAACCGGCTAGAGCATTTTCGGTCCTGATTGAATCAGAACCGAAGCTCTAGATTCTTGTTTTGACGCGTTTTCTTCACGCGAACCGGCGTCCACTTCGCTTGAAAACGCTCTAGCGTTATTCTGCAAAATCGCGCCTGCCGGCGCCGAAATCATCGTCGCCTCGCTCCTTGCAGTGACGGCTAACCCCGATGGCGCGACGCGCAATCCGGGGGTTGTCTTGCCGGCGGATCGAGCTGTCCCGGGTTGCGCCAGGGTCAATCGTCCTCGCCGCCGAAGGCGCCATGGCGGCCGGCGCCGGAGGCGAAGCGGGTGGCGCCGGCGAGCGCCTCGCCTGACGCGATGACTTCGAGCCCGCCGCGCACTTCATTGATGATTGCGTCCTCCTCTTCGAGGTCCCATTGCCGCAGCGCCGACAGGCGGTCCGCGCGCAGGCATTGTTGCGGGAAGCGCGCGATTTCCCTGGCGAGCGCAATCGCCTGCGTGCGGGCCTCGCCCTTGGGCACCAGGCGATTGGCGAGGCCCATGCGGTACGCCTCCGGCCCTTCGACCGCGCGCCCGGTCAGGATCAGGTCCATCGCCTGGGAATGGCCGATCAGGCGCGGCAGGCGGATTGTGCCGAGATCGATCAGCGGCACGCCGAAGCGGCGGCAGAACACACCGAACGTCGCGTCTTCCGCTGCCACGCGCATGTCGGCCCACAGCGCCAGCTCCAGGCCGCCGGCAACCGCGAATCCTTCGACCGCGGCGATGACGGGTTTTGACAGACGCAACCGGCTCGGGCCCATCGGCGCGATCGACCGATGGCCGCCGATCTCGCGCTTCCGCTCGGGATCACCCGCGGCAACTGCTTTCAGGTCGGCGCCCGCGCAGAACGTGCCGCCGGTGCCGGTGAACACCGCCACCGACGCAGTCTCATCGGCATCGAAGGCGAGGAAGATGTCATAGAGCTTGCGCGCCGTGGCACCGTCGACGGCGTTGCGGCAATGCGGACGGTTGATGGAGACGATGGTCACCGGACCATCGCGTTCGACCAGCACGCTGTCGGCCTCGCTCATGTTTCGCTCCTCCCGGGATTTTGTCTGGTGAGGAGATTGGCACCGGGGATACCTCTGATGCAACAAGAGCAGCGCGCGTGCCACAAGCGTCATTGCGAGCGGAGCGAAGCAATCCATGCCTCCACAAGCGGGGAGATGGATTGCTTCGCTCCGCTCGCAATGACGATAGGCTAGATTTTGAGGTCGGCCCCCGTCACGCGCCGATAGGCTTCGAGGTAGCGCTTGCTGGTCGCCTCCACCACGCTGGCCGGCAATGGCGGCGCCGGGGCGTCGCCGTTCCAGCGGCCGGCGTGGCGTTCAGTGTCGAGGTAGTCGCGCAAGGGCTGCTTGTCGAAGCTCGGCTGCGGCTGGCCCGTCTTGTAGACATCGGCGGCCCAGAAGCGCGAGGAGTCCGGCGTCATCACCTCGTCGATCAGGATGATCCGCCCGTCCTGGTCGCGACCGAATTCGAACTTGGTGTCGGCGATGATGATGCCGCGCTCGCGGCTGACCTTTTCGCCATAGGCATAGACCGTGCGCGCCATCTGCTCCAGCGTGTCGGCGACCTCGCGGCCGACGATCTCGCGCACGCGGGCCACGGTGATGTTCTCGTCATGCCCGGTCTCGGCCTTGGTCGCCGGGCTGAAGATCGCCGGCTCGAGCTTGGCGCTCTCGACCAGGCCTGCCGGTAGCTTTTCTCCGGCGAGCGTGCCGTGCGCTGCGTATTCTTTCCAGGCCGAGCCGGAGATGTAGCCGCGGATCACGCATTCGATCGGGAAGACGGTGGTGCGGCGGCACAGCATCGCGCGGCCCAAAATCTCGGCGCGATGGTCTTTCAGCGCGGGCACGTCGCGGATGATCTCATCGGCATCGGCGCTGATCATGTGATGCGGCACGGTGCTCTCGAGCTGCCGAAACCACCATGCGCTGATCTGGGTCAGCACCGCGCCCTTCATCGGGATGGTCTCGGCCATCACCACGTCGAACGCCGAGATGCGATCGGTGGTGAGCAGCAGCACGCGGTCGTCGCCGACGGCATAGATATCGCGGACCTTGCCGCGGCCGATCCGTGGCAAGGGCAGGTCGCTCGCGCGCATCGCATTCATCTGGTCAGACCTTCAAAGCAGCCGCCCACGACATTGCGGGCGGCATAAAGCGACTGGGAGATAGCTCACTCCGGCAGCGGAATGAACTCATGTTCCTGCGGAACGGCTGCGAAACGTCCGGTTTTCCAGTCCTGTTTGGCCTGCTCGATCCGCTCCTTGCTGGACGAGACGAAATTCCACCAGATGTGGCGCGGGCCTTCCAGCGCGTCACCGCCCAGGAACATCATCCGCGTCGGCTGGATCGCCTTCACCGTGATGCGGTCGCCGGGCCGGAAGATCAGGAGGCGCGGACCTTCATAACGCTCGTTGGCGATCTCGACTTCGCCGTCGACGAGATAGATCGCGCGCTCCTCGTGATCCGGGTCGAGCGGCACGCTGGTGCTGGCCTCTGCCGTGACCTCGGTGTAGAACCATGGCGAGACCATCTCGACCGGCGAGGAGATCCCGAACGACGAGCCGGCGATGACGCGCGCGGTGAAGCCGCGCTCGGTGATCATGGGCAGGTCGCCGGCGGCGTAATGCTGGAACGACGGCGCGATCTCCTCCCTGGCCTGAGGCAGCGCGATCCAGCTCTGCAGTCCCAGCATCTTCTGGCCGTCGCGGCGCTGGACATCAGGCGTGCGCTCGGAATGCGCGATGCCACGGCCCGCGGTCATCAGGTTCATGGCGCCCGGCTGGATCTCCTGGATGTTGCCCTCGCTGTCGCGGTGCATGATGCTGCCGTCGAACAGATAGGTGACGGTGGCAAGCCCGATATGTGGATGCGGCCGCACATCCATGCCCTTGCCGGCGAGAAACTGCACCGGCCCGAAATGGTCGAAGAAAATGAAGGGGCCGACCATCTGCCGCTTGCCATGCGGCAGCGCGCGCCGCACGGCAAATCCGTCGCCGAGATCGCGGGTGCGCGGCACGATGACGAGCTCCAGCGCGTCGCAGGTCTTGGGATCGCCGAGGATCGGATCGTTGGAGGGAAGCCAGCTCATGAGGGGACTCCTTATTTCGTGGCCTTAATGATAGCAGGAATTCGCCGCCTGCACGCCATCATCCCGGCCGTGCCGCCCTGCAAGCCGCCGGCGTTTTGCGTCATCGTGGCTTGACTCGGGAATCGCCGATGGGGCATGGCATGGGCTCCAAGGTTCCTGCGAGGCTCCCGGAACATGACTTTCACGTCGTGGCAATTCGGCCTGTTTGCCGCGATCGTATTTGTGACCTACTACCTCCCGCCGGTCCGGCGGTTCCAGGTCCTTCTCCTGGTGGTCGCGAGCCTGTTCTTCTATGGATACGGCCAGCCCGAGCTGCTGCCGCTGCTCGCGGTCGCGGTCGGCGGGACCTATCTGTTCCTGGTGCTTTCGCTGCACGACCGCCGCTGGCTGCCGGCCGGCATCGTCTTCAACCTCGCGCTGCTCGCCTTCTTCAAATACAAATTCCTGTTTCTCGATCCGAAGGCGCCGGCACTGGTCGACAATGCGGCGATCGACTTCCTCTTGAGGCTGCCGCTGCCGATCGGCATCTCCTTTTTCGTCTTCCACAATATCAGCCTGTTGGTCGATCTCACCCGCAGCAAGGCATTGCGGCCGCCTCTGGCCGACGTCTTCCTCTACATCATCTTCTTTCCGCAGCTCGTCTCCGGGCCGATCACGCGCGCCGGCATGTTCATGCCGCAGATCGTGCCGAAGCAGCTTGCCGACGTGCCGTTCGTGGAAGCCACCAAATGGATCATCGCGGGCTTCTTCTTCAAGCTCTATGTGGCCAACAATCTCAACGAGATGACGGCCTACATGGACTTCCCGCTCTACGAGACGCTGCAGACGCAGGACCGCTGGCTGCTCGTTTTCCTCTACGGCTACCAGATCTATGCCGACTTCTTCGGCTATTCGGCGATCGCGATCGGCCTGGGGCTTCTGTTCGGCTACCGCCTGCCAATCAATTTCGATCTGCCCTATACGTCCTTGTCGTTCTCGGAATTCTGGACCCGGTGGCACATCTCGCTGTCGACCTGGCTGCGCACCTATCTCTACATCCCGCTGGGCGGCAACCGGCATGGACGTATCAGAACCTATCTCAATCTGATGATCGTGATGGGTCTGGGCGGCCTCTGGCACGGCGCAGGCTTCAGCTATCTGGCGTGGGGAGTGCTGCACGGGTTGTTCCTGGTGATCGAGCGGCCGTTCCTGCATGTGCTGCAGGCGATCGATTCCGTGCCGCTGCGCCTCTTGCGCATGGGCGTGGTGTTCTTCTGCGTCACCATGGCCTGGATCTTCTTCAAGCTGCCGAATTTCGAGCATGCACTCGCCTATCTCACCGGCATGTTCACGCCGACCACCAACCCGAATCCGCCAAAATTGTTCTACAATCTTGCGCTGCTCTACGCGCTTCCGGTCCTGCTGCAGCATATGCGCATCACGTCGCTGTTCGAGACCGCGCTGACGCGGTGGGAGCCGTATGCCTATGGAGCGCTGGTTGCGCTCGCCTATCTTGAGGCGGGGCCGGAGAGCGCGTTCATCTATTTCCAGTTCTGATCGCATGGAAAAGCAGCAGAAACCCACCGCCTGGTTGATCAAGAGCGCCGTTGCGGCGGCGCTCTTGCTGATCGCCTGCGGCATCGCGACCGCGCGGTTCGGACACACCTTGCAATTGCCGGCGACGACCGCGCGCGATGGCGCGCTCGTCATTGTGAACCGCTATGTCGACAATCCCGTTCCGGATGTCGTGCTCGTGGGCAGTTCGCTGACCTTCCGGCTCCGGGAGGAATATTTCGAAACGCCGCGCGTGCGGAATCTGGCATTCGCCGGCGGCTCGCCCGTCACCGCGCTCGAGATCCTCGCCAATCAGCGGCAGCTCCCCAAGCTGATCGTCGTCGAGATCAACATCTTGTCCCGGGCACCGGATGCGGATCTGGTGAAGCGCTTCTCCACCAAGGAGGGACACGAGGCGCTGTTCCTGCGCCCGATCCGGACTGCAGTTGCGGCATATGAGAACCGGGTGCATGCCCCGGTCACCCATGCCCAGATCGCGGCCCGGCTGAAAAGCCTGCTCGCGCAGCCGCCGGGCAATTTCGACAACCACGTCTATCTGCAGCGGGCGATCGGAGAGATGGAGTCCGAAGACCCGAGCGCCGCCACCAAGGTCAATATCGAGGCGATCGGCCGGCTGATCGAGGTGCTGGAACAGCGCGGCGCCCGTGTGCTGCTGATGGAAATGCCCTACGCCGCGCCGATAGAGACATCGCTCTATGTCAGGACCACGCGCGAGATGGTCCATCGCGCGTTTCCGGATCAGAGCCGCTGGCTGCCGATCGACGTCGACCGCAGCGAACTCAGATGGGACGACGGCGTGCACCTCGACGCGCGGTCGGCGGTGCTGGTCAGCCGCTACCTGGATGAACGCTTCAGGCAGATCGCCAATTGACGCGACACTACTGCCGGCCCAATTGCGTCGCCTTTTCCACCCGGTCAAAACGCTCCAGCGACAGGATCGCATCGGCGAACTGGTCGGCGCGACCGTCCAGGACCGGGCGGGCCAGGGTGAGGAATTTCTGTTGCATCGCCGTGGCATCAGGGAACGAGGTCGGCTCGCCGGAGGGATCGGCATTGAGCCGCTCATGCACGCCGTCCTCGGTGGTGATGCTGACGCGCGCCCCGAACGGGTGCGTGCGGCCGATCTCCAACCGATCATCCTGCACCACGTCGAACTTGTCGGCGAGCGCATCGATCGCGGCATCGCCAAGCCGGCCGTAATCGTCCCAGCCGAAACGGCCCTGGTCGAGGGCGATCGCACCGGTGAAGAACATCGAGAACTGGCCGCCGACGATCGAGGTCGGGTGCCGCTTGGTTGCGGCATCGCCGGTCAGGGTGATGCCGTTGCGGTGCAGGCCGATCTCGACCCGCTTCACCTGGTCCGGCGTCAGATTGTGCTCGCGCCGCATCGCGATCAGCGCATCGATCGCGGCATGGGTGTAGCGGCAGCTCGGATAGGGTTTGACGCCGATCTTCATGGTTTCAAAGATGCTGCCAAGTCCCGCAATCGCCTTGTCCGGGTGCGCATCGTCGCTGTAGCCGACGAGCAGGCCATGCTTGCCCTCCACCGATTCGACCGAGCCGACGAAATCGTTGCGCGCCAGCGTTGCGGCGATGACGCCATTCATCGCGGCGGCGCCGACCTGGTAGCGCTTGTTCCAGGCGCCATTGACGAGGAATTGCAGCGAGCCCGCAGCCTGGCTGCCGGAAACGCCGAAGGCTGCGATGATCTGCTCCTTCGGCAAGCCGAACAGTTTCGCCGCCGCCGCCGCGGCGCCATAGGTGCCGGCGGTCGCGGTCGGGTGGAAGCCGCGCGCATAATGCGAGGTCGGATCGAGCGCGTTGCCGAGCCGGCAGCAGACCTCATAGCCCGCGACGATCGCGGTCAGCACGTCGCGGCCGGAGGCGCCGACCATCTCGCCGACCGCGAATGCGGCCGGCACCACGGGTGCGCTCGGATGCAGCGAGGAATCAGCGTGCGTGTCGTCGAAGTCGAGCGAATGGCCAAGCGCGCCGTTCAGCAGTGCCGCGACCGCCGGCGTCCAGGTCTTGCCGTCGCCGAACACGGTGGCTTCGCCCTTGCCGTCCAGCGCCAGCGCTTCCAGCATCTTCAAAAGCGAGGGAGTCGATTCGGCTTCGCGCCGCGCCCGGATCGTGCTGCCGAGGAAGTCCAGCGTCAGCACCTTGGCGCGCTGCAATACTTCCGGTGGAATATCTGCAAATTTCAGGTTAGCGACATAGGCGGCAAGCGTTGCGGTTTCGTTGGCCATCGTGTTTCCTCGTATTGGCTCACAGGGTAGGCGGGCCGGTTTCAGGTTTCAAGCCGCCGTCACGCCGCGGGCACCAGCCATGCCGAACGTCAGCCATAGGATCGTCGTGAGCAGCAGAGATTCGGTCGCATGACAGCCGTTGCGAAACATGTGCTCGGCTGGATTCGTAGCCGAAAGGGCCAATTGGCGCTGGCAGTCAGGGTCACGGTGGCGGCCGCGATCGCCTATGCGGTGGCCGTCGCGCTGCACCTCCTGCTGCCGCTCTGGGCGGTGCTGACGTCGCTGATCGTGACCCAGATGAGTGTCGGCCGGTCGCTGAAGGCGACCCGCGACTACATGCTCGGGACCATCGGCGGCGCGATCTATGGCGGCGCCATCGCGGTGCTGATCCCGTATTCCGGGGAGGGCGGCTTGCTCGGCTTGCTGGTGCTGGCCGTTGCGCCATTGGCCTTCATCGCCGCCATCAATCCCAGCCTCAGCGCGGCGACGGTCACCGCCGTGATCGTGCTGCTGGTCCCGACCCTGCATCACGCCGATCCGCTGGCATCAGCAATCGATCGCGTCAGCGAGGTCGCCGTCGGCGCGGTCACCGGGCTTCTGGTGTCGTTCCTGGTGCTGCCATCGCGCGCCGTGAGCCAGATTCGCGTCAACGCGGCGCGGGTGCTGGAATTGATCGCGGCCGCCTTCGCCGAACTGCTCGCCGGCCTGACGCGCGGGCGCGACAATGATGCCCTCCACCGCCTCCAGGACGGCATTGGCGCCGCGCTGGTTGGGCTGGACGCGATCGGTGCAGAGGCCGAGCGCGAGCGCTCCGCCCATCTATCGTCCGGCCCGGACACCGGGCCGCTACTGCGCACCATTTTGCGGCTGCGCCATGATGTCGTGATGATCGGTCGCGCCACCGTGGTGCCGCTGCCGGCGAATGTGCAGGCGCGGCTTGCCGGGCCCTTGTCCGAAGTCAGCAAGACGATCACGCTCTATCTCCGTTCGGCAGCCGCAGCGTTGCGCACGGGCGCGGGCGCGCCGGCGATCGCGCCTGTTCATGCCGCCCTGCAGCGTTATGCGGGAGAAGTCGCCGCCGTTCGCAGCGAAGGCCTGATCCGCGGCCTTCCCGGCGGCATGGCGGAGTGCTTCTTCGCGCTGGGATTCTCGCTGGAGCAGATGCGGCAGAACCTGCTCGATCTCGATCGCGTCGTCGGCGAATGGTCGGAGAGGTCGGAGGCCGCGAGGGAGCCGGTCAAAGAGTAGGGCGTGTACTCATAAAGGCGTAGATGTCTAAAGGCGTAGATGTCGGCTCATCGGCCAGAACGCTTGCTCCAACGCGCTATCAAAGAAGCCCTATTCAGTCATGTTGCTGACGCAATCTCTGGCTTAGTCGGTGAGAACTAAAAACACTGTGTGAGGACCGCCTAGGTTCCCACAACGGTTCCATCGCCAGCATCGGCACGAATCCGCAAAAAATTGGCACGAGTCCGTCAACGCCTCCGCGTTCGCTTGTCCATGCCTTGCGGGATCGGGAACCGAACGATCGAAGAAAATCAGTCAAGGAGTTATGATGCTCTTCCGCTCGAGCGCCGCAATTTGCGGCGCCCTAGTCGCACTTGCCATTTCTGTTACCGTTGCTCGCAGTGAAATCAGCGTAGTTCATTCAAGCGCCGTCATCGATGCCGCTTCTGGAGATGCGATCGTTGGCGCAGCCTCCATGTACAATCCGTTCCGGCCCGGATGGCGTGAGGGCGGCCCGAACACTGCCTCCGGCGAGCGCTATGATCCCTCTGTCTGGGCGGCTGCCATCAAGACAAGCTTGCGTCAGAAATTCGGTGGGGTCCAATATGGCGCGAGGCCGAAGTTTGCCCTCGTCGAGGCTGTAGGAAAGAAGGTCATCGTCAAGATAAATGACGTGGGGCCACTGACGCCTGGTCGTATCATTGACCTGAATGAGCGGACGATGCGCCACTTCGATCCAAGCCTGCAACTCGGGGTCATTAGTGGCGTAACGGTTAAGCCGCTCGCAGGGGACGATTGGATCCCCGGACCGGTCCCCGATGGCCTCCTCGCCGCTGATTCTTGAGGCGATGCCGCCTCTGGCGGCAAGGCGCCGGCCGGCGCAATTTGCGTTGCCACCAGTTCTGAGGAGGCGAGCGCTTCTTCGCGCTCGGATTCTCGCGGGCGCAGATGCGGCAGAACCTGCTCGATCTCGATCGCGTCGCCGGCGAGTGGTCGGAGACGTCGGCGGCGGCGAGGGAGCCGGCCGAAGATCAGGGCGTGTACTCGTAAAGGCGTTGCCTAATCTTGCAATGCAGCGCGGCTCCTCTCTCGCGGCTGCGAACGGTCGGTGCACCTTCAAAAAAATAGCTCGGCTGATCGCTGAGTTCTTGTCAAATCGGCCCATCCCGAGTCAGAGTTCCATCACACCGCGCGACCTTTGGCCGGTTAGAAAAAATTGGGGCGGAACGAATGAATAGATTTTCGAGCGGATACGCCGCATTGTTTGGTGCCGCCTACTTGTTATCAGGCACCTCTTTCGCGCAACAGGAAGTGAAGCAGGACGCGATTGGCCCGGTTGGTCAGGCCAAGGTCACGCCGGTGACGCAGGCCCTGCTCAACGCAGCCGACAAGAGTGCGACCAATTTTCTGCTGACCAATGGCAACTATGCTCAGACCCGGTTTTACCCGGCCAAGCAGATCAATCAGAAGAACGTCAAGAACCTCCACGTCGCCTGGATCTTCCAGACCGACGTCAAGGAGTCACTGGAGACCTCGCCAATCGTGGTCGACGGCGTGATGTTCGTGACGACGTCGTTCAGTCATGTCTATGCCCTCGACGCCAAAACCGGCCGAGAGCTGTGGCACTACAATCACAAGATGGGGCCGATCACGACCTACTGCTGCGGTCCGAACAATCGCGGCGTCCAGGTCCTCAATGACCTGGTCTATCTCGCAACGCTGGATTCCAAGCTGGTGGCACTGAGCGCGAAAACTGGCGATGTCGTCTGGAAGACCGACATCGCTGATCCCGAGCTTGGCTACAGCGAGACGATGGCGCCGACCGTCGTGAAGGACAAGGTGCTGATTGGTACGAACGGCGGCGAGTACGGCATCCGCGGCTTCGTGCGCGCCTATGACGCCAAGACCGGCAAGCAGATCTGGAACTTCCATACGATTCCCGAAAACTCGGTCGGCGTCTGGGCGACCAAGGACGCAACCGGCCGCGACATGCATCGCGACATCGCGAGCGAAAAGGACGTACTCGCCAAGAACGGCGATCCCTTCGCCAAGCTCGGCGGCGGCGTCTGGCAGAACCCCGCTGTCGACCTGGCCACCAACCGCATCTATTTCGTGGTCGGCAATCCCTCACCGGACCTCGACGGCTCGAACCGGCCTGGCGACAACCTCTACACGAACTCGCTAGTCGCTCTCGATCTCGACACCGGCAAGTATGTCTGCCACTTCCAGTATATCGCCCACGACGTCTGGGACCTCGACGCGGTCAGTCCGCCGGTTCTGGTCGACGTGAAGGACAAGAGCGGCAAGACGGTTCCCGGCGTGCTGCACGCCGGCAAGACCGGGCATATCTACGTGCACGATCGCAAGGATTGCAGCCTGATCCGCTTCTCCGAGGCGATGGTCGCTCAGGAGAACATGTGGGTGCTCCCGACCAAGGAAGGCGCTCGCATGCTTCCCGGTGCAAATGGCGGTGTCGAATGGTCGCCGATCGCCACTGATCCGGGTCAGGCGCTCGCCTATGCCATCAACCTCCACCAGCCCATGACCTATCGTGTGGAGAACTCGCCTTATCCGAACGGCAAGCTGTGGCTCGGCGGAGCCTTCACCGCAATCCCCGGTGAGAAGCAGTCCGGTAACATCACGGCGGTGAACTACGACACCGGCAAGATCAAATGGCAGGTCAAGACACCGGAACCGATGATCGGCGGCATCCTCGCCACGGCCGGCGGCCTTGTGTTCACGGGCGAAGGCAATGGCAAGTTCGCGGCCTACAATTCGTCCGACGGCAAGGAGCTGTGGAGCTTTCGCGCCGGGGCCGGCGTGAATGCGCCGCCGTCCAGCTACATGGTGGACGGCAAGCAATACATCGTGGTCGGCGCGGGCGGCAACACTCAAGTCAATTTCAAGCGCGGCAACAACATCATCGCCTTTACGCTTGATTGAGCGTGCCACCGTCATATCCTGACACGCAGCGGGGCCGGTCGCGGCCCCGCTTTCGTTGGGGCTTATGGGATCGTGTTAATGGGCGTCGAATTGCGTTGGTTGATTACAAGCGGGTTGCTCATCGGAACTATCCTGGGAATTCCTGTTGGCGTCACGCCCACAGTTGCAGAGACAATCGCCGAGAAGGTCGAAATCTGTGCCAGCTGTCATGGTACGAACGGCAAGCCAGTCGACAAGGCGACGCCGGTCATCTGGGGACAGCTCGAAGGCTACATCTACATTCAGCTCCGCGACTTCAAGCGCGGCGATCGCAAGAGCGACATCATGCAACCGATCGCTTCGTCCTTTGAGAAAGACGACATGCTGGCAATCGCGGCTTACTTCTCTCAGAAGCCGTGGCCGGATCTCGGCCAGCCGCGAGCGCCCAAGGACGTGGCGCGCAAGGCCGTTGATGCCGAGCACTCCGTGGGCTGCACCGGTTGCCATCTCGAGCAATTTCAGGGCACTGGCACCACGCCACGTCTTGCCGGCCAGAGCCGCGAATATCTCGCCAAGACGATCGCCGACTTCCGCACACGCGCACGCGGCAACAATCCCGGTATGTCCGACCTGATGATCGCCACGCCAACCGACGATCTCGCCGCACTTTCGGAGTACCTGGCCGGTCTTTAGAGCATGATCCGGAAAAATGGATACCGGAGGCGGCGGGTTAGAGCTCAATGAGGTGTCGCCAGTTTTTCACGTAGCGATGTCAATACGGTCAAGTCCGCGGCCCGTTTGCCGGTCTTGTCCTTTATCGATGGATCGGCGCCTCGCGCGAGCAGCAGGGTAGCGACCGCCGCGCGTCCCCCCTCCGCCGCGGTCATCAGGGCTGTGCGCCCACGCACATCCCTGTCGTCAATATGTGCGCCGCCGTCCAGGAGATAGGTCACAACCTTGACGACTTCCGCTTCTTCGACTTTTTCGTCGGCTCCGGCTGCCCACATCAGCAGCGTGAGGTCGTTGGGATACCGGGCGTTAACGTCGATGCTTCGGGCCAGCAGCCGCTTCACGATGTCGAGGTGGCCGGCGGCAGCGGCATAGAGGATTGGCGGCTTGCCTGTTGCATCTGGCAAGCGCTCGTCTGCACCACGCGCCAGCAAGGCGTCGACGGCTGCATCGCTGCCGGCGTAGGCAGCCGCGGCGAGGGGAGATAGCCCGCTGCGCCCCGTAAGCTTGACGTCGGCGCCGCGTTCGATGAGTCGGCGCACGACTTCGGCGTGGCCGCGCTCCGCAGCAAAATACAGAGCTGTCGCCCCCGAGAGATTGCGTGCATCGATCGGAGCGCCGCGTGAGAGAAAAAGATCGACCATTTCGAGGTGGCCGAACCTTGCCGCATGGCTAAGAGGCCTTGCGCCGAGCCGGTCACGCGCATCGGCAGAAGCACCGAAGTCTAACAACTGCGTCGCAAGCGCAAGGCAATTCGCATCCGCCGCAGAAAACAGAGCCAGCGATACCTCAGGGGCTGTGATCTGCGGCTGCGTGGTTTGAAACTGGCGAGCCAGCTCCAGGCACCGTTCAGACTCGGCAGAGAAACCTTGCGGAGTGGCAATCAATATTGCGAACACCACCGAGGATAAAAAAATGAGATGGCGGCGCAACACTCTTCTCCCGCATGTTTTGGAAGAGTGGCATGTTGGTCAGCCTATGCCAAGTGGATTGAGCCGCCTCAGTCCCAATAGCGACTTTCGCTACCCAATCCTTACGCGTGGCCGAGCGATGAAGGTGTTCTGCTGAAGAAAGGCGCCTGGCGCGCAACGCGGTTGCGTTGAAGCTAAAGCGCGACCTGCCGCAGCATCGCGGCTACGACCAGACGGTGAAAGGGCAGGATGATCGCAAGATAGATCCGGCCGAGCCAGTTATGTGTCCGCACCAGCGTGGTGGTGGTGACCTCCTGGCCGCCGCCATGGGCGGTGACATCAACGACCACGCGAAAATCGAGGTGGCTGTCGTTGAAGCCCGCCACCAGCCGCTCCGGAGTCTCGCTGAGCACCGGAAAGAGTCCGACCATGCCATGCGATGCCCTATCGGCTTCGCCCGATGTCTTCAGGCCAAACGGCGCGACGATCAAATTGCGCAATCGCAACAGCGCTTCAATCCAGCGCTGGCGTCGCGCAAACATCTTCTCGGCTGCCTTGCGCGCATCGAGCGCGGTGCCGTCGACGGCGATGCGAAAGGCGTCGATGAACTCCGCGCCGGCGAGCAACGGGCCGGGATCGATGTCGGGCGTGACCTCGCGCGCTTTCATCACACGGCCAGTCTGCTGGTCAGCAGGCGGAAACGCAAGATCAGCAGCAGCGCATAGGCCGCGGTGCCGGCCGATAGCCCGATCCAGATGCCGACTGCGCCGAGCGTGGTCAGGAAGCCGAGCAGGCACGCGGAGGTGAACCCGATCAGCCAGTAGCTGATCGTGGCGAACACCAGCGGCAGGCGTGTATCGTTCATGCCGCGCAATGCGCCGGCCGCAACCGTCTGCACGCCGTCGGCGATGAAGAACGTCGAGCCGACCAGGAGCAGCGAGGCCGTCAATTGCGCGGTCGCCTCGGCCGCTTCGCCGAGGAAGATCTCGGCGATCGCGAATCGCCCGAGAATGACAAGGAGCGTCATCACCGACATGAAGGCGATGCCGAGCCCGGTTGCAACGAGCCCTGCGCGCCTGACCGCGGGCGCATCGGCGCGTCCGACGGCATGAACGACACGGACGGTCGCCGCCATGCCGATGCCGAACGGCACCATGAACAGGATGGCCGCGATCTGCAGCGCGATCTGATGCGCGGCCAGTGCGGCCGTCGAGATCAGGCCCATCAACAATCCCGCGGCGCCGAACAGGCCATATTCGAGCAGGAACGAGACCGAGATCGGTGCGCCGACAATGACGAGCTGCCGCATCAGCGGCCAGTCAAGACGCCAGACACGGCCGAGCACCTGGTATTTCCTGAACGGCGGGCGGCGGTAGGCGAACCACAGTCCGGCGAGGAAGGTCGCGAGATTGACGATCGAGGTGGCAAGGCCGGCGCCGAACAGTCCGAGCGGCGGGACGCCGAACGCGCCATAGAGCAGGAAATAGACCAGCAGCGCATTGGCCGGGATCGCCGCGAGCGTGATCCACAGCACCGGCTCGGGCCGGTTGACCGCGCTCATGAAGCCGCGGATTGCAATGAACCACAGCGCCGGCAGCATGCCCCAGGCGAGGCCGAACAGATATTGCTGCGCGAGCTGCGCCGCCGTCGGGGCTTGGCCGAGCGCGAGCAGGATCTGCTCGCCGCGGAACGGCAGCACCATCAGCGGCAAAGTGATGAACAGCGCGGCCCACAGCCCGACGCGAAGCGAGCGCCGCACCATGCGCGGATCGCGAGCGCCAAAGGCTTGCGCCGCCAGCGGGGCGACGGCGGACATCAGGCCCATGCCGAAGGTGAAGCTAACGAAGTAGACCGTGCCCGCCAACGCCGCGGCGGCAACAGCCTCGTCGCCGAGCCGGCCGATGAAGGCGAGGTCGGTCGTCATCATCGCGATCTGGCCGAGTTGCGTCAGCGCCATCGGCACCGCAAGGCGTAGGGTCTCAGCGAGCTCGGCGCGCAAATGGTGAGAAGGCGCACGCGCGGCCACGCGTGGCGCCATCGAAGCGCGTTCGATGTTCTCGGTTGAGGTCATGGAACCGGATTAGCACCGCCACGCGCCCAAAAGGTGGCGGAACGGCCACTGTAATAGCCGGAACGCGAATGCCGTAGCCCGGGTGGAGCGAAGCGTAACCCGGAACCGCCCGCGAGTACTGGTGCGACTGTCCCCGGGTTGCGCTTCGCTCCACCCGGGCTACGTCTGGGGCTACGGCTTGCCCTGCCTGATCGCGATGATTTCGCGCTGCTGGGCCTCGATGATGCCGTCGGCGATCTGTCCGACACGGGGGTCGCGAACGTGGGCGGGCTCGCTGGTCAGTAGCGCTGCCGAATGGTGCGGGATCACGACCGGGATGCCCGCGATACCGCCCGGGTTCTCGTTGCCGTGCGCGAGCCAGAGCGAAATCGTCAGCGCCGCGACGGCTGCCGCGGCAATGGTGAGACTGGCGGCGTCGCCGCCGGTGATCTGGAGAAATCTGGGCAGACGAACGCGCATGGACGCACCTGCCTGTGGGGAACCGGCAGTGCAACGGACAGCTTTGCCGATTGTTCCTAATATAGCGGAGATTCTCTCTACCGCACGCGTTCGGGCACGCGGGTGATCTTGGCGCCGAGCGCGTTCAGCCGCTGCTCGATCCGTTCGTAGCCGCGCTCGATCTGGTCGGCATTGTTGATCGTGGAAGTGCCCTCGGCGCAGACCGCCGCGAGCAGCATCGCCATGCCGGCGCGGATGTCGGGAGAGGTCATCGGCGCGCCGCGCAGCCGGCTCGGACCGGCGACGATGGCGCGATGCGGGTCGCACAGCACGATGCGGCCGCCCATCGCGATCAGCTTATCGACGAAGAACATCCGCGATTCGAACATCTTTTCGAACATCAGGATGACGCCATCGCACTGCGTGGCGGTGACGATCGCGATCGACATTAAGTCCGCCGGGAAGGCCGGCCACGGCTGGTCCTCGAGTTTCGGCACATGACCGCCGAAATCGTCGTGGATCTTCATGGTCTGGTTCGAGGGCACGACGAGGTCGTCGCCCTCGACGCCGCAGACGATGCCGAGCCGCTCGAAACCCATCCGGATCGAGCGCAGATGATCGACGCCGGCGCGCGCGATGCGGAGCGGCGAGCGCGTCACTGCGGCAAGCCCGATCAGCGAGCCGACCTCGATGTGGTCGGGCTGGATCGCGTAGTCCGTGCCGCCGAGCGTGGCGGGGCCTTGCACGATGATGGTGTTGGTGCCGATGCCCTCGATCTTGGCGCCGAGCGCGACCAGGAAATGCGCGAGATCCTGCACATGGGGCTCGGATGCGGCGTTGCGCAGGTAGGTGGTGCCGCGGGCGGCCACGGCTGCGACCAGCGCGTTTTCGGTCGCGGTGACGCTGGGCTCGTCGAGGAACACGTCGGCGCCCTTCAGGCGAGAGGCGCGGAACTCGAGCCGGTGGGTCGCGGTGACGGTCGCGCCGAGCTGCTCGAACGCGAGGAAATGCGTGTCGAGGCGGCGGCGGCCGATCACGTCGCCGCCGGGCGGCGGCAATGCGACTTCGCCGCAGCGGGCGAGCAGGGGGCCCGCGAGCAGGATCGATGCGCGAATCCGCGCGCACAGTTCCGGATCGAGATCGGCGGCGCGGATTTCCTTGGCGTGGATTGCAAGCGTGTTGCGCTCGGTCCACTCGGCCGAGGCGCCGACGGAGCGGCAAAGCTCGACCAGTGTCTCGGTGTCGCGGATCCGCGGTACATTCGTCAGCGTGACCGGGTGCTCGGTCAAAAGCGCCGCCGCGATGATCGGCAGCGCCGCGTTCTTGTTGCCGGCCGGCTCGATCGTGCCCGAGAGCCGGTGCCCGCCCTCGACGATATATTGGATGGGCGCCACGTTGTCCTCGACGGGTTGGCTTGTTCACGCGCGGAAGATTCCGCAACGGAATCAATGGGCGGTGACAGCGACATAGCACATAAGGTCCGTCCAAGTCATGCCCTGAGATCATGATCCGATTGGACGGATCGGATCATGGTCTCATCTCTTTGTTGGAGCATGATCTCCGCGCAAACGCTTCGCGTTTGTCGCGAGGGAAAACCGGCTTCCACTTCTCCGGATCATGCCCTTCGCGATCCGCCCTCCGCAATCTCCGGCCGGGTTGCGGAGGCGTATCGCCCGCCTGTCAGCCATCGCCCCGTTGCCCCGGCCGTCAGGCCGGGACTGTGGCTGCCTGTTCGATGAGGCCGCCTTCCTTCAGCTCCTGCCAGAATTCCGCGGGGATCTTGGCCTGCATCGAATTGTAGTCCTCGAGGATCTGCCGGTGGCTGCTCGCGCCTACGACCAGCGCGACGACAACGTCAGGGGCCGATGAAAACTGCAACGCCGCGGTCCGCAGATCGACGCCGTGGCGGGCGGCCGCTGCACGCAGCCGGTCGCGTTTCTCGATATGGGCCGGAGAGATCTTGTGATTGTTCGGCCCGTAATTGTAGCGCGGACTGCCGGAGATGAAGCCTGCGTTCAGCGCCGAGCCGATCACGAGCGACACGTTCTTGTTCCGCACCGCCGGGAAAACCTGGTCGACCGCGTTGGCATGATCGACCAGCGAATACTGCGAGGCGCACAGGCAGACGTCGGGATCGGCAACGTCGATGACGCGCAGGATAGGCTCGGGACAATTCACGCCGATGCCCCAGGCCTTGATGAGGCCTTCCTCGCGCATGCGCGACAGTGCCGGGAACGCGCCGCGTTCGGCGATCGCGAACTGCTCCTGCCATGATGTCGGGAAGTACGGAAAATCCGGCGAGAGGTCGTGGACGAATGCCACGTCGAGGCTGTCGACGCCGAGGCGCTGCAGGCTGTCCTCGATCGAACGGCGAACGCCGTCGGCGCTGTAGTCGTAGGTGACGTCATTCGGAGAGTCCGACAATGGAAAGATGTCCGCATGCCGGTTGTTCTTCGAGGCCTTGAACAGCTTGCCGACCTTGGACGACAGCACGTAGTCGCTGCGCGGCTTGTTGTGCAGGAAATGGCCGAAGCGGCGTTCGGACAATCCGAAGCCGTACCAGGGGGCCACGTCGAAATAACGCACGCCGGCGCTCCAGGCAGCCTCGAGCGTGGCCTCGGCATCCTCGTCCGTAACCTTGTTGAATTCATTGCCAAGCGGGACGCCGCCCAGCCCGAAGCGGAACCCCGGCTTGAAAAGTTGTGTTGCCCGATTTGCCTGTGCCATGCGATTGTCTCCTTTGCTATCGGTGGCGGCTGTAACCAATGACGGTGCCGCGAGGGCGCCGACCGCTGCCGCGGCGACGGTGAGGAAATCCCTGCGACTGCCAGTTCGTTTCGTCATCGAGTGTCTCCTTCGGTCATGCGGGGAGGCGCCGAGAAGCGTGGCGCCATGCGCGGCGTCTCTTCCTTGAGCTTGAGTATGGGTCGTAAAACGGCGGCCACCAGGGTAGGTTCGTTGAGTGCAGCTCAACGACGCCTTGAGGGGCCGTTCATGAAAACGTTCGACCGGAACATGCTGGCGGATCTGAACGTGTTCCTGACGATCGTGCGCCGCGGCAGCCTGGCCAAAGCGGGCATTGAGCTCGGCGTGAGTACGTCCGCCCTGAGCCATCGCCTGCGCAAGCTGGAGTCCGATCTGGGCGTGAGGCTCTTGCATCGCTCCAGCCGCTCCATCAGGCCGACGGAGGCCGGCGCCTCGCTCGCGGCTGAACTGGAGAACGGATTTCGCACCATCCGCGATGCCTTGACCGGGCTGGAGAACCATCGACGTGTCCCCGTGGGGCGGCTTCGTCTCAACGTTCTCCGCGATGCCGCACGCCTTGTGCTTGGTCCTGTGCTGCCGCAGTACTGCAAGGAGTTTCCGGGTATGCATGTCGACGTGACCGTCGAGGACCACATGGTCGATATCATCGCGGAGGGCTTTGACGCCGGCATCCGCTATGGCGATCGCGTGCCGCTGGACATGGTAGGAATCGCGCTGACCAGGCCGTTGAAGTGGGTCGTGGTCGGATCGCCCGAACTGATCGCGCGTGCCGGGCGTCCCGATGCTCCAGGCGATCTGCTACAGCTTCCGTGCGTCGAGATGCGCATCGGCAGTAACCGCAACTTCCCGTGGGAGTTGGGCAACGGCGATTCCATGATCCGGATCGATGTCCGCGGGCCCGTCTGCGCCAACGAGACCGAACATGCGGTCGACATGGCGTTGCGCGGCGTGGGCTTTGTCTATTGCCTGCAACGACGGGTCGAAGCGGAAGTCGCATCCGGCGCGCTGGAAATCCTGCTGCCGAAATGGGCCTCCGAAGGCCCGCCATTCACCATCTACTATCCGAGCCGCCGACAACCGCCACCCGGTCTGCGCCAGCTCATCGATCTCACGCGCAAGTGCGAAAGCCTGCCGCCATTGGCCGCGCCAGATGCCGGCTAAGAGATGAGGTTGCTTCGGCAGTGCGAGTGGTGTGGCGTTGACGTTGCGCGAGCAAATCACCGTCGTCCTGGCGATGTTGCCGCCACAGAAATTCCGTATATCCGGTCTTTACAGTGACGGCGCGAAACTGATGGCCCTGTCAGGGCATTCTCAACATCAGAGCACTCTCTCCGTGGCAGGGTGCAGCAATAAGTTCGAGCGCAATCGCGGTTGACGTGGTGCCTGCAGCGAGCTCTTCGCGCGAAAGGCGAAGCCGGCACGCGGATGGCAAACGGAACGTCGTCGCTTGCGGCAGCCCGGATGCGATCCAGACGAGGCCCACGTCTCCGTCAAATAAAGGGCCGTAGATGGGAACCGACCTTGGGGACGGATCGCGCGGGGGACCAAAGAGCGAAGCACGATCGCTGTCTTGGACCGACGACCCGAGGGCCGCACCATCCTTGTCCTCGCAGGCCACGCCGTGGCTCACCGCTACCGAGCCACGCACGGTCAAATTTCCGCTCGGGCTCACCATCGCGCTGTTCGCGCTCGCCTTTTTATTACCGGCCTGGCCATGGTTGTCCGGGCACGTCACGATTCCCTGGGACGCCAAGTCGCAATTCCTGCCGCCGCTGCAATTCCTTGCCACGTCGCTGGCGGACGGCCAATCGCCATTCTGGACGCCCAACGTCTTCGCGGGGTGGCCGCTGATCTCCGATCCGCAGTCGCTGATCTTCTCGCCGCTGCATTTTCTGCTCGCCTATTTCGATCCGAAGCCAGGCTTTCGCGCGGTGGACGGCCTGACCTTCGCCTATCTGCTGCTTGGTGGCGTGGGCATCATTCTGTATTTCCGGGATCGCGGCTGGCACGCGGCCGGTGCGCTTGTCGCCGCGCTCGCCTTCGCCTTCGGCGGCTCGGCAAATTCACGGCTGCAGCATACCGGCCAGATCATCAGCCTGGCCTATCTGCCGTTGACGCTCTGGATGCTGTCGCGCGCGCTCGAGCGCTCGTCGTGGCGCGCCGGCCTGGTGGCGGGTGTGTTCGGCGGCCTGCTCGCCTCGGGGCGGGATCAGGTCGCGCTGATCTCGCTCTATGTCCTCACCGGCTTCGTCGTGTACCACTGGTTCGAGGGTGACGATTGCCGCAAGCGCATGCGCGCGAGCCTCAAGCCGCTTGCGGCCTGCGGCGTGGCCGGCCTCCTCATCGCCGCCGTTCCTGTCACGCTGACGGCCCTGCTTGCTGAGCGCTCGAACCGGCCCGAGATCGGCTGGATGCTCGCCGGTCAGGGATCGCTGCATCCCGCGCATCTCCTGACCCTTGCCTTCGCTGATCTCTACGGTGCGATGGATCCGGTCATCGATTACTGGGGGCCGGCCACGTCGTATTGGAAGACGACGCTTGGCGGCATGGATCTCTCGCTCGCGCAGAACATGGGCCTGATCTATGCAGGCGCCCTGCTGCTCGTCGTCATCGTCTCCTTCGGCATTGTGCGCCGCCTCGCCTGGTCGCGCGACATCCGCTTCTTCGCGATCGCTACTGGCGGCGTCCTGCTCTACGCGCTCGGCTGGTACACGCCGGTCTTCCATGCGATGTACGAATGGTTGCCGGGCGTGATGCTGTACCGGCGCCCCGCAGATGCGACGTTCGTCATCGGGGCGTTGCTTGCCATCATCGCCGGGTATCTCGTGCATCGCTGGCTCGAAGGCACGGTGCCGCAACCCACCAGGATGCAGCGGGCGGTCGAACTGGCTGTGCCGGTTGTGCTCGTTGCGATGGTGTTGTGGCTCGCCCACACAGTCATGTCCATCGCGGTGGTGATCGTACCCGTCGTCACCGCGCTCGCTTTCACCGGCGGCGCGGTCGCCGCGCTGATTTTCGCGCGTCGGCTCAACGGCGTCTCGCCGCTTGCCGGCATGCTGCTGCTCACCGCGTTCTCGGTTGCCGACCTCGCCTGGAACAATGCACCGCACATTTCGACCGGGATGGCGACCTCGACGTTCGATGCGGCGCGCCTCGACACCCAGAACGCGACGTTGGCGCTGCTGAAATCGAAGCTTGCGGCTGCTTCAGCGCCTGACCGGCGCGACCGCGTCGAAATGATCGGCATCGCCTATCATTGGCCGAACCTGTGCATGATCCACGGTTGCGACCATCTGTTCGGACACAATCCGCTGCGCCTCAAATGGTTCTACGACGCCACCCGCGTGGGCGATACCGTCGTGGACTACAACCAGCGCCAGTTCTCGCCGCTGTTTCCGTCCTATCGCTCGGCCTTTGCTGATCTGTTCGGCCTGCGCTTCCTTGCCGTCGGCGTGCCGGTCGAGAAGGTTGACCCATCGCTTGCCCCCGGCGACCTCACGCTGGTCGCGCACACACCGGACGCCTATGTCTACGAGAATCCCCGCGCGCTGCCACGGGTAATGATGGTCACCGACTGGCGCATCGCGGATTTCAATCAGCTTCTCGCCAATGGCTGGCCGGCGGAGATCGATCCGCGCCGCACCGTCCTGCTCAACCGTGCGCCCGCGCTGCCGCGGGCGAGCGCAGCCGGCGCGGCGCCAGGCACGGCGCGCCTCACTCGCTATGAGAATACGGAAGTCGACGTCGAGGTCGACGCGCCCTCAGGCGGGCTGCTGCTCCTCAACGACGTCTGGCACCCTTGGTGGCGAGTAACGGTGGATGGCAAGCCGGGCGAGATCTTGAGGGCGAACGTTATCTTTCGCGCCGTCGTGCTTGCGCCGGGACACCACACGGTACGCTTCACGTTCCATCCATTCGCAGGAGCCTTCGCCGAACTCACCAGCCGGTTCCGCCACACGCACTGACGAACTTTGCCCTGACAGGCTCGTTGCGGCGTGAATTTCCCTGATGTTTCGCCCCCTCATTCCCGCCTAATGGTGATGCCAAGGTACACCGCGATCTCTGTATTATTCCTGCGAGCCATCCGGAGTCTGTCGTCGACAGTGGCTTCGCACCGCAGCTAAACTTCCCGGCAAAGAACAATATTCTGGGGAGGGAAAAATGATGAGCCGAAGATTCGTGCTGGCGCTGGCCGCCCTGCTGTTGGCGGGCTCCTCGTCAGTTGCGCAGGACTACCCTTCGCGGCCGGTCCGGATCATCGTTCCGTTCGGCGCCGGCGGGCCCGCCGATGTTACTGCCCGTCAGATCGGCAGCCTCCTGCAGGAAAAGTTTGGCCAGCCTTTTGTGGTCGAGAACCGCACCGGCGCCGGGGGCGTGATCGGCACGCAGGAGGCCGCCATGGCATCGCCCGATGGTTACACGCTGTTGATGATGTCGAACACGCAAACCGCCAACGAATCGCTGGTGCCGCAGCGCAAATATGAGCTGATGCGCGATCTTGCGCCGATCGCTCCGGTCAACTACTCCGACCTCGTGATCGTCGTGCACCCTTCCGTACCGGCGAAGACGCTGCAGGAATTCATCGCGCTTGCCAAAGCCCAGCCGGGAAAATTGAACTACGCCTCCTCCGGCCAGGGCACGCCGTATCACATGGCGGGCGAACTGTTCAAAGCGATGGCAGGGATCGACGTCGTGCATGTGCCCTACCGCAACAGCGGCGAGGCGCGAAGCGGTGTGATCGGGGGCCAGGTGCAGATGATGATCGACGCCGTGCCCGCGATGGCGCCCAATGTCAGGGAAAACCAGGTGCGGGCGCTGGCAACGACCGGCCGGGCGCGCTCGACCGTCTTGCCTGAGGTGCCGACCGTGATAGAGGCCGGCATTTCCGGCTATGAGGCCACGATCTGGCTCGGATTGATGGCGCCGGCCGGCACGCCAAAGGCCATCATCGACAAGATCAATGTCGCGGTAAACGTCGCAGTCAAGCGGCCAGAGATCGTGAAGCTCTGGGAGGCGCAGGGGGCAGTACCGATGTCGATGTCGCCGGAAGAGTTCGACAAATTCTTGCGCGCCGATATTGTGAAATGGGCCGACGTGGTCAAGAAGTTCCAGAAGACGCAATAGCAGCTCACCTGAGCCGATCCGCCATGCCGCATGTTCGATTTCGTCTTAATGGCGTCGAAATGGATGTCGACGCCGATACTGATCGTTCGCTGCTGGACATCCTGCGCGGCCAGCTCGGCATGATCGGGCCGCATTTCGGCTGTGGCGCCGGAGAGTGTGGCGCCTGCAATGTCATTGTCGGCGATCGCGCCATGAGCTCCTGCGATATGCCGCTGTGGTCGGTGGCAGACAAGGACATCACGACGCCAGAGGGATTAGGGAGCGCCAACGCACCGCATCCGCTGCAGCGCGCTTTCATCGCGGAACAGGCGTTGCAATGCGGCTACTGCGTTTCGGGCATTCTCATGAGCGCCGCGGCGTTGTTAAAGCGGAATCCGACACCTTCCAGCGACGAGGTGAAGGAGGCATTGGACCGCAACCTCTGTCGCTGTGGGTCGCATAACCGGATGGTACGGGCGGTGCTGCGCGCGGCAGCGGAAATGGCGGCGCCATGAGCCGGCCAGCGCCGTCCCCGTCTGCGGCAACGCTGCCGGTCAGCCTTGCGGCCAACCCAACATTGTCGTCATGGCTGGAATTCTCGGCCGAAGGACAGGTGACGGTCCGGCCGGGGAAGGTGGAAATCGGACAAGGCATTGTTACCGCGCTCGCTCAAATCGCCGCCGATGAACTGGACGTCGATATCGCGCGCATCCGGATGGTCCGCGCTTCGACCGCGGCAAGCCCGAACGAAGGCGTCACCTCCGGCAGTCTTTCGATCCAGCAATCGGGCCGTGCGCTGCGATACGTCTGCGCGGAAGTCCGACAAATCTTTCTTGAAGTTGCCGCCGATCGTCTCGGTGTCGAGAAGACCTCCCTCTCGGTTGAGGACGGCACCATCTCCGGTCCCGGCAATGTCAGGACGAGCTATTGGGAACTCGCCGGCGCTGTCGCGCTTGAGCGAGACGCGACACCAGGGATCGTGCCGAAGCTGGCAACCGAGCGTCGGCTGGCGGGAGATTCCGTCGGCCGGATCGATATTCCCGACAAGGTCTTTGCGCGGCCACGCTTCATCCAGGACTCGAGCCTGCCGGCCGCGCTGCACGGCCGCGTGCTGCGGCCGGAGCATTCGCGCGCAAGGCTGATTGAGCTGAATGAAGATGGTGCGCGCGCCGTCCCAGGCCTGGTTGCGATCGTGCGCGACGGCAGTTTCGCTGGGGTCGTCAGCGAAACGGAGAATGGCGCGGAGGCTGCGCTCAATGCGCTGCGCAAAGGCGCGACATGGTCTGAGGACGAGATATTGCCTGACGAGAACGACCTGGCCGCGTTCCTGAAGAGCCAGCCGCTGGAATCGGTTGTGATCGACACGAGGGCGGCTTCAACGCGAGGAGAGGGCAAGCGCACAATCCGGCGGCAATATACCCGTCCCTATATTGCTCACGCTTCGATCGCGCCGTCTTGCGCGATGGCGCAATGGAGCGGCGACAAGGTCCATGTGTGGACCCACAGCCAGGGGGTCTATCTTCTGCGCGCGGACCTCGCGCTGCTGCTCAAGCTACCGGCCGAGAACATCACGGTCGAGCATCTCGAAGGCGCCGGCTGCTATGGCCACAACGCAGCTGATGACGTCGCCCTCGATGCCGTATTGTTGGCAAAGGTCGCCGGTGGCCGGCCGGTACGGGTGCAATGGTCGCGCGCGGACGAGATGTCGCAGACACCGTTCGGTGCGGCGATGGCGATCGAGATTGCAGCCGATCTCGACGCTGGGGGCGAGGTCCTGCACTGGCATCATCAGCTCTGGAGCAACGGCCATGCGGCTCGACCGGGGCGCGCGGCACAGCCAGCGCTGCTTGCCGGGTTCGAGCTGGCGAATCCGTTCCCGTGGATGATTTCGACCAATCCGCCACAGGCCAATGGTGGTGGCGCCGACCGCAATGCCGTTCCGCTGTATGACTTCCCGTCATGGCAGATCGAGAGTCACCGTCTGCTGACGATGCCGGTACGCACCTCGGCGCTGCGCACGCTGGGCGCCCAGGGCAACGTGTTTGCCATCGAGTCCTTTCTCGACGAGATCGCCGCCGAGCGCGGCGAGGATCCGGTCGCGTTCCGGCTGCGCCTTTTGAATGACGACCGCGCCAGAGACGTCATCCGCGCCGCTGCCGAACGCGCGAAATGGAAGCCGGCGCAGCGACCCGGCATCGGCCATGGCATCGGCTTTGCCCGCTACAAGAATATGGGTGCGTACTGCGCTGCCGTGGCCGAAGTCGAGGGCGACAGGGACATTCGCGTCAGAAAGCTGACACTCGCAGTCGATGTCGGGGAGGCGATCAATCCTGACGGAGTCATCAACCAGATCGAGGGCGGCGCTATCCAGGCTACCAGCTGGGTGCTGAAGGAGCGGGTCCGCTTCGACCGGCAACGCATCACCAGCACCACATGGTCGGACTACCCGATCCTGCGCTTCAGCGAGGTGCCGGAGGTCGAAGTCGAGCTCATCCGGCGCCCGGAATTGGATCCTGTTGGTGCCGGCGAAGCTGCACACGGTCCCGTGACCGCGGCGATAGCCAATGCTGTTTTTGATTGCCTCGGCGTGCGGATACGCGATCTTCCCATGACGCGCGAGCGGTTGATCGCCGCGATGGAATTGACACCATGAACAAGTTGCACGTTTTGAGCGGCGGGGCGGCGCAGGGACTCGTCACGAACCTTGCACCAGCCTTCACGGCAGCGACGGGCTTGCAGATCGAGGGCGAATTCGGCGCGGTCGGGGCCATGGCGGACAGGCTGCGCAAAGGCGTCGCTGCCGATGTCATCATCCTCACATCGGCCCTCGTCGCAACACTTGCAGCGGAGAAGCTGGTCTCGCCGGCCTCCGTCAGGGATATCGGCCTGGTCGAGACCGCGCTTGCGGTCCGCGCAGGAGATCCGCCGGTCGCCGCGAAGGATGCAGCAAGCCTGCGCGAGGCGCTGCGGGCAGCGGATGCGATCTTCGTCCCGGACACCAAGGCATCGACCGCGGGAATTCACGTCGCGAAAGTCCTGGAGCAACTCGGCATTGCCGGGGAGGTGGGGCAGCGACTGCGCATCTTTCCGAATGGTGCAACCGCCATGCGTCACCTCGCAGAGTCGGACGCGCGGCGGCCGATCGGTTGCACCCAGTCGACCGAGATCATTGCGACCAACGGAGTCGTCCTGTCCGGTTTGCTACCCCCAGAGTGCGCTCTGGCAACCTTGTACACTGCCGCCGTCACGACACGCACTTCGGCCGCGCCGGCGGCAGAACGGCTGATTGATCTTTTGACGGCAGCCGAGGCCGGAGAGGCAAGAGGCCGCGCGGGCTTCACTTGAGGATCAAGACGGAAAAGCACGCAGGTGTCGCGGCGGGGATCGTCAGGCCTTCGGCTTCCCGGCGTGGTAGGCGCCAACTCCTTCGCCGAGATAGGCGTTGTTCGCCTCGCGCAACTTCGCAGCTTCACTGTCATAGAGGAACGGCAGGAATGCGAAGCGTCGCCCCCGTGTGACCTTGGAGACGGCGTGCAGGAGCGAACAAGAGAATACGACGGCGCCGCCGACTGGCGCCTTGAAGCTCTTCGGGCTGAACTCAGGGAAACTGATCTCGCCACGATCGAAGTCGTCGTTGAGGTTCACTGAGGCCGCGAAGCGACGATGGGCCGTGCCCTTGGTCGTGTTGTCGCGATGTGCGCGAAAGTGCGCCTCGTCCTCGGCCGCATAGCAGGAGACGATATAGCGCTCCATGTGGGTGACCTTGAACTGGTGCGCCCTGTGGATCATCGGCGCGACCCGGCGCATGAACCGTGTCTGCGTCTCCTTGATCACCTCGGGATCTTCGATGATGTAGTCCTTGCGCCGTTTGTGACCGTGGTCGTGCACGGCAACGATCCGTCCGTTGAGCTCGCGCATGAAACCCGATTCCTCGCCGCCATGAGCTTCGTAAAGATCGATCAGTTCGCGGCAAAACGCCGGCTCGAATACGTTCGGCAGAATAAGAATCGGGGCCTGGAGGTCGAAGCCCGTGAACCGCGAAGTGGGTGGCAATGCGTCGAGGTACGCCAGCAAAGCTGCAATGTCGCTCTGATCCTCCGCAAACGGGATGATCCGCAAGACCCGTAGGCTCGGGTCAACAATGACCCACATTCGCCGGGCCCGGCTGTGCGGATCGTCCGTTTCGCGTGGCAGCGCGCCAAAAAGCCGTCCGACCGTCCGGTCGAAGTCCCAAAAGTACCGGTAGCCGGGATAATGGTCGGCGACGCGCTTCTCGGCCTCGTCCTTTGGATCGAAGCTAACGCCGAAAAAGCACGCATTGATGTCATTGAAGAACTCGGGTCGGCTGCGGACAGCGGTTATCGCTGCGTGGCTGTGCCCATCGCTGGCAGAAGCGAAGAAGCACAGCACGATGTGGCGCCCGCCCACCGTATCGAATGCGTAGCGCGGCTTGGCGAACGAGCGCTGGAAGAACCAGGGAGCGGGATCGCCAGGAGCGAGGTTGACGCAAGTTGGCATTGCAAGGGCTCCAGAGCTACCAATCATAGCCCAAGACCCAGGGAGCGCATGTGAGTGCGTCGCGCAGCCCCTGGCCACAGGCACGTATCGATAAGGCTCGATGCGCGCCTGGGACACTGAACAGCGATCAGAATATATATGAAGGGCTGGATCACCTGATCACAAGTTACGGATACCTCGCGGTCGTGATCGGGATCGAAAGTATTGGTATTCCGCTTCCGCGCGAGACGATGCTGATCCTCGCTGCGATGTACGCAGCTAAAAATCCGGATTCGAACATCTGGCTCATTGTAGCGGCGACCGCGGCCGGCGCCATTCTCGGCGACTACTGGATCGGCAACCGGTTCGGCTATCCGCTTCTACGGCGGCTCGGGTCCAGCTTATGCCTTCCAGAGTCCAGATTATGCGTTACCCGACACGCGTCAGATGTCGATGGTGGCGCTGAGCGAGTTTTCCTGGATGAAGTCGCGGCGTGGTTCGACCACGTCGCCCATCAGCTTGGTGAAGATGTCGTCGGCCTCGTCGACCTCCTTGACCTTCACCTGCAGAAGCGAGCGCGCTTCGGTATCCAGCGTCGTCTCCCAGAGCTGCTCCGGGTTCATCTCGCCGAGGCCTTTGTAGCGCTGCAGGGACAGGCCCTTGCGGGCCGCATCCGTTACAGCGTCGAACAGCCCGACGGGGCCGTGGATCGTCTGCTCGGCGTCCTTGCGGCGCAGCTTGCCCGCCCGCGCATAGAGGTCCTGCAGCTTCGGCGCGTATTCGTCGAGCTTGCGCGCATCCGCCGAGCCGAGGAATGCGTCGTCGATGATCGCGACGTCCTTGACCCCGCGTACGGTGCGCTCGAACTGGAAGCCCTGGCCTTCGACGAAGTGGCCGATCCAGCCGCGCTCGACTTCTTCAGCCACCGCGTCCAGCCGTTTGGCGATGTAGTCGGCCGCCTCATTGGCCGCGTTGATATCACGAGTGATCTTCGGACTCAGGACGCCCGCAATCGCGGCCTGTTCGATCACGGCGCGATTATAGCGGCTGTGCAGGTTGCGCAGCACGGCGCGAATGACGCGGGCGTCGTCGATCAGGGAGCGCAGGTCGCGGCCCGAGCGTTCCTCGCCGGTTCCAGGCGTGAACACGCAATCGTCGAGCCCCGCCTCGATCAGGTAGTCTTCCAGCGCACGCTCGTCCTTCAGATACTGCTCGGACTTGCCGCGCGTCACCTTATAGAGCGGCGGCTGCGCGATATAGAGATAGCCGCCGTCAATGATGTCGCGCATCTGGCGATAGAAGAAGGTCAGGAGCAGCGTGCGGATATGGGCGCCGTCGACGTCGGCGTCCGTCATCACGATGATCTTGTGATAGCGCAGCTTGTCGATCGAGAAGTCGTCGCTGATGCCGGTGCCGAGCGCGGTGATCAGCGTGCCGATCTGCTCGCTGGACAGCATCTTGTCGGGGCGGACGCGCTCGACATTGAGGATCTTGCCGCGCAGCGGCAGCACCGCCTGGAACTCGCGGTTGCGGCCCTGCTTGGCGCTGCCGCCTGCCGAGTCGCCCTCGACGATGAACAGTTCCGACTTGGCGGGATCCTTCTCCTGGCAATCGGCCAGCTTTCCCGGCAGCGAGGATATCGCGAGCGGATTCTTGCGGGTCAACTCGCGTGCCTTGCGCGCGGCCTCGCGGGCTGCCGCGGCCTGGATCACCTTGCCGACGATGACTTTCGCCTCGCTCGGATGCTCCTCGAACCAGGCGGCCAGCGCCTCGTTGATGACGTTCTCGACAACGGGACGCACTTCCGAGGACACCAGCTTGTCCTTGGTCTGCGACGAGAACTTCGGATCCGGCACTTTCACCGAGAGCACGGCCGTGAGGCCCTCGCGGCAGTCGTCGCCGGTCAGCGTGATCTTTTCCTTTTTCGCATTGGTCTCGGCATAGCCGTTGACCTGGCGCGTCAGCGCGCCGCGGAAGCCGGCCAGATGGGTGCCGCCGTCGCGCTGCGGGATGTTGTTGGTGAAGCACAGCACGTTCTCGTGGTAGCTGTCGTTCCACCACAGTGCGGCTTCGACCCCGATGCCGTTCATCTCCGAACGGACCATGATCGGGTTGGCGACGATCGCCTTCTTGTTGCGGTCGAGATATTTGACGAATTCCTCGACGCCGCCGACGTAGTGCATCGCCTCGCGCTTCTCGACCGCATGGCGCATGTCCGAGAGCACGATGTTGACGCCGGAGTTGAGGAAGGCAAGCTCGCGCAAGCGATGCTCGAGCGTCGCGAAATCATATTCGATGTTCTTGAAGGTCTCGGTAGAAGCGAGGAAGGTGACCTCGGTGCCGCGCTTGCCGTTGGCGTCGCCGACCACGCTCAGCGGAGCGACGGAATCGCCGTGGGCGAATTCCACATAGTGCTCCTTGTCGTCGCGCCAGACGCGGAGCTTCAACGAGCTCGACAGCGCGTTGACGACGGAAACGCCGACGCCATGCAGGCCGCCGGAAACCTTGTAGGAGTTCTGGTCGAATTTCCCGCCGGCGTGCAGCTGGGTCATGATGACCTCGGCCGCGGAGATGCCTTCGCCCTTGTGGATGCCGACCGGGATACCGCGGCCGTCGTCGCGCACGGTGACCGAATTGTCGGGATTGAGCACGACTTCGACACGCGTCGCATAGCCTGCGAGCGCTTCGTCGATGGCGTTGTCGACGACCTCATAGACCATGTGATGCAGGCCGGAACCGTCATCGGTGTCGCCGATATACATGCCCGGCCGCTTGCGCACGGCATCGAGGCCCTTCAGGACCCGGATCGATTCCGCACCATATTCCACGGGAATGGGATGCTGGCTTTCGGCAGGGGCCTGCCGGGCTGGTTCTGTCATGTGAAGCCTTCGAGGAATGTCCCGAATCAGCGGCGCAATGTCAGGCGCTGATTACACTATTTGTGCCACGAAAGATGCATCGCGACTAGCGCAAAGTCTGTCTCCGCAAGCTGTTGAATAAATAGTATTTTTCTGCCCTGTTTCAAGGCGTTTCAAGCTCGTTTCCGGGAGCTCGAAAAAGCGCGATTCGAGGCTGTTTTCGAGCGCATGAGAGTCCCGATTTGGGTCGTGCGGCGGGCGCCCTCTGGCGGCGCTTGGCGGACCTGCTACAGAGGGCATCGAAGCCGCCTGAGTTCGCGCCGACTGCTTGTTCCGCGATATCCGGATTATCCGCCCTTGTCCCTGCCTTCCCAGCTCTATCGGCCCGATATCGATGGCCTCCGCGCCATCGCCGTGATGCTGGTGCTGATCTTCCACGCCTTTCCTGAGGCCGCACCGGGCGGGTTCGTCGGTGTTGATGTCTTCTTTGTGATTTCCGGCTTCCTGATCACCGGTATCGTCGCGCGTGAACTCGACGAAGAGCGCTTCAGTCTGGCCGGCTTCTATGCCAGGCGCATCAGGCGGATTTTTCCGGCATTGATCGTCGTGCTCGCTGTCGTGCTGGTCGCGGGCTGGCTAGTCATGCTGCCGTCTGCCTATGCGCAACTGGGCAGCGACGTCTTCGCCAGCGCCGCGTTCCTCGCCAACATCGCGCTGTTGCTGCAGTCAGGCTATTTCGACGTCGAATCGGCGAAAAAGCCGCTGCTGCATCTGTGGTCGCTCGGCATCGAGGAACAGTTCTATCTGTTCTGGCCGCTGCTGCTGATGCTGGCCGTGCGGCTGCGGCTGAAACTGTTCTGGATCGCCGCGATCCTCGGCGTCGCGTCCTTCGCCCTCAATCTCCTGCTGATCGGCGCGAATCCGGTCGCGACCTTTTATCTGCCGTTCACGCGGGCCTTCGAATTGCTCGCAGGCGCCTTGCTGGCGCTGGGCTGGAACCAAACCGGTAAGCCGAACGCAGCGAGCGATTGGCGTGCGTTCGCGGGATTCACGCTGATCGCACTCGCGGTTGGCCTGTTCGACAGCCACAGCCCGTTTCCGGGTTGGCGCGCGGCGCTGCCGGTTGCCGGATCTGCGCTGCTGCTATCTGCGCCCACAGCCTGGCTCTGCCGCGGCGTGCTCGCCAGCCGGCCGATGGTATGGGTCGGGCTGATCAGCTATCCGCTCTATCTCTGGCACTGGCCGCTGCTGGTGTTCTTCGCGCAGATCAAGTTCAGCCCGCTGACGCTGCTCGAGCGCGGCCTGATCCTGTTGCTCAGCTTGCTGCTGGCCTGGGTGACCTACCGCTACATTGAGAAGCCGTTGCGTTTCGGCTGGCCGCAGCCGCGCAAGCTGGTTGCGCTCGGCGCCAGCATGGTGCTCGTCGCCGCGCTGGGCGGCGCCGTGGTTTGGGGGCGTGGCTACGATTTCCGCCTGCCGCCGGAAATCCGCGCCATGGCCGGTGTGTCGACACAGTCAGCGCAATGGCGGTTCCACCAATGCCTGCTCGATCTCAGCCGCGAAACATCGTTCGCCGATGATTGCGTCGATCGCGACCGCCGTCCGCTGGTCGTGATCTGGGGCGACTCAACGGCGGGCGCGCTGTTGCCCGGCTTGCGGAAGGCGCAGGAGACGAAGAATTTCGGCATCGCGCAGTTCACCTCGGCGTCGTGCGTTCCTGTCCTGAATGTCGATGTACCCGGCACGCCCAACTGCCGCGCCATGAATGGCAAGGTGTTCTCACGGATACGCGATGCCAGGCCCGACATCGTGCTGATGCACGGCACCTGGGATCGATATCCGGACAAGATCGCCGAGACCGCCGCCGCGCTGAAGCGCGAGACCGGGGCCCGCGTCGTCGTGCTCGGCGCGGTGCCGACCTGGCGGCGCGGGTTGCCGAACGAAGTGCTGCGCTATTTCCTGCTCTATCACGGCCTGATACCGGCGCGATGGAGCGGCGGCGTGACGAGCGGATGGTTCGACGCGGTGATGCGCGACAAGCTTGCGCCTGCCGGTGCGGAATTCGTTTCCGCCTGGGACGTGCTGTGCAATGGCGACGGCTGCCTGACCCGGATCGGCGACAGCGCCGGCGACATCACCGCAAGCGACGGCATTCACCTCACCGAGAAAGGCTCGACCTATCTGGTCGACGCGGTGATCGAGCGCGTGCTCGATGAGCGCAAAGCCGGTCATTCTCGATAGATACCCCTTCAGCCGCGGCGGCTGATGCGGCCTGCCTCGACGTCGAAGACCTCGCCATTCGCTCCGATATCGACAAACGCGGCGGGATCGGCGCCGGTCATCCAGACCTGCGCGCCGAGCTTTGCCAGTTCGTCGAACAGCGCCTTGCGCCTGCCAGGATCGAGATGCGCCACGACTTCGTCGAGCAGCAGCAGCGGCACGATGCCGGTCATCTCGGCGACCAGCGTCGCATGCGCCAGCACCAGCCCGATCAGGAGCGCCTTCTGCTCGCCGGTGGAGGCGTCGCGCGCCGGCATGTTCTTCGGTGCGTAGACGACCTGCAGGTCGGTCAGATGCGGGCCGTCGAGCGTGCGCCCGGCCGCGGCATCCCGCGCGCGGCCGAGGCGCAGGATCTCGCGATAGCGGTCTTCGACGGCCGTTGCGGGCTCGCTGAGCAGCGCGTTCTCCATCCAGCCGTCGAGCGCGATCTCGGCCGACGGAAACGCCGAGCCCTGCGCGCGCTCACGCAGCATCGCCGACAGTCTTGCGGCGGTCTGGCCGCGCGTCGCCGCGACCGCGACCGCAAGCTCCGCGGTCTCGCGTTCGATCGCGCCACACCAATGGTCGTCATAGTTGCGCACTTCCAGGAGCCGGTTGCGCGAGCGCAAGGAACGCTCCAGCGCCGAGACACGGCTGGAATGTTCGGAGTCGATGGCAAGCACGAGCCGGTCGAAGAACCGCCGCCGTTCGGAAGCCGCGCCCATGAACAAGCCGTCCATCGCAGGCGTCAGCCACACCATGCGCAGATGGTCGCCGAAAGCCGCAGCCGAACCGACCGGCTCGCGGTCGATGCGGCAGCGCCGGCTGACGCTCTCGCTCCCTTGCGCGGGCGCCTCGATCCCGGTGCCGAGCGTCGAAAGCCCGAGCGCGCCCTCGACCTCGGCGGAGACGGCCCAGGAACCGTCGCCCTGGTTGTCGGCGACATCCTCCAGCGTCGCGCGGCGCAGGCCGCGTCCCGGCGCCAGAAACGAGATCGCTTCGAGGCAATTGGTCTTGCCGGCGCCGTTCGGCCCGACCAGCACCACCACATCACCGCGCGTCGAGACGCTCGCCGCCCGATAATTGCGGAAATGCGTCAGCGACAGCCGATGGATGCGCGAAGGGGTCATAGGGCTCGTCCTTCCCCTCTCGCACAAGGGGAGAGGGTGAGTTCGCGCTTGGCTCGTGCGGCATCACACCCGCATTGGCATCAGGACGTAGAGCGCGCTTTTGTTGTCCTTGTCCTGCACCAGCGTCGGCGAGCCGGGATCGGCGAGTTTCAGGACTGCGACCTCGCCCTCGATCTGGGCGGCGATGTCGAGCAGATACCGCGAGTTGAAGCCGATATCGAGCGCGTCGGAGGTGTATTCGACCTCCAGTTCCTCGGTGGCGCTGCCGGAATCCGGATTCGTCACCGACAGCACGAGCTTGCCCGATGACAGCGACAGCTTGACCGCGCGGCCGCGCTCGCTGGAGATGGTCGAGACGCGATCGACGGCGGCTTCAAAATCCTTCTTGTCGACCACCAGTTCCTTGTCGTTGTTCTGCGGGATCACGCGGCCGTAATCGGGGAAGGTGCCGTCGATCAATTTCGAGGTCAGCACCACATTGCCGAGGGTGAAGCGGATCTTGCCCTGCGAGAGCTCGAGGGTGATTTCCGCCTCGGTATCCTCGATCAGCCGCTGCACTTCGCCGACGGTCTTGCGCGGCACGATCACGCCGGGCATGCCGGCGGCGCCCTTCGGCTGCACCAGGTCGACCTGCGCCAGGCGGTGGCCGTCGGTCGCGACGCCGCGGAGCGTCGCCTGTTTGGCGCTGCCGGCCGAATGCAGATAGATGCCGTTGAGGTAATAGCGTGTCTCCTCGGTCGAGATCGCAAACTGGGTGCGGTCGATCAGGCGCTTCAGGTCGGCGGCGGGAAGCGCGAAGGAATGCGTCATGTCACCGGCGGCCAGATCGGGGAAATCGCTCTCCGGCAGCGTCTGCAGGGTGAAGCGCGAGCGGCCGGCGCGGATCGCCAGCACCGAGCGGTCGCCATCCGCTTCCAGCACGATCTGGGCGCCGTCGGGCAGCTTGCGGACGATGTCGTAGAACATGTGCGCGGGCACCGTGGTCGAGCCGGCGGTGGCGGTTTCCGCGGCCAGCGTCTCCGTTACCTCGAGATCGAGGTCGGTCGCCTTCAGCGAGAGTTTGGCATTTTCGGCGCGGACCAGCACATTGCCGAGGATCGGGATGGTGTTGCGGCGTTCGACCACGCGATGCACGTGGCCGAGCGATTTCAGGAGTTGCGCGCGCTCGACGGTGACCTTCATTGCAATACCCGCCAGATCCCTGAGTTGAGCCTGGTCTGTCCGAAAACCGGTAACCTACCGTGCTCTGAGATGGAAAAGCCGGGGCGGCCATGGGCGCGCCGCGGCGTTTGATGCCCGAAAGCCGGGTCAATCCTGGGATTTGACCAAACCGTCGGGGGGACCGCAAGGTGGCGCGGATAGCGCGCAAGCGCAAGGGAGCGGGGCGTCGTTCCCCACGTTTTCAGGCATTAAAGGCCGTTCCCGCCCCGGCTAGAGCATGATCCGGAAAAGTGGAAACCGGTTTTCCGAAAAGATCATGCTCAAACAAAAGGATGGGACCATGATCCGATTTCGTGGGATCGGATCATGGTCCGGGCGGGAGAGAAGAATTCATTCCTGCAATTGGCGTTTCAGGGATTCGACCTCTTCGGAAAGCGAGGTGTCCCTGGCGACCAGCGCCTCGATCTTGCGCACGGCATGCAGCACCGTGGTGTGGTCGCGCCCGCCGAAGCGGCGACCGATCTCGGGCAGCGAGCGGAGCGTCAGCGTCTTGGCCAGGTACATCGCGACCTGGCGCGGGCGCACCACGTTCGCCGTCCGGCGCGAGGACAAGAGATCCGACCGGCTGACATTATACTGCCGGGCGACCACGCGCTGGATGTCCTCGATCTTGATGCGCTTCGGCTCCTGCGGACGGATCAGATCTCGCACCTCGCGCTCGGCCATTTCCAGCGTCACCGGCTGGTTGTTCAGCTTGCTGTGCGCGAGCAGGCGATTGATCGCGCCCTCGAGGTCGCGGCCGTTATGGGTGATGGTGCGCGACAGATAGTCCAGCACCTCGTCCGGCACGTCGAAGCTGGCGTGATGGACGCGGGCAGCGGCGACGCGCGATTTGAGGATGCCGAGGCGCAGCTCTTCGCCGAGCGATGCCATCTCCACCACGAGCCCGCCGGCGAGCCGCGAGCGCACGCGGTCGTCGAGGCTTTCCAGGTCGGACGGCGGACGATCGGCCGCGATCACGACCTGGCGACCGGCATCGATCAGCGCATTCAGCGTGTGACAGAACTCGGCCTGGGTCGATTTGCCCTGCAGGAATTGCAGGTCGTCGATCACAAGCACGTCGATACCGCGCAACGCTTCCTTGAACGCCAGCGCCGTCTGCGTCTTCAGCGCCGCGACGAAGCCGTACATGAATTTTTCCGCGGTGAGATAGAGCACCTTGCGCTCGCCGCCGGAGTTGCCGGCCCAGGTTACCGCCTGCAGAAGATGGGTTTTGCCGAGTCCCACGCCGGCATGGATGTAGAGCGGGTTGAACATCACGGGATCGCCGCGACGGCCTTCCGCAACCTGGCGCGCCGCGGCATGCGCGAGCGTGTTGGAGCGACCGACGACGAAGCTTGCAAATGTCAGCCGCGGATCGAGCGGTGAGCCGCCGAGCGCATCGTGGCTCGCGGATACCGGCGCGGTTGCGGTCGAACGCAGTTCGACAGGGGGCCGTCCTTCCGGACGCTCGACGCGGCGCGTTTCTGCCTGCGCGGGAACTTCCTTCGCTGTGGGCAAAGGCCGCACTGCGGAGCGCACGGTGAGATCGATGCGGTGTACTTCCGGCATCTCGGCCTGCCAGCACGAAAGCACGCGATCGGCGTAGTGCGCCTGGATCCAGCTCTTCAGGAACCGGGTCGGAACCGACAGGCGGACGCTTTCGTTCTGCACGTCCTCGAGGTCCATGCGCGCAAACCAGCTCGTATAGACATCCTCGCCAACGCTCGTCCGCAACCGTCCCTTTACCCGTGACCAGCGATCCTGTTCCGTGTTTGTCATTGCCTGAAGACTTTTCTCAAGAGTAGTGCCGTTGTTTGTGAAAGCGCCGTGCATGTTTCTTGCCACGACGCGACCTTCAGCGAGACGTTCTGCTCCGGACACACCTCACCCGTTCGGCGAAACCGCCGCAGGGCAGATCATGTGCTGGAACAGACGTGCGCTCGCGAGGTCAGCGCGTACTCGACGGTGTGTCCGGAGTTCGCGTGGGGCTGTCTGCGGAAGTGCAATCCAAGGGGTCGAATACGGACTCGTCTGAAATGCGCAATTCGAATGCTGCGATGGTTCCGTAAATCATACTGCCTCCCCCTCTCGCCGCGATTACGCGCGGCGAGCAATCCGCTCACAAGTGGTCCAAATTCAGTGTGCCGCGACCGAACATCGAAATGCTCAGTGCTGCGCCGCCGCGTAGTTCAGTCGTCAACCCGTTCAGGGGCTCCGCGTTCCCCGCTGCTTAAGGGCACGGCCGTTGCGTGTCTCCCCAGTTTGCCTCTCTCGCAGCACGGATGCTTTGATCGAGAAATCCAGACACAGAACAGCCGTTCTCATATTGCTATGAGCTGCCAACTCAGCTTCGCTTGGAAAGCGTCGCTAACGCGCACACCGCCGCCGATTTGCACGTCCGCCCGTGGGTCTAAAATCGCACTGATCTTAAGAGCCGTGGGCACCGCGAACGCATAAACAAATACACCAAGCGCGATTTCTGACAATCCGTTGTTTGTCGCCGGCGGAGTGAGTCTTCGCGGGTGTTGCGACCTTGCAATCGCGAAACCCAAAAGCAAGTTTTTGAATCACCGCGTAGATTCGGGCGTGTCACAAACCGCGGTGTAACGGAAAAAAAAGTTCATAAAATATTTACGTAGCATCTCGGCGGCGCCAATTTTCAAACAAGTTGGCTTCGCTATGTGGGTAAGTGATTAGCGAGACGAAGTTTTTCGCGATTGCTTTTGGAGGGTAACCCTTCGCGGCTTTTTCGCCGGGGAAGTGCTTAGTGCTATTCCATTTATGTTGCGCATGCGGTGCGCATTTAATTGGGTTGTTGCATATCCAGCGCACAGAGAACCGCAGCCCGGTAAACCACGGACGCACCGAATGCGACATGCGCGCTGTCGTGCAGCAGCGAGTCAATTCGAAAACGCAATCGTTCGAGTTGCACAAAAGAAAAAGGCCCGGCGAAAAGCCGGGCCTTTGATGAAAATGTTCTTCCGTCAGTTCACTTCGCCAGCTTGGCGATCTGATGCGTCAGGCGCGAGACTTTTCGGCTTGCAGTATTGCGGTGAACGATGTTGCGCTGGGCGGCCTTCATCAGTTCGGGCTCGGCGTGCACCATCGCCTTCAGCGCGGCCTCGCGATCGCCGCGCTTGATCGCTTCTTCGACCGAGCGAACGGCGCCACGCATCTGGGTGCGGCGCGACTTGTTGATGATGGTGCGGCGGGCAATCTTGCGGGTCGCCTTCTTGGCGGAAGTGGTGTTGGCCATGGTCTCAATTGTCCTTCGGCGTTGGTCGCTCTGTTGGTCGGGCTCGAGCGCGCCGGCCGTTGAAATCGCGTGATCTACTCTGCTGTGTTGTCGAGATGCGTTCTTGAGGGAGCCGTGCCCAGCAGCAAAAGTCCTGGCAGCCGCCCGTCCAAAGAACAGCGGCGGCAGGATTGCGCCCGCCGCCATTGCGCCGTCTTATAGAGGGGCCGGCTCCCAGCGTCAACGTTTTCCACCCCGCTCGGGAGGCCGGAATCCGGCAGAAAATGGCCGCCAAGCTGCTGAACAGGTTGAATTTCCGTCCTCCCTGCCGTTAATGGGCCTTGGCGCGCGTGGGGCGGTCAGGGACTAGGGTGAGGCATGATCCGCGGGTTTTTTCGGCTAATCGGCCTGCTGCTGCTCGCCGGCGGATTCGTTTTCATGGTTTATGACGGCGCCCGCTTCGTCGCCGATCAGACCCTGCGCTTCACCCGCTTCGGCCAGTTCTGGAACGACATCCACCAGTCCAGCCAGGCCGCATTCCGTGCCTGGATCGAGCGCACTGCGCCTTTCCTCTGGGACAGCGTCATCAAGGTTATCCTCGATCAGCCGGTTTTCGTCGTGCTTGGCGTCGCCGGCATCCTGCTGATGATCCTGTTCCGGCCGCGCAAACCGCTGATCGGGTACGCGCGGGACTGATTGGAACTTTGCTCCTTGGGGTTGTGGGCGCGTAACAGGGCTGCCAGATCCAGCGTAAATACCTATATTGAGGGCCAAGCCGGCCGAAGCCGCTCTCGGTTTCAGGCCGACGCCCCGCCTGGAGGTAATCCATGTTGTTCATGCGCAAGACCACCGCGTTGCCGAGTGCAGCCGAAGCGCTGCCGGGACGCGCCACGCCGATCCCGACCGCGACCACCCACTTCGTCAATGGCAGCAAGCTGCCGCCGCCTTATCCTGAAGGCCTGGAGCAGGCGGTGTTCGGGCTCGGCTGTTTCTGGGGCGCCGAGCGCAAATTCTGGGAACTCGGCGATGGCATCTACACGACCGCCGTTGGCTATGCCGGCGGCTACACGCCGAATCCGACCTATGAGGAGGTCTGCTCGGGCCGCACCGGCCACACCGAAGCGGTGCTGGTCGTGTTCGATCCCAAGAAGATCTCCTACGAGCAGCTCCTGAAGACGTTCTGGGAAAATCATAACCCGACGCAGGGCATGCGTCAGGGCAACGATGTCGGCACCCAATACCGCTCCGCGATCTACACCTTCAACGACGCGCAGCGGAAGGCCGCGGAGTCCTCGAAGGCCGCCTATCAGAAAGCGCTTTCGGCCAAGGGCGTCGGTACGATCACGACCGAGATCGCGCCGGCGGCCGAGTTCTATTTCGCGGAAGACTATCATCAGCAATATCTCGCCAAGAATCCGGCGGGCTATTGCGGCCTTGGCGGCACTGGCGTGTCGTGCCCGATCGGGGTCGGCGTCACCGCCTGACACTTGCTCCACCTCTCCCCAGCGGGGAGAGGTCGGATCGCATGCGATGCGATCCGGGTGAGGGGGCGAGGTGCCGGTGAGAGACCGTAACCCCTCACCCGCGCTTCGCGCGACCTCTCCCGACGGGAGAGGTGAGGCGCGCCTCCGTCTTCCCGATAGCGTGCGGGGAGAGGGAGTTCTCTCGAACAACCAACCATTTGTTAACCATAACCGGTGCAAGACTAGGCTGTCGCTTTTGGGGATGGCCACGGTGCCGGTTGCACGCGCGTTTCGATTGCCGATCACTGCCGTCATGACTGCACTCGTGCTCTCGGGTTGCATGCGCACGAGCGGACCGGTTGCGGTTGCGCCGGCGGATCTCGACTCCATGGCCTATGGCGCGCCCGCCACGCCCGCTGCGGTCGCTGACAGTACTGGCGGTGCGGTCGGCGCGCTTCGCTCCGCTTTTGCGTCCTCACCCCGTGCGGCGTACGCAGCGGCGCCCGGGGCCGGGGTCTATGGAGCACCGGTCCAACCAGTCCGCTACGACTCGGCCTATCATCTCGATGCCGGCGACCGGCTGCGTGTCGTGGTCTACGGCCAGGAAGGTCTCACCAACACCTATGCGATCGATGCTGCGGGCTCGATCACCATGCCGCTGATCGGGCAGGTGCCCGCGCGCGGCAGGACGACATCAGGGCTCGCAGGCGAGATCGCGGCAAAGCTGCGCACCGGCTACATCCGCGAGCCTTCGGTCGCCGTCGAGATCGAGGCCTATCGGCCGTTCTTCATCCTTGGTGAAGTCGCTGCGCCCGGACAATATCCGTACGTGCCCAACATGACCGTCGAAAGCGCCGTGGCGATTGCGGGCGGCTTCTCGCCGCGCGCCAAGCGCGACATGGTGACTCTGACGCATACCGATGCTGGCGGCGCGGGGCGCTACACTGTGCCGCTCGGCACGCCGATGAGTCCTGGCGACACGGTGTTCGTCGGCGAGCGGTGGTTCTGACGAAGTACAACGGAACTTCGTCATTTCCGGGTTCGCGCGATCGCGCGCCCCGGAATGACACCCTCGCGTCACTTCAAATGCTTCGCGAAAAACGCCAGGCTGCGCGGCCAGGCGGTGTCGGCGCTGGCCTTGTCGTAGCTTGCCCGTTCGTCGCAATGAAAGCCGTGCTGCGCGCCGGGATAGATGTGAACCTCGACCTCAGGCCGCTTGGCCTTGATGGTCTCGACATCGGTCAAGGGGATACCAGTGTCCTTCTCGCCGAAGTGCAGCTGCGTCGGCACTGTCGGCCTGTCGTCGGCAAAGCGGACGATGGCGCCGCCGTAATAGCCGACGGCCGCCTTCAGGCCGGTCAGCTTGGTCGCCGCGGCATAGGCGACGCTGCCGCCGAGGCAGAAGCCGACGATGCCGACCGGGCCGACATCCTTCACGGCGTCAATGGCAGCCTGGGTGTCGCGCAGTATCGCGGCCCAATCCGGATTGGCGACGAATTTGCGCGCGACCGCGATTTCCTCAGGCGAGTAGCCGCTCTGGAAATTCGGCTCGCTGCGGTCGAAGATCGAGGGCGCGATCGCGACATAGCCTTCCTGCGCGAGGCGGTCGCAGACCGAGCGGATGTGGTGATTGACGCCAAAAATCTCCTGGATCACCACGATCGCGCCCTTCGGCGCGCTGGCGGGGTCCGCACGGTAGCCGCCGAGTTTGAAACCGTCCGAAGCCGTCAGCGTGATATCTTTTCCCATGGGTCATCCTTCTCGTTTGAGGGTTGCAATTCGGGTTAGCGAAAAGAGTGGTGGCTGATTACCGCCACATCCAGTTCTGGCCCCAATCGGCTTTCCAGCCGGCGAGCCGTCCTTTGCGGAACTGCAGAAACAGCCGGTCGTTGTGCGGGAACAGGCCGCTGCCGCCGAGATCGCGGAAGGTGAGATAGATCTCGTTGCCGGGACGTCCGCTGACATAGGTGAGGGGCGTGCCGAGCGCGCGCGACGTTTCTTCCACATCCATCCCGAACACCAGAGGCGCAATGTTCGACAGTGTCGTCACGAAGTAGGATGGCGCAGGAGCAGGACCGCCAAATGGCGGCAGGTGCTGCGCGCAGGCCGGTTCCGCGGCAGCAGCGAGCACAAGCAGTGTCGCGGCGAGCGTCTTCATGATGCAGCCTTTGCTGCCTTCGCCTCGAAGTCATCGAGGAACGGCAGCACCGCCTCGATGAAGGCCTGCGGCTGGTCGATATTAACGGCGTGGCCCGCGGCCGGGATCACGACCTTCCGCGCGCCGGGAATCTTGGCCGCCATATAGTCGGAGGCGGCGAGGAACGGCGCGTCGTCGGCGCCGACCACGATCAGCGACGGCACCTTGATATCGGGCAGCAACTCGATCACGCGCGCGTCGCGCTGCGTCAGCATGCCGCGCGCGGCTAGCGCGAGACCCGAGGCATCGCGGTGCGTCACCGTCGAGCGCTCGCGGCTGAGCGACTTCAAGAGATCGAGGCCTTCGCGCTCGAACTTCTCTGCGGTGTCGTACGCGCGCTTGTTCCAGGCGTCGCGGGCGTCGTCCTTCTTGAAGCCGGGTCCGGTGTCGATGATCAAGAGCGCGCGCACCCGCTCCGGGTGGGCGCGATAGAACGCAAGCGACATATAGCCGCCGAGCGAGAGCCCGCCGACGATCGCCTTCTCCGCGCCCACCGCATCGAGCAGCGCGGCCATGTCGGCCACCGTCAGGGCTTCGCTGTAGGCCGCGGGATCGCTGGGATAGTCGGACTGGCCGTGGCCGCGCATGTCCCACAGCACCAGCCTGTGCCGCTTCGACAGCGCCGCAACCTGGCCCTGCCACATCGCCGAGGTCGATGAATAGCCGTGGGTCAGGAGCAGGGGCGGCCCGTCGCCGTGGACCTCGTAATAAATATCGACCCCATCTCGCTTGATTTTCGGCATGCGTTTCCCCGATCGGATTTCAGAGCGTTTTCAAGCGAAGTGGACACCGGTTCGCGTGAAGAAAACGCGTTAAAGCAAGAATCTAGAGCTTCGGTTCTGATCCAATCAGAACCGATAGGCTCTAGGCAGCGATGCTGCGCAATCATCCTAGCCCGATCCGTTCGCGGGTGGGAAATGCGGAAATGGAAGGTGATGCCGGCGCCATTGCGATCGCTCTGACAACGCCGCGACACAATCATTCCGCAACGCACAAGCGAAATTCCGTTCGCTTCGAGCGTTTCCAAACTGGATTGCCTCCAATCCGGTTCCGGATCATGCTTGCGCGCTGCCGGCATCGACCCGGTGGGTGCCGGCCCGATACCCAACAAGTGAGTTGCCGCCGTAAGCGGCATCCAACACCGGAAGGGGAAACGCGATGCCTAACCTCACGATCAATGGACGGAATATGTCCGTCGAGGCGGCCGGCGATACGCCGCTTTTATGGGTCATCCGCGAGCAATTGCAGATGACCGGGACGAAGTTCGGCTGCGGCGCAGGTCTCTGCGGCGCATGCACCATCCACCTCAACGGCGAAGCCGTGCGCTCCTGCCAGACCTCGGTCACCGAGGCCGTCGGCAAGAAGATCACCACCATCGAAGGCCTCTCCGCCAAGGGAGATCATCCGCTGCAGAAGGCGTGGATCGTCGAGCAGGTGCCGCAATGCGGCTACTGCCAGTCCGGCCAGATCATGCAGGCGGCAGCACTCCTCTCGAGGAACTCCAACCCGACCCGCGACGAAGTGGTCGCGCATATGGACGGCAATCTCTGCCGCTGCATGACCTATTCGCGCATCCAGAAGGCGATCATGCGTGCCGCATCCGAAATGCGCACTGCATCCAACGCCGGAACCGAGCGGAGGCCCACATGAACAGCCATGTGAAGATCACCTCGCGCGGACCCGCGGATCTCAGCCGCCGTTCGTTCCTGGTCGGCTCCGCGGCAACCGGCCTCGTGCTCGGCTATGCTGCCGTTCCCGGCCTCGACCAGGCATTTGCCGCGCCGTCCAACTTCGAGCCCAGCACCTGGTATTCGATCGCGCCCGACGGCATCGTGACCGTCACCTGCGGCAAGGCGGACATGGGCCAGCACATCGCCTCCACGATGGCGCAGATGGTCGCCGAAGAGCTCGGCGCGAACTGGAAGGACATGCGGGTCCAGCTTGCCTCGAACGATCCGAAGTTCAATGACCCTGTGCTCGGGGCGCAGATCACCGGCGGCAGCTGGTCGACGATGATGAACTTTGACGCGATGAGCCGTGCCGGCGCAGCGGGGCGGATCGCGTTGACCGACGCCGCGGCGGCCGCGATGGGCGTGCCTGCGGCTGAACTCGTGGTGCGCGATTCCGTGATCTCGCATCCGAAGTCGAAGAAGTCGATGAGCTTTGCCGACATCGTCAAGAGCGGCAAGGCGACCAAGACCTTCACGCCGGACGAACTGAAGGCGATCAAGCTGAAGACCCCGGATCAGTACACCCTGATCGGCGTCTCGGTGCCGCAGCTCGACATCCCCTCGAAGACCAACGGCACGGCGAAATACGGCATCGACGTCATGCTGCCGGGCATGGTCTATGGCCGCGTGGTGACGCCGCCGGTGCGCTTCGGCGCCACCGTGAAATCGGTCGACGATAGTGCGGCGAAGAAGGTGCCGGGCTTCATCAAGACGGTGGTGCTGGACGACAAGACCGGCAGCACGTCCGGCTGGGTGGTGGCGGTCGCCAACAACTATGCCTCCGCCAAGAAGGCCGCGGACGCGCTCAACATCGCCTACGACAACGGCCCGAACGCGAAGCTTTCGAGCGAGTCGCTGCTGAGCGAAGCAAAGAGGCTGCAGGCGCTCGACGACTCCGGCCAGTTCTTCGTCAAGGACGGCGATACGGCGGCGGCGTTCGGCACGGCGACGAAGGTGATGGAGGCGGAATACACCACCAACATCAACATCCATGCGCCGCTCGAGCCGATGAACGCCGCGGCCGAATTCAAGGGCGACATCCTGCACATCTATTCCGGCAACCAGTTCGCGACGCGCACCGGCCAGATCGCGGCGGGGGCGGCCGGGATCGATCCCAAATATGTCGTGATGCACCAGATGTGGCTGGGCGGCGGCTTCGGCCGGCGGCTCGACGCCGACATGATGATCCCCGCAGTGCAGGCGGCCAAGGCCGTCGGCAAGCCGGTCAAGATCATCTATTCGCGCGAAAACGACATGACGATGGACTACTCGCGGCCGCTGACCTACCAGAAGGTCAAGGCGGGCCTCGATGCCGACGGCAAGCTGATCGCGCTCAACCACGACGTGGTCTCGGCCTGGCCGACCGCCCGTTGGGGAATCCCCGATTTCCTGACGCCGTCGGTCGACAAGAAGGGCCCGCTCGATTCCTTCACGGTGAACGGCGCGGACTTCTTCTACACCGTGCCCAACCACCAGGTGCGGGCGATCAAGAACGAGATGGCACACAACGCCACGCCATCCGGCCAGTTGCGGTCGGTGGCGCCGGGCTGGACCTTCTGGGCGGTCGAAAGCATGATCGACGAGATCGCTCATGCGTCCGGCAAGGATCCGGCGCTGTTCCGCATCGAGCTGCTCGACGGCAAAGGCAAGAACGACGGTGGCGCGCAACGCCTGCGCAACACCCTGCTCGCAGCGATGGGCCTCGCCGGCTATGGCACCGGCAAATTGCCGAAAGGCGAGGGCATGGGCGTGGCCTGTGTCTCGTCGCAGGAGCGCGCCAGCGCAAGCTGGACCGCCTGCGTCGCGCATGTCGCGGTGGCGCCATCGGGCGAGGTCAAGGTGAAGAAACTGACAGTGGCCACCGATGTCGGCATGCAGGTGCATCCCGACAACATCCGTGCCCAGGTCGAGGGCGCGGCACTGTGGGGCCTTTCGCTCGCCATGTACGAGAAGGCGACGCTGAAGGACGGCGGTATCGAGCAGACCAATTTCGATACCTACACGCCCTTGCGGATGAGCCAGATGCCGGAGGTGGCGGTCAACGTCATCGCCAATGGCGACAAGCCGACCGGCGTCGGCGAGCCCGCGGTCACGGTGATCGCGCCCGCGCTCGGCAACGCCATCTTCAACGCCTGCGGCGCCCGGCTTCGCGCGCTGCCGATCACCGCGGAAGCGGTGAAGGCCGGGATGAAGGCGTAAGGCGTTCACGCGATAGCAGCGATCCGCCGGAGACTTTCTCCGGCGGATTTTTTGTTGCCATAAGCCGTCATTGCGAGGAGCCACCGGATTGCTTCGCTCCGCTCGCAATGACGAGTCCAGCGCAATCGTTAAACTCTTACGTTTTCCGCTAGAGCGCTGTTGATCATGCCTATTAAGCCGCAGGGAACCCCTTCTCGGCTAGCTTGGCTTGTCGATCGTCATTGCGAACGCCCAGGAATTTCATGACAGCGTTAGCCAACAAGACTTCGTCCAGACGCCGCCTTTTGCTGGCGTCGGACCGAGGCGACCAAAGCAGCGAACTGGCCAGGATATTGAGATCGGTCGGCGAGGTCGACACCATCTCGACTGCCGAGCTTCCAGAGAAGCCCGCGGATGATCTTTCGGGCATTGTGGTCGACATCAACCTGCGCTCGCCCGAGAGCGTGCAGCTCGTCCGCAACAAGCTCCGGACGGAAGCCTACCGCGAAATGCCACGGCTGTTTGTGCTGCAGGATGCATTGCACCACGCGACCATGCAGGCCTGGGCGCTCGGGGCCACCGATACGATCTCGCGTCCGTTCGACGCGGCCGGGCTGCTGCAGCGCATCCGCGCCGCGTTTCCGGACGGCGACGGCTACGATGAAACGGATCGCGGCAAGGTGCTGAACCGCGGCGTCGAGGCGGCGCACGCGGTGATGGTCAAGATCTTCGAAAAGCTGCCGGCCGGCGTGCCCCTGCGATTCAGCGATATCGTCACCGCCGAGCACAAGATCCTGAAGGCGATCAAGCACTCATCCTTGCGCGAATGGCTCACCATGGTCGGCTGCCATCATACCGACACCTATCGCCATTGCCTGTTCGTCACCGGCTTTTCGGTGGCATTCGCGCAGCACCTCGGCATGCGCGAGGACGACCAGCGCCGCCTTGCCCGCGCCGCGCTGCTGCACGATGTCGGCAAGGCGTTCATCCCGACTTCCCTCCTGGACAAGCCGACCGAGCTGACGGCGGAAGAGATGGCCGAGATGCGCGAGCATCCGCGGCGCGGCTACGAGGCGCTCGTGGCCCAGGGCGGCTTTCCGCCTGAAATGCTCGATGTGGTGCTGCACCATCATGAGATGCTGGACGGCTCCGGCTATCCGAATGGCCTTCACGGCAACCAGATCAGCGACATCGTGCGGCTCACCACCATCGTCGACATCTACGCCGCACTGGTGGAGAAGCGCGCCTACCGGCTGCAGTTCACCCACGCCAAGGCGTTCGCGATGATGGAAGAGATGGGCGTCAAGCTCGATCAGCAATTGCTGCAGGCGTTCCGTCCGGTCGCCTTCGGGCATTATTGATTTCGGTTCGCTCCGCCGTCATTGCGAGGAGCGTAGCGACGAAGCAATCCATAGCTCCGCAAGCGGCACTATGGATTGCTTTGCTTCGCTCGCAATGACGTGGAGAGGCGTTGCCCTCGGAATGACACGCTAGCCACGGGTCACTCCAGTATCTTGCGCAATTCGGCCTTCGCGACCTTCTCCAGCGTCGAGCGCGGCATGTCGTCGACGAAGCGGATTTCGCGCGGCACCTTGAAGTCTGCCAGCGCGCTGCGGCAGGCGGCCATGACATTGTCGTGCAAGTCGGCGGGCGCGCGGTCGACGCCGCCCTGCGGGATCACGAAGACAACCGGTACCTCCTCGAGCATGGGGTGCTTCTTTGCAACCACCGCCGCCTCGCGCACGCCGGGGACCACCGCGATCACCTGTTCGATCTCGGAGGCCGCGACGTTCTCGCCGCCGACCTTGAGCATGTCCTTGGCCCGGTCGCCGAACTTGACGAAGCCGTGTTCGAGCAGCGTGACGCGGTCGCCGGTCAGGAAATAGCCGTGCTCGTCGAAGCTTTCGCGGGTGGCCTTTTCGTTGTGCAGATATTCCTTGAACAGCGACAATCCGGGAATGCCCTTGATCGAGAGATTGCCGGTGCCGCCGACTTCCGTCGCCGAGCCGTCATCATTGGTGACGCGGATCGAGTATTCGCTCGCCGCGCGCCCGATCGACATCGGCGTGTTCGGCTGGTCGACCTCGCCGATGATGCCGTGAGTGATGGTCTCCGTCATGCCCCACCAGCCGATGGTCTTGACGCCGAATACAGCAAACGGCGGCGGCTCACACACCGCCGTGCCCCAAAGCCGGAACTTGTGGTTGTCTGGGATCTCGTGCTCCAGCAGCGCCTTCATGCAGAACGGAATGGTCGAGGTCCAGGTGCAGCCGTGCTCCAGCGCGACGCTCCAGAACCGGCTTGCGGAAAAGCGCGGCTGGATCACGCAGGAGGCGCCGACCCAGAGCGTCGCCAGCATCGAATAGGCCAGCGCATTGGTGTGGAACAGCGGCAGGTAGATCTGATGCACGTCGTCGGCATGCAGGTCCTCGTGCGCGGCATTGACCTTGGCGCCCCACAGCGCATTGGCATGGGTCCACAACACCGCCTTCGGGCGCGACGTGGTGCCGGACGTGTACTGCACGCTGCAGGGAGCGAGCGGATCGGTGGCGCGGCGCGGCCGGTCGGCGCTGTCGGCGAACAGCGCTTCGAAACTGTCGCCGCGCGGCACGGCCTGTGCCGGCGCGGCCCCGGCGTTATGCGAGATCACGGCGATCCAGCGCAGGTCGCGGCAATTGGCCGCGACCAGTTCGGCATAGGCCGGCTGCGTGATCGCGGCGACCGCGCCGCAATGGCCGGCGAAATATTCCATCTCGGCGGCGGCCGAGCGCGTGTTGGTGGTGACCGCGATCGCGCCAAGCTCGACGCAGGCGAACCAGGCCAGCATCGCCTCGATGCAATTGTCGAGATGGATCAGCACATATTCGCCGGGCCTGATGCCGCGCTTTGCAAACCCCGCGGCCAGCGCGCCGACGCGTTCGTGGAATTCGCCATAGGTCCATTTTCGCGCCGGCGCCTCGAACGGCCCCCAGATCAGGAACGGGTGATTGCGCCGGACCTCGGCGCGCATCCGAAGCAGCCATGGCACGTCGAGGCCTGCGAATGGTCCCACGATACCCGGTGCTGCCTGTGAATCTGTCATGCTTCCTCCCGTGCAGCTTTGCTGGCTGCTCATTGCTTTTTTTGCTCTGGGAAGCATTTGTGCCACCGGATCTCGCGGTGGGCAAATATTAGGGGCAGAGGCCTTCTACGTCATTGCGAGCCGAGCGAAGCAATCCATTTCGCCGCTTGCTGAGGCATGGATTGCTTAACTCCGCTCGCAATGACGGATTAGGAGGCGCCATCCTCATACGACGAAATCTCGATCAGGCTGCCGTCGGGATCGCGGCAATAGACCGAGCGCAGCATGCCGCGCGCGCCGTGCTTGGCCGACGGCCCTTCCTCGACCTTGACGCCGTTGGCGTTGAGATGCGCGACCACTTCATCGGGCGTGCTGGAGGTGAGGAAGCAGAGATCCTCGCTGCCGGGCGTCTCGTGGTCGGCCGTGAACCACTCGATCTTGGAGGCATCGCGCGGCCGCACATTGATCTTCTGGTTTCCAAACACCAGCGAGGTCCGCGGCGCCTTGCCCTCGCCCGGATCGAACACCTTGACCTCCATGCCGAGGATCCTGCCGTACCATTCGGTGGAGCGCGCCACGTCGGACACGTTGATCACGAGATGGTCGAGCGCGTTCACCTTGACGGCCATGGCCTCATCCTTTCGTCGCGGTCCGGCGCGCAGGATGCGCGCTGGCTGTCCGATGCGTAGTTTGTTACAACGCACGCCGTCATCAGTTCAATAGAAACGGACCGGAGTGTGAATCCGGCCATATCGGAGGAAACTTCATGATTTCACGCCGTACCGCGCTTGGTCTGATCGGTTCCGGGATTTCGACATTTGCGATCGGCCGCGCTTCGGCAGCGGGGGTGGACTATCCGACACGGCCGGTCCGCTGGATCGTCGGCTATCCGCCGGGCGGCGCCACCGATATCCTCGCGCGCCTGATCGGGCAGCGGCTGTCGGAAAGGCTCGGACAGCAATTCGTGATCGAGAACAAGCCCGGCGCCGGCAACAATATCGCCACGGAGGCCGCGATCAACGCCGAGCCTGACGGCTACGCCGTGCTGCTGGTCAATCCCGCGAACTACATCAACGCCACGCTGTATGCGAATCTGAAGTTCAATTTCGTTCGCGACATCGCGCCGGTCGCCTCGTTCCAGCGGGTGCCGAACGTGATGACCGTCAACAAGGACGTTCCGGCCAAGAACGTCGCCGAGTTCATCGAATATGTGAAGGCGAATCCCGGCAAGGTGAACATGGCCTCATCCGGCAATGGCACCTCGGTGCATCTCTCCGGCGAGATGTTCATGGCGATGAGCGGGGCCAAGATGCAGCACGTGCCCTATCGCGGTGCGGCACCGGCCATCACCGATCTGCTTGCCGGTCAAGTGCATGTGATCTTCGACAACATGCCCTCGATCATCCAGCATATCCGCTCCGGCTCGCTGCGGGCGCTCGGCGTCACCACGGCGGACCGTTCGCCGCAGCTGCCCGATGTGCAGGCCATCAGCGAGACCGTGAAGGGCTACGAGGCGAGCGCCTTGTTCGGCATGGGCGCGCCAAAGAACACACCGAAGGAGATCATCACCAAGCTCAACAGCGAGATCAACTTGGTGATGGCCGAGCCGGCGATGAAGACACGTTTGGTTGAACTCGGCGGCGAGCCGCGCATCCAGACGCCGGAAGCATTCGGTGCGGAGATCGTCGCCGAGACCGAAAAGTGGAAGAAAGTGGTCGAGGGCGCCGGGCTGAAGGTGGAATAGGACGCAAGCGCGCATCATCCAGAACCTTCCTGCGGCAATCGCGTTCTGAACCCGTGAGGCCGGCCACGCGACTACGCAGATGTGGGCATGATCCGGAAAAGGGAAACCGGTTTTCCGAAGAGATCATGCTCAAGCAAAGAGAGGAGATCATGATCCGACCTAATCGGATCATGATTTCGGCCAGCTTGGCCCAGGAAGGAGAACGACGATGCGCAAACTCATGTTGGCAATGCTGGCCGTGACGGCCGTCGGAGCGGGTGTCACCGCCGGCTCCGCTCCCGCCGCGGCCTATGATTATCCCTGGTGCGCCCAGGGCCGGGGTTTCGGAATTCCAGGCGACTGCTCGTATCAAACCTATGCGCAATGCATGGCGAGCGCGTCCGGCCGCAATCTCTATTGCAACATCAATCCACGCGTAGCTTTCGGTCAGGCGCCGCGCCGCGGTCGCGCGCACAGGGACTACTATTATTACAACTGAGCTTGCGGACGGCGCGCTTCGCGCCGTGCGCCTTCGCGGTGCGAGTTGGTGTGCCCTCTCCCCTTGTGGGAGAGGGCTGCGACGCCGCCAGCAACGGACCCCGCTAGGGTGAGGGGTTGTCTCCACAATCACCATCACCCGCGGAGAGAACCCCTCATCCGTCGCGCATTTCATGCGCGCCACCTTCTCCCACAAAGTGAGAAGGGAAGGGCGCAGGTCGCCTCTGCCTTCTAATTTTCATGAATGTTCCCGCGATATGAGCCATTGACTCGTGATGGATCGGGTCTATACTAAACCATATGGTTAAGTATCCCGACGAGACGCTGGACCGCACCTTCGCGGCGCTTTCCGATCCCACCCGCCGCGCGCTGCTCGCGCGGCTTGGCGAGAAGGAAAGCCTGTCGGTGAGCGAACTGGCGCAGCCATTTCAGATGTCGTTGCCCGCGATCATGAAGCATCTCGACGTATTGTCGGATGCCAGCTTGATCACGCGGGAGAAGACCGGCCGCACGGTGGCGTGCCGGCTGACCGCGCGACCGATGGAGCAGGCGATGGATTGGCTCAATCGCTACGCACGCTTCTGGTCCGACAATTTCGATCGCCTTGCCGCCTTCGTGGAGGAAGACCCATGGCCATCAGCAGCGCCAAGCCCGGCCCCGCCGCCCGCCCCGGCCTCACCCTCACGCGCCGCTTCCGCGCGCGGCCGGAAAAGATCTACGCCGCGTGGACCGAACCGGAAAACCTAGTGCAATGGTTCGGGCCGGCGAATGTGAAGCCGGGCTCGGCGCGGGCTGAGCTCGATGTCAGCGCCGGCGGGCGCTACCGGATCAGTTTCACCGGCAACGACGGCGAATACCACCAGGTCGGCGGCGTCTATCGCGAGGTCGTGCCGAACGAGCGATTGGTGTTCACCTGGGCCTGGCATTCGACGCCCGAGCGCGAGTCGCTGGTGACGGTATCGCTCCGGCCCGATGGCGCCGGCACGCTGTTGACCTTCAACCACGAACAGTTCTTCGACGAGACCGCGCGCGACAATCATGAGCGCGGATGGACGGAGCTGTTCACCAAGCTGGAAAATTTCGTCGCCTGAACGTCAAAGGAGAGTGCCATGCAGCCGCACAAGATCGTGTCACGCGAGGAGTGGATCGAAGCCCGCAAGGTCCATATGGCGCACGAAAAGGAGCTCACCCGTGCCCGCGAGGCGCTCAGCGCGGAGCGGCGGGCATTGCCCTGGGTCAAGATCGACAAGGCCTACCTGTTCGACGGCCCGAACGGCAAGGTGCCGTTCGCCGACCTGTTCAAGGGCAAGCCGCAACTCGTGGTGCAGCACTTCATGTTCGGGCCCGATTGGGATGAGGGCTGCAAGAGCTGCTCGTTCTGGGCCGACGGATATGAGCGCTTGATCCCGCATCTGGCGGCGCGCGACACCACGCTGGTGGCGATCTCGCGTGCGCCATTCGAGAAGCTGGAAGCGTTCAGGAAACGGATGGGCTGGACGTTCGACTGGCTGTCCTCTGCGAATTGCGACTTCAACCACGACTTCGCAGTGTCGTTCACGCCGGAGGAGCTGAAGTCGGGCGCCCGGATCTACAATTTCGGCACGTCCGGTTTCGGCGTCGAGGAGGCGCCGGGCATCAGCGTGTTCTATCGCGACGAGGCCGGCGACACCTTCCACACCTATTCGTGCTTTGCCCGCGGTCTCGACATGATGAACGCGGCATACCATTACCTCGATCTCACGCCGCTCGGCCGTCACGAAGAGGGCCTGCCCTATCCGATGGACTGGGTGCGGCACCGTGACCAATACCAGCCGACGCCGGTTCAGGCATCCTGTTGCCATAACTGACGCACCACAGACCGTCATTGCGAGTCACCGGGGCGGCGCTAGCGTTGCCCGACGACAGGCTCCGAGAAGCAATCCACGCCAGCGCAAGCGGGTACATGTATTGCTTTGTCGCTTCGCGCCTCGCAATGACGGGAACAACAACAGGAACCGCCCATGCCCTATGTCGATGGCTTCATCGTCGCCGTCCCGAAGAAGAATCTTGCCGCCTATGCCCAGATGTCGCGGAAAGCCGGCAAGGTTTGGCGCGAACATGGAGCGCTGGACTATCGCGAATGGGTCGCCGAGGACGTCAAGCCCGGCAAGCTCACCTCGTTCCCGCAGAGCGTCAAGCTGAAACCCGGCGAAACCGTCGTGTTCGCCTGGATCACCTACAAATCGCGCGCCCAGCGCGACAAGATCAACGCCAAGGTGATGGGGGACGAGCGTCTCAAATCCATGATGAACGGGAAGTCGGCCCCCTTCGACGCCAAGCGCATGATCTATGGCGGATTTGCGAGCCTGGTGAAGGTCTAGCGGCACCGGGGCTACACAAACTGTTTCCGTGAAGACGGTGAAGTGATTGGCGGTCGGCCGCAGGCCGACTTGCGCCCGCCTCGCGACTCGCTATACTTTGCAATGCAAAGTTCGGACAACCGATGCGCGATCTCGACAAGGCCCTGGCCGATATACTTGCCATCCGCAGCCAGATTGCGGCGGGCACCGCGTTCCGCGGTTACGGCCCGGCGACCGTGGCTGCCACCGGTGGTGTCGCGTTACTGACTGCGATCCTGCAGTTCCTGGGGCTCGACAATCCGACGGCGAACCCTCTGACCTTCTTCGGCGGCTGGACCATCGCCGCGCTGCTTTCCGCCGCGCTGATCTGGACCGAGATGCGGGCGCGCTCGCGCCGGCATCATTCCGGGCTCGCCGACGCCATGATCCAGCAGGCGGTCGAGCAGTTCCTGCCGGCGGGCGTCGCCGGCGTGCTGCTCGCAATCCTGTTGTGGAAGTTCGCGCCCGAAACGCTGTGGATGCTGCCCGGCCTGTGGCAGGTGCTGGTGAGCCTCGGCGTGTTCGCTTCGGTTCGTTCCTTGCCCCGCAGCATCGCTTTCGCAGGGGCCTGGTATTTTCTCTCCGGCTTTGCAGTGCTGGTGGTCGCGAGCCAGAGCCACGCATTGTCGCCCTGGACCATGGGCCTGCCCTTCGTCGTCGGCCAGGTTTTGATGGCTGCCCTGTTGTATTTCGCCTCTGGAGAAAACGATGTCGAAGATTGAAGCCAGCAACGCGCCGTTTTCCTATGACGGCCTTGACCGCGTGATCCACGAGAAGGCGCGGCTTGGGCTGATGACCTCGCTGATGACGCATCCCAAGGGACTGGCGTTCGCCGATCTCAAGCAGCTATGCGGACTGACCGACGGCAATCTCAGCCGTCATCTGCAGGTGCTGCAGGAAGCCGGACTCGTCGAAGTCACCAAGGGCTATGAGGGCAACCGTCCGCACACCACCTGTCGCCTCACCAAGGCGGGCCGCCGCCGTTTCCTCGACTATCTGGTCGTGCTGGAACGGCTGGTGCGTGATGCCGCCAAGGCCGCGGGCAAGGAGGGCGCCGCGCCTTCCCAACTCGGCATCCTGCCAGCCTGATCACGATTCCCATTTTTGACCGGAGACTTTGTAATGCAAAGTGATCTCTCCTCCAAACTGCACGTCGGCATCATCATGGACGGCAATGGACGGTGGGCGACGCGGAGGGGGCTGTCGCGGCTGCGCGGCCACGAGGCCGGCGTCGAAGCGATCCGCCGCATCGTCGAGGCGGCGCCCTCGCAGGGAATCGGCACGCTGACACTGTACGCTTTCTCCAGCGATAACTGGCGCCGGCCGAAGGCCGAGGTCACCGCGCTGATGGGCCTGCTGCGCTTCTATCTCGCCAACGAGATCCAGGCGCTGGTGCGCAATGGCGTCCGCCTCACCGTGATCGGCCGCCGCGACCGCCTGCCTGGAGGTATCGCCACTGCGATCAGCCGCGCGGAAGAAGCGACGGCGGATGGCGACGCCCTGCATCTGCGCATGGCGATCGATTATTCCGCGCGCGATGCCATCCTCAACGCCGCGACGCGGGTCGCCGGCTTCGGCAAGCTCACGCGCGAAGCCTTCTCCGAACTCATCACAGGCGAGCCGAATCTGCGCGACGTCGATCTCATTATCCGCACCAGCGGCGAAAAGCGCCTGTCCGATTTCCTGCTATGGGAAGGCGCCTACGCCGAGCTGCACTTCACCGAGCGGATGTGGCCGGAATTCGACGTGGACGATCTCGCCGAGGCGCTTGCCTCCTTCCACCGCCGCGAACGCCGCTTCGGCGGCCTGCAACCGGTCGCGCTGGAGGATGTGCCGAGTCTCTGAATACCGCCGACCCGTGCGCGATGGGGCAGACGTTTCCTGTTGAAGGTTCGAGGCCCGTTCTTAATCACCCGGCTCGTTCGAGTGTAACATATGCCGCATCCAGTCTTGATGCGAGCGTCAGGATCGAACGACCAGCAGTGATCGCATGAGTGAATACCAGTACTACGAATTCAGGGCGATCGATCGGCTGCTCAGTCCGACCGAGCAGCAGGAGCTGCGCGCGCTGTCGAGCCGTGCCGACATCACTGCCGCCAGCTTTGTGAACACCTATAATTGGGGTGACTTCAAGGGCAACCCCGATCGGTTGATGGCGCGATACTTCGATCTGTTCCTGTATCTGGCCAATTGGGGCTCGCGACGGATATCGATCCGCATTCCCAAGCTTGCGTTGGACGTTCCCCACCTGAAACGATTCATTGGCGGTGGAGACGACGCACGTGTTCGAATTCAAGACGAGAACGTGATTCTTGATGTGGCGCGGGATGACCTGGAGACGGAGGGCGAGGGCGGCGAGGGGTGGCTTAATGCCATCGCTCCGGTGCGCAATGATCTGCTCGAGGGTGATCTTCGGCCGTTCTATCTCATCTGGCTTATGTCGGTGGAGAGCGAGAACATTCCGGACAAGACAGTCGAGCCGCTCGACGGGCTCGGGCCGCTGACGCCTCAACTTACGGCCTTCGCGGAGTTCTTCTGCATCGATCGCGACCTCGTCGAAGCAGCGGCCGCAAGGCCTGCCGTCCTGCATCCCGAACCGCAGGAACAGGAAATCACCGCGGCGATCAAAGCACTCGGCGCGAAGGAGAAAGATGCTTATCTACGGCGCCTCTACGATGGCGATCCGCTTGTTCGCGCGGATTTTCGTCGCCGTTGCCGCCCGGCCATCCCGTCCGAGAACTCCGCACAACCGCGCAGGCAGGCCGGCGAATTGCGCCGGATCGCAACCGAACTGGCGGAAGCGCGCCGCAAGGCGGAGGAAGAGCGAACGCAGGCCGAGCAACAACTTGCGCAGCGGAGCGAGGCGAAGGCCAGGAAAGGCAGAATAGAAGCGCTGAGGCGACGAAGAGAGGCGGCCTGGCCGGACGTCGAGGATCTTATAGCCGTTCGCAACAACCACGCCTACGATCAGGTGACCGTCATGCTTGCGGACTTGCGCGAGCTTTCGCTCCAGCAAGGGACTGATGACGAATTTCATCGCCGCCTGACCGATCTTCGGGCGCGGCACAAGGCCAAGCGGCAATTGCTGTCTCGGCTTGCAGCTAACGGTCTCAGCTGACGTTTCCGGTCCCGGTGGCGCGGAATTGTTGCGCTGGCTGGTCAGCCTCGAAACGCTCGAAATCGGCGCCGCGGGAGAAACGGCGTGCCGAAGCAGCGCCGGATTCGCGCCATCATCGTCACACTAGGTTAACCCTTACCGGCTAGCTAGGCGCACCGACCTTTCCGCGAATCAAATACAACCAGGGTCATCCCCATGGACAAGCAGATGCGCTGCCAATGCGGCCGGCAACGGACCGTCGCGCTGGACAAGCATTTTCGTACCGTTCTGCTTTGCGAGAATTGCGATGTGGTCGAGCGGGCCGAGCCGGTCAGGCAGCGCGAGGATGCGCCGGCCGCGCTGCAGGACGCCTGAGCCGGACGGGAAACGATCTAACCGCGCGACGCGAGTTCCACGAGCTTCGCGATCGTGTTGATGTTCCGCGCGGTGCCATTGGCCGCCGCCGGTATCCTCAGCTTCGAGCGCCCCATGCCTGCGCCATAAGCGACATAGATCTCGCGCTTGCCGAGGCGCACCTCTTCGTCCTGCTGCCCCTTGACCGCCGCAAGCGCATCGGCCGGCGGCGCGTCGTCGAGGAAGATCGCGACGGTCCAGTTCAGCGGCGCCTTGGGAAACGGGTTGGCCTTCAGCACCGCGGCCAGCTCCTCCGCAGTCCTGATCACGACGCCGACCGGCCGGCCCGCATAGGCCTGCAACCGCTTCTCCAGCGCCACCTTCACCTTCGCGGCCGGCCATTTGCTGTCGAACACCACATTGCCGCTGGCGATATAGGTTTGTACGCTCGCAAATCCTTCGGCGACGCACATCGCCTTCAGTTCGGTCATTGGCAGCTTGCCGGTTCCGCCGACATTCACGGCGCGCAGCAGGGCGATATAGGTTGGCATTCCAGATCGTATCCAGAAGGAGAGAAGCCATGAACATGGCACGGGCGCGCCAAGAGGAGCTACAGGACAAGCCGAGGTCAACTTGAAAAAACTTCCGATCACCTTGGCCGATATCAGGGCCGCCGCGGCGACCATCCGCGATTCGGTCATCGTCACCGCCTGCAACCAGAGCCGGACGCTGAGCGAGATCTGCGGCTGCGACGTCTGGCTGAAATTCGAGAATTTGCAGTTCACCTCCTCCTTCAAGGAGCGCGGGGCGTTGAACCGCCTGCAGGCGTTGTCGCCCGAGGAGCGACAGCGCGGCGTGATTGCGATGTCGGCCGGCAATCATGCGCAGGGCGTCGCCTACCACGCCTTGCGGCTCGGCGTTCCCACCACGATCGTGATGCCGATCGGGACGCCGATGGTGAAGATCGAAAACACGCGGCGTCACGGTGCCGAAGTCATCATCTCCGGAGCGACGCTCGAAGATGCCGCGCAGTTCGCCCGCAAGCAATGCGAGGCGCGCGGCATGACCTTCGTCCATCCTTACGATGATCCGCTGATCATGGCGGGCCAGGGGACCATCGGGCTGGAGATGCTTGCGTCCGTACCGGACCTCGACGTGCTCGTCGTGCCGGTCGGCGGCGGCGGGCTGATCTCTGGCATCGCGATCGCCGCCAAATCGCTCACGCCCGGCCTGAAGATCATCGGCGTCCAGGCCCAGCTCTACCCGTCTATGTACAACGCGGTCAGGAACGAGCACCTGCCGATGCGTGGCGATACCCTTGCCGAGGGCATTGCTGTCAAGTCGCCCGGCCAGATCACGACCAGGATCGTGCGCGAACTGGTCGACGACATCCTGCTGGTCACGGAAGACCAGATCGAGCGTGCGGTGGCGATGCTGATCTCGATCGAGAAGACGGTCGTCGAGGGAGCCGGTGCAGTGGGGCTCGCCGCGGTTCTGGCCGCGCCAGAGCGTTTCGCGGGCAAGAAGGTCGGCCTGGTCCTGACCGGCGGCAATATCGACACGCGGCTCATCGCCTCGGTCCTGACGCGCGAGCTCGCCCGCGAGGGACGGCTGACGCAGCTCGCGCTCGACATCGTCGACCGACCCGGCCAGCTCGCCGCGGTCTCGGCGCTGCTCGCCGAAGTCGGCGCCAACATCATCGAAGTCTCGCACCAGCGGACCTTCTCGGCGCTGCCGGCCAAGGCGACACTGCTCGAGCTCGTGATCGAAACCCGCGACCGCGCACATCTCGACGATGTGCTGGCGAAGCTCGCGGCCTCAGGCTTCTCCGCGCGCTGCACGTAACAGTGATCGATGGGGTCCGGTCACCTCTCCCGCAAGCGGGAGAGGCGTAGGCCGCCGTTGGCGGCCGTGCTTAAAGAACGCCGAAGCGGAGCTTCGGCTATGGCGAAGCGCGGGGTGAGGGTTCTCTCCACTCGGGGAGTCCCGATGTGGAGACACCCTCACCCCAGCCCTTCCCGCAAGCGGGAGAGGGAGTCGTGCATCGCGGACGCAGGTCGACGTAATCTCTGTCACCGCAACAAATTGGTCCGCGCCAGTGTGACGACTTCGTCGGCGCGGCCGTTCAGCACGGCCTGCACCATATACAGCGTAAAGCCCTTGGCCATTTCGGTGGTCACCTTGGGCGGCATCGCGAGTTCCAGGCGGTTGACGACGGCGTCGATTACGACCGGCCCGGGATGTGCGAAGGCTTCTGCAAGCTTGCCCTCGACTTCAGCGGGATCCTCGATGCGGACGCCCTTGATGCCGGTGGCTTCCGCCATCGCGGCGAAGTTCGGGTTCTTCAACTCCGTGCCGGTGTCGAGGAAGCCGGAAGACTTCTGCTCGAGCTCGATGAAGCCGAGCGCGCCATTGTTGAACACGATCACTTTCACCGGCAGCTTGAGCTGCGAGAGGCTCAACAGATCGCCCATCAGCATCGTGAAACCGCCATCGCCGGAGAGCGAGATGACCTGGCGTCCCGGCGCGGCGGCCTGGGCGCCGATCGCCTGCGCCATCGCATTGGCCATCGATCCGTGCCAGAACGAGCCGATCAGGCGACGCTTCCCGTTCATGGCCAGATAGCGCGCCGCCCAGACCGTCGGCAGGCCCACGTCGCAGGTGAAGATCGCGTCCTCGCTCGCGAGCTGGCTTGCGACACGCGCGATCTGCTGCGGATGCAGCGTGCCGCCCTTGCGGCCGGAGGCGAGCTCGTCGAGCCCGCGGCGCGCTTCGGCATAGTGCTTGCGCGCGCCGTCGAGAAACCGCCGATCGTCCTTGGCCGTCAGTCGCGGCAGCAGCGCGCGCAATGTCGGGCCGACCTGTCCGATGACGCCTAGCTCGACGGCCACGCGCCGGCCGATCGCCTCGGGCCTGACATCGACCTGCGCGATTCGCGCGTCCTTTGGATAGAACTGCCGATAGGGGAAGTCCGTGCCGAGCATCAGCAACGTGTCGCAGTTCTCCATGGCGTGATAGCCGGAGGAAAAGCCGATCAGGCCGGTCATGCCGACATCGTAGGGATTGTCCCACTCGACATATTCCTTGCCGCGCATGGCGTGGACGATCGGCGACTTCAGGGCTTCCGCAAGCTGCATCAATTCGTCATGTGCGCCGGCGCAGCCGCTGCCGCACAGCAGTGTGACGCGTTCCGACTGGTTCAGGAGGTCGGCGAGTTGTGCGAGCGCGGCATCGGACGGAACCACCGCCGGCTGCGACAGCACCAGCCCCGTCGATGGCGAGGCGGACGTGGTGGTGGCCGGCTTGAGCGCGATGTCGCCGGGGATAACGATGACGCTGACGCAGCGCTCGGCGATCGCGCGCCGCACGGCGATCTCGAGCGCGCGCGGCATCTGCTCGGCGCCCGACACCAATTCGCAATAGCTCGAGCATTCGAGGAACAGATGCTCCGGATGCGTCTCCTGGAAAAAGCCTGAGCCGATCTCGGGTGAGGGGATATGCGCTGCGATGGCCACCACCGGCACGCGCGAACGATGGCAGTCGAACAGGCCGTTGATCAGATGCAGATTGCCGGGGCCGCAGCTTCCGGCGCAGACCGCGAGCTCGCCCGTGATGTGCGCCTCGGCGCCGGCGGCGAACGCCGCAACTTCCTCGTGCCGCACATGCAGCCACTCGACGCCGCCGTGGCGGCGCAGCGCGTCGGTGAAACCGTTCAAGCTGTCGCCGACGATGCCGTAGATGCGCTTCACGCCGGCTGCGGCGAAGGTTTCGACCATCTGGTCGGCAACGGTACGAGCCATGAGGTTCTCCCTGGGGAACGGAGGTTTCGATCAGAGCATGTGTCCGGCGATGCGGAAGATATGCCAATCGGCCGATACGGATATTTCGGGTTCGCACGACCTTGTCGTGAGGCCGGGAGAGGCCTGGCGCTAGCGGCCGGCCCAGTGCACGAAGCGGCGCTCGATCAGCAGGAACAGGAGATTGAGCGCATAGCCGAGCGCGCCGGCGGCAAAGATCGCCGCATACATGCCGGGCATGTCGAACAGTTGCTGCGCCTCGAAGACGCGCTGGCCGAGCCCGTCAGTCGAGCCGATGAACATTTCCGCGACCACGATGATGACGAGTGCGAGAGATACGCCGTTGCGCAGGCCCACGAAGGTCTGCGGCAGCGATTCCAGCAGCATGACGTCGAACAGCACGCGCGTCCGCGATGCGCCCATCACTTTGGCGGCAAGTAGCCGCGTCTTGCGCGCATTCATGACGCCATAGGCGACGTTGAAGAGGATCACGAGGCCGGCGCCGAACGCGGCCACCGAAATCTTGGTGCGGTCGCCGACGCCGAACAGCACCAGGAACAGTGGAAACATCGCGGAAGCCGGCGTCGAACGGAAGAAGTCGATCAGGAACTCGACCGAGCGATAGAGCTTTTCCGAGGAGCCGAGCAGGATGCCGAGCGGAATGGCGATGACGGCCGCAATCGCGGTGGAGGAGATCGTCCGCACCACGGTCTTGACGAAGTCGACGCCGAGCTTGCCGCTGGTCATGCCTTCCCACAGCGTCCTGAACGTCGCGGCAGGCGAGGGCAGCAGCACGGGATCGACCAGATTCAGCCCATTCACCAGCGTCCAGACGGCGAGCAACATCGCGACGCCGACCAGTGGCAGCAACGCCCGCGCGATTTGCTTGGGTCCCGTCATCCGCGGCGCACCTCGCGCTGAAACAGTTTCAGGCAATGCGCCTTGGTGGCGATGAAGGAAGGCTCCGTCATGGTCTTGTCGGTGCGCGGCCGCGGCGCGTCATAGGGCACGAACTCGACCACGCGGGCCGGATGGCGCGACAACAGCAATACGTAGTCGGAGAGATACACCGCCTCTTCGAGATCATGCGACACCAGGACCGTCGTCGTCTTGGTCTCCATGAACACGCGCTGCAACTGCTCGCGCATGAACAGCGTCATTTCGTAGTCGAGCGCGGAGAACGGCTCGTCGAGGAACAGGATCTCGGGCTCGACGATCAGCGCGCGCATGATCGAGACCAGCTGCTGCTGTCCGCCGGAGAGATAATAGGGATAAAGCGCAAGGTCGATCTTGACGCCGAGATGTGCCACCAGCCGCTCCACGCGCAGCCTGCGCTCCGCCTTCGGCACGCCCATCAGCTTCAGCGGGTAGACGATGTTGTCGAACGCCGGCAGCCAGGGAAACAGGGCTTCGCGATAGTTCTGGAATACATAGCCGAACTTGACGCGGCTCAGCGGCCGTCCGTCGAACAGCACCTCGCCGGCATCAGCGGGCACGAGCCCTGCGATCATGTTGATCAGTGTGCTCTTGCCGCAGCCGTTCGGTCCGAAGACCGAGATCAGCTTGCCGCGCGGGATATCGAAATCGAAGGCGTCGTAGATCACTGCGTCGGGATAACGCTTGGAAAGCCCGCGGATCGTGACATGCGGCGCCGTCCGGCGCGACTCGTCGAAGCCGTTGACCACCCCGCTCGCCGTGCTTGCGGTCGCGCTCGTCATGCGCGCCTCAGAACTTGTGCAGGAACTTGGTGACGTCGATCTTTTCGGGAACGACGCCGATCGAGTTGCCGAAATCCGCGAAGGCCTGCAGATCGGCAAGCTGCTCCTTGGTCATGTCGCCGACCATCACATAGCCGAGCATCGGCACCATATCGACCACATTGTCCGGCGTGTAGGTGTTCTTGGCGAGGTGCTTGCGCGCGTCATCCGGATTGGCGTTGATGAAGGCGATCGCCTTGGCCCAGGCGGCGGCGAAGCGTTTTGCCACATCCGGTCGCTTCCGGATGAAGTCGGCGGTCATCGTGCAGCCGGCGGCGTAGGCGTTGGCGCTCTCGTTGCCGAGGATATATTTCGAGATCACCCCGGCCTCGATCGGATGCGCGACGCCGGCCTTGATCATCATCGATGCATTCGGCTCGAGCGTATAGCCGCCGTCGAAAGTGCCGGCCGTCATCGCGTTGACGTGCTGGCCCATGTCGAGCTGGTCGATCGTATAGTCGCCTTCCTTCAGGCCGTTCTTGGCCAGGATCGCTTTGGCGGTGTTGATGTTGGCCGGGCCCGGCGCCGACATCAATTTGGCGCCCTTGAGATCGGCGATCGTTTTCGCCGCAAAGCCGTTGCGGACGACGAACTGCTCCATCTTCCAGACCCTGGTCTGGCTGTTGAGGCTGATATAGGTGGCGACCCCCGGTTTCTTGACATCGGCGTTGAGGCCCTCGAGCGTCACCAGCACGGCGGAGACCTCGATCTGGTTGGTCATCAGTGCGGCGACATTGGCTGGGCCGCCCAGGAGTTTCGTCATCTCGGGCTCGATGTTCTGTTCCTTGAAGAACCCCCGTTCCAGCGCGACGAAATAAGGCAGCGACGACGAGAGCGGGAACACGCCGACGGCGACCTTGTCCTGCGCCAGCGCGGGGGCGGGCAGGCCGGCAAAGCAGGCCAGCAGGAAAAGCAACGCGGCGGCTTTGGACGTCAATTTCATGGAATATCCCCTGGGAAGTCTGCTGGGGACAAGCAAGAAATGTGCCGCCGGACCGCCTTACGCCGTCATCGTGGCGTGCCCTGCGCCTCGAGCCGCCTGCTGTAGCGCGACATGGCAAAGCAGAAGGCAAAATAGATCAGGCCGACGAAGACATAGACCTCGACGCTGAATGATTGCCAGGCGGGATCGATAATCGCCGTCTTCGCGGTCGTCAGCAGATCGAAGATGCCGATGATCAGCACCAGGCTGGTATCCTTGAAAAAGGCGATGAAGGTGTTGACCAGCGGCGGGATCACGTGACGGATCGCCTGCGGCAGGATCACCAGGCCGTGCTTCTTCCAATAGGACAGGCCGAGTGCATCGGCGGCTTCATATTGGCCGCGCGGCACGGCCTGCAGCCCGCCGCGCACGACCTCGGCGAGGTAGGCGCCGGCGTAAAGGATGAAGGCGATCTGGGCGCGCAGCAATTTGTCGATGTTGACGCCATCGGGCATGAACAGCGGAAACATCACGCTGGCCATGAACAGGAGGCTGATCAAAGGCACGCCGCGGATCAGTTCGACATAGAGCACGCAAAGCGAGCGGATCGCGGGCAGCTTCGAGCGGCGACCGAGTGCGACGACAATGCCGAGCGGGAAGCCGAAAGCCAGCCCGAAGGTCGCGAGGATCAGCGTGACCGGAAGTCCGCCCCAGCGGTCCTGCGGGACATAAGGCATCCCGAACACGCCGCCCCACATCAAGAGGCCGATCACGACCAATGCGGCGATCCAGACGAGGACCAGCGCGGGGCGCCAAAACGTCCGGCCGCTTGATATGACGAATAGCGCGATGAAGATCAGCGTGACCGCCGCCGGCCGCCACTGTTGATCGAACGGGTAGGTGCCGAACAGGATGAAGCGATACTTCTCCGGAATCACGGCCCAGCAGGCGCCGAGCCCGCGGAGCGCGCGGCAGGCCGCGGTGTCGTTGCCCGGAAGCCACCAGATCGCATTCGAGAATCCCCATTGCACGAAGCTGACGCCGGCTTTCACCAGAAGGACGGCCAGAACCAGAGTGATCAGCGCATTGGAGATCGACGAGAACAAATTGGCGCGCAGCCATTGCATTGGCCGGCCGCCGGTTGTCTTTCGAACGCGCGGCGGGATCGGCAGCGGCGCGTCGGACAGGTCCGTCACCATTGTCATGGCTCAACGCTCCACCAGCGCGATGCGCGCGTTGTACCAGTTCATGAACAGGCTGATGGCGAGGCTGATGGTCAGGAACACGCACATGATCAGTGCAATCGCCTCGATCGCCTGACCCGTTTGGTTCAGCGTGGTGTTCGCGATCGAGACGATGTCCTGGTAGCCGACAGCGACCGCCAGTGACGAGTTCTTCGTCAGGTTCAGATATTGGCTCGTCATCGGCGGGATGATGACGCGAAGCGCCTGCGGCAGCACGATATGCTGCAGCACGAAGCTGCGCCGCAGCCCAAGCGCTGCCGCGGCGTCCCATTGCCCCCTGGGCACTGCCTGTATGCCGCTGCGCACGATCTCGGCGATGAAAGCAGATGTGTAGGTGACGAGCGCGATCAGCAGCGCAAAATATTCCGGCGCCAGCGTCAGGCCGCCGACGAAATTGAAACCACGCAGCTCGGGCTTTGTCACGGTCCAGGCGGCGCCGACTGCCCATGACACCAATGCCGGCAGCAGGACGATGAGGATCAATCCATAGGGCCAGAGCCGTCTTGGCTGTCCGTCACGCATCTGCTGCGCGATCAGCCGTCGGCGCAGCAGATAGAATGCGCCAAGCCCAAGCACCGCCGCTCCGATCGCCCAGAGATTGGCCGCATGGAGGGGAATGGAAGGCAGTATCAAGCCGCGATTGGAGAGAAACACGCCGTCGATCGGTTTCCACGCCGCGCGTGCGGCGGGAAGGCCCTGCATCAGCACGTACCAGAACAGAAGCTGCAGCAGCAGCGGCAGGTCGCGCAGCACCTCAACGTAGACAGCGGCAAGCCGTGACAACAGCCAGTTCGAAGACAGTCGCGCGATGCCGACCATGGTGCCAAGCACCGTCGCCAGCACGATCCCGATCACGGCGACGCGCAGCGTGTTGACGATGCCGACAAGGAACGCGCGTGCGTAAGGATCCTTCGGACTATAGGCGATCCAGGAATCCGCGATCGGCATGCCCGCCTCGCGACCGAGGAAGGCAAATCCAGTCGAAATGCGGCGGACCGACAGATTGTGTACGGCGTTCGACCAGAGGAAACCAACGATTGCAACCGCGATGGCAATCACCACGATCTGCCAGATCAAACCGATGAACTGCTGGCGGCCCCAGAAACGGTGCAAGGGCCGGCGATGAGGGCGATCGGTCGTGGACATCGTCACAGCGCAAAAATCCTCAACCTCGGAGATGAAGCGATCTTCGGCCATGCGCTGACGGCGCGCGCGTCAAATGTTGCACCAAAACCTGAACTGTGCAACAGATGTTTCATGGCCCAGCCGCAGCCGAAATCCTCGCCTCTGAACGAGCTCTGCAGCGCCCTGCCGTCGTTGCCGACGCGGCTGCAGCAAGTCGGCCGCTTCGTGGCTGCAAACGATTATGACGCCACGACGCGCTCGATGCGGGAACTTGCGGCCGTGGCGGGCGCCGATCCGGCGGCCTTTACGCGGCTTGCGAAGGCGCTCGGCTATTCCGGCTGGGACGAATTACGCGCTGCGCTGACAGAGGCGCGGCGGCCGGAGCAATCCTCACCCTTTTCCGCGCGCACGAAGGGAAGGCGTACCGGGCCTCACGCCGATGTCGCGCTGGTCGCCGACAAGCTCGAAGCCGAGGCGGCGGGGCTGGGGCGGATCTCGCATGGCGCAGTGGCAAATGCCGCCAGGGCGTTGCGTGATGCCGAGCGCATCTGGATCGCCGGTTTCCGAAGCTGCCGCAGCGTGGCGGAATTGCTGAACTACCAGCTTCGCTTGTTCCGTCCCTAGGCCGTGCAGCTTGTTGGTGGCTCCGGACCCGAAGATCTCGATCTCGGCGCCTTCCGCTCCGGTGACGCGGTCGTTGTCATCGGCTTCGCGCCCTATTCCACGGCGAGTGTGTTGTCGGCCCGCGCGGCCCATCGTGCCCGCGCGACCATGATCGCGATCGCCGACACCGTCAGCGCGCCGATGGCGGAAGGTGCAGATCATCTGCTGCTGTTCGAGGCCGCGAGCTCTCCCGGCTTCTTCCCGAGCCTCACCGGCGCCATCGCGATCGCGCAGTCGCTCGCCGCTGTCACCTTTACCTTGGGCGGCGCAGCCGCAAGGCAGCGGCTGGAAGAGACCGAGGCGCGCCTCGCCGAACTGTCGCAATACGTTGTCGAGAAAGGTTGACCGTCATGGGCACCGACCGCAGTCGCGTCATGCACCGGAGCTTGCGTCAAACCCCGCCAAAAGCCGTCGGTGGACAGGGCGTGTGGCTGATCGCCGAAGATGGCCGGAAAATCCTCGACGCGTCCGGCGGCGCTGCGGTCTCCTGTCTTGGCCATCAGCATCCGCGCGTGCTCGAGGCGATCGCGAAGCAGGCATCCAAGCTCGCTTATGCCCACACGGCGTTCTTCACCTCGGAGCCCGCGGAGGCGCTGGCCGAAAAGCTCGTCGGCCATGAGCCGGGTGGGCTCGCCCAGGTCTATTTCGTCAGCGGCGGTTCGGAAGCGGTCGAGGCCAGCATCAAACTGGCGCGGCAGTATTTCGTCGAGATCGGCCAGCCGCGGCGGCAGCATTTCATCGCCCGTCGCCAGAGCTATCACGGCAATACGCTGGGCGCGCTCTCGGCCGGCGGCAATGCCTGGCGGCGCGAACCCTACGCGCCGCTGTTGTCGAACGCCTTCAGCCATGTAACGGCGGCGTTCGCCTATCACGAGCGGCGCGATCACGAGACGGAAGCTTCGTTCGTCGCGCGGCTTGCCGCCGAGCTCGAAGCCGAATTCCAGCGCCTTGGTCCCGATACCGTCGCGGCCTTCATCGCCGAGCCGGTGGTTGGCGCCACCGCCGGCTGCGTGCCGGCGCCGGAGGGTTATTTCAAGGCCGTGCGCGAGATCTGCAGCCGGCATGGCGCGCTCCTGATCCTCGATGAGGTGATGTGCGGCATGGGCCGCACCGGCACGCTGCATGCGTGGGAGCAGGAGGGCATTGCGCCCGACATCCAGGCCATCGCAAAGGGTCTTGGCGGCGGCTACCAGCCGATCGGCGCGATGCTTGCCAGCGGCCGCATCACGGATGCGATCCGTGACGGTTCGGGCGCATTTCAGCATGGCCACACCTATCTCGGACATCCGCTCGCCTGCGCGGCCGCGCTCGAGGTGCAGCGGATCATCGATGACGAGCAACTGCTCGATCGCTTGAGAGAGCGCGGCCACCAGCTTGAGCGCCGCCTGATCGAGCGCTTCGGCAATCACCGCCATGTCGGCGACATCAGGGGACGCGGCCTGTTCTGGGCGATCGAGCTGGTTGCCGATCGCAGCGCGCGCCAACCTTTCGATCCCGCGCTGAAACTCAACCAGAAAATCAAGGCAGCAGCCTTCGAGGGCGGCCTCGGCTGCTACCCAGCCGGGGGCACGGTTGACGGCCGCGATGGCGACCACGTTCTGCTGGCGCCGCCCTATATCGCGACATCGGAGGAAATCGACGAGATCGTCGATCGGCTCGGCAAGGCCGTCGACAGCGCATTGAGGAGCATCGGTCACTAGGGCTCAAGCAATAATCAGGAGGAGGGGAGAATGAAGAAAATCTTTGTCGCCACCGCTTTGCTCGCCACGTCCATCTCGGCGGCAATAGGAGGAACGCTCGACACCGTAAAGCAGCGCGGCCAACTCGTTTGTGGCGTCAGCACAGGTTTTGCGGGCTTCTCCGCGCCGGACTCGCAAGGCAACTACAAGGGACTCGACGTCGACTATTGCCGGGCGCTCGCGGCCGGCGTGCTGGGCGATCCCGCAAAAGTGCGCTATGTGGCGCTCACCGCACAGAACCGCTTCACTGCGCTGCAGTCCGGCGAGATCGATGTGCTCTATCGCAACTCGACGCAGACTTATCTGCGCGGCGTCACGCTCGGTTTGCGGCAAGGCCCGGTCAATTTCTACGACGGCCAGGGCTTTGTCGTCCGCGTCGATGCCGGGGTCAAAGACCTGAAGGGGCTCAATGGCGCCACCGTCTGCGTGGCACAGGGCACGACACATGAGGTAACGCTCGGCGACTATGGCCGCGCCAACGGCATCGAGTGGAAGCCGCTCGTATTCGATCGCGTCGACACCATGTATCAGACCTTTTTCGGTGGTCGTTGCGATGCCATGACCCAGGACGCTTCGGCGCTCGCCGGCGCCGTTGCGACTGCAGCCCCCAATGCCGCCGATTACGTCGTGCTGCCGCAGACCATCAGCAAGGAGCCGCTCGGGCCCTTTACCCGCAACGGCGACGAAGCCTGGAGCGACATCATCACCTGGCTGCATTACGGCCTGATTGAAGCGGAAGAACTCGGCGTCACCGCGGCGAATGCGGAGGAGATGGCGAAATCCTCCAGCGTGCCGGCGATCCAGCGCCTCCTCGGTTCATCGGGCGATCTCGGCTCGCGGCTCGGGCTCGACAACAAATGGATGGTCCAGGCGATCAAGGCGGCCGGCAATTACGGCGAGATTTTTGAACGCAATGTCGGCAAGGCGAGTCCGCTCAAGCTCGATCGTGGCCAGAACGCGCTCTGGACCAAGGGTGGCATGATGTACGCGATCCCATTCAAGTGAGCCTCGATGATGCGCATAGCCCTCATTCACGCCCTGAAGCATTCGATCGAGCCGATCGAATCATCGTTCGCAAGGTTGTGGCCGGACGTGCGGCTGATGAACCTGCTCGACGACAGCCTGTCGGCCGATCTCGCGCGCGACGGCCAACTCACCGACGCCATGACCGAGCGTTTCCTCGCGCTCGGCCGTTACGTCGCGAGCACCGGCGCCGATGCGATCCTGTTCACCTGCTCGGCCTTCGGTCCGTGCATCGAAGCCGTCGCGCGGGCGAATGCGCCGATGCCGGTCCTGAAGCCCAATGAGGCGATGATCGAGCAGGCCGCGCGAAGCGGCCGCAAGGTCGGCCTGCTCTCGACGTTTCCGCCGACTTTGGTGTCCATGCCTCGCGAGTTTCCCGCTTCCGTCGCGCTCGTGCCGAAACTGGCGGAGGGCGCACTGGCGGCGCTCGATCGCGGCGATCGCGCCGAGCATGATCGACGAGTGGTCGAAGCGTCGAAAGACTTGCGCGACTGCGACATCATCGCGCTCGCGCAATACAGCATGGCGCCGGCAGCGTCCGCGGTTGAGCAAGCATCTGGGCGACCGGTGCTCACGACTCCGGATAGCGCGGTATTGAAGTTGAAGGAGATGCTTCGCTGACGGTATCCAATGCGGGCGAATCATCCTGATAGAAAGGCTTTGTGACGAAAGAGTACATCAATGAGTTGTGCGCGCTGAGCGCTCGCGCGTCGGCATATGCAGCGTTCGTTTCTGCAAGCGATCATTCATTCGCTCTCGGGTTGCTTCAGCGCTTTCGTTGCGGCGGCTTAACGTTACTTAAACAGCCCCAGCAATAAGTTCCCCTCGGCTGAAGAGGTTGGGCCAGAGGCCAGACTGCAACGGGGTGGGCATGATCAAGGGTATTCAAAACTTGCGGATCGGAGCCAAGCTCGGCATCGCATCCGCACTCGGCGTGATCTTCGTCGCGCTGATGATCGTCAATCAACTGACGGCGAATGCCACGGTCGCCCGGACCAACGAGAGCGTACTCCTGCAGTCCAACATCGCGCGCGCGGCAATCGACGCCAAGGCGGCGGCGCGAGGCCTCCAGATCGGTGCGAGCAGCATCCGCATTGCGACAACCGATGAAGAATTGCAAAAGGCCGCGGAGTATCTCGCGGCTCGTTTCAAGGGGTTTCTCGGCTTCATCGATGAGATCTCCCGGCTGTCGACCGCCGATACGCGCTCGCAGCTCGAGAAGCTGAAGAGCACGGCGACCGCCTATGAAACCGCCGCCGCGAAACTCGCGAAGATGAAAACCGAGCTTCTCGAGATTGCTTCCGTTGAAGCCTCCGGGCTCACGATCTCGAACGAGGCCCAGGCGCGCGCCGCGCAGTTGACGACGGTTTCACGACAGATCGCCAATGACGTCATGCTGTCGCTTTCCGCTGAACTCGAGTCGAATGCCAATGCGATCGTTGACCGTGCCAAGCAGGCCATGGCCGGTGAGGTCGAAAAGGCGACGCAGCAGGCGGCCTCGGCAGACAGGATGTCGCTGGCGATCGGCGGCATTGCGGCGCTGCTTCTGATCGTGACTTCCGTGCTGTCGGCGCTTTCGATCGCGGGACCGATGCGCAGCCTGAGCCGGGCCATGCAGGAACTCGCGAACGGTAATTTTGACGTCCAGTTGCCCGGCCTCGGGCGCAAGGACGAAATCGGCGCGGTCGCGCGCGCCGTCGAGACGTTCAAGGTCAAGGCGGAAGAGAAGGCGGTGGTCGAGGCCGAATCCAAGCGTCGTGAGGATGACATCCTCGCCGGGCAGCGCCGGGCCGAGATGATCAAGCTTGCGGACGCGTTCGAGGGAGCTGTCGGCGAGATCGTCAGCACCGTCTCGACGGCGTCGACGGAGCTGGAGCAATCCGCTAAGGCGCTCACCTCGACGGCCGAACGCACCCAGGAAATAACGGTTGCGGTGGCGTCGGCTTCCGAAGAAGCGTCGGCCAACGTGCAATCGGTGGCGACCGCAACGGAAGAATTGTCGTCGTCGGTGAACGAGATCAGCCGCCAGGTCCAGGATTCGGCGAGAATCGCGGCTGATGCGGTCGGCCAGGCGCGTGCCACCACCGAGCGCGTGAGCGAACTGTCCAAAGCCGCAAGCCGCATCGGCGATGTGGTCGAACTCATCAACACCATTGCCGGCCAGACCAACCTGTTGGCGCTCAATGCCACCATCGAGGCTGCGCGCGCCGGCGACGCAGGCCGCGGCTTTGCGGTCGTCGCCTCCGAGGTGAAGGCGCTGGCCGAGCAGACGGCGAAGGCGACCGGCGAAATCGGCCAGCAGATCGCGGCGATCCAGACCGCGACCAATCAATCGGTCGGCGCCATCGGCCAGATCAGCAACACGATCGAATCGCTGGCGGAGATCGCTTCGACGGTCGCCGCCGCCGTCGAAGAGCAGGGCGCGGCGACGCAGGAGATCGCGCGCAATGTGCAACAGGCCGCGCAAGGGACCGAGGAGGTCTCTTCGCGGATCACCGACGTGCAGCGCGGCGCTACCGCGACAGGCACCGCGTCCACACAGGTGCTCTCGTCCGCGCAATCGCTGTCCCGCGACAGCAGCCGGCTCCAGACGGAAGTCGGCCGGTTCCTGCGGACCGTACGGGCCGCCTGACCCGATGACAAGGTCGCCGCGGGCCGAGTGAGGTTCCTGCGGCCTCCAACTCGACTTTGGTTCCGATCGAACTCCCGCGTTGAGTGTGCGTTGTCCCGTGCATGCTCGATTGCACGGGGAACCGATCATGACGAAACACGCCAAGACGAAACGGCCAAGCGATATCGATCTTCATCGCAATCCGCTGATCGGCGGCTCGAAAGGCGTCACGATGGCGCAGGCAACGCCGGACGATCTCGAGGATGTCGAGGGCGAGAACACGTTTGAAGGCGACGTCGAGAACGATACCAACCCGCAGGGCGGCATCGAGGCGCCAGATCGCCGGCAAGGCCGCCCGCCGCACGATCAGACGCCGAAATCACGCAAGACCGTGTTGCAGGGCAAGAAGACCCACGAGCAGCAGTTGCGCATGCTCGAACGAAAGCCGGACGTCCCCGACGCGCGCAATCTTGAACAGGGCGCGCGCGTTGCAGAAGACGCAGGCGTGAAACGTCCGAAACACGATGCGCGCCAGTCGGAATTTCCAGTGAGCCGCGGCGGGCTGAACCAGGAAAGCCACCACAACAAGCACAACGATCCCGGTCAGAGCGGCCATAAGCCGCAGAAGCACGGCGGGTGACGTAAACCGAAATCGTGATCCGAATCAGATCACGATTTCATCTCCTCGTTTGGGCCTGATCTTTCGACAGCCGGTCTCTACATCTCTAGATCATGCTCTCGCCGGTGATCCGATCAGATTTGAAATGCTGCCGCGACGAAGCTGCGCTCCCTCTCCCGCTTGCGGGCAGGGGAATCGCATATGGATTTGCGGCGGCTATTGCATTGGAATGCAAGAAGGATTCTGAAGACGACTCCCGGATCATGGAGGGGGTCGGATGCAGAAGTTCAGGAAGGCGTTTGGGCGATTGCCGGACCCGCGCGCAACCAATGCGAAGCACGAGCTGTTGGAGGTGTTGTTCATCGCGTTGGCGGCGGTGCTGTGCGGAGCGAGCAGTTGCGCGGAGATGGAAGAGTTTGGCCGGTCGAAGGAAGAGCTGTTGCGGCTCCTGCTGCGCCTGGAGCACGGCATCCCGAGCCACGACACGTTCAGCCGGGT
>NZ_AUEZ01000026.1 GCF_000426245.1 Bradyrhizobium sp. Ai1a-2 | reverse complement strand
CTGCAAAGCCTGCCGTATCGTTATTGAAGCTCGCAAACCGATGCCCGGGTTCGATGCAGACATCGAGCCGGGCTTTCGAAACGTCCACTCCACAAATCGTCTTCTTCACGGTAACCTGCCTTGTCCATGCGATTGGAACTCAAGCGACTGTTCGGTCGTACGTGACATGGCAAAGATCCCAGAGCTCATCCACGGTTGTGGCCGGAGGGGTAACGGGCGACTTCGCCACGCGCCTTGGCCGGTGGCCACCGGCCAAGGCGCTAAGTCGCTTCCATCGCACAAATCGTGCCCGTGCAGATACAAGGGGTTGTCTCCGCGAGCACCGGTGTTCGTGGACAGAACCCCTCACCCTGGTGAGTTCGCTGCTGGCTGCGGAGCTGCCCTCTCCCACAAGGGGCGAGGGCGCATCAACTGGCGTCCGCTCTTTCTTCTCCCATGCGAGGAAGAAGGCAGCCTACGCCCCATTCCAGCCGCACGCCCTCAGCCGTTCATGCATGTGCTCGGGCGCCGGCGCGGTGACGCGCACCGGCTCCTTGTTCTTCGAAATCGGAATCACCAGTTCGCGCGAGTGCAGATGCAGGCGCGGTTCGCCGAAGCGCGGGCCGTTGCCGTAGATGTTGTCGCCGACGATCGGCCAGCCCATGGCGGAAGCGTGCACGCGCAATTGATGGGTGCGGCCGGTGACCGGTTCCATCGCAAGCCAGGCGAGACCGGCGCCGCGGCCGAGCACTTTCCAGTTTGTCACGGCCTTTTGACCTTCCGGGTCCGGCTTCTGCCACCAGCCGCGCTCCGCGTTCTTGCGGCCGAGCGAAAGCTCGATCGTGCCTTGCTCTTCGGCAGGCCCGCCTTCGACCACGGCCCAATATGTCTTTGAAATCTTGCCGTGCTTGAACAACAGGCCGAGCGAGGCGGTTGCTTTGCGATGTCGCCCAAGGACGAGGCAGCCCGACGTGTCCCGGTCCAGCCGATGGGCGAGTACCGGCGGTCGCGGTAGGCCGAAACGCAGCGCGTCGAACGAAGCTTCCAGGTTGGGGCCGCCTTTTGGGCCGCGATGCACCGGAATTCCGGCCGGTTTATCGATCACCAGCATCAGGCCGTCGCGATGGAGCACGCGGGCCTCGATTTCCGCCGGCGTCAATTGTGGAACATCGTTCACGCGTCGAGACTTTCGTTTGCGGGGCGAAACGGCTAACACACCCCTGCCATGAACGATACCACTGCACCCAAACTGAGCTGGTGGAAGCGGCTCTCCAACGGGCTGAAGCGGACCTCGAGTTCGATCGGCGCTGCCGTTGCGGGCCTCGTCACCAAGCGCAAGCTCGACCGCGCCATGCTCGATGATATCGAGGATGTGCTGCTGCGCGCCGATCTCGGTACCGACGTCGCCGTGCGCATCGCGGACGCCGTCGGCGCCGGACGTTACGACAAGGAGATCTCGGCCGACGAGGTCAAGGCCGTGGTCGCGACCGAGGTCGAGAAAGTGCTGGCGCCGGTGGCCAGGCCGCTCGAGATCGATGCGGCGAAGAAGCCATTCGTCGTCCTCGTCGTCGGGGTCAACGGCTCCGGCAAGACCACGACCATCGGCAAGCTCGCGGCCAAGTTTTCGGCCGAAGGCCGCAAGGTGATGCTGGCCGCCGGCGACACCTTCCGTGCCGCCGCGATCGAGCAGCTCAAGATCTGGGGCGAACGGACCAAATCGCCTGTCGTCGCGGGCGCACAGGGCTCGGATTCCGCAAGCCTCGCCTTCAATGCGCTGAGCACGGCCAAGGAGCAAAAGCTCGACGTGCTGCTGATCGATACCGCTGGCCGGCTGCAGAACAAGGCCGAATTGATGAACGAGCTCGAAAAGGTCGTGCGCGTGATCCGGAAGGTCGATGCCACGGCGCCGCATGCGGTGCTCCTGGTGCTTGACGCTACGGTGGGACAAAATGCGCTGTCGCAGGTCGAGGCTTTTCACCGTACTGCTGGCGTCACCGGCCTCGTGATGACGAAGCTCGACGGCACCGCGCGGGGCGGCATCCTGGTGGCGCTGTCGGAGAAGCATAAATTGCCGGTACATTTTGTCGGCGTCGGCGAAGGCGTGGACGATCTTGCCCCCTTCACCGCGCGCGATTTCGCCAGGGCAATCGCAGGGATCGAGTAATGGACAAGAAAGTACCGCATCCCCTGTTCAAGCTCGCGACCGAGCTTGGTCCGCTGCTCATCTTCTTCTTCGCCAATGCCAAGTCGAACCTGTTCATCGCCACCGGCGTATTCATGGTGGCGGTGGTGGCTGCGATGATCGCGTCCTACGTGGTGACGCGGCATGTGCCGCTGATGGCGATCGTCACGGCGGTGGTTGTTGTCGTGTTCGGGGCGCTGACGCTGATCCTGCACGATGAGACCTTCATCAAGATGAAGCCGACCATTGTCTACACGCTGTTCGCCGCTACCCTCGGCGGCGGCCTGCTGTTCGGCCGCTCCTTCATCGCGATCATGTTCGACCAGATGTTCAACCTCACCCCGCACGGCTGGCGCATCCTCACCTTCCGCTGGGCCTTGTGGTTCTTGGCGATGGCGGTCGTGAACGAGATCATCTGGCGCACCCAGAGCACCGATTTCTGGGTCACCTTCAAGGTATTCGGCATGGTGCCGCTGACGATGCTGTTTGCCGTGACCCAGATGCCGCTGATCAAGCGCTATCAGCTCGAGCCGGTCTCGCTGGAGCGCAGCGAGGCGGAGGCTGGGGATGTGAGCAAGGGGTAGTCTCTCTCCGCTCGTCATTCCGGGTTCACGCTGCGCGTGCCCCGGAATGACGGAGGGGCGCTACGTTCCCTTCAGCGCCTTCTCGATCTCGACCTTGAGCACGCTGTCGAAATTCTGCGGTGTCACCGGTCCGACCAGCTTGTAGACGATGGTGCCCTCGCGGCCGACGATGAAGGTCTCGGGCACGCCATAGACGCCCCATTCGATCGACGCGCGGCCGTTGGCGTCGACGCCGACGATGCCGAAGGGATTGCCGTAGCGGCCGAGGAAGCGGCGGGCGTTGTCAGGCGCATCCTTGAAGTTGATGCCGACGAGCTGCAGCCGGTTGTCCTTGGCCAGTTCGGTCAGGAGCGGCGCTTCGTCATGGCACGGCACGCACCAGGACGCCCAGACATTGACGAGGCTGACCTTGCCCTTGAAGGCGGCAGGATCGAGTCCGGGCACCTGCACGCCATCCCTGACCAGCCCCTCGAGCGCCGGCAACGCGGTCTGCGGCGCCGGCCGGCCGATCAGCGCCGATGGAATCTTCGAGGGATCGCCGCCATAGAGCCGCAGCAGAAACAGCGCCGCGAGGGCGGCAAAGACCACCAGCGGCAGCGCCACCAGCCAGCGCCGGCTCCGCGGCGCGGTTTCGGCAATCGGTTCGCTCATGAGATCATGATCCGATTGGATGGAATCGGATGCATGATCTCACCTCTTTGTTCGAGCATGATCTCCGCGCAAACGCTCGTGTTTGTCGCGAGGAAAAACCGGTTTCCACTTTTCCGGATCATGCTCTAGATCTCCGCCGCGCTGCGCCCGGAACGCCTGACGATGCCGCTGGCCTCGAGTTCGCGCAGCCGCGCCGTCTGCTGGCGATAGTCGAGAAAGATCCAGACGATCAGCAGCGCCACAACGGCCGTCACCAGCCCGTAGGACGTCACGATGAAGGAGGCGTAGGGGCCGAGCGCTGCCATCACGCCGCCCGCTGCTGGTTGGCCTGCATCATCTGCAGGCTGCGCACCCGGCGGCGCAGGATCTCGTTCCGCATCGCCGCCAGATGCAGCGTGATGAACAGAAGCGAGAATGCGATCGCCATTATCAGGAGCGGAATCAGGAAGGCGTTGTCCAGCGTCGGTCCGCCCATCCGGATCACGGATGCCGGCTGGTGCAGCGTGTTCCACCAGTCGACCGAGAATTTGATGATCGGGATATTGATCGCGCCGACCAGCGTCAGCACTGCGGCCGCACGCGCCGCGCGCGAGGGATCCTCCACCGCGCGCCACAGCGCAATCAGGCCGAGATACATCAAGAACAGGATCAGTACCGAGGTGAGCCGCGCGTCCCATTCCCAATAGGTGCCCCACATCGGCCGGCCCCATAGCGAGCCGGTGACCAGGGCAAGGAAGGTGAAGGCGGCGCCGATCGGGGCCGCGGCCTTGGCCGCGACGTCGGCGAGCGGATGCCGCCATACCAGAGTGCCCAGCGAGGCAATGCTCATGATGCCCCAGACGAACATCGACAGCCACGCGTTCGGCACGTGGATGAACATGATCTTGACTGTCGCACCCTGCTGGTAGTCGTCCGGCGCCATCGCGGACTGGTAGAGCCCGATCAGGAGCAGGATCACGGTTGCGCCGGCAAGCCACGGCAGCACCCGTGCGGTCAGCGCGAGGAATTTCGTGGGGTTGGCGAGGTCGATCAGGCTCATGGCTTTCTCTGATAGTCGCGGCCGGCGTCGCAGGCAATTGGCCCAAAACCTCTCGTGAAGAGTTGATTGAGCTCAATCCAGCCCGTGCCGCAGGCTGGCGGCTGCGGCAAAAGGCCCGACCACGAAACTCACCAGCGACAGCGCGCACAGGATCGAAAACGGGGTTCCGAACGACATCGGGCCCGTAATCGCGGCCTGCGAGGCCGCGACGCCGAAAATCAGCACCGGAATCGACAGCGGCAGCACCAGCACGGCCAGCAGCAGTCCGCCGCGGTGCAGCGTGACGGCAAGCGCGGCCCCGATCATGCCGGTGAAGGTGAGCGCCGGTGTTCCCGCCAGGAGCGTCAGCGCCACCGCCACGGTCGCGGTGCCGTCGAGATTGAGCAAAAGCCCGAGCGCGGGCGTCGCCACGATCAGCGGCAGCCCGGCGGCAAGCCAGTGCGCCAGCGCCTTTGCTGCGCAGGCGAGTTCCAGCGGCGTCCGGCTCATCACGATGAGATCGAGCGAGCCGTCCTCATGGTCGGCCGTGAACAGCCGGTCAAGGGTCAAAAGGCTCGCAAGCAACGCGCCGAGCCAGAGGATCGCGGGTCCCAGCCGCGAAAGCAGCGCCAAGTCCGGCCCGACCGCGAACGGCATCAGCACGGTGACGGTGAGGAAGAACAGCACGCCGATCAGTGCGCCGCCGCCGACGCGAAGCGCGATCCGGATATCGCGCCGAATCAGTGCCGATAGCGCGGTCATGGCGCCGCTCCCATCCGCATTTCCCTGACATCGATGCCGAGCGGGGTATGGGTGGCGGCGATCACAATGCCGCCGTTTGCCAGGTGGTCGCGCATCAAGCCTACGAAGAGGTCCTGGCCCTTGGTGTCGAGCGCGGAGGTCGGTTCGTCCAGCAGCCAGACCGGCCGCCGTGCGACCAGCAGCCGTGCGATCGACAGCCGTCGGCGCTGGCCTGCGGAGAGATAGGCCGCTGGCAGATGCGTAGCATGATCGAGACCCACCAAGGTGAGGCATCGGCCGGCGTCGTCCGCTTCGCCGCCGAGAAAATCCCGCCAGAAGGAAAGATTTTCGAGCACGCTCAGCGCCGGCTTGAGCGCGTCGCGATGGCCGAGATAGTGGGCCTGTTCGGCCACGGTCAGTTCAGCCTCCCCGCCATCGAGCGCGATCGAGCCGTCCGACGGCACCAGCAGGCCGGCGATCACGCGCAACAACGATGTCTTGCCCGAGCCGTTGGGGCCGGTGATGGCGAGCGCTTCGCCGGAAGACGCGGCAAAGCCGAGACCGGCAAACACTTCGCGGCCGCCGCGCACGCATCGCAAGTCTTTTCCCGAGAGCCGCATCATGCCCTTCACAGCCCTCTGAAAATCTTTCGCTAGCCGTTGAGAATTTTTGGGTGGCGCAACGCTGTGGCGCGCTCGTCGGTGTGGCGGCGCTTCTAGAAAGATTCTATAAGCCCCGGAACTTGATGCAGCACACCATCGGTCCCCGCAAGCTCGGAAGCCGACCTCGCCGCTGCCGGTATAAAGATACCCGCGATGGGTATAACGAAATAAGTGGGATTTCCTCGCATGACATCGCTCGACAGCTTCAAATGCCGCAAGACCCTGAAGGTCGGCGGCAAGACCTACGTCTATTACAGCCTGCCCGCGGCAGAGAAGAACGGTCTGAAGGGCATTTCGAAGCTGCCATACTCGATGAAGGTGCTGCTTGAAAACCTCATGCGCAACGAGGACGGCCGCACCGTCAAAAAGGAAGATATTGTCGCGGTCAGCAAATGGCTGAGGAAGCGCAAGCTCGAGCATGAAATTGCCTTCCGCCCGGCCCGCGTGCTGATGCAGGATTTCACGGGCGTTCCCGCCGTGGTCGATCTGGCGGCGATGCGCAACGCGATGCAGAATCTCGGCGGCGATGCGGAGAAGATCAACCCGCTGGTGCCGGTCGATCTCGTCATCGACCACTCCGTGATCGTCAACTTCTTCGGCGACAACAAGGCCTTCGCCAAGAACGTGGTCGAGGAATACAAGCAGAACCAGGAGCGCTACGAGTTCCTGAAATGGGGCCAGAAGGCGTTCTCGAACTTCTCGGTGGTGCCGCCCGGCACCGGCATCTGCCACCAGGTCAATCTCGAATATCTGGCCCAGACGGTATGGACCAAGAAGGAGAAGATGACTGTCGGCAAGAAGACCGGCACCTTCGAGGTCGCCTATCCCGATTCGCTTGTTGGCACTGATTCGCACACCACCATGGTCAACGGCCTTGCCGTGCTCGGCTGGGGCGTCGGCGGCATCGAGGCGGAAGCCTGCATGCTCGGCCAGCCCTTGTCGATGCTGCTGCCCGAAGTGGTCGGCTTCAAGCTCAAGGGCCAGCTCAAGGAGGGGGTCACCGCGACCGACCTGGTGCTGACGGTGACGCAGATGCTGCGCAAGCAGGGCGTGGTCGGCAAGTTCGTCGAATTCTTCGGGCCCGGCCTCGATTATCTCTCGGTGGCGGACAAGGCGACGATCGGCAACATGGCGCCGGAATATGGCGCGACCTGCGGCTTCTTCCCGGTGGACGCCGCGACCATCGATTATCTGAAGACCTCCGGCCGCAAGGCGGACCGCGTCGCGCTAGTGACTTCCTATGCCAAGGCACAGGGTCTGTTCCGCACGGCGAAATCGACAGACCCCGTGTTCACGGAAACGCTCACCCTGGACCTCAAGGACGTGGTGCCGTCGATGGCGGGTCCGAAGCGCCCCGAGGGCCGCGTTGCGCTGCCGACCGTCGCGACCGGTTTCGCGACCGCGCTGACCAGCGAATACAAGAAGGCCGATGATGCGGCGAAGCGCTATTCGGTCGAGGGCCGCAACTTCGATCTCGGCCATGGTGATGTCGTGATCGCGGCGATCACCTCCTGCACCAACACTTCGAACCCGAGCGTCCTGATCGGCGCCGGCCTGCTGGCGCGCAACGCGGTTGCCAAGGGCCTGAAGGCAAAGCCGTGGGTGAAGACCTCGCTCGCCCCGGGCAGCCAGGTCGTGGCGGAATATCTCGCCAATTCCGGCCTGCAGGCCGATCTCGACAAGGTCGGCTTCAACCTGGTCGGGTTCGGCTGCACAACCTGTATCGGCAATTCCGGTCCGCTGCCGGAAGAGATTTCGAAGTCGATCAACGACAACGGCATCGTTGCCGCTGCCGTGCTGTCGGGCAACCGCAACTTCGAGGGGCGCGTCAGCCCGGACGTGCAGGCGAACTATCTCGCTTCGCCGCCGCTGGTCGTGGCGCACGCGCTGGCAGGCACCGTGACCAAGGATCTCGCCATCGAGCCGATCGGCGAGGGCAAGGACGGCAAGCCGGTCTACCTGAAGGACATCTGGCCGACCGCGAAGGAAATCAACGCCTTCATGAAGAAGTTCGTCACCGCGTCGATCTTCAAGAAGAAATACGCCGACGTGTTCAAGGGCGACACCAACTGGCGCAAGATCAAGACGGTCGAGAGCGAGACCTATCGCTGGAACATGAGCTCGACCTATGTGCAGAACCCGCCTTATTTCGAAGGCATGAAGAAGGAGCCCGAGCCGATCACCGACATCGTCGAGGCGCGGATCCTCGCCATGTTCGGCGACAAGATCACGACCGACCACATCTCGCCGGCCGGCTCGATCAAGCTGACTTCGCCCGCCGGCAAATTCCTGAGCGAGCATCAGGTGCGGCCCGCCGACTTCAACCAGTACGGTACGCGGCGCGGCAACCATGAGGTCATGATGCGTGGCACCTTTGCCAACATCCGCATCAAGAACTTCATGCTCAAGGGCGCCGACGGCAACATTCCGGAAGGCGGAAACACCAAGCACTGGCCCGACGGCGAGCAGATGTCGATCTACGATGCCGCGATGAAGTACCAGGCCGAAGGCGTGCCGCTCGTCGTGTTCGCCGGCGCCGAGTACGGCAACGGCTCCTCGCGCGACTGGGCTGCCAAGGGCACCCGCCTGCTCGGTGTTCGTGCAGTGATCTGCCAGAGCTTTGAGCGCATCCATCGCTCCAACCTGGTCGGCATGGGTGTGCTGCCGCTCACCTTCGAGCCGGGCACGTCATGGCAGTCGCTCGGCATCAAGGGCGACGAGAAGGTCACGATTCGTGGCTTGCAGGGTGATCTGAAGCCGCGGCAGATGCTGACGGCAGACGTCACCTCCAGCGACGGTTCGGTGCAACATGTCCCGCTGCTTTGCCGCATCGATACGCTCGATGAGCTTGATTATTATCGCAACGGCGGCATCCTGCATTACGTGCTGCGCAAACTTGCAGCCTAACGCGGATTTGTGATCGGTGCCTCACCGCGACGTGAATGGCTAGAGAAATGCAGGCGGCCTATGAAAAGGCCGCCTTTCGCACATCAGGGGCGTGCTCGTCAGGATCGTCTCTCATGCCCCGTACAAGTACGGATGGAAATCATCACGATTGGTTCTCACTATGACAGCGATGATGGCTTATAATCGTCTTTCGCTTTGGTCCGGTGCACTCAGCGTTTGCGCCATTATCGCGATCATTCGACCTGCCCACGCCGATCCGCGTGCGGTCGTCGAACTCTTCACCTCTCAGGGTTGTTCGTCCTGCCCGCCCGCCGACAAGATCATCGGCGAGCTCGCCAAGGACCCTGAGGTTATCGCGCTCAGCATGCCGATCGACTATTGGGATTACCTAGGGTGGAAAGACACGCTGGCCGATTCGCGCTTCAGCGCGCGCCAGAAAGCCTATTCGCATGTGCGTGGCGACCGTGACGTCTATACACCCCAAGTTATCGTTAACGGATCGGCGAAGGTGATCGGCAGCGATCGCGCCGGCATCGAGACCGCGATCAAGGACACCGCGACCGAGGGCGTGATGTCGATACCGGTGACGATGTCACTGTCCGGCAAGCAGATCAACGTTTCGGTGGCAGCGAGCAGCGCGCCGCGCGCCCGCCATGGCGAAGTCTGGATCTGTTCGGTCTCAAAGGCGGTGCCGATCTCGATCGGGCGCGGCGAGAATCGCGGCCGCGAGATCACCTACCACAACGTGGTGCGTAATCTCCTGAAGGTCGGCGACTGGAATGGCAGCGCGGGAAGCTGGACCGTGCCGATCGAGAACATCACGCGCGAAGGCGTCGATGCCGCCGTTGTCTACGTCCAGGACGGCAGTCGCGACAAGCCGGGCCCGATGCTCGGCGCGGCCATGACGCCCCTGCGGTAAGGTCGAGCCTAAACCCAACTTTCGTCATTGCGGGGGCCCGCGCTCGACCCCGGAACCCACGCGATTGCTTCTGCATTGCGGGTTTCAAGCACGCTGATTGGCGAGCGCGGTGCTCTAGCCAGTACTGTACTGTTGGAATGATGCTTGGGGAGACCCCGAAAGGGCGAAACTCAAAAAGAAAAAGGACCAACTCACGTTGGCCCAGTCAAAAGGGAGTTAACTCCCCTGCGAACAGGCCCGGTCCCGACGGCCCCGGGGGGCTGGGGGCTGAGGAATCCGGAACCGAAAGAACCGGGCCAACGCAGGATTTTCTTTTCGCAGGGTAGCGGGGCGGGCGGTGGGCGGAAGTGGGGCAGCAATAAGATTCTTTCTAACGATACTGTGACTCCCGGAAAATCTTCCCATATGCCGCGCGGCCGGCCGCGAACCCTTGCGGTGCTGGCCGGTTAGCGCAATCATGTCACACGGATGACAGGAGGCGCTTGATGATATCGATATCGGAGGACACTGATCCAAGCGGGCTTCGCGCGGCGGCGCGACCCGCCGCTACCAGCCCGCTACAGAACCGCGTCACGTTCAATCGTCTCGAACTCAATCGGATCCTCAATCTCTATGGCCGCATGGTCGCCGACGGCGAGTGGCGCGATTACGCCATCGACTTCCTGAAGGATCGCGCCGTGTTCTCGGTGTTCCGCCGCGCCTCCGAAGTCCCGATCTACCGCATTGAGAAGGACCCGCGGCTCACTCGCAAGCAGGGCATGTACAGCGTGATCTCGGCGACCGGCCTGATCCTGCGCCGCGGCCATGAGCTGGAGCGCGTGCTGCTCGTGATCGACCGCAAGCTGGCGGTCGTGTAGCGACCTTTCAGTTCGTAGCCCGGATGGAGCGCAGCGCAATCCGGGACATCTCGCGTGGCGTGACCAGCCCCGGGTTGCGCTGCGCTCCACCCGGGCTACGAATCATCCTCAGCCGGCACCGTGGTCGCGCCGTCGCCGAGCGGGCGCTGCATCATCACCGTGTCGAGCCAGCGGCCGAACTTGAGGCCGACGCTGGGGTGGGTTCCGATCAGCGTGAAGCCGGTCTTGACGTGAACGCCGACGGAGCCGGCGTTGGCGGAATCGCCGATCACCGCGATCATCTGCCGGTAGCCGCGCGCCTCGCATTCGCTGATCAGCCGCTGCATCAGCTGCAGGCCGATGCCGCGGCGGTGGATCGACGGATCCAGATAGATCGAATTCTCCACCGTGAAGCGATAGGCCGGACGCGGGCGGTAGGCGCTCGCATAGGCGTAGCCGACCACGCGTCCGTCAAGGATGGCGACGAAATAGGGGAAGCCGCCATCCGTCAGCGCCCTGAAGCGGCGCGTCATCTCCGCCAGGTCGGGCGGGACCAGCTCGAACGTCGCTGTGCCGAAGCGCACGGCGTGCTCGTAAATCGTGGTGACGGAGGGAAGGTCGGCCTCGGTGGCGGGCCTGATCTCGGCGGCGGACATGACAGCAAGATAGCAGCGGGGTTCCGGAGAGCAACCGCTCTCGTTGTCCGTCATGGCCGTGCCTCACCCGGGCCATCCACGCCTTTCTCGCCAATGGTGGACGTGGATGCCCGGGACGAGCCCGGGCATGGTGCAGAGAGGACAAACGAAAAGCCCCGGCGGTGAGGCCGGGGCTTTGTTTGTCGGTTCTCCCGGAGCGCTTAGTCGCGCTGGCCGAGGAGCTGCAGGAGCAGCGTGAACAGGTTGATGAAGTTCAGGTAGAGCGAGAGTGCGCCGGTGATCGCCGCACGCTCGGCAATCGCGCCACCCTGCGAGGCGTAGCCGTAGATGTAGTCGTTCTTCAGCCGCTGGGTATCCCAGGCGGTGAGACCCGCGAACACCAGCACGCCGACCACCGAAACGATGAACTGCAGCGCCGAGCTCGCCAGGAACAGGTTGACCAGGCTCGCGATGATGATGCCGATCAGGCCCATGAACAGGAACGAGCCCATGCCGCTCATGTCACGCTTGGTGGTGTAGCCGTAGAGGCTGAGCGCACCGAAGGTCGCCGCGGTGATGAAGAACACCCGCACGATCGAGGTGTGCGTATACACCAGGAAGATCGACGACAGCGAGAGGCCCATCAGCGCCGAGAACACCCAGAACAGGAGCTGGGCAGTCGCGGGCTGCAGCCGGTTGATGCCGGCCGAGATCACGAACACCATCACCAGCGGCGCGAGGATGAACAGCCACTTCAGCGGGCTGACGAACATCGCATAGCCGAACTGCGTCAGGTAGGCGTTGCCGAACTTCGCAACGGCTGCGGACGGATCCGCCGTCACCGCCGCCATATAGACGCCGAGCGCGGCCAGGCCAGTGATCGCCAGGCCGATGGTCATGTAGTTGTAGATGCGCAGCATGTAGGCGCGCAGACCGGCGTCGACCGTCGCAGTGTCAATGCGACCGGCTGCCCGGCCGAAGGGAGAGGCATAGTTACGGTCTAGGTCCGACATTGTCGAATTCCCGTGGTTGTTCCGGTCGCAAGGGATTTGCGGCGCCGGTATAATCTATCTCAGATAGCGCGGCCTGCGGACATTAAAATCCGTGTCATCAAACCGCCCATCCGACCCAAGCTGTATGTGGGAAACTAACACAACCGCCGCAACCTTCCACGCGCGGCTGAATGTCGCTCTGGCCCCTGTTTCAAGGCAAAACCGGCATTAACCGAGGTCGTTCCCCGCTTCAAATTGTCACAAATTCCGCAACACTGCGGCAGGCTTCTGGTTCAGGGCCAACAATGTGCCGGCCAGTCCGAGCCCGACTGTGACGATCAGGGCCGCCACCACCACCGCAGCTGCGCTGCCGGCCTCCCAGACGAAACTCAGCGTCATCAGGCGGGTGACGATCAGCCAGGCGGCGATCGAACCGGCGAACACGCCGAACAGCGCGGTGGCAAAGCCGATCATCAGATATTCGAGCGCATAGGCGCCCAGCAGGCGGACGCGGGTGGCGCCGAGTGTCTTCAGGATCACCGCGTCATAGACGCGGTGGCGGTGGCCGGCGGCGAGCGCGCCACCCAGCACCAGGATGGCCGAGATCAGCGTCACCGCGCTGGCGCCGCGGATCGCCAGCACGAGATTGGTGACGACGCTGCCGATGGTCTCCAGCGCCTCGCGGACCCGGACGCTCGTCACCATCGGGAAAGCGTCGGCGACCTGCTTGATGATACGGGCGTCGTCGGACGGGGACGGATGCGCCTCGGTCAAGGTCGCCACGTGGCTGTGCGGCGCGCCCTTGAAGGCGTTCGGCGAAAACACCAGCACGAAATTGATGCCGAGCCCCTGCCAATCGATGTTGCGGAGATTGGCGATCTTCGCCGAAATATCGCGGCCGAGCACGTTGACGACGATCTCGTCGCCGATCTTGAGCCTCAGCCCGTCGGCGATCTTCTTCTCCATCGAGACTAGCGGCGGGCCATGATAGTCGGCGCCCCACCACTCGCCCTCGACGATCTTCGAGCCCTTGGGAACCTCCCCGGTGTAGGTCAGGCCGCGGTCGCTCTGAAGCACCCATTCGGCGTCGAGCGCCGGCTTCAGCTCGTCCGCCTTGACGCCGCGTGCCGCAACAATGCGTCCGCGCAGCATCGGCACGTCCTCGACCGTTCCGTCCGGCGTGGTCTCTTTGAGGAAAGCGCTGAACCGGTCGGCCTCGGTGGACGGAATATCGATGAAAAAGAACGAGGGCGCGCGGTCGGGCAGGGCGGCGAGGAACTGGCGGCGCAGATTGCCGTCGATCTGGGTGATGGTGACGAGTACTGCGAGCCCGAGGCCGAGCGAGAGCACCACCGACGGGGTCAGCGCGCCGGGCCGGTGGATGTTGGCGACCGCGAGTCGCACCATAGTGATCCGACTCCGCGGCAGCCTGCGCGCCAGCGCCATCAACCCGGCAGCGATCAAACGCAACAGCACGAAGACTGCGATGGAAGAGGCGACGAACACGGCGGCGACGCGCTTATCGTAGGAAAGTCCGATCGCAACGGCGATCAGCAGCGCGATCACCGCGGCCATCAGCGCCAGATAGCTCCAGCGCGGCCGATGCCATTCACTCGCGACCGTATCGCGGAACAGCGCGGCCACCGGCACGTCGTGCACCCGGCCGAGTGGCCACAGGCCGAACGCCAGCGCGGTCAGGAGACCGTAGACGAACGACAATGCGAGTTCATCGGGATGCAGCGCCGGGACCACCGGCAGCGGCAGCAGCTTCCCGAACACGCCGACGATGACGAAGGGCAGGGCGGCGCCGAGCGCAAGTCCGATCACCGAGCCGATGGTGGCGAGCACGATCACCTGGGTCAGATAGATCGTGAAGACGTCGCGGCCGGTGGCGCCGAGCGCCTTGAAGGATGCGATGACGTCGCGCCGGCGGTCGATATGACTCTTGACCGCGTTGGCGACGCCGACGCCGCCGACCAGCAGTGCAGCGAGGCCGACCAGGGTCAGGAACTGGGTGAAGCGGTTGATGTTGCGTTCGAGCTGCGGCGAGGCATTGTCGCGGCTGCGGATCTCCCAGCCGGCTTCGGGCAGCGCATTGCGTGCGCTATCCATGAAGGTGGTGGTCGCGCGGTCGTCATTCGCATTGGCCGGCAGCTTCACACGGTAGACCCAGCGCACCAGGCTGCCGGGCTGCAGCAACCCGGTTGCACGCAGGCCGGCCTCGCTGGCGAGGAAGCGGGGGCCAAGGCCAACACCGCCGACGAGCTTGTCCGGCTCGGACTCGATCACGCTGCGGACCTGGAACGTCGCGCCGCCGATGGTGACGTCGTCACCGAGCTTCAGGTCGAGCCGCGCCAGCAAGGTCGAATCGACGCCGGCGCCGAACACGCCGTCGCGCTCGGCGAGGAGGTCCGAGACCGGCATCTTCGGATTGAGCGTCAGTTCGCCGAGCAGGGGATACGACCCGTCGACGGCCTTGAGCTCGACCAGCGCCAGCGCGCCCGCCGGATTGCGCGCCATCGCGCGCAGAGTTGCCCCGACGGAGACGTCGCCATGCGTGCGCAGGAACGCGATTTCGGCCGGCTTGGCCTCGCGCTGCATCAGGGAAAAGCTGACGTCGCCGCCGAGCAGCGAACGGCCTTCGCGCGTAAGCCCCTCGCTCAGACTAGCCGCCACCGAGCCGACGCCGGCGATGGCCATCACGCCGAGCGCGATGCAGGCGATGAAGACATAGAAACCGCGCAGGCCGCCGCGCAGCTCGCGTAGCGCGTAGCGGAGCGCGAGCGATGGTGCACGGCTTGTCGTGACAGCCTCGACAGCAATGCTCATGCGGACTGTCCGTCGATCCGTCCCGAGCGCAGTCGCACCACGCGGTCGCAGCGTTGCGCCAGGGAAGAGTCGTGGGTGACGAGCACCAGCGTCATGCCGCGCTCGGCATGTTTGGTGAACAGCAGGTCGACGATCTGCTTTCCGGTCGTCTCATCGAGGTTGCCGGTCGGCTCGTCCGCGACCAGGATCGCGGGATCGGGCGCCAGCGCACGCGCGAGCGCCACGCGCTGTTGCTCGCCGCCGGAGAGCTGCGTCGGATAGTGGTGCAGCCGGTGGCCGAGGCCGACCGATGTCAGTTCCGTGGCGGCGCGTTCGGCTGCGTCGGGATTGCCGGCGAGTTCGAGCGGCACCGCGACATTTTCGAGCGCCGTCATGGTAGGGATCAGGTGGAACGACTGAAAGACGATGCCGACCTGGCGGCCGCGGAAACGCGCCAGTGCGTCCTCATCCAGCGTATTGAACGGCGTGCCGTTGACCACTACCTCGCCGCTGTCAGGACGTTCCAATCCCGCCATCACCATCAACAGGGTCGACTTGCCTGAGCCTGACGGCCCGATCAGTCCGATCGCTTCCCCCGATGCCACACGAAGGCTGATATCTTTCAGGATATGAACGCGGGCCGCACCGGAGCCGAGCGAGAGGTTGACGTTGGAAATGGAAATGGTGTCCGACGCGGCGTCGGAAAGCGAAGAGGGTTCGATGAGACTGTCCATGGCTCGGTCATATGGCACTTCCGCCGCACGGGTCGAGGGCCGGATTGCGACATTCGTGCACATACTTTTGTTGATTGTGACCTTGATGACAGCAGCCACCGCCTATGCGCAGGGGCCATCGGCAGGAGCGGCCAAACCGGTCAAGATGGTGGTGGTGGGCGACTCCTTGAGCGCCGGACTTGGCCTTCCGGCCAACGCCTCGTTCCCCGCGAAACTGCAAAAAGCCTTGGAAGCCAAAGGGATAAAGGTCGATATGATCAACGCCGGGGTGTCCGGCGACACCGCCTCCGGCGGCCGCGAGCGGCTCGACTGGTCGGTGCCCGAGGGAACCGATGCCGTCATCCTCGAACTCGGCGCCAACGACGCGCTGCGCGGCGTCGATCCGGCGGTGACCCGTGCAGCTCTCACCGACATTCTGTCGCGGCTGAAGGCGCGCGGAGTGGCGGTGCTCATCTGCGGCATGGTTGCGCCCCCCAACTACGGCACCGACTACGCGGCGCGCTTCAATGCGATCTATCCCGAGCTTTCGAAATCCTTCGGTGTGCCGCTCTACCCGTTCTTTCTTGACGGTGTCGCGGCGGACGCCAAGCTCAACCAGGCCGACGGCATGCACCCCACCGCCGACGGCATCGACATCATCGTGAAAAATATCCTGCCCACCGTGGAGGCATTCGTTGGCACGATCTCCGGGCAGCGGAGTTGAAAAACAGGCAGTGGACAAGCCTGGCTTGCGGTTTTTCCGTAGGTTTACGAGCTGTTAATGTCGCGTGCTTCGCAGAGTCATATAAGTCGGCTAGAAATAATCACCGGTGATTCGCTGCCGGGCTATTCTCAGCGAGGGCTCTTCGAGCTCACGCTACCGCATCGAGGATCTTGCGATGCCGCGTCTGTTCACTGGACTGGAAATCCCGGCCGAGATCGGCCAGACCCTTTCCGGCTTGCGTGGCGGCCTACCCGGCGCACGCTGGATCGATCCCGAAAATTACCACGTCACCTTGCGCTTCATCGGCGATATCGACGGCGCCTACGCCAACGATATCGCGTCGATGCTGCTGCGGATCAACCGCAAGCCGTTCGAGGTCAAGCTGCAGGGGCTATCGAGCTTCGGCGGACGCAAGCCGCGTGCGGTGGTTGCCTCTGTCGAGCCGAGCAAGCCGCTGATCGAGCTGCAGGCCGAGCTTGAGCGGTTGATGCAGCGTATCGGACTCGATCCGGAAGGGCGCAAGTTCACACCGCATGTCACGCTGGCGCGGTTGCATGACGCTTCGAGTCGGGACGTTGCCGATTATCTCTCGGTGCGCGGCTACTTCCCGAGCCGCACCTTCCTGGCGTCGCGCTTCGTGCTGTTCTCCTCGCGCGCCTCGACCGGCGGCGGACCGTATGTGATCGAGGATTCATACGCGCTGAGCGCGTGAACGCCTCCCGCTTCAGGTCAGGGCGGCGATGGCGACATGGGGACGCCCCGGGGCCAATCACCGGGGCATGACCGCCGTTAGAATTTGTCATAGCCCCGGCCCCATTCACGGCTTGCAATTTTCTGTCCCATAGGGCCGTAAGAGGGCATGCTCTCCACCTCGCCGAGTTCCTTCCGCGCGCATTATCAGGCTCTCGTTGATTCCGGGGCAATCGAAGCCGATCCGGAACAGGCCCGCGTCGCCGACGCCTTCGGCGCGCTCGAGGACCGTCTTGCAAGCTACAAGCCCTCGCGCAAGCAGGGCCTGCTCGGCCGGCTGTTCGGCGGCGACAAGAACGAACCACCGCGTGGGCTCTATGTCCATGGCGAGGTCGGCCGCGGCAAGACCATGCTGATGGACCTGTTCTTCCAGCAGTGTCCGATCGAGCACAAGCGCCGTGCCCATTTTCACGAGTTCATGGCGGAAGCGCATGAGCGAATTTTCGGCTATCGGCAGCAGATCGCGCGCGGCGAGATCGGCGATACCGACGTGATCGCGCTGACCGCGCAGGCGATCTTCGATGAAGCCTGGCTGCTCTGCTTCGACGAATTCCACGTCACCGACATTGCGGATGCGATGATCCTGGGGCGGCTGTTCGCCAAACTGTTCGAACTCGGCACCGTCGTGGTCGCGACCTCCAACGTCGCGCCGGAAGATCTCTACAAAGGCGGGCTCAACCGCGCGCTGTTTCTGCCCTTCATCGCGCAGATCTCCGACCATATGGATGTGCTGCAGCTCGATGCGCGCACCGATTTCCGCCTGGAAAAACTAGCCGGCGCGAAGATGTGGCTGGTGCCCGTCGATGAGGAGGCGGAGGCCGCGCTGAATACGGCCTGGGCCAGGATGACCGGCAAAGCGCCCTGCAAGCCGCGCGAAATTCCGATCAAGGGACGCATCCTGCACGTGCCCTGCTCGTCGCACGGCGTCGCGCGGTTCAGTTTTGCCGAGATTTGCGAGGAGCCGCTGGCGGCCTCCGACTATCTGAGGCTCGCGCACGATTATCACACCATTCTGATCGATCGGATCCCGGTGATGGATCTGGCCGATCGGAACGCCGCCAAGCGCTTCATCTCGCTGATCGATACGCTCTATGACAATGCCGTGAAGCTGATGGCCTCCGCCCAAGCGAACCCGGTGTCGCTTTACCTTGCGACCGAGGGTGTCGAGGCCAATGAATTCAAGCGCACGTCCTCGCGCCTGATCGAAATGAGCTCCGCCTCCTATCTGGCGCTTCCACACGGGAAGCGAAAGGATTCCACCGCCAGCGGCTCGAGCACGGGGCTGGTCGAAACGTAGAGTCCCACGCACTCATTCCGGGGCGCGCGTTCGCGCGACCGGGGTGGCGACGGCCTGGAACGACAGTCGTGCTGGTATGCCTCTGATCAGGATGCGGAGCCGGCCCGACAAATGGGCATGGCCGCGACTTGAATGGATCATTCGAAAGGGATAACCAGCGAGCCAGTCTGCTATCCATCCTCCTCTTTGTGCTCAAAGGACAGATTTCCCATGGCGCGCGACAAGATTGCTTTGATTGGCTCCGGCCAGATCGGCGGAACGCTGGCTCACATGATCGGCCTGAAAGAGCTTGGCGACGTCGTGCTGTTCGACATCGCCGAGGGCGTGCCGCAGGGCAAGGCGCTTGATATCGCGCAGTCCTCGCCGGTCGACGGCTTCGATTCCAGTCTGGTCGGCGCCAATTCCTACGAGGCGCTCGATGGCGCCAAAGTCTGCATCGTCACCGCCGGCGTGCCGCGCAAGCCCGGCATGAGCCGCGATGATCTGTTGAGCATCAATCTGAAAGTGATGGAGCAGGTCGGTGCGGGCATCAAGAAGTATGCCCCCGATGCCTTCGTCATCTGCATCACCAACCCGCTCGACGCCATGGTCTGGGCGCTGCAGAAGGCCTCCGGCATGCCGAGCAAGAAGGTCGTCGGCATGGCCGGCGTGCTCGATTCCGCGCGCTTCCGCTATTTCCTCGCCGATGAGTTCAACGTCTCGGTCGAGGACGTCACCGCCTTCGTGCTTGGCGGTCATGGCGACACCATGGTGCCGCTGACGCGCTACTCGACCGTCGCCGGCATCCCTCTGCCCGATCTGGTCAAGATGGGCTGGACCTCGCAGGCGCGCATCGACGAGATCGTCGACCGGACCCGCAATGGCGGCGCCGAGATCGTCAACCTCCTAAAGACCGGCTCGGCCTTCTACGCGCCGGCGGCGTCCGCGATCGCGATGGCCGAGAGCTATCTGAAGGACAAGAAGCGCGTGCTGCCCTGCGCCGCCTACCTCAACGGGGAATACGGCGTGAAGGACATGTATGTCGGCGTGCCCGTGGTGATCGGCTCCAAGGGCGTCGAGCGCGTGGTCGAGATCGAACTGGCCGGCAAGGACCGCGAGGCCTTCGACAAGTCGGTCGGCGCGGTGCAGGGTCTGGTCGACGCCTGCAAGAAGATCGCGCCCGATCTGCTCGGTCATTGATTTCGTTCAGTCTTCGGCCCCGATCGGGGCCGAAAGCATTTTCCAGGTTGCAGTTCTCTTGGTATGTGGTATGCCAACTACCAAGGTGAACTGTAGAACTCGCCGTACAAGGTTTTGGGGAGCGTCCCGATGAATATCCACGAGTATCAGGCCAAGGCACTGCTGCACGAATTCGGCGTGCCGATCTCGCGCGGCGTACCCGTGCTCAAGCCTGAAGATGCTGAGGTGGCGGCCAAGACGCTTCCCGGCCCGATCTGGGTGGTGAAGAGCCAGATCCATGCAGGCGGCCGCGGCAAGGGCAAGTTCAAGGAAGCCTCCGCCGGCGACAAGGGCGGCGTGCGGATCGCCAAGTCGGTGGCTGAAGTCGCCGCATTCGCCAAGCAGATGCTCGGCGCCACGCTGGTGACGGTGCAGACCGGGGTGCATGGCAAGCAGGTCAATCGCCTCTACATCGAGGAAGGCTCCGACATCGACAAGGAGTTCTATCTCTCGATCCTCGTCAACCGCGAGACTTCTGAAGTCTCGTTCGTGGTCTCGACCGAAGGCGGCGTCAACATCGAGGACGTCGCGCACTCCACGCCGGAAAAGATCGTCACCTTCTCCGTCGATCCGGCCACCGGCATCATGCCGCATCACGGCCGCACCGTCGCCAAGGCGCTGAACCTTTCCGGCGATCTCGCCAAGCAGGCCGAGAAGCTCGTGAGCCAGCTTTATGCCGCCTTCACCGCCAAGGACATGGCGATGCTGGAGATCAATCCGCTCGTCGTCACCAAGCAGGAACAGCTCCGCGTGCTGGATGCCAAGGTGGCGTTCGACGACAACGCCATGTTCCGCCATCCCGAGGTCGCCGCGCTGCGCGACGAGACCGAGGAGGATGCCAAGGAGATCGAGGCATCGAAATACGACCTCAACTATGTCGCGCTCGACGGCACCATCGGCTGCATGGTCAACGGCGCCGGGCTTGCCATGGCGACGATGGACATCATCAAGCTCTACGGCATGGAGCCCGCGAACTTCCTCGACGTCGGCGGCGGTGCTAGTGTCGAAAAGGTGGCCGCAGCGTTCAAGATCATCACCGCCGATCCCAACGTGAAGGGCATCCTGGTCAACATCTTCGGCGGCATCATGAAGTGCGATGTGATCGCCGAGGGTGTCGTCGCGGCGGTCAAGCAGGTCGGCCTGAAGGTGCCGCTGGTGGTGCGGCTCGAAGGCACCAATGTCGAGCAGGGCAAAAAGATCATCAACAACAGTGGCCTCAATGTCGTGCCCGCTGATAATCTCGATGACGCAGCGCAGAAGATCGTGAATGCCGTCAAGGGAGGCTAGCAATGGCGCAGGACCATCTTGCCGCACCGTCACCGCTTCCGGAGCACAAGAAGCTCGGAGTATTTGCGGGTGAATGGGCCGGCGAGGAGGTGGTCTATCCGTCGCGCTGGAACCCGGGCGGTCCAGCCACCTCGCACGTGGTGGCGCGCATCGATCTCAACGGCTTCTACCTGATCCAGGACTCGCGGCAGATGCGCGACGGCACGGAGATATTCGCCACCCATGCCCTGTTCACCTACGACCGCGACGACCGGCTCTACAAATTGTTCTGGCACGATTCGCTCGGCTACTATCCGCCGTCGCCGGCGTCCGGAAGCTGGGTCGGCAAGACCCTGACGCTGGTACGCGGCTCGCTGCGCGGCAATGCGCGTCACCTCTACGAGGTCGTCGACGACAACAGCTACACCATGAAGATCCAGTTCTCGCCCGACGCGGAAGGATGGGCCGACGTGCTCACCGGCGTGTATCGGCGTGTCCACTAAGCATGATCCGGAAAACAGGGGTGCCGGTTTTCCACGAGGATCATGCTCACAAGTAAACCTGTCACCGGCGTTTCGCGAAAGCATCTGAAGACATGTCCATCCTGATCGACAAGAACACCAAGGTCATCTGCCAGGGTTTCACCGGCAAGAACGGCACCTTCCATTCGGAAGCGGCGATCGCATACGGGACCAAGATGGTCGGCGGCACCTCGCCCGGCAAAGGCGGCTCGACCCATTTGGGCCTGCCGGTGTTCGACACGGTGCGCGAGGCGCGCGAGAAGACCGGCGCGGATGCGTCGGTGATCTATGTGCCGCCGCCGGGCGCGGCGGACGCGATCTGCGAGGCGATCGATGCGGAAATCCCGCTGATCGTCTGCATCACCGAAGGCATCCCGGTGCTGGACATGGTGCGCGTCAAGCGCTCGCTGTCGGGATCGAAGTCGCGGCTGATCGGGCCGAACTGCCCGGGCGTCATGACCGCCGGCGAATGCAAGATCGGCATCATGCCGGCCAATATCTTCCGGCCCGGCAGCGTCGGGATCGTTTCGCGCTCGGGCACGTTGACCTACGAGGCCGTGTTCCAGACCTCGCAGGAGGGACTCGGCCAGACCACGGCCGTCGGCATCGGCGGCGACCCGGTCAAGGGCACCGAGTTCATCGATGTACTGGAAATGTTCCTGAAGGACGAGGCGACCAAGTCGATCATCATGATCGGCGAGATCGGCGGCTCGGCCGAAGAGGATGCCGCCCAGTTCATCAAGGACGAGGCCAAGCGGGGCCGCAAGAAGCCGATGGTCGGCTTCATCGCCGGCGTCACGGCCCCTCCCGGCCGCCGCATGGGTCATGCGGGTGCGATCATCTCCGGTGGCAAGGGCGACGCCGGTTCCAAGACGGCCGCCATGGAATCGGCCGGAATTACCGTTTCTCCATCGCCTGCACGGCTCGGGCATACCCTTGCTGCAAAATTGAAGTCCTGATTCAGTCCTTGGTTCTTTTCGGCGCGAAGTTTAGGATTAGATAGGGTAAACCATCCTATCTCAGCCAGCCGGCCTTCCGGGCCGGCTGCTTGCGCCATCGCTTGCGCGCGAACCGAAAATCACCAGGACGCTATCATGTCTCGCCAGGACGCGAACGCCGCTTTTGCCCTCTCCTCCTTTTTGCAGGGCACCAACGCCACCTACATTGACGACCTCTATGCCCGCTACGAGCAGGACCCGGCATCGGTCGACGCCGACTGGCAGGAATTTTTCAAGAGCCTGAAGGACACCCCCGCGGACGTCCAGAAGAACGCGGAAGGGCCGTCCTGGAGCCGTTCCAACTGGCCGGTGACGCCGCGTGACGACCTGACCTCGGCGCTCGACGGCAACTGGGCGCAGGTCGAGAAGGCGGTCGGCAACAAGATCGCCGCCAAGGCACAGGCCAAGGGCGCCGAGCTTTCGCCCGCTGACGTCAACCAGGCGACCCGCGATTCGGTCCGCGCGCTGATGTTGATCCGCGCCTACCGTATGCGCGGTCATTTCCACGCCAAGCTGGACCCCCTCGGCATCGAGGCGCCGCGCGATCGCGAAGAGCTCGATCCGCGCACCTACGGGTTCACTGAAGCCGATTTCGACCGCAAAATCTTCCTCGACCACGTGCTCGGGCTCGAATACGGCACGTTGCGCGAAATCGTTGCGATCTGCGAGCGCACCTACTGCCAGACGCTCGGCGTCGAATTCATGCACATCTCCAATGCCGCGCAGAAGGCCTGGATCCAGGAGCGCATCGAAGGCCCGGACAAGGAGATCAGCTTCACCCGCGAGGGTCGCCGCGCGATCCTGAACAAGCTGATCGAGGCCGAAGGCTTCGAGAAGTTCTGCGACCTCAAGTTCACCGGCACCAAGCGCTTCGGTCTTGATGGCGCTGAAGCGCTGATCCCTGCGCTGGAGCAGATCATCAAGCGCGGCGGCAATCTCGGCGTGAAGGAGATCGTCGTCGGCATGCCGCATCGCGGCCGCCTCAACGTGCTGACCCAGGTGATGGGTAAGCCGCACCGCGCGCTGTTCCACGAATTCAAGGGCGGTTCAGCTAATCCCGACGCGGTCGAAGGCTCCGGCGACGTGAAGTACCACCTCGGTGCTTCCTCGGACCGCGAGTTCGACGGCAACAGCATCCATCTGTCGCTGACCGCCAACCCCTCGCATCTCGAGATCGTCGACCCCGTTGTGCTCGGCAAGGTGCGCGCCAAGCAGGACCAGCATGGCGATCCGCCTGACATGCGCATTTCGGTGCTGCCGCTCTTGATGCATGGCGACGCGGCGTTCGCCGGCCAGGGCGTGGTGGCGGAATGCTTCAGCCTGTCCGACCTCAAGGGTTATCGCACCGGCGGCTCGCTGCATTTCATCGTCAACAACCAGATCGGCTTCACCACCTATCCGCGCTACTCGCGCTCCTCGCCCTATCCGTCCGACGTGGCGAAGATGATCGACGCGCCGATCTTCCACGTGAACGGCGACGATCCGGAAGCGGTGGTGTTCGCAGCCAAGGTCGCGATCGAGTTCCGGCAGAAGTTCCACAAGCCCGTAGTCATCGACATGTTCTGCTACCGCAGGCATGGCCACAACGAGGGCGACGAGCCGGCCTTCACCCAGCCGGTGATGTACAAGAAGATCGCTTCGCATCTGTCTACGCTGGAGATCTATGCCAGGCGGCTGGTCGGCGAAGGCGTCGTCACCGAGGGCGAGGTCGAGAAGGCCAAGGCCGACTGGCGCGCCCGGCTCGATGCCGAGTTCGAGGCCGGCGCCAGCTACAAGCCGAACAAGGCCGACTGGCTCGACGGCAAATGGGCCGGCTTCAAGATCGCGGACCAGGAAGAGGACGCGCGCCGTGGCGTTACTGGCGTCGACGTCGCCGTGCTCAAGGATATCGGCCGCAAGATCACCAAGGTGCCGGATGGCTTCCGCGTCCACCGCACCATCCAGCGCTTCCTCGATAACCGCGCGAAGGCAATCGACGGCGGTGTCGGCATCGACTGGGCGACCGGCGAGGCGCTGGCGTTCTGCTCGCTGCTGGAGGAAGGCCACCACGTCCGCCTGTCCGGCCAGGACTCCGAGCGCGGCACGTTCTCGCAGCGCCACTCGGTCTTGATCGACCAGGAGGACGAGAGCCGTTACACGCCATTCAACCATCTCGGCGGCGACCAGGGCCACTACGAGGTCATCAACTCGCTGCTGTCGGAAGAAGCGGTGCTCGGCTTCGAATACGGCTACTCGCTCGCCGAGCCGAATGCGCTGGCGGTCTGGGAAGCGCAGTTCGGCGACTTCGCCAACGGCGCACAGGTGGTGTTTGACCAGTTCATCTCGTCGGGTGAACGCAAGTGGCTGCGCATGTCCGGCCTCGTCTGCATGCTGCCGCACGGCTATGAAGGGCAGGGGCCCGAGCATTCCTCGGCCCGTCTCGAGCGCTACCTGCAGATGTGCGCCGAGGACAACATGCAGGTGGTCTACCCGACCACGCCGGCCAACCATTTCCACGTGCTGCGGCGGCAGCTGCACCGCGAGATCCGCAAGCCGTTGATCATGATGACGCCGAAGTCGCTGCTGCGGCACAAGCGCGCCGTCTCGCGGCTCGAGGAACTGGCCAAGGGGACGACCTTCCACCGCATCCTCTACGATGACGCGCAGATGCTGCCGGACGAGAAGATCAAGCTGCAGCCGGACGCCAACATCCGCCGCGTCATCCTGTGCTCGGGCAAGGTCTATTACGACCTTTACGAAGAGCGCGAGAAGCGCGGCATCGACGACGTCTATCTGCTGCGCATCGAGCAGCTCTACCCGGTGCCGCTGAAGGCGCTGGTGCAGGAGCTCGGCCGCTTCAAGGGCGCCGAGGTGGTGTGGTGCCAGGAAGAGCCGCGCAACATGGGTGCCTGGCACTTCATCGAGCCTTATCTCGAGTGGGTGCTGAACCAGATCCACGCGCCGAACAGGCGTCCGCGCTACGCCGGCCGCGCGGCCGCTGCAGCGACCGCCACGGGCTTGATGTCGAAGCATCTTGCGCAGCTCAAGGCGTTCCTGGACGAGGCGCTGAACTAACATTCAATCCGTCATGCCCCGCGAAAGCGGGGCATCCAGTAACCAGCGCCGCCGGTGCTTGATTGCAGCCGCTGCGGGGCCACTGGATCCTCAGCCCCGGTGCGCAATCGCGCACAAGGCGGAGGATGGCCACCAGAGTTTATGACCGCACAGGTTGTTTTAAGGAAACGAGACCCATGACTGAAATCCGCGTTCCGACGCTAGGCGAATCCGTGACCGAGGCCACCATCGGCCGCTGGTTCAAGAAGGCCGGCGATGCCGTTGCCGTCGACGAACCCTTGGTCGAGCTCGAGACCGACAAGGTCACGATCGAGGTGCCGGCGCCTTCCGCTGGCACGCTGGGCGAGATCATCGCCAAGGACGGCGAGACCGTCGCGGTCGGTGCGCTGCTCGGCCAGATCAATGATGGCGCCGCAGGCGTTGCGGCCAAGCCGGCCGCTGCACCGGCACCGGCCAAGCCCGCGGCTGCGCCGCCGCCTCCGGCTGCCGCCGCGCCGGCACCTGCACCTGCGCCATCAGCGCCGAAGACACTCCCTGCCGATACGCCGCTGGCGCCATCGGTGCGCAAGCTCTCGGTTGAAAGCGGGATCGACGCCACCACCGTGCCGGGCTCCGGAAAGGATGGCCGCGTCACCAAGGGCGATATGCTGGCGGCGATCGAGCGGGCGGCTTCCGCGCCGACGCCGGTCAATCAGCCAGCGGCCTCCGTGCAGGTGCGTGCGCCGTCACCGGCGGATGATGCCGCGCGCGAAGAGCGCGTGAAGATGACGCGGCTGCGCCAGACCATCGCGCGGCGGCTGAAGGATGTGCAGAACACGGCGGCGATGCTGACGACCTTCAACGAGGTCGACATGAGCCACATCATGGCGCTGCGCGCCCAGTACAAGGACGTGTTCGAGAAGAAGCACGGCGTCAAGCTGGGCTTCATGGGCTTCTTCACCAAGGCCTGCGTGCAGGCATTGAAGGAGATCCCGGCCGCGAACGCCGAGATCGACGGCACCGACCTGATCTACAAGAATTACTACCATGTCGGCATCGCCGTCGGCACCGACAAGGGCCTGGTCGTGCCCGTCGTGCGCGACTGCGACTACAAGTCGATCGCGGAGATCGAGAAATCGATCGCCGATTTCGGCCGCAGGGCGCGTGACGGCCAGCTCAAGATCGAGGAGATGCAGGGCGGCACCTTCACCATCACCAATGGCGGCATCTATGGCTCGCTGATGTCGACGCCGATCCTGAACGCGCCGCAGTCCGGCATTCTCGGCATGCACAAGATCCAGGACCGCCCGGTGGTGGTCGGAGGCAAGGTCGAGATCCGTCCGATGATGTATCTGGCGCTGTCCTACGATCACCGCGTGATCGACGGCAAGGAAGCCGTGACCTTCCTGGTCCGCGTCAAGGAAAGCCTGGAAGATCCGGCGCGGCTGGTGCTGGACCTCTGATCTTGCTTTCGCACGGCGGCTGACTCTGTTCGGCCGCCGAGACCGTGTTGCGTAAATATTTAGGGGCGAATGTGACGGATAAGGTCGTTGTCATCACCGGCGGCAGCCGCGGCATCGGCCGCGCCACCGCCATCGCCGCGGCGGCGCGAGGCTTTCGCGTTGTTGTCGGCTACGCCAGCAACCAGGCGGCTGCCGACGAAGTCGTCTCCGCGATCGAGGCCAGCAATGGCAAGGCGATCGCGGTGAAATGCGATGTCGGCAGCGAGGCCGATATCCTCGCGCTGTTCAAGGCAGCCGACGAATTCGGCACGCTGGGGGCGCTCGTCAACAATGCCGGCATCGTTGGCCCCTCGACGCGGGTCGAAGATATGTCAGCCGAGCGCATTCAGCGCATGATGGCGGTCAACGTCACCGGCAGCATGCTGTGCGCGCGCGAGGCGGTGAAGCGGATGTCGACGCGCAACGGCGGCAAGGGCGGCGTCATCGTCAATCTCTCGTCGGTCGCGGCCAAGCTCGGCTCGCCCAACACCTATGTCGACTATGCCGCGTCGAAAGGCGCGATCGATTCCTTCACCATCGGCCTCGGCTATGAGGTCGCGGACGAAGGCATTCGCGTCGCCGCGATCCGGCCGGGCCTGATCGATACCGACATTCATGCCTCCGGCGGCGAACCCGATCGCGCCCATCGCCTCGCTCACATGGTGCCGATGAAGCGCGTCGGCACCGCAGAGGAAATCGCCAACGCCATCGTCTGGCTGATGTCGGACGATGCGTCATATGTGACAAGCGCCATCCTTGATGTCTCAGGCGGCCGCTAATACCTGTCACGAACTTCAGCAGCAGGATTTTTGAAATGGCCTCTTATGATCTCGTCGTCATCGGTACCGGGCCCGGTGGATATGTCTGCGCGGTGCGCGCGGCGCAACTTGGCATGAAGGTCGCTGTGGTCGAGAAGAACCCGACGCTCGGCGGCACCTGTCTCAACGTCGGCTGCATGCCGTCGAAGGCGCTGTTGCACGCGTCCGAGATGTTCGAGGAAGCCGGGCATTCCTTCGCCAAGATGGGCGTCAGCGTATCGGCGCCGAAACTCGATCTGCCCTCGATGATGAACTTCAAGCAGCAGGGCATCGACGGCAACGTCAAGGGCGTCGACTTCCTGATGAAGAAGAACAAGATCGATGTGCTGAAGGGCACTGGCAAGATCCTTGGCGCGGGCAAGGTCGAGGTTTCCGCCAACGGCAGCACGCAGACGGTCGAGACCAAGAACATCGTGATAGCCACCGGCTCCGATATCGCGCGGCTGAAGGGCATAGAGATCGACGAGAAGCGCATCGTCTCGTCAACCGGCGCGCTATCGCTCGAGAAGGTGCCGGAGCGGCTCTTGATCATCGGAGCCGGCGTGATCGGGCTCGAGCTTGGCTCGGTGTGGAGGCGCCTCGGCGCGGAGGTCATGGTGGTCGAGTTCCTCGACCGCATCCTGCCCGGTATGGACGGTGAGATCGCCAAGCAATTCCAGCGTCTCCTCGAAAAGCAGGGCTTTGCGTTCAAGCTCGGCACCAAGGTGACCGCCGTGGATACCTCGGGCAAGACGCTGTTGGCCAAGGTCGAACCCGCCGCGGGCGGGCCTTCGGAAACGATCGAAGCCGACGTGGTGCTGGTCTCGATCGGCCGCGTGCCCTACACCGACGGCCTCGGCCTGAAGGAAGCGGGCGTTGCGCTCGACAATCGCGGCCGCGTGCAGATCGACCCGCATTTCGCGACCACCGTGAAAGGCATCTATGCGATCGGCGACGTCGTTGCCGGGCCGATGCTGGCGCACAAGGCCGAAGATGAAGGCGTGGCGGTTGCCGAGATCATCGCGGGCCAGGCCGGCCACGTGAATTACGACGTTATCCCAGCCGTCGTGTATACCACGCCGGAAGTCTCTTCGGTCGGCAAGACCGAGGAAGAGCTCAAGCAGGCCGGCATTGCCTACACCGTCGGTAAATTCCCGTTCACCGCCAACGGCCGCTCCAAGGTGAATCAAACCACGGAAGGATTCGTCAAGGTTCTCGCGGATGCGAAGACCGATCGGGTGCTCGGCGCGCACATCATCGGCCGTGAGGCTGGTGAAATGATCCATGAAGCCGCGGTTCTCATGGAATTCGGTGGTTCCGCCGAGGATCTGGCCCGCACCTGCCACGCCCATCCGACCCGCTCCGAAGCGATCAAGGAAGCCGCGCTTGCGGTCGGCAAGCGGGCCATCCATATGTGATCGACGCCCGGCCCGAGCAGGGTCCGTAAAGGACTATGCTCGAAGGTAAATTCTGGCCGGGGTCGAGACAACAGATGCTGCGCCGCCTGCTTCAGCCTTTCTGGATCCTGCTCGCGATCATCTTCCTGATCGAGGCGTGGCTTTGGGACCATCTCGAGCCGATCGTGGCGCGCGTGGTGGCGCTGATTCCGCTACGCGCCTTCAAGCAGTGGCTAGCCGATCGGGTCGATTCGCTGTCGCCGGCTATGACGCTGATCGTGTTCATCGTGCCGGTGATCCCGCTGTTTCCGCTGAAGCTGGTCGGCCTTTGGCTGCTCACCCATGAGCATTGGATGAGCGCGATCGGCACCATCCTGTTCGCGAAATTTCTCGGCGTCGGCGTTACCGCTTTCATCTTCGACGTGACCCGGCCGAAGCTTCTGGAGATGCCCTGGTTCGAGGCGCTCTATGAATTCGTACTGAGGATGCGGGCGAAAGCAGCCGCGCTGGTCGATCCGATCAAGCAGCGTATCCTCGAGATACTGCGCGGCGATGGCAACGGCTGGTCGGCGCGAACGTTCCGGCTGATCGCGCGCTTTCGCAAGAGCGTGCACCAGGCGCGGTGATCTCTTACTTCACCCCTCCCGCAAGCGGGAGGGGGGAGCACAGCGGCCTCTATTGATCAAATCAATGCAGGTGCAGCACATGCGGCGCGTACAGGCCGAACGCGGTCACGACGATTCCCGCGAGCGTCAGCAGGCCTGAGACCCAGGCCAGCGCGAGGATGCCGGTGATGATGGTCGCCGACGCCAGCACGATCGCGATCTGGAAGGCCGCCGAGGCGATCTCGAAGTGGTGGTATTTTGCCGTTGCCTCGTCGCGCTCATGCTCGGCATGTTTGGCGCGCGCGGCGAGTTGCTCGGTGCCTTCGCCGGTTTCGGGCTCGGAGCGATAGCGCGCCGCCGTCTTCTGCCAATCCTCGATCTGCTTCTGAATGGCCGCCCTGGCGGCGTCGTCTGTCGCGGTGGCAAGGGTCAGCTTGCCCTGCTCGGCGGCCGTCTGCACCGCGGTGCGGCGGATGCTCTTGGCCTGGAAGAACGCCCACAGGTTCGACGCTTCGACGTTCTTGCTGATCGATTCGGTCTGCGCCCCCTTGCCGAGGGTCTCCGAGAGCGCCAGGAACAGCGCGATCACGGCAATCAACAGCGCGATCTTCTTGTTCGAGCCGGAAGCATGCTCGGCGTGTTCCGCATGCTCCATACTTTCGTGTGCGCTCATGATTCCCCTCTCCGATAGGTCCCGCCGTCACGATTGCCGAAACGACAACGCTTACGCAAGTGCCAAGCGGATGTGACGCGAGCGTGTCAGGATGAACACAGCATCGCCCCTCGCATGAGGAAAACGCGTCAAGACGGAAGCGGAATTAGCTCCGCGGATGCGCGGAGCGATAGACCTCAAGCAGCCGCTCCGAATCGATACCGGTATAGATCTGCGTGGTCGACAGCGAGGCGTGGCCGAGCAATTCCTGGATCGCGCGCAAATCGCCGCCGCGGCTGAGCAGATGTGTTGCGAACGAATGCCGGAGTGCATGCGGGGTGGCACTGTCGGGCAGGCCGAGCGCGCCGCGTAGCCGCTCCATGGCAAGCTGGATGATGCGCGGGCTCAAGGGCCCGCCGCGCGCGCCGACGAACATCGGCCCTGCGGGCGGTAGCGGATGCGGGCAGATCGCCGCGTAGTCGGCAATGAGCTGTAACACGTTTTGCAGCACCGGCACCATGCGGGTCTTGTTGCCCTTGCCGGTCACGACCAGCACGTCGCCTGTGCCGGGCTTCGGCACGTCGCGACGTTTCAAGCCGAGCGCCTCGGAGATGCGCAGGCCCGAGCCATACAGCAGTGCCATCACGGCGGCGTCGCGCACCAGCACCCAGGTCTCCCGGGCCTCGCCGGCGCGCTCGTCGGCGTCGGCAAAGCGTTTTGCCGCCGCCACATGGATGGGCTTCGGCAGGCTCTTTGCAACCTTGGGCGCGCGAATCGCGGAGAGCGCGCCGACCTTGCCCTTGCCCTCGCGTTCGAGGAATCGGCCGAACGAGCGCAGGCCCGCCAAGGCCCGCATCAGCGAACGGCCGGCGACATCGTCAGCGCGGCGCATCGCCATGAACGCCCTGATATCGCTGGCCTCCAGCGCCGCAAACCCCTGCAGCGTCACCTGCGTGCCCCAGTGCTGGGCGAGAAAAGCGAGGCATTGCCGGACGTCGCGGGCATAGGCCTCCAGCGTTTTCGGTGACAATCGCCGTTCGGCGCGCAGATGCGATAGCCAGTGCGCCATCTCCTGCGCGATGGTTTTGTCGGCGCAGTCGAGTTCGATCAAGGGAACGGCGGGAAGTGCTTTGGCCATGGACCTGTCTTATGGACCTGTCTTGACGGACTAGCCTTGGAGGCGATGGTTTAAGCCATTATATCGCATCGCTTTCGTTTACCGTTCGCTAACTTGCGACGACCGCTCTAACCTCCGAGCCACCGGAACTCTTGATTCCCCGAATGGACACCGCGCGCAGCCACGCTCCCTCTTTCACGCCGACCTCCATGGTCGATGTGCTGGTCCCGGTCGCGCTCGACCAGACCTATTCCTATCGCGTGCCCCGCGGCATGGATTTGAAGGCCGGCGATGTCGTCGCGGTACCGCTCGGTCCGCGCGAAGTGATGGCGGTGGTGTGGGCGGAAAACGCAAAGCCCGATCCGCGGCTGCATAACCGGCTGAAGGATGTCAGCGAGAAGCTCGACGTTCCGCCGCTGAAACCGGAGCTGCGCGCGCTCGTCGATTGGGTTGCGAACTACACGCTGTCCGCCCGCGGCATGGTGCTGCGGATGACGCTGCGCATGGGCGAAAATCTCGGCCCGGAGCGGATGCGTCTGGGCGTGCGCCTGGTCGGAGAGCCGCCGCGGCGAATGACGCCGGCACGGCGGCGGGTGATCGAGGTGCTCGAAGACCGCCTGTTGCATGGCAAGACGGAAGCAGCGAAAGAGGCCGGCGTGAGCAGTGGTGTGATCGACGGCCTCGTCGACGAGGGTACGCTGGCGATCGAGGCGATGCCGCCGCCGGCAGCGCCGCCCGCGCCCGATCCGGACTACGCCCAGCCCGAATTCTCGCACCAGCAACGCGCTGCCGTCGATGCGATGCGGACGCTGGCCGCAAGCGGCAGTTTTCATGTGGCCCTGCTCGATGGCGTCACGGGATCCGGCAAGACCGAGGTCTATTTCGAGGCAATCGCCGAAAACATCCGTCGTAACAGGCAGTCGTTGATCTTGATGCCGGAGATCGCGCTGACCGGCCAGTTCCTCGATCGCTTCGCGCAGCGCTTTGGCGTGCGTCCGCTGGAATGGCATTCCGAGCTGTCGCCGCGCACCCGCGCCCGCAATTGGGCGGCGATCTCGGGCGGCGAGGCGCCGGTGGTGGTCGGTGCGCGCTCGGCGCTGTTCCTGCCCTATGCCGATCTCGGACTCATCATCGTCGATGAGGAGCACGACCAGGCCTACAAGCAGGACGACGGCGCGCATTACCATGCCCGCGACATGGCCGTAGTGCGCGCGCACATCGCCAAAATCCCGATCGTGCTGGCCTCCGCCACGCCGTCGATCGAGAGCGAGGTCAATGCGCGCAAGGGACGCTATCAGCGCATCGCGCTGCCCTCGCGTTTCGGCGGTCAGCACATGCCGCAGATCGAGGCCATTGACCTGCGGCGCGAGCCGCCTGCGCGTGGCCGCTTCATCTCGCCGCGGCTCGCCGAGCAGATCCGCTACGCGGTGGAACGGCGCGAGCAGGCGCTGTTGTTCCTCAATCGCCGCGGTTATGCGCCGCTGACCCTGTGCCGCGCCTGCGGACACCGTTTTGCCTGCACCATCTGCGACGCGTGGCTGGTCGATCACCGCTTCCGCCAGCGTCTGGTTTGCCATCACTGCGGCTTCTCGATGCCGCGCCCGAACATCTGCCCGCATTGCGCGGCGGAGGAATCGCTGATCGCGGTCGGTCCCGGCGTCGAGCGGCTGCAGGAAGAGGCCGCGGCGCTGTTTCCCGGCGCGCGCACCATGGTGCTCTCCAGCGACCTCATCACCTCGATCGAGACCATGCGCAGCGAGCTCAACGAGATCGCGGAGGGCCGTGTCGACATTATTATCGGCACGCAGCTTGTGGCGAAAGGCCACAACTTCCCGCGCCTCAACCTGGTCGGCGTCGTCGACGCCGATCTCGGCCTCGGCAATGGCGATCCGCGCGCCGCCGAGCGCACGTTCCAGCTCTTGAACCAGGTGATCGGGCGCGCCGGCCGCGACCAGGGCCGCGGCGTCGGATACCTGCAGACCCATCAGCCCGAACATCCCGTGATGAAGGCGCTGGTCGCCAACGACCGTGAGGCGTTCTACGCCAGCGAGATCGAGTCGCGCGAGCGCACCGGCTATCCGCCGTTCGGGCGATTGGCGAGCCTGATCATCTCGGCGGGTGACCGGCCCACCGCGGAGGGCTTTGCGCGCAAGCTGGCCTCGGTCGCGCCGCTTGATGAGCGTATCCAGGTGCTCGGCCCGGCCGAGGCGCCGCTTGCGGTCATCAAGGGCCGCTATCGCTTCCGCCTGCTGGTGAAGTCGCTGCGCTCGGTCGATCTGTCGCAATACTTGCGCGAATGGCTGGTGGCCGGGCCGAAGACCACGGGTAACCTCAAGCTCGAGGTCGACGTCGATCCGCAGAGCTTTTTGTGAAGTTCGTCCCAGAGCCGTCATTGCGAGCCGCGACGACGGAGGAGCATGAAAAAGCCTGCCGTCATTTCTGACGGCAGGCTCTGATCGGCCCACGGAAGGTTCCGCGGCCGCTACTCTACGCTACGCTTACCGAAACTGGTCGGAAACGGTGCCTGAAGGGACGCCTTTAAGAGACGACCTCGGCGGTGACGCGGCCGACGCCGGAACCGGTCAGGCCGATGGCACGGGCGGCGCCCGTGGAGAGATCGAGCACGCGGCCGCGGATGAACGGGCCACGGTCATTGATGGTGACGATGACGCTGCGGCCGCCATGGGTCACGCGCAGCTTGGTGCCAAACGGCAGGCTGCGGTGGGCGGCGGTCATGGCGTTCTGGTTGAAGCGCTGACCGGACGCGGTGCGGCTGCCGGATTCGTTGCCGTAAAAGGACGCAACGCCCGAGAAGCTGCGCCCGCCGGTGCTGGGCATAAGCGCCGCATTGGCATCGCGCAAGGACGCGCCTTCGGTCGCGGCGCGGGCATGGTGATGATGGTGGTGATAGCGATGATGGTGGTGCCGGGATTTAGCCGACGCTTCGCTGACGCCGCCACCAACCAGGAATGTTGCGGCGACGACAGCCAGCGCCGCGCGCGACGACCGGGTTGCGTTGCCCCGTGTCGACTTCTTGTATTTCAGCATTCAAGACCCTCAAGCAGTATTGCCACACATGCGGCAAGTGGAACCCCCGTCCCTCGTTGACGAGAGGCCGTGTGATTTCGCAATGAGGCATGAATTTGGCAGTAAATTCAGAATGTATCAGGCTGAAATATCTTGTTACTGCCAATGCCCTGTCTGACACCTCCCACTGGTCTTCGGGTTTAACCATTTATTAACCTACTGAATACTTGCGAATACTGTAGTTTCACGTTTCAGTAAGATTTCAGCAAGTAATCACGAAATGGAGAGCATGCCGCCGTTTTGTTCCGTCGCGGGAACTCCAGGTCGGCTTGCGTTTGCCAATGGAACGATCGGCAGCCTTCCGGTCGGAAGGTCAAAATTCCTGCGCGCAGAATTTCACTCGGCGAGGCTCTCGCGGCGCTTCGTTGCAGCCGTGCGACATGGCATCACCTACATGTGACGTCGTGTTGCACCTGCGCGCCTGCCATGCTAGCAAAGCCGCGATTTTAACGATCCCGGCACTCCGCGTGTCGGTCGAAAATCGAAGTCCCGCTTGAATTCCAAGGGCTTGGATCGCTAGGCGCCGCTCCAGCGGCGACGGTTTTTCCCTTGCGAATTTGACAGCTAAAAAGAGCACGTCTGTGGCTGCTGAAGATCCGTCCGTTTCGGGAGTTGCCGGTCGTTATGCGACCGCTTTGTTTGAACTGGCTCGCGACGAAAAGTCCGTCGATGCCGTGAAGTCCGACCTCGATAGATTCGATGTCCTTCTGAATGAAAGCGCCGATCTGAAGCGCCTCGTCCGCAGCCCGGTGTTTTCCGCCGATGCGCAGCTGAGGGCGGTCTCGGCGGTGCTCGACAAGGCCGGCATTTCCGGCACCACCGCCAAGTTCCTGAAAGTGCTCACCGCCAATCGCCGCTTGTTTGCGGTCGCGGACGTGATTCGCGCCTACAACGCGCTGGTGGCGAAGTTCAAGGGCGAGGCGACCGCCGAGGTCACTGTCGCGGAAGCGCTCACTGACAAGAATCTCGACGCGCTGAAGGCCGCACTGAAGTCGGTGACGGGCAAGGACGTCGCGCTCAACGTGAAGATCGATCCCTCCATCATCGGCGGCCTTGTGGTCAAGGTCGGCAGTCGCATGGTGGATAGTTCGCTTCGCACCAAACTCAATTCGATCAAGCACGCGATGAAAGAGGCAGGCTGATGGACATCCGCGCCGCGGAAATTTCCGCGATCCTCAAGGACCAGATCAAGAATTTCGGCCAGGAGGCCGAGGTCACCGAAGTTGGCCAGGTGCTGTCGGTCGGTGACGGCATCGCCCGCGTCTATGGGCTGGACAACGTCCAGGCCGGTGAAATGGTCGAGTTCGAGAACGGCACCCGCGGTATGGCGCTGAACCTCGAAAACGACAACGTCGGCATCGTGATCTTCGGCGCCGACCGCGAGATCAAGGAAGGCCAGACCGTCAAGCGCACCCGCGCCATCGTCGACACGCCGGTCGGCAAAGGCCTGCTCGGCCGCGTCGTCGACGCGCTCGGCAACCCGATCGACGGCAAGGGTCCGATCCAGGCTGACAAGCGCATGCGCGTTGACGTGAAGGCGCCGGGCATCATTCCGCGCAAGTCGGTGAACGAGCCGATGGCGACCGGCCTGAAGGCGATCGATGCGCTGATCCCGATCGGCCGCGGCCAGCGCGAGCTGATCATCGGCGACCGCCAGACCGGCAAGACCGCGATCGCGCTCGATACCATCCTCAATCAGAAGCCGCTCAACGCCCAGCCGGACGAGAGCATCAAGCTGTATTGCGTCTACGTCGCGGTCGGCCAGAAGCGTTCCACCGTCGCGCAGTTCGTGAAGGTGCTCGAAGAGCAGGGCGCGCTGGAATATTCGATCGTGGTTGCGGCCACTGCATCGGACCCGGCGCCGATGCAGTACATCGCGCCGTTCACCGGCTGCACGATGGGCGAATATTTCCGCGACAACGGCATGCACGCGGTCATCATCTATGACGACTTGTCGAAGCAGGCCGTCGCCTATCGCCAGATGTCGCTGCTGCTGCGCCGCCCGCCGGGCCGCGAAGCCTATCCGGGCGACGTGTTCTATCTGCACTCCCGCCTGCTCGAGCGCGCCGCCAAGCTCAACAAGGAGCATGGCTTGGGCTCGCTGACCGCGTTGCCGGTGATCGAAACCCAGGCCAACGACGTGTCGGCCTACATCCCGACCAACGTGATCTCGATTACCGACGGCCAGATCTTCCTGGAAACCGACCTGTTCTTCCAGGGCATCCGCCCGGCGGTGAACGTCGGTCTGTCGGTGTCGCGCGTCGGATCGTCGGCGCAGACCAAGGCGATGAAGAAGGTCGCCGGCAAGATCAAGGGCGAGCTCGCGCAGTACCGTGAAATGGCGGCGTTCGCGCAGTTCGGCTCCGACCTCGACGCTTCGACCCAGCGCCTGCTCAATCGCGGCTCGCGCCTGACCGAGCTGTTGAAGCAGCCGCAGTTCTCGCCGTTGAAGATGGAAGAGCAGGTCTGCGTGATCTGGGCCGGCACCAACGGCTATCTCGATCCGCTGCCGATCAACAAGGTGCGCGCCTTCGAGGACGGCCTGCTGTCGCTGCTGCGCGGCAAGAACGCCGACCTCCTCGACGCCATCCGCGACAGCCGCGATCTCAACGACGACGTTGCCGCCAAGCTGAAGGCCGTGGTCGAAGGTTTCGCCAAGACTTTCGCATAAGAAAGCCGTCATTGCCGGGCTTGTCCCGGCCATCCACGCGTTACCGCGTGCAGGACGAAGACGTGGATGCCCGGGGCAAGCCCGGGCATGACGACAGGGATAGGCTAACGGCTTGATCCAAGGGATCGAACCGTCGGGGTGAACGAAGAATGGCGTCACTTAAAGACATGCGGGTTCGCATCGCCTCGACCAAGGCGACGCAGAAGATCACCAAGGCGATGCAGATGGTGGCGGCGTCCAGATTGCGCCGAGCCCAGACCGCAGCCGAGGCGGCGCGGCCCTATGCCGACAAGATGAGTGCGGTGATCTCCAATATCGCCAGCGCCGCTGCGGGCTCGCCCGGCGCGCCGGCGCTGCTGGCCGGTACCGGCAAGGATCAGGTGCATCTGCTGCTGGTTTGTACCGGCGAGCGCGGCCTGTCCGGCGCCTTCAATTCGTCGATCGTACGTCTGGCGCGCGAGCGCGCACTGGCGCTGACCGGGCAGGGCAAGGAAGTGAAATTCTTCTGCGTCGGCCGCAAAGGCTATGAGCAGCTTCGCCGCCTGTTCGACAAGCAGATCGTCGAGCATCTCGATCTGCGCAGCGTTCGTCAGCTCGGCTTCGTTAACGCCGAGGATATCGCCAAGAAAGTGCTGGCGCGCTTTGATGCCGGCGAGTTCGATGTCTGCACGTTGTTCTACGCGCAGTTCAAGTCGGTGATTGCCCAAATCCCGACCGCGCAGCAGATCATTCCGCTGGCCGTGGAAGAAAAGGCGGCGAACGCGCCGTCGACGTCCTACGAATACGAGCCGGAGGAGGACGAACTCCTCTCCGGCCTGTTGCCGCGCAATGTAGCGGTGCAGATCTTCCGCGCGCTGCTGGAAAACAACGCCTCTTTCTATGGCGCGCAGATGAGTTCGATGGACAACGCCACCCGCAACGCCGGTGAAATGATCCGCAAGCAAACCCAGACCTATAACCGAACCCGTCAAGCCCAGATCACCAAGGAGCTGATCGAGATCATCTCCGGCGCCGAGGCGGTCTGACGCACGAACCAAACGACGGTCGTTCAAGTCCAGAATTTCGAAGGAGAGCTATTCATGGCTACAGCAGCTAACCAGATCGGTCGCGTCACCCAGGTCATGGGCGCCGTCGTCGACGTGCAGTTCGAGGGCCACCTGCCGGCCATTCTCAATTCGCTGGAAACCAAGAACGGCAACATCCGCCTGGTGCTCGAAGTTGCCCAGCATCTCGGCGAGTCCACTGTGCGCACGATCGCGATGGATGTGACCGAAGGTCTGGTGCGCGGCCAGGAAGTCACCGATACCGGCGAGCCGATCCGGGTGCCGGTCGGCGTCGGCACGCTCGGCCGCATCATCAATGTCATCGGCGAGCCGATCGACGAGGCCGGTCCGATCAAGGCCGAAGGCCTGCGCGCGATCCACCAGGAAGCGCCGACCTATACCGACCAGTCCACCGAGGCGGAGATTCTCGTCACCGGCATCAAGGTCGTCGATTTGCTCGCGCCTTACGCCAAGGGCGGCAAGATCGGCCTGTTCGGCGGCGCCGGCGTCGGCAAGACGGTGCTGATTCAGGAACTGATCAATAACGTCGCGAAGGCGCACGGCGGTTACTCGGTGTTCGCGGGCGTCGGCGAGCGCACGCGCGAAGGCAACGACCTCTATCACGAGTTCATCGAGTCCAAGGTCAACGCGGACCCGCGCAATCCCGATCCGAGCGTGCAGTCGAAATGCGCGCTGGTGTTCGGCCAGATGAACGAACCGCCAGGCGCACGCGCGCGCGTCGGCCTCACCGGCCTTACCGTGGCCGAACACTTCCGCGACCAGGGTCAGGACGTGCTGTTCTTCGTCGACAACATCTTCCGCTTCACGCAGGCCGGCTCCGAAGTGTCGGCGCTGCTCGGCCGCATCCCGTCGGCGGTGGGTTACCAGCCGACGCTTGCGACCGACATGGGCGCGCTGCAGGAGCGTATCACCACCACCCAGAAGGGCTCGATCACTTCGGTGCAGGCGATCTACGTGCCGGCCGACGACTTGACCGACCCGGCGCCGGCAACCTCGTTCGCCCACTTGGACGCCACCACCGTGCTGTCGCGCGCGATCTCGGAAAAGGGCATCTATCCGGCGGTGGACCCGCTCGACTCGACCTCGCGCATGCTGTCGCCGCTGGTCGTCGGCGAGGAGCATTACAACACCGCGCGCATGGTGCAGCAGGTGCTGCAGCGTTATAAGTCGCTGCAGGACATCATCGCCATCCTCGGCATGGACGAGCTTTCGGAAGAGGACAAGCTGACGGTGGCCCGCGCCCGCAAGATCGAGCGTTTCCTGTCGCAGCCCTTCCATGTCGCCGAAGTCTTCACTGGTTCGCCGGGCAAGTTCGTCGAGCTCGCCGACACCATCAAGGGCTTCCGCGGCCTGTGCGAAGGCAAGTACGACCACCTGCCGGAGGCTGCCTTCTACATGGTCGGCACCATCGAAGAGGCGGTCGAGAAGGGCAAGAAGCTGGCTGCCGAAGCAGCTTAAGCTAGCGAATAGCGAAATAGGGAGTGGCGAGTAGAAAACATTGACGAGTGCCATTCGCTACTCGCCATTCGCTATTCGCCTCTCATCTTCTGATGTCAATCTGAACCACGGGCTCCTCCATGGCCACCTTCCACTTCGATCTCGTCTCCCCCGAAGCGCTCGCTTTCTCCGGCGAGGTCGATCAGGTCGATGTCCCCGGCGTGGAAGGTGATTTCGGCGTGCTCGCCGGTCACGCACCGGTGGTCGCGGCGGTCCGTCCGGGCATCCTGACGATCACGACCGGCGGCACGCATCAGAAGATGGTGGTGCTCGGCGGTCTGGCCGAGATCTCCGACAATCGCCTGACCGTGCTCGCTGACGTCGCGACGTCGATCCAGGAAGTCGATCGCGCCCAGTTCCGGGAAACCATCGCCGAGATGGAAGAGAATCTCAAAGAGAAGCAGGGCTCGGAGCTCGACCGCGAGATCGAGCGGCTCGACCACTTCAAGAGCATCGAGCACATCCTCAACGCGACGGCTATGCACTAGGCCCCGGTGCACAGCGCCGGGGCCGAACAAAAATCCTGAACGACCCGGCGTCCGTCACATCGTGGCGGGCGAGAGTTTCCCGATCGCCGAATTAAGCATTGCCTCGCCTTAACGGCGCTTCGTCCTGTCAGGCTGAATCTTCACCTCGCCCGCTTGCGGGAGAGGTCGGCGCCTAGCGCCGGGTGAGGGTTCTCTCCACTCGGGGAAGCCCCAATGCGGAGGCACCCCCACCCCAGCCCTCCCCCGCAAGCGCCCCGCAAGCGGGAGAGGGAGCGCAGCTTCACCCGGGGGGCTACCTTCGACCTGATCGGCGATTGCTCTAGTCTAGAAGTCCATCGGCGGCGTCGTGGACTCGGATTTCTTCGGCTTGTCGGCTACCAACGCTTCCGTCGTGATCAGCAGCGAGGCAACCGATGCTGCGTCCTGCAATGCGGTGCGAACCACCTTCGCCGGATCGATCACGCCGGCGCGGGCCAGGTCCTCGTACTCGCCGGTCGCGGCGTTGAAGCCCCAATTATAGTCGCCGCGCTCAAGGAGCTTGCCGACCACCAGCGAACCGTCCTCGCCGGCGTTCTCGACGATCTGGCGCGCCGGTATCTGTAAGGCGCGACGCACGATTTCGACGCCGGCCTTCTGGTCGGCATTGGTAGTCTTGATCCTGTCCAGCGCTTTCACGGCGCGCAGCAGCGCCACGCCGCCGCCGGGAAGGATGCCTTCCTCGACCGCCGCGCGGGTGGCGTGCAATGCGTCCTCGACTCTGTCCTTGCGTTCCTTCACCTCGATCTCGGTCGCGCCGCCGACCCGGATCACGGCGACGCCGCCGGCGAGCTTGGCAAGCCGCTCCTCCAACTTCTCGCGATCATAGTCGGAGGTCGTTTCCTCGATCTGCACCTTGATCTGGGCGGCGCGCGCTTCGATGTCCTTCTTGGCGCCGGAGCCATCGACGATGGTCGTACTCTCCTTCTCGATGGCGACCCTCTTGGCGCGGCCGAGCATGTTCAACGTGACATTCTCGAGCTTGATGCCGAGATCCTCCGAAATCGCGGTGCCGCCGGTGAGGATGGCGATATCCTCGAGCATCGCTTTGCGGCGATCGCCGAAACCCGGCGCCTTCACCGCGGCGACCTTCAAGCCGCCGCGCAGCTTGTTGACGACGAGCGTCGCCAGCGCCTCGCCCTCGATGTCTTCGGCGATAATGAGCAGCGGCTTGCCGGATTGCACCACCGCTTCCAGCAGCGGCAACATCGATTGCAACGTGGTCAGCTTCTGCTCGTGAGTCAGGATATAGGGCTCTTCGAGCTCGACCTTCATCTTCTCGGCATTGGTGACGAAATAGGGCGAAACATAACCGCGGTCGAACTGCATGCCCTCGACCACTTCCAGCTCGGTGTTGAGGCTCTTTGCCTCCTCGACCGTGATCACGCCCTCATTGCCGACCTTCTGCATGGCATCGGCAAGGAAGCGGCCGATCTCGCCGTCTCCGTTGGCGGAGATGGTGCCGACCTGGGCGATCTCATCGTTGGAGGTGATCTTCCTGGCATGGGCCTTGAGGTCGGCGACGATCGCTTCGACCGCGAGGTCGATGCCGCGCTTCAGGTCCATTGGGTTCATGCCGGCGGCGACCGACTTGGCGCCCTCCCTGACGATCGCCTGTGCGAGCACAGTCGCGGTGGTGGTGCCGTCACCCGCGATGTCGCTGGTTTTGGACGCGACTTCCCGCACCATCTGCGCGCCCATGTTCTCGAACCTGTCCTCAAGCTCGATTTCCTTGGCGACGGTGACGCCATCCTTGGTGATGCGCGGTGCCCCGAAGGATTTTTCCAGCACGACGTTGCGGCCCTTCGGCCCGAGCGTCACTTTGACTGCATTCGCCAGCAGATCTACGCCACGCAGCATGCGCTCACGGGCTTCGGTTGAGAACTTCACGTCTTTCGCGGCCATGACGTTTCCTCCTCTCCCCTTGATGGATCAACTGCGTTCTATCGTCCTTGTTTGAGCATGGTCGTTTTCGGAAAGCGGTATCGATTTTTTCCGGATCCTACTCTAAGCGGCCTTCCCCGAGGCCTCGGTTGTCCGCCTAGGCCGACAGGATTGATCTCCTCCATGATGTCACAGGACCGGGGGCCTCGGAACCGGCCCCGGGGGCAAATCGAACTAAAAACGTAGAATTGCGCTCCAACAGGGCGAGACGGGATTTTTTTGCCGCGATGCAGGGCCGCTCGGCTAGGTGTAGAGTCGCCCCGAAGGCGCAGCGCCGACCAGGGGAACGATGGTGAGGCGCAGGCGTTCATCAAACTGAAGGGCAGCCTCTCCAATGGATAAATCAGCCGCAGGTCGTGAGCTCGCGCAGGCGGCGCAGTTGCTGCGGCGCTCGGCCGTTCGCGAAGGCAGGCCGTTTCCCTTGGGTGCCACCTGGGACGGTCTCGGCGTCAACTTCGCGCTGTTTTCAGCGCACGCCACCAAAGTGGAGCTGTGTCTGTTCGATGACGCCGGCCAGACCGAGGTCGAGCGGATCGAGCTTCCCGAATATACCGACGAAGTCTGGCATGGCTACCTGCCGACCGGGCGTCCAGGATTGGTTTATGCCTATCGCGTCCATGGTCCCTATGAACCGGACGCAGGCCATCGCTTCAATCCCAACAAGCTGGTGATCGACCCCTACGCCCGGCAATTGGTCGGGCAGTTGCAATGGGGTCCCGAGCTGTTCGGCTACAAGATCGGCGATCCCGACAAGGACAAGTCGTTTGATGACCGCGACAATGTTCATCTGGTGCAGAAGTGCCGGGTGATCGATCCCGCTTTTACATGGGGCCGTGACCGCAAGCCCGCGACACCGTGGGAGCGCACCATCATCTACGAGATGCATGTGAAGGGCTTCACCAAGCTGCATCCACTGGTGCCGGAGGCCGATCGCGGTACGTTCGCGGGCCTCGCCTGCCCGAACGTATCAGCGTATCTGCGCTCGCTCGGCGTCACCAGCGCAGAGCTGTTGCCGATCCACGCTTTCGTCGACGACAGCTATCTGGTCGACAAAGGCCTGCGCAATTATTGGGGCTACAACTCGCTCGCCTTCTTCGCACCGGATCCGCGCTATCTGCGGACCGGCTTGGCGACCGAGTTCAAGGAGATGATCAACCAGTTCCATGCCCACGGCATCGAGGTGATCCTCGACGTGGTTTACAACCACACGGCGGAAGGCAACGAGCTCGGGCCGACGCTATCCTTCAAGGGCATCGACAATGCGAGCTACTATCGGCTGCTGCCCGACCAGAAGCGCTACTATATCAACGATACCGGCACCGGAAACACCGTCAACCTGTCGCACCAGCGCGTGCTGCAGATGGTCGCCGACTCCTTGCGTTACTGGGCAACGGAGATGCGCGTCGACGGCTTCCGTTTCGATCTTGCCACTATTCTCGCGCGCGAACCCTACGGCTTCGATGAGGGCGGCAGCTTCCTCGATGCCTGTCGGCAGGACCCGGTGCTCTCCAACGTCAAGCTGATTGCGGAGCCATGGGACATCGGCCCGGGCGGCTACCAGGTCGGTCAGTTCGCGCCGGGCTGGGCGGAATGGAACGACAAATTTCGCGATACGGTGCGAAGCTTCTGGAAGGGGGATGCCGGGCAGGTCGCTGATTTCGTCAAGCGCATTACCGGCTCGGGAGACCTGTTCAACAAGCGCGGCCGCAAACCGTGGGCGAGCGTCAACTTCGTCACCGCCCATGACGGCTTCACCCTCAACGATCTCGTCTCCTACAACGAGAAGCACAACGAGGCCAATGGCGAGAACAACCGGGACGGCCATTCCAACAATTACTCGTGGAATCACGGCGTCGAAGGTCCGACACAGGATGCGGAGATTGTCGCGTTGCGCGAGCGGCAGAAGCGCAATTTCCTTGCCACGATGATCGTGTCGCACGGCACGCCGATGCTGCTCGCTGGCGATGAATTCGGTCACAGCCAGAAAGGCAACAACAACGCCTATGCGCAGGACAACGAGACCGCCTGGCTCGATTGGATGAAGATATCGCCCGAAGGGCGCGCCTTGCGCGAATTCACGCGAAAGCTGATCGCGATGCGCAAGGCGTTTCCGATCCTTTATCGGAGCCGCTTCCTTGTCGGCACCCACAATGAAGAGCTTGACGTCAAGGACGTGACCTGGCTCGCCCCGTCGGGCGAGGAGATGACCGTCGAGCAGTGGCAGGACGGCAATGTGCGCTGCTTCGGGATGCTGCTTGATGGTCGCGCCCAGGAGACCGGCATCAAGCGTCGCGGATCGGACGCGACCCTGCTGTTGATCTATAACGCCCATTATGACGTGGTGAATTTTACGCTGCCGCAGGTCCCGGACGGACACCATTGGCAGGGGCTGATCGACACCAACCAGCCGGAAGGGCAACTGCCGACTTTTCCGTTCGGCCACGTCTATGCCGTGACCGGACGCTCGATGCTGGCGTTCGGCCTCGCGAGCGAAGACAGCGCCATGCTCCGTTTGCGGCACGGCATGGGCAGCATCCTCGATGTCGCCGAGCTGCCGCTATCGGAGTAGAGCGTTCACCGCGTTCTGCAATCCGGCTTCAGCGCGCTTGCGCAAAGGCGGCGAAGCTGCGGGCGACATGTCGGTACACTTCGCGGCGGAACGGCACGACGAGATCGGCGACGTTTTCGAGCCGCTCCCAGCGCCAGGCATCGAATTCGGCCGGCTGTTCGTTGCGCGGTGTCAGCGGGTCGATCTCCTCGTCGCGCCCGGTGAATCGCAGCGCGAACCATTTTTGCCGTTGTCCGTGGAATTTGCCGAGACGATGCGGTGGCCCGTTGTAAGGAGGGAATTCGTAAGTGACCCAGTCGGTCTCGCCGAGATAGTCGGCGGAGACGGCGCCGGTCTCCTCCCAGAGTTCGCGAATGACCGCCTGGCGCGGTTCTTCGCCTGCATCGATGCCGCCCTGCGGCATCTGCCACTCGAGACCGGGAAGGATGATTTCCGGACCATCGTCCCTGAATCTGTGGCCGATCAGCACGCTGCCGGACGTGTTGAACAGCGCGATCCCGACATTGGGGCGGTATAGCTTCTGCTCGGACATTCCTATCGGCCCGCAAGCCTGGAAAATTCCTGCACCACACGTTCGTAAACCGGCCGCTTGAACGGCACAATCAATTCGGGAAGATTCTGCATCGGCTCCCACCGCCAGTTCGAGAACTCGGCTTTGTGGCCTCCGCCGCCGGGATGCTCCACGTCGATCTCATTGTCCTTGCCGGTGAAGCGCACCGCGAACCATTTCTGGCGCTGGCCGCGATAACGGCCTTTCCAGGCGCGGCCCGCCACCGTGCGCGGAATATCGTAGATCAGCCAGTCGCCGACTTCGCCGAGCTTCTCGACCGAGCGGACGCTGGTCTCCTCGTAGAGCTCGCGCTTGGCGGCTTCCCAGGTGTCTTCGCCGGGGTCCACGCCGCCTTGCGGCATCTGCCAGATGTGAGTGTCGTCGACATGCTCGATGCCGCCGGCGCGGCGTCCGATAAACACCAGCCCGTTTCGGTTAAGCAGCATCACGCCGACGCAGGTCCGGTAAGGCAGCTCCTCGTAACGCGTCATTCGACCAGGACTCCCAGAGCGTGATCGGGAAACAATGGCAATCAATTCTCCGAAACGATCACGCGCCAACAAAAAGACGAGACCATGACCCGATGCATCCTCGCGGATCGTGATCTGAAAGACGGGCGGGTCCGGAAGTCCGAAGTCGCGCCATCAGGGTGATGCTCTAGAGCATATTCGGTTCTGATTGAATCAGAACCGAAGCTCCAGATCCTTGTTTTGACGCATTTTCTTCACGCGACCGGCATCCACTTCGCTCGAAAACGCTTAGCTCGATTTTGATTTCAGCATCGCGGTTGTCAATGGCGCAAGCAGGATGCCGCGCGCTTCCAGCGTCCTGGTCCAGGCCGCAAGGCGCTCGATCGAAATCGGCAGCGCCGATGCCACGCCGACCGCGACGCCGCGTTCCTTGGCGAGCGTCTCAAGTTTGACCAGCACGCGGTCGATCTCCACCGAGGTCGGAACCGCATCGATGGTGAAATCGGCTTTGGCAAAGGGCAGCGCCTGGCCGGCGGCGAGAGAGGCCGCGACACTGCGCGGGGTGGCGCCGTCGTCGAAATAGCTCAAACCGCGCTTGGCCGCTTCCCGCATGATCGGCTGCATCACCGGGTCGGTCGCCACGAAACGGGCGCCCATGAAATTGGCGATGCCGGCATAGCCCTGGATGCGGCTGAAGTGCCAATAGAGCCGATCGAGATTCTGTTCCGCGTTCAGGGTCGTGAGCAGGGTCTGGGGGCCCGGATCATTGTCCGGGTAATCGAACGGCTCCATCGGGACCTGCAGCAGGATCTCGTGGCGCTGCGCCCGCGCCCGTTCGGCAAGCTTTGTCGGATCGGCGCCATAGGGCGTGAAGGCCAGCGTTACCGCCGGCGGCAGCTTCATGATGGCGTCGGTGGTCTTGGCGGCCCCGACGCCGAGTCCACCGACCACGATCGCCACCACAGGCATTTTCGCCGCCTTGGCGCGGTCGGCATCGGCCGCATAGACCGTGAACGGCTTCAAGCCGTCGGCGACCACCGGGATCATGCCGTAGCGCGATTTTTCCAGAAGGCGCTGGTCAATGCCGGCCATCGGCCCAGGTGCGGCGTCGGACTCGGCCTTGTCGGCGGCGTCGCCGCCGATCACGACGTCATGCCGCGCGCCGCTTGAGCCATCGATGATCGTAACAGTCCTGCCCTCGCCAGCGGCCGGCTTGGGCGGCGATTTCGCTGCAGGCTCGGCGGGAGGGCCGGCCGCCGCGGGTTTTTCTTCTGCTACCGGCACCTTGCGCAAGGCGATATGGGCGACCGGCTCGCCGCCGAGTGGATCGTCGTTGAACAAGGCGACGCCGGCGAAGGCGACCAGAATCAGGCCGAGCACCACCGCGAGCGCCTGCATGGCCGTGAACGGCACCTGAAACCGGCGCTTTTTGGCCACGGTTTCCTGTCCGAGCGGTGCGCTCAGCTCGTCAGCCGCCTCTGCCATGAACCCCCCGAATCAGCTGCACCGACGATAGCACGTGGTAGCCGGTTGCAGAGAAGGTCGGCCCTGTAGCCCGGGTGGAGCGCAGCGCAACCCGGGGACTTCGCCCCCGCATTGAGCAGCGGTCCCGGGTTACGCTGCGCTCCACCCGGGCTACGGGGACTCCGCTTCACCCGGGCTACGACACCTTCCAAATGAAAAGGGCGGCCGAAAGGGCCGCCCTTTGTCTGAATGCGTGGTGGCCGATCAGTTCGCGGCCTTGCTGCCCGGCTTGTTGTCGACCGCAGCCTTGTCGCCGCTCGCGGGCGGCGGCGCTGAACTGGCGGTGGACTTGATGCCATGCAGGAGGTCGTCGGCCAGCTTGAGCGCCTTGTCGTCCTTGGCGTCCGGCGGCACGTAGGACTGCGAGCCGGTCTTCTCGTCGCCGTCGGATTTCAGATGGCCGCGCAGCGAGGCCTCACCCTTGGTGTCGGTACGAGCCTTCAATTCGTCCGGCACGTCCTGCAGCACTTCGATATCGGGCACGATGCCCTTGGCCTGGATCGACTTGCCTGACGGCGTATAGTAGCGCGCCGTGGTCAGCCGCAGCGCGCCATTGCCGCTGCCGAGCGGGATGATGGTCTGCACCGACCCCTTGCCGAAGGAGCGGGTGCCGACCAGCGTCGCGCGCTTGTGGTCCTGCAGCGCGCCGGCGACGATTTCGGAGGCCGAGGCCGAGCCGCCGTTGATCAGCACGATCACCGGCTTGCCCTTGGTCAGGTCGCCCGCGTGGGCGGCCCGGCGCTGAGTTTCCTCGGCGTTGCGCCCGCGGGTCGAGACGATCTCGCCGCGCTCCAGGAAGGAGTCGGAGACCGTCACGGCTTCCTCCAGCAGACCGCCGGGATTGTTGCGGAGGTCGATGACGTAGCCCTTCAGCTTGTCGCCGATCTGGTTCTGAAGATTGGCGATCTCCTTCTTCAAGCCTTCGGTGGTCTGCTCGTTGAAGGTGGTGATGCGGATATAGGCGATATCGTCGGCCTCGACGCGCGCACGCACCGAGCGGACTCGGATGTTGTCACGCACCAGCGTGACCTCGATCGGATTGTCCTGGCCCTTGCGGATGATCTTCAGCCGGATCTTGGTGTTCACCGGCCCGCGCATCTTCTCGACAGCCTGGTTCAGGGTCAGGCCCTGCACCGCCTCGTCGTCGAGCGTGGTGATGATGTCGTTGGCCATGATGCCGGCCTTCGACGCGGGGGTGTCGTCGATCGGGGAGACGACCTTGATCAGCCCGTCTTCCATCGTGACCTCGATGCCGAGGCCGCCGAACTCTCCGCGGGTCTGCACCTGCATGTCGCGGAAGCTCTTGGCGTCCATGTAGCTCGAGTGCGGATCAAGCCCGGCCAGCATGCCGCTGATGGCGCTTTCCACGAGCTTGCTGTCATCGGGCTTCTCGACATAGTCGCTGCGGACGCGCTCGAACACGTCGCCGAACAGATTGAGCTGGCGGTAGGTGTCCGACGTCGCGGCGCGTGCGCTCGATCCCATCAGCACGGCGCGCGGTTGAGTAACGAACAGCGTCAACGCTGCACCGCATGCGGCGCTGAGGAGAATTACAGAAGTCTTGCGCATCATCCGCGAACCTTTTCGCCTTCATTTGCGGCCCACCATGGGCCTGGATCAATTGGAGTGCCGTCCTTACGGAACTCGACATAGAGCACGGGTTGGCTCGCGTTTGTCGCGAAAATGGACGCAACCTGGGATGTAGACCCCATGGTCGCGACCGGCTCCCCCGTAAGTACAAACTGGCCGATGTTTACCGAAATACGCTCCATCCCGGCGATCAAAACATGATACCCGCCCCCGGCGTTGAGGATCAAGAGTTGACCGTAGCTTCGGAAGGGGCCGGCATAGACGACCCAGCCGTCACACGGGGTTGTGACCTGGGCACCGGGCAGGGCTGCCAAAGAAATGCCTTTTTGCACGCCGCCAGCTCCGTCGGACCCGCCAAAATCACGAATCCTGGTACCGTTAACGGGATAGGCGAACAGCCCCTTGGCGGAGGCAAAGGCGACCGCCGGGCTCAGCCGCGCCGAATCCTTCAAAGCGCCCAGATTGGGCTTGCCGTTCGGTGCGGCGGGCGTTCCCTGCAGATTGGCGGTGGCGGCCGCTTTCGCGGCGCTCTTTACATCCTGTTCCATCTTGGCGATCAGGCCCTGCAGGCTGTCAACCTGCTTGGACAGGGCGATGGCGCGCGCGCCTTCCGCTTCCATGTCCTTTTCGACCGCGCTTTGCTGACGTTGCCGCTCCTCGACAAGCGCCGCGAGCCGGACCTGGTCCTCCTTCAGCTTGTCGCGGTCGCGCGCCATTGCATCGCGCTCGCTGGCGATGGTCTTGCGCAATGCAACCAGCTCGCCGAGGTCGGCGGTCAGCTTTTCCGCGCGCCCCCTCAATTCGGGTACGACCGCTCCGAGCAGCATCGCGGTCCGCAGCGACTGGAGTGCGTCTTCTGGCCGCACCAGCAGGGCCGGCGGCGTGCGCCGGCCGGCGCGCTGCAGCGCCGCCAGCACCTCGATGATCTCGGCGCGGCGTGAATCGAGCGAGGCGCGGATCTCCTGCTCGCGGCCGTCGAGCGGGCGCAGCCGCGCCTCAGCATCGACAATCCGACCTTCGACCCCGCGCACCTGGCCTGCAATGTCGATGATCTGCTGGTTGAGCTTGCTGCGGTCCTGGCCGATCGCGGCAATGTCGGCCTTCATTTTCTCCTGCAGCTCGGTCGCTTTTCGCTGCTGCTCGCGGGCGGCCTCAAGTTCCTGCTCCCGCTGCTTGATGGCGTCGGGCGAGGGCGCGGTTGCCGCCGTCTGCTGCGGCTGCGGCGCTGTTTGCGCGATCGCGGCCGTCGCAAGGCTCGCCGACAACAACACGACCGGGAGGGGGAGCGAGGATGCCGGATACCGGCGTCGGCGCGCGGTGTTGGGATAACGGTGAAGGTCGCGCAGCGACGGCATCGGATTGTTCAGCGCTTTCTCTTGTCGGTTCACGCGCGATGATAGGGGTGGTCGGCCAAAATCGTCGCCGCCCGATAAATCTGTTCCAGAAGCATGACGCGGACCATCTGGTGCGGCCAAGTTGCTGCGCCGAATGCGACGCGCAGCTTGGCCTTGCGCTGCAAATCAGGCGAAAGTCCGTCCGCGCCGCCGATGACGAAAATAGTGTTGGCGACCGATTGGTCCCGCCAGCGCCCGAGATACCCGGCAAATGCCGAGCTGTCGACGTTCTCGCCGCGTTCGTCCAGCGCAACGAGCACATGCTTTTCCGGGATCAGCGCCAAGATCGCCGCCGCTTCCTCCGCCATCCTTGTTGCGGCATCGCGCGCGCGGCTTTCCGAAATTTCATGAACGTCCAGGCCGCGGAAGCCGAGCTTGCGGCCGACGTCGTCGAAGCGCTCGCGATAGCGCTCCGCCAGTTGCCGCTCCGGGCCCTGCTTCAATCGGCCGACTGCGATGACGAGTAATCGCATTAACGCATGTTAGCATGCGCATCGGCCGATTTGCATCGGCTCAGAGACCTAGACCGCCGCGACCGGGCTTTGCGTCCACAACCGCTCGAGATTGTAGAACTCGCGTACCTCGGGCCTGAACACGTGCACGATCACATCGCCGGAATCGATCAGCACCCAGTCGCAATTGGGCAAGCCTTCGACATGGATTTTGCCGACGCCGTTTTCCTTCAGGGCTTTCGTGACGTTCTCCGCGATCGCACCGACGTGCCGGTTTGCTCGGCCCGAGGTGATGACCATGTAGTCGGAGTATGCTGATTTGCCGCGAAGGTCGATGGTGACCGTTTCTTCCGCCTTCATATCGTCGAGGCGGGAGAGGATCATATTCAGGGTCTTGTGGGCGTCGCCTTGCGCCTTCAAGGCCGCAGTTTGGGTCGATGTTTTACGCGCAGGTTTTGCTGCCTTGTTAGCTACCTTGGGTAAAACAGACTTGGACAATACAGGTGTGGCCAGGGACCATTCCTTTCACTGTATCGCGAACGCCGAATCTCGGCGCCCGCCGCCTATACTACGCATGTGGGGTTAAGGGTTTCAATATTCCAGTAAGCCCCACTTTACTTGGCATGATCCACACGATCATGCGCTAGACCGTCCTCCAGCTCCCATCAGGGTTCCGAAGGCCGGTCGACGACAGATTGGATTTCATCCCGGTAAGAAAGACCCAGGCCGGCGCCCGCAGATCGGCCAGCCGGGTCGCCTGATTCTCGGGCACGCGGTAGCGCGCGAGCGCCTGGGCGGCGGGCGCGGCGAGCGCGCGGAAACTTTGTGGCGGACGATCGATCACGGCAATCGGCACATCGGAGGCGATGCGCCGCCAGTCTTTCCAACGGTGGAACTGCGCGAGGTTATCGGCGCCCATGATCCAGACAAAATGCACGCCGGAGACGCGGCGCCGCAGATGGATGATCGTGTCGACAGTGTAGCGCGTGCCGATGACAGCTTCGAGACAGCTCACATCGATCCGAGGATCGTCGGCCACTTTCAGTGCGGCTGCAGCGCGCTCGGCGAGCGCATGCAGGCCGTCGTGATTCTTGAGCGGGTTGCCGGGCGTGAGCAGCCACCAGATGCGATCAAGCTGCAGCCGCTTGAGCGCGAACTGGCTGATGGCGCGATGCGCGGCATGCGGCGGATTGAAGGAGCCGCCGAGCAGGCCGATGCGCATTCCGTTGGTGTAAAACGGAAGCGCCTGCGCGACGGATGGCGACGCGATCTGGGCTGGCTTCAACGGGATCACGAGTTTGGGTTCACGGCCGCGTCTGTCCGCTGCCGTGGATGCGATATTTGAAGCTTGTCAGTTGCTCGGCGCCGACCGGCCCGCGGGCGTGGAATTTGCCGGTGGCAATTCCGATCTCCGCCCCGAAGCCGAACTCGCCGCCGTCGGCGAATTGGGTCGAGGCGTTGTGGAGCACGATCGCGGAGTCGACCTCGTTGAGGAATTTCTCCGCAACCGCCGTATCCTCAGTCACGATCGCGTCGGTATGCCGGGAGCCGTGCTGTTGGATATGCGCGATCGCTTCATCCACGCCCTCGACGATGCGGGCCGCGATGATCGCAGCCTCATATTCGGTGTCCCAGTCTTCTTCGGATGCCGGCTTCACGCGGGCATCGGCGCGCTGCACGGCGTCGTCGCCGCGCACCTCGCAGCCGGCATCGATCAGCATCTCGACCAGCGGCTTCAAGCTCGTAGGCGCGCCGGCGCGGTCGACCAGCAGTGTCTCGGCCGCGCCGCAGACGCCGGGACGCCGCATCTTGGCGTTCAGCACGATCGACTTCGCCATCTCGAGATTGGCGGCGCGGTCGACATAGACGTGGTTGACGCCCTCGAGATGGGCGAACACCGGCACGCGTGCTTCCGCTTCCACGCGCGCGACCAGGCTCTTGCCGCCGCGCGGCACGATCACGTCAACGCCGCCGTTCAAGCCGGTGAGCAATAGCCCGACCGCGGCGCGGTCGCGGGTCGGCACCAGCGTGATCGCGGCCTCCGGCAGGCCCGCCTCGCGCAGGCCCTGCACCAGGCAGTCATGGATCGCGCGGCAGGAACGGAAACTGTCGGAGCCGCCGCGCAGGATCACGGCGTTGCCCGATTTCAGGCACAGCACGCCGGCGTCGGCCGCGACATTGGGGCGGCTCTCGAAGATCACGCCGATGACGCCCAGCGGCACGCGGACGCGTTCTATGGTCATGCCGTTCGGACGCTGCCACCTGTCGGTGACGGCGCCGACCGGATCGGGAATGTCGCGCACGGTGGCGACGCCGTCGGCCATCGCATCGATGCGCGCCTGTGTCAGCGTCAAGCGGTCGACGAACGCCGATGTCGCGCCGCTCGCACGCGCCTCGGCGACATCCTCGGTATTGGCGGCAAGGATGGCCGGCGCGTTCTCCCGGATGGCGCGCTCAATCGCCGTAAGCGCGCGATTCTTCTGCTCGGGCGGCGCAAGCGCCAGCACGCGCGCAGCCGCACGCGCTTGTGTCGCGAGTTCATTCATCAGGGTCGGCAGATCGGCGTTCCCGTCGATCGCCTTCAGCGGCGCAGTCATGGAGCGTCCCAGCGTTCAGTTAAGGCCATGGTCTAGCACGGAAATCGGGCCCTTGGCGAGGCAAGGAACCGGCATGGCTGGCGGGCGAGTCCTAACGTCGGCCTATGGTCGAGCTTGGCGGACGGTATCTTGCCTCTGCCGTGGATATCATTAGATATCATTTATTGATATCCACGTACGACCATGGCCACCAGCTACAGCATCGGCAAGCATTTCGAGGACATGATCCAAGGCCTGATCGAAAGCGGCCGCTATTCGACGGCGAGCGAGGTCTTGCGCGACGGGCTGCGCCTGATCGAAGAGCGCGAAGAGCGCCGCAAGGCCAAGCTCGAAGCGCTGCGCGCCGAGATCCAGAAAGGCTTTGATAGCGGTCCGGCAGAGGAAGTTGGTGACATGTTCGCGCGGATAAAGGCCGAGGGACGAAAGCGGTTGGCTGCTAAGCGTGGCCAATAACAATAATAGGGCGCGCAAAAGCCCTCAGGCCGAGGTTGACGTGACCGCAATCTGGGAATTTGTCGCCGAAGATAACATTCGGCCGCCGACGCGCTGCTCGACCGCATTGAAGCTGTATTTGACAAGCTGGCGGAGATGCCGCGGGCAGGCCGCGCGCGGGAGGACCTGGCGCCTAAGCTGCGCAGCTTCCCTGTCGGTAACTACCTGATCTTCTATGTGCCGGTACCCGACGGCATCGAGGTTGTTCGCGTGATGCACGCCCGGCGAGATATCGACGCAGACGACATGCAATAGAGATCAGGCCGGATCGGCGATCCTTGGTCCACCCACCACCAAATCGTCCCGGTGGATCATCTCGGCCCGGCCACTGATGCCGAGGATGGCCATTACGTCCGGGGAGGAGCGGCCCTTGATCTTGTCGGCTTCCTCGGCGTCGTAGGCGACGAGGCCCCGGCCGATCTCATGGGTGTCGGGGCCGCGGACGATCACTGCGTCGCCGCGGGCGAACTGGCCGTCGATCCGGATCACGCCGGCCGGCAACAGGCTTTTTCCGGCCCGCAGGGCAGCCACCGCGCCGGCGTCGATGGTCAGCGTGCCCTTCGGTTCCAGCGAGCCCGCGATCCAGCGCTTGCGCGCGGTGATCGGATTGGCCGGCGTCAGGAACCAGGTGCAGCGCCCGCCGTCCGCGATCGCCTGCAGCGGATGCTCGATCTTGCCCGAGGCGATCAGCATATGCGTGCCGCCGGTGGTCGCGATCTTCGCCGCCTCGATCTTGGTGCGCATCCCGCCGCGCGATAGCTCGGACCCGGCTTCGCCCGCCATCGCCTCGATCTCCGCGCTGATGCTTTCCACGACTGGGATCAATTTTGCGTCCGGATTGCTGGCCGGCGGCGCGTCATAGAGGCCGTCGATGTCCGACAGCAGGACCAGGAGATCCGCGCTCGCCATCGTGGCGACGCGGGCAGCGAGCCGGTCGTTGTCGCCATAGCGGATCTCGTTGGTGGCCACCGTGTCATTCTCGTTGATCACAGGCACCGCGCGCCATTCCAGGAGCTTTGCGATGGTCGAGCGGGCATTCAGATAACGGCGGCGCTCCTCGGTATCCTGCAGCGTGACCAGGATCTGCCCGGCGCGGATCCCGTGATCGCCAAGCACTTCGGACCAGATCCGTGCCAGCGCGATCTGGCCAACGGCGGCCGCACCCTGGCTCTCCTCGAGCTTGAGCGGCCCACGCGGCAGCCTCAGGCGGCTGCGCCCGAGCGCGATCGAGCCGGAGGAGACGATCAGAACCTCGCGGCCTTCTCCGTGCAGCTTGGCGATATCGGCGACCAGCGCCGACAGCCATGACGCCTTGACCTCGCCAGCCTCGGAATCGATCAGCAGCGACGAGCCGACCTTGACGACGATGCGGCGAAAACGGTTGAGCGCGGGGCGTTTCATGGGATCGGTCAGCAGTGGAGCGTCGGTTGCGAAGCAATACGCATCACCCCCTTACTTTGGAAGTGGCGCACGGGAAAGAGCGTTAAGGGAACATCAACCCTGCGGGCCGAACAGGCCCTGAAATCAGCCCTGCGGCGTCGGCTGCGCCCAGGGTTCGGCATCAGCGCCACTCTTGGCCTTGGCCGACACCGGCGCTTCGCCGATCACCTCGACCAGCGCCTGCAGCGCTTCCGGGATGCCCTCGCCGGTGGCGGCGGAGACCAGCAGCGGCGTCTTCTTCGCCGCCCGTTTCAGGCGGTCCCTCTGCTTCTTCAATTCGTCCGGGGAGACTGCGTCGATCTTGTTCAGTGCGACGATCTCGATCTTCTCGGCAAGGTGGCCCTCATAGGCCTCGAGTTCGGTACGCACCGTCTTGTAGGCCTTGCCCGCATGTTCGCAGGTGGCGTCGATCAGGTGCAACAGCACGCGGCAGCGCTCGACATGGCCCAAAAAGCGGTCACCGAGGCCGGCGCCCTCGTGCGCGCCCTCGATCAGCCCGGGGATGTCGGCGAGCACGAATTCGCGGCCCTGCGCGCTCACGACGCCGAGCTGCGGGTGCAGTGTGGTGAAGGGATAGTCCGCGATCTTCGGCTTGGCGGCGCTGACCACGGACAGGAAGGTCGATTTGCCGGCGTTCGGCAGTCCGACCAGGCCCGCATCGGCGATCAGTTTCAGGCGGAGCCAGATCCAGCGTTCATCGCCCGGCAGGCCGGGATTGGCATTGCGGGGGGCGCGGTTGGTGGACGACTTGAAGTGCGCATTGCCGAAACCGCCATTGCCACCTTCGGCCAGCACGAATTTCTCACCGAGCTTGGTGAAATCGTGGATCAGCGTTTCGCGGTCCTCGTCGAACACCTGGGTTCCCACCGGCACCTTCAGCACGATCGGCTTGCCGTTGGCGCCGTGGCGGTCCTTGCCCATGCCATTGGTGCCCTTTTGGGCCTTGAAATGCTGCTGGTAGCGGTAGTCGATCAGCGTGTTCAGCCCGTCGACCGCCTCGATGATGACGTCGCCGCCACGCCCGCCATTGCCGCCGGAGGGGCCGCCGAACTCGATGAACTTCTCGCGCCGGAACGCGACGCAGCCGTTACCGCCGTCGCCGGAACGGATATAGACCTTTGCTTCATCGAGGAATTTCATAAATCTACCATAGCGTTTTCGAGCGGTTCGCGTCGAGAAAACGCCCAAGACAAAAGTTCAGAGCCTAGCTCACGAAGGCTCTAGGTAAGGCAGGGGGTCCCGTGCGGCAACCCCGTTTCGTCCCGGAAAGTCACCCAAACCCCTACTTCCAGGCCCGAAACTATGCCGCCGGCTGGGCGGCCGCATTCTCATCGGCGAGCAGGTGCAGCAGAGCGCTCTTGATCGCAGCCTGCCGGGTCGGCGCAGTGATCTGCGCGCCGAGGAGGTCGGTGACGTAGAACACGTCGCGGGCACGCTCGCCGAAGGTCGCGACATGGGCGGAGGCGATATTGAGGTTGAGCTTCGAGATAGCGGTGGTGAGCTGATACAACAGGCCGGGCCGGTCGAGGCCAGACACCTCGATGACAGTGTAGCGGTCCGACCATTGGTTGTTGATCGTGACCTCCGGCTCGACGGTGAACGCCTTCACCTTGTTGCCGCTGCTGCGATGAACGGCGCGCCGCGCCATCGCCTCGGGCAGGCGCAATTTGCCTTCCAGCACATCCTCGATCATTTCGCCGATCCGGGTGGCGCGCCGGCCCTCATCCTCGTCGCGGTCGTATTCCCGGGAGATCGCGATGGTGTCGAGCGCGCGGCCGTCGGTCGTGGTGTAGATCTGGGCGTCGACGATATTGGCGCCCGCTGAAGCGCAGGCGCCGGCGATGATCGACAATAGCCAGGGATGGTCGGTGGCCAGGATCGTCAGTTCGGTGACGCCGCGCGCCTCGTCGAACCCGACATTGATCGCAAGCTTATGCCCGGCCTGCTCGCTGGCGCGGATGAAGCGCGCCTGGCGGATCTTGCGCGGCAGTTCGACCTTGAGCCAATACGCTGGATAATGCCGTTCGATATAGGCGTTGAGCTCCACTTCCGGCCATTCGGTGAAGGCGGCACGGAATTCGGCCTGCGCCACCGCGATGCGGCGGGCTCGGTTCACCTCGGAGAAGCCGCCGGTCAGGACCGGTTCGGTCTCGTAATAGAGTGTGCGCAGGAGCTGCGCCTTCCAGCCATTCCACACGCCGGGGCCGACGCCGCGGATGTCGGCGGTGGTGAGGATCGTCAGCAGTTTCATCTGCTCGACCGATTGCACGACGGCGGCGAAATTCTCGATGGTCTTGCGGTCGGACAGATCGCGCGACTGCGCGACCGTCGACATCGTCAGATGCTCCTCGATCAGCCATGCCACGAGTTCGGTGTCGGCATTGCTGAAGCCGAGCCGCGGGCATAGCCGCCGCGCCACCTTCGCGCCGGCGATCGAATGATCCTCGGGGCGGCCCTTGGCGATATCGTGCAGCAGGGTCGCGATATAGAGCACGGGACGATGCTCGGGGCGGATCTTGCGGAACAGGTCGCTGGCGACGATGAACTCGTCATTGCCGCCGCGCTCGATCTCCTGCAGGAAGCCGATGCAGCGGATCAGATGCTCGTCCACCGTGTAGTGGTGGTACATGTTGAATTGCATCATCGACACGATCTTGCCGAAGGCGCGAATGAAGTGACCGAGCACACCGGTCTCGTTCATCCGCCGCAGCACGATCTCGGCGTTGTCCGACGTCAGGATCTCCATGAACAGCCGGTTGGCTTCCGTGTTTTCGCGAAGCTGCGTGTTCACGAGCTTCAGCGAGCGTGTCACCGTGCGCATCGCGTCGGGATGGAAGGCGAGGTTGTTCTTCTGCGCCAGGCGGAAGATCCGGATCAGATTGACCGGATCGTGCTTGAAGACGTCGGGCGCGGCCAGGTTGATACGATTGTTGTCGACGATGAAGTCGTCGCTCTCGGACACGCGCCGCTTGGTGCCGCCCGGACGCAGACGGGCCACCATGCGGCTCAGCACCGGCGCCGGCTTCTTCTGCTCCTCTTCCAGCTTGGCGCACAGGATCGCCGTGAGGTCGCCGACGTCCTTGGCGATCAGGAAGTAGTGCTTCATGAAGCGCTCGACGTCCTGCATGCCGGGATGCGAGGTGTAGCCGAGCCTGATCGCGATCTCACGCTGGACATCGAAGGACAGCCGCTCCTCGGCGCGGCCGGCGACGAAATGGATGTTGCAGCGCACCGACCACAGGAAGTCGGCGCAGCGGCGGAAGGTGCGGTACTCCTGCGCGTCGAATACGCCGCGTTCCAACAGCTCGTCGGTCTCGCGCACGCGGTAGACGTATTTTGCGATCCAGAACAGCGTGTGCAGGTCGCGCAGACCGCCCTTGCCGTCCTTGACATTGGGCTCGACCAGATAACGCGACTGTCCGACGCGGCGGTGGCGCTCCTCGCGCTCGGCCAGTTTGGCGGTGACGAATTCGGCCGCGGTGCCCTGCACGACGTCCTTGTCGAAGCGGTCGACCAGTTCGTCATAGAGCGGCCGGTCGCCGGCCAGGAACCGCGTCTCCAGGATCGCGGTGCGGATCGTCATGTCGCCGCGCGCCTGGCGGATCGATTCATCGACCGAGCGCGTGGCGTGGCCGACCTTCAGTCCCATGTCCCACAGGCAGTAAAGGATCGCTTCGGCGACCTGCTCGCCCCAGGCGGTTTGCTTGTAGGGCAGGATGAACAACAGATCGATGTCGGACTCCGGCGCCATCAGGCCGCGGCCGTAACCGCCGGTGGCGACGACCGCCATGCGCTCCTCGCCGGAGGGGATCGGCGAATGATAGAGATGCTTGGTCGCCGCCGCATAAAGGATGCGGATGATCTCGTCCTGCACGAAGCAGAGCCGCTCCGCGCAGCGCCGGCCGTGGCGGTCCTTGAGCAGCAAGGCCTGCGCCGTGGCGCGTGCCGCGATCAGTTCCGCCTTGAGCAGTTGCGCCATGGCCGAGCGGAATTGGTCCTCGCGTCCCGCGTGTTTCTCGGTGAGTGCGTCGACCGCGGCGGTGATCCGCGCGGTATCGAAACGGTCATCCACTTCCGGGCGGGGTTCGGCCACGACACTATCCATGGTCTATCCCGATAAAGGACGGCGCCAGCGCTGTCACGGGACATTGTGAGCCCGCGATCACTCTGTGCTGAATTCCCGTCGATTTGAGCAAATCCATTCTCGCGCGGCCCTCTTCAAGGTGCGGATTTTCTTGTTGACCTTCGAACCTAACTCATTGAGATAAAAAGACGTTTTATCAAGATTTTCCAACACCTGGAGGCTGAGGATGGTCCGGATTTCAAGGCGCGCCGTGGCTGCGATGATTGCAGGTTTGGCGCTTGCGCCGGCGGCAAGTTTTGCTGCGGAGCCGCTCAAGGAGATACGTATCGATTGGGCGACCTACAATCCGGTCTCGCTGGTCCTGAAGCAGAAAGGGCTCCTGGAAAAGGAGTTCGCCAAGGACGGCATCAGCATCGTCTGGGTGCAATCCGCCGGCTCCAACAAGGCGCTCGAATTCCTCAACGCAGGCTCGATCGATTTCGGCTCGACGGCGGGCTCGGCCGCGCTGGTTGCCAAGATCAACGGCAACCCGATCAAATCGATCTACGTCTATTCGCGTCCCGAATGGACCGCGCTGGTCACGGGCAAGGATTCCAAGATCGCCTCGGTCGCCGACCTCAAGGGCAAGCGCGTCGCGGTGACCCGCGGCACCGACCCGCACATCTTCCTGGTGCGCGCGCTGCTTGATGCCGGCCTCTCCGAAAAGGACATCACGCCAGTGCTGCTCCAGCACGCCGACGGCAAGACCGCGCTGATCCGCGGCGACGTCGACGCCTGGGCCGGCCTCGACCCGATGATGGCGCAGGCGGAAGTCGAGGACGGTGCAAAGCTGTTTTTCCGCAAGGCGGACGCCAACACCTGGGGCATCCTCAATGTGCGTGAGCAGTTTTTGAAGGACAACCCGGACGTCGTCCGCCGCGTGCTCGCCGTTTACGAAGAGGCCCGCAAATATTCGCTGGCGAACTACGACGAGTTGAAGAAGACCTTCATTGCCGTGACGAAGCTGCCGGACGCCGTGGTCGACAAGCAGCTCAAGGAGCGCACCGAGTTGACCCACAGCCGCATCGGCGCCCCACAGCGCGATTCGATCCTCGCCGCCGGTCTCGCGCTGCAGCAGGCCGGCGTGGTCGACGCCAAGGTCGATGTGAAAGCGGTGCTGAATTCGCTGATCGACGACCAGGTCCCGCTGCCGACGAATTGACGACCGTAGCCCGGGTGGAGCGCAGCGCAACCCGGGATGCTCTAACTGCCCGCGAGACTGTTCCGGATTGCGCTGCGCTCCCTCCGGGCTACGAAGCTTCGCGGGGACGACGCGGGGGTGAGACCGACCTTGCAATCTGGCGCGGGAAAGGGTTCTTGCCGTGGCGATGACCATTGAAGTGCCAGTGCTGGAACAGACCAACGCTGACGTCGCGCGCCCCGTGGCGTCGGTGCGGCTGTCGCGTCTTGTGCGGCCCGCGCTAGGGCTGCTCTTGCCGCTAAGCCTCGCTCTCGGCTGGGAGCTGGCGGTCTGGCTCGGCTATTCCAACGGCCGCCTGGTGCCGCCGCCGACCAAAGTCTTCGCCACGATCGTGGAACTGGCGAAAAGCGGCGAGCTGTCGCGGCACATCGCCACGACCCTCTCCCGTGTTGCTGCCGGCTTTGCCCTCGGCGTCGTCGCCGGCACGCTGCTCGGTGCTGTCTCCGGCTATTGGGGCCTGGCGCGACGGCTGCTCGATCCGACCGTGCAGGCGCTGCGTGCGATCCCATCGATTGCCTGGGTGCCGCTGTTCATCCTCTGGCTCGGCATTTTCGAAACCTCGAAGGTCGCGCTGATCGCGGTCGGCGTGTTCTTCCCGGTCTATCTCGGCGTGATGGGCGCGATCCACTCGGTCGACCGCAAGATCGTCGAGGTCGGCCGCATCTTCCGCCTGTCCGGCCCGGCGATGATCCGCCGCATCCTGTTGCCGGCGGTGCTGCCGGCCTATGTGGTGGCGCTGCGCGTCGGCCTTGGCCTCGGGTGGATGTTCGTGGTTGCCGCCGAGTTCATGGGCGCCTCCGAGGGGCTCGGCTATCTCCTGATCGACGGCCAGCAGCTCGGCAAGCCGGCGCAGATCGTCGCCGCGATCGTGATCTTCGCGATCCTCGGCAAGACCACCGACTGGCTGATCGAGCTTGCGACCGCGCCGCTGTTGCGGTGGCAGGACGCCTTCGGCCGCGGGCGCGGAGCGGCCTGATGCTCGCGCTTGATAGAGTCGGCAAGACCTATCCCAACGGGGTCCATGCGCTTTCGCGCTTCTCCGCCGAGATCAAGCTGGGCGAGATCATCGCCATCATCGGCGGATCCGGTTGCGGCAAGTCGACGCTGCTGCGCGCCATCGCCGGGCTCGATCGCGCCACGTCAGGCACGGTGACACTCGACGCCGCCACCATCACCGCGCCGCATGCCAAGATCGGCATCATCTTCCAGGAACCGCGGCTGCTGCCCTGGCTCAGCGTCGCCGACAATATCGGCTTCGGTCTCTCGGACCTGCCAGCCGATGCGCGACGTGAAAAAGTGACCCGCGCGCTTGTCCGCGTCGGCTTGGCCGACAAGGCCAACGCCTGGCCGCGCGAGCTTTCCGGCGGGCAGGCGCAGCGGGTGGCGATCGCGCGCGCCTTGGTGCCGCAGCCGGAGGTGCTGCTGCTCGACGAGCCGTTCTCCGCGCTTGACGCCTTCACCCGGCGTGACCTGCAGGACCACCTGCTCGACCTCTGGGCCGATACAAGACCGACGCTGATCCTGGTGACGCACGATGTCGACGAGGCCGTGATGCTGGCGGACCGCGTGCTGGTGATGCGGCCGCGGCCGGGCCGGCTGTTCGAGGAGATCGCGATCAATCTGGCGCGGCCGCGCGACCGCAACTCGCCCCACTTTGACAATTTCAAGCGTCGCGTGCTCACGGCGCTCGATCGTTCGCTGGACCGCAACGTGCCCGACAGCGAGGCGGCCGCGAACGCAGGCGAGGCGATGTGGTGGTGACAGCGGCGCATCCAGAGAGTACATGCATAAGCAAGAAATCCGGGAGAACAACAATGGACGCCACCGAGCTCCGCGCGCTGCAAGCCCCGATCAAGGAACGCTACAAGGCCGACCCCGCCACCGCCGTCATCACGCTGAAAGCCAAAGGCTCGATCGAGAACGAAGGCATTGCCTGCAAAGTCGAAACCGGCCGCGCACTCGCGGTCGCCGGCCTCCATCCGGCAACCGGCGGCTCCGGGCTGGAACTCTGCTCCGGCGACATGCTGCTCGAAGCGCTGGTCGCTTGCGCCGGCGTGACGCTCAAATCCGTGGCGACCGCGATCGAAGTGCCGCTCAAGAGCGGCAACGTTTTCGCCGAAGGCGATCTCGATTTCCGCGGCACGCTTGGCGTCGACAAGGAGGCCCCGGTCGGCTTTGCCGAGATCCGGCTGCGCTTCGAGGTCGATACCGACGCGCTGCAGGACAAGCTCGACCTCCTGCTGAAGCTGACCGAGCGCTATTGCGTGGTCTACCAGACCATCAGGCACGGCCCGCAGGTCGCGGTCTCGATGAAACGGGTGTGATGTCTTCTCTTACCTCTCCCATAGGGAGAGGTCGCGCCGAAGGCGCGGGTGAGGGGTTTCGCTCTCTCGAGGGACTTGAACCCCTCACCCGATTTGCTGCGCAAATCGACCTCTCCCTCCGGGAGAGGTGAAAGCGGCCGTCGCTATGACGATCCTGCAATAAATTCTTCCACACCAATGCCCCCTGAATTCATCTTCCTGCTGACGCTCGTCTTGCGCATGGCGATCACGGCCGCCTTTGTCGTGACCGCCTCCATCATCACCGAGCGATCAGGGCCGGTGATCGGCGCGCTGGTGGCGACGTTGCCGATCTCGGCGGGACCATCCTACGTCTTCCTCGCGCTCGACCATGATGCGGCATTCATCGCCGAGGGCGCGCTTGCAAGCCTGCCGATCAATGCGGCGACGATCTATCTCGGATTGACCTATGTCGTGCTGGCACAACGCCGCAGTGCATTGCTCAGCACGGCCGCGGCGGTCGCGGTATGGATCATGCTCGCATCCATCTTCCGCCAGTTCCACTGGACGCTCGCCGCCGGGCTGGTCGTGAACGTCATCACCTTTGCGATCTGCGTGCCGCTGCTGCAGCGCTACCGCCACGTGAAGAAGATGCCGCTGATCACGCGCCGCTGGTACGACATCCCGCTGCGCGCCTCGCTGGTCGCGACATTGGTCGCGGTCGTGGTGACATCCTCAGGCTGGGTCGGCCCGCGGGTCAGCGGCATCATCGCGCTGTTTCCGGTGGTGTTCACCTCGATGATGCTGATCCTGCATCCGCGCATCGGCGGCCCGCCGACGGCCGCCGTGATCGCCAACGGCGCCTGGGGCCTGATGGGATTTGGAATTGCAATCGCGGTGCTGCACCTCGCCGCGCTGCAATTCGGTTCGGTTGTAGGCTTGAGTCTTGCGCTCGCCACTTGCGTGACGTGGAATCTCGGCCTGTGGTGGCATGGGCGGCGAAGGCTTGCGCGTTAGTCGCGGCCGAACGCGGATCTGTAGGGTGGGCAAAGCGAAGCGTGCCCACCATCACGAGTCGAGTGCTTGAAGGTGGGCACGCTGCGCTTTGCCCACCCTACGGCTGCGTCTATTGCTTCGGCAGTTTTGCCTTCAGCCCATAGAGTGCGTCCAGCGCCTCGCGCGGCGACATTTCGTCGGGGTGCAGCGCTTTCACTGCTTCCATCAACAGCTCCGCTTCGCTCGGCGGCGCGGCTTCCGCGGCGGCGCGGGAGGGAACGGCGAACAGCGGCAGGTCGTCGGCCAAGGCGCGTGCAGTCTGGCCGCGGTCCTGCGCCTCCAGTTTCGCCAGCACGGACTTGGCGCGGCTGATCACAGCCGGCGGCAGGCCAGCGAGCTTTGCCACCTGGATGCCGTAGGAGCGGTCCGCCGAGCCCGGCAGCACCTCGTGCAGGAACACGACATTGCCCTGCCATTCCTTCACCCGCACCGTGGCGTTGAACAACCGCGGCAGTTTTGCCGACAGCGCGGTGAGCTCGTGATAGTGCGTCGCGAACAGCGTGCGGCAGCGGTTGTTCTCATGCAGATGTTCGATAGCGGCCCACGCAATCGAGAGGCCGTCGAAGGTCGCCGTGCCGCGGCCGATCTCGTCGAGGATGACAAGCGAGCGCTCGCTGGCCTGGTTGAGGATCGCCGCCGTCTCGACCATCTCGACCATGAAAGTCGAGCGTCCCCGCGCCAGATCGTCTGCCGCGCCGACGCGGGAGAACAGCCGATCGATGATGCCGATCCGCGCCCGTGAGGCCGGCACATAGCTTCCGATCTGCGCGAGCAGCGCGATCAGCGCATTCTGGCGCAGGAAGGTCGATTTGCCGGCCATGTTCGGACCGGTGAGGAGCCATATCTGTCCGGATTTCTGCGCCGGCCCCGGCGACAGGTCGCAAGCGTTGGCGATGAACGGCTGGCCGTCGCGCTTCAAGGCCTGCTCGACCACGGGATGGCGGCCGCCTTCGATCGCAAAGCCCAGCGAATGATCGACCTCGGGCCGCACGTAGTTTTCGTCGACCGCAAGCTTTGCCAGCGCGGTTGCGACATCGAGCAGTGCGAAGGCATGCGCGGCGGCGCGCAGATCATCGCTTGCGGCAAGCGCCGTGGCGCTGAGCCGGTCGAAGATCTCGAGCTCGAGATTGAGCGAGCGGTCGCCGGCATTGGCGATCTTGGCTTCGATCTCGCCGAGTTCTGACGTGGTGAAACGGACCTGGCCGGCTAGCGTCTGGCGATGGATGAAGGTCGCGTTCAAGGGCGGCGTCATCAATTTGTCGCCGTGCTGTGCGGTCACCTCGACGAAATAGCCGAGCACATTGTTGTGCCGGATCTTGAGCGCCTTGACGGAGGTCGCTTCGGCATAGCGCGCCTGCATCGAAGCGACGACGAGGCGCGAGGCGTCGCGCAGGTTCCGGCTTTCGTCGAGCGCGGCCTCATAGCCTTCGCGGACAAAACCGCCGTCGCGCTTGATCAGCGGCAATTGCTCGGCGAGCGCGCGCTCGAACTCATGCGCCAGGTCCCGCGACGGACGGCGCAGCGCCTCCATCACGGCCACGATTTCCGCCGGCGGCTGATCGAGCTGCGCCAGCCGCACCAACGCCTGATCGGCCGCCAGAATGCCGTCGCGGAGCCCTGCGAGATCGCGCGGGCCGCCGCGGCCGACCGACAGCCGCGCCAATGCGCGCGACATGTCGGGCGCCGCGCGCAGCACGCTGCGGATATCCTCGCGCGCGGCGCTATCCGCGACGAAGGCTGCGATGGCATCGAGCCGCCGCGTGATCGCAGTGCTATCGGTGAGCGGCGCCGCGAGCCGTTGCGCCAGCAGCCGCGAGCCGGCGGCGGTCACGGTGCAATCGATCGCATCGAGCAGCGAGCCGCGGCGTTCGCCACCGAGCGTTCGGGTCAATTCGAGATTGGCGCGCGTCGCCGGGTCGATCGCCATGGTGGTGCCGACGGCCTCGCGCGAGGGCGGCGACAGCGGCGGCCGTTTCCCAACCTGCGTGCGATCGATATAGGTGACGGCGGCCGCGGCGGCTGTCGCTTCCAATCGCGACATCGCGGCGAGGCCGTCCATGGTCGCAACAGCGAAATAGTCGCACAGCCGCCGCTCCGCGGTGGCGCCGTCGAAGACGTCACGGGTGAGCGGCGTCACCGCCGGCAATTCTCGAAGCAGTGCCCCGAACTCGACGTCATTGTAGAGCGCGTCGGTGACAATGGCTTCATTCGGATTGATCCGCGCCAGCGTTGCCGGAAGCTCGGCGACCGAGCATTCCGTCACCATGAATTCGGAGGTCGAGATATCGATCCAGGCAAGCCCGATGCGGTCGCCGCCCGACGAACCGCGGGCGCGGGCGATCGCTAACAGGTAATTGTTGGTGCGAGCATCGAGCAGCGTGTCTTCAGTCAGCGTGCCCGGCGTCACCAGCCGCACCACGTCGCGCTTGACGACGCTCTTGTTGCCGCGGGCGCGCGCGGTGGCTGGATCCTCGCTCTGCTCGCAGACTGCGACGCGGTGGCCGGCCGCGATCAATCGATGCAGATAATCCTCGGCGCGTTCCACCGGCACGCCGCACATCGGGATGTCCATGCCCTGGTGCTTGCCGCGCTTGGTCAGCACGATGCCGAGCGTCTTCGAGGCGATCTCGGCGTCTTCGAAGAACAATTCGTAGAAATCGCCCATCCGATAGAACAGGAGCAGGCCCTGATTGGCGGACTTGATTTCTAGGTACTGTTCCATCATCGGCGTGACGCGCGTAGGCGCCTCTGCGGCAGGCGTCGTCTCGGGTGGAACAGGAATGGGCTGCTGGACGGTCATTAGAGCGTTTTCGAGAGAAGTGGACACCGGTTCGCGTGAAGAAAACGCGTCAAGACAAGAATCTGGAGCCCGGTTCTTCTTCAAGCAGAACCGATAAGGCTCCAGGGGGCGGAAACTACAGAATTTCGCTCTTCCGTCCCACCGCTTTGCCCTGTGATTGCGGGTTTTCCACCCTCTCCACGTCTTGAACGCGGGCGAGGGGCGCGTTCCCCTCAATTGACCTCCTGCCAACCCGCTCCTAAAACTCGGTCCAATCCAAGCCTCTAGCGCCGAACCGGCGGCAATCAGGGAGAGAAATCAATGCGTGATGTATATATCTGCGATGCCGTCCGGACCCCGATCGGCCGCTTCGGAGGATCGCTCGCCAAGGTGCGCACCGACGATCTCGCCGCCACCCCGATCAAGGCGCTGATGGCCAAGCATCCGAACCTGGACTGGTCGCAGGTGGACGAGGTCTTTTTCGGCTGCGCCAATCAGGCAGGCGAGGACAACCGCAACGTTGCGCGCATGGCGCTGCTGCTCGCGGGCATGCCTGATACGGTTCCCGGCCAGACGCTGAACCGGCTTTGCGCCTCCGGTCTCGACGCGGTCGGCGCTGCCGGCCGCGCCATCCGCGCCGGCGAGATTGATTTCGCGATCGCTGGCGGCGTCGAATCGATGACGCGGGCGCCCTTCGTGATGGGCAAGGCGGCGGAAGCATTCTCGCGCTCGGCGGAAATCTTCGACACCACGATCGGCTGGCGCTTCATCAATCCCTTGATGAAGGCGCAGTATGGCGTCGATGCGATGCCGGAGACCGGCGAGAACGTCGCCGAGGAATTCCAGGTCTCGCGCGCCGACCAGGACGCGTTCGCGATCCGCTCGCAGCAGCGCGCGGGTGCTGCAATCGCGGCCGGCTATTTCGCCGAGGAGATCACGCCGGTGTCGGCGCCCGGCGGCAAGGCGGGCCCCATTACCGTCGACAAGGACGAGCATCCGCGTCCGGAGACGACGCTGGAAGGCCTCGCCAAGCTCAAGCCAGTGGTGCGCAATCCCGGCACGGTGACGGCGGGCAACGCCTCCGGCGTCAATGATGGCGCCGCCGCCATGATCCTCGCCTCCGAGGCCGCCGTGAAGAAGCACGGATTGACGCCGCGGGCGCGCATCCTCGGGCTTGCGTCCGCCGCGGTGCCGCCGCGCATCATGGGCATCGGCCCGGTGCCGGCGACGCGCAAATTGATGGAGCGGCTCGGGCTCAAGATCACTGATTTCGATTTGATCGAGCTCAATGAGGCCTTCGCCTCGCAGGGCATAGCCTGCCTGCGCCAGCTCGGGGTCAAGGAGGATGCCGACTTCGTGAACCCGCATGGTGGCGCGATCGCGCTCGGTCATCCCCTTGGCATGAGCGGCGCGCGGCTTGCTTTGACCGCGGTGCATGGCATGGAGAAGCGGGGCGGGAAGCTTGCCTTGGCAACCATGTGCGTCGGCGTCGGCCAGGGCGTTGCAGCGGCGATCGAGAAGCTGAATTGACCTCTCTCCGTCGTTGCGAGGAGCGGAGCGACGAAGCAATCCATACCTCCGCAAGCGGCGAGACGGATTGCTTCGCTGCGCTCGCAATGACGGGACGGAAAAGCAAAACACCGCTTTTCCGGGTTAGTTATATCCTATAATGATTTGGCGGCTGGCTCACCGGCAAGGAGCGCCAGGGAGGAAATCGTTATGACCTTGCTCTATCCGCTGCAATCGCTCGCGGCGCATCCGCCGCGGCTGTCGCCGGGCTATCGCTCGACGATCAAGCGCGCGCCGCAGAAGCCGCTGATCCCGATCCGGCAAACGCTCTCCGAACTGACCGGCCCAGTCTATGGCCACGAGACGGTGCGCGAGAACGACAACGACCTCACCATCCAGCACAAGGGCGAGCCGCTCGGCGAACGCATCATCGTGCACGGTCATGTGCTCGACGAAGACGGCCGCGGCGTGCCGAACGCGCTGGTGGAGTTGTGGCAGGCCAATGCCTGCGGCCGCTACGTCCATGTCGTCGACCAGCATCCGGCGCCGCTCGATCCGAACTTCACCGGCGCCGGCCGCGCGCAGACCGATGCAAGCGGCTATTACCGGTTCGTCACCGTCAAGCCCGGCGCCTATCCCTGGGGCAATCACCACAACGCCTGGCGCCCGGCCCACATCCATTTCTCGGTGTTCGGCCATACCTTCATCTCGCGCCTGGTGACGCAGATGTATTTCCCCGGCGATCCCCTGTTTCCGTTCGACCCGATCTTCAACTCGGTGACGGATGAGAAGGCGCGCGCGCGGATGATCTCCTCGTTCGATCTCGAGAACACCCAGCCGGAATGGGCGCTGTGCTACCGCTTCAACATTGTCCTGCGCGGCAGGAACGCGACGCCGATGGAGAATAAATCGTGAGCGAGCAGCGGCCGGACGGCATCACGCCATCGCAGACCGTCGGCCCGTATTTCAAATACGGACTGACGCCGAACGGCGAATACGCATGGAACGACGCCTTCACCAACAACCTGATCACGCCGGATGTTTCCGGCGAGCGCATCCGCGTCGAGGGTATCGTTTATGACGGCGACGGCGTGCCGGTGCCGGACTGCATGCTGGAGATCTGGCAGGCCGACGCGCAGGGCCGGTTCTCCGATCCGCAGGATGCCCGCGCGCTGCCCAACAGTTCGTTCAAGGGCTTCGGCCGCGTCGGCACCGATGCCAAGGGCGGCTATTGCTTCGATACCATCAAGCCCGGGCCGGTGCCCGATCCGGACGGCACGCCGCAGGCGCCGCACATTCTGCTCGCGGTGTATGCGCGCGGCATGCTGCTGCATCTCTACACGCGGATCTATTTCGACGACGAAGCGGCCAATGCCGCCGACCCCGTGCTGGCGTTGGTGCCGGCGGATCGCCGCGCCACTTTGATCGCCAGGAAGGCGGCGTCGAATCCGACCTACGTGCTCGACATCCACCTGCAGGGTGACAACGAGACAGTGTTCTTCGACGTGTAATTCCCGGCCGTCATTGCGAGGAGCGGAGCGACGAAGCAATCCATCTCTCCGCAAGTGGAGGCATGGATTGCTTCGCTCCGCTCGCAATGACGGGTTGCCGCTACCGCACATTCGGCAGATAGCGCGAGCCTTCCTTCCCCAAAAACTCCAGCATCGCCTGCGCCGGCGGCAGCAGGATCTTGTCGGCGCGGCGGATCGCGTGCCATTGGCGCATCACGGGCAGGCCTGCGACCTTGAGCACCGCCAGCCGTCCTTCCTCCAGTTCGTGGAACACCGTGTGCTGGGAAATGAAGGCGATGCCGAGCCCGGCCATCACCGCCTGCTTGATGGTCTCGTTGCTGTCCATGGCCATGCCGATCTTGGGCTCGATCCGGTGCTTCTGGAAGAACTGTTCCATCAGCATCCGCGTGCCGGAGCCGTGCTCGCGGGTGATGAAGGTCTCGCTGGCGAGATCCGCAGCGGCGACGCGCTTCTTTCCATTGAGCCGATGATCGGCGGCGGCGATGATCACGTGCGGATGCCTGCCGAGCGGACGCATCTCGACCTCGATATCCGCAGGCGGCTGCCCCATCACGGCGATATCGAGATCGTAGCCGCGTAGCGCGTCGCGGATGTCTTCGCGGTTGCCGATCCTCAGCGTCACATCGATCTTCGGGTAGCGCTGCGAGAACGCCGCGATCGCGAACGGCACGAAGTATTTCGCGGTGCTGACCGCGCCCATGGCGACACGCCCGCCGCTCTTGCCCGCGATCATGTCGAGCGACTGTTCGCAGTCGGCGAGCGCGGATTCGATGCGCTCGACCAGTGCAAGAACGGTGCGGCCCGCGTCGGTCAGCGCCATGCCTTCGCCGGTACGCTGGATCAGCGGCAGGCCGGCGAGTTCCTGCAGGTTGCGAAGCTGCAGGGTGACCGCGGGCTGGGTGAGGTTGAGCCGGTTCGCTGCGCCCGTGATCGAGCCCGCCGCATGCACAGCGGTCAGCGCGCGCAACTGACGAATGGTGAGGTCGCGCGAGAAATGTCCCGGCATGGGCACCTCCATAAAAAATACTTTGGCCACCCTTAAGATATTAAAATTTCACTAATCCGACAATTCGCGCGTTGATAGTGGCGACAGCGACTCTGCCCGGAGCCGCCTCAAGCGAAGCCCCGTCGAGAGGGCTCGATGAATGGGAGAGCGGCCGTGGATCATCTTCCTGCATTGCATGCCTATCTCGACGACCCCGCGCGTCAGGATACCGTTCGCACCGCCGCCGTCGCGGTAGTCGAGGCGCTGGCCGTGGCCGCGGTCGAACTCGCAGGCGTCATCGCCTCGGGCCCGCTGGTCGGCATCACCGGCCGGGACGGCGCGGTCAATCCCGACGGCGACACCCAAAAGGACATCGATATTGTCGCAGATCGGCTGATGCTTGGCGCCCTGCGCACAGCGCCGGTGGCCGCCGTGCTCTCCGAGGAAGTGGAACTACCGGAGACGCTCGACGCCGAGGCGCCGCTTTGTGTTGCGATCGACCCGCTCGACGGCTCGGCCAATCTTGCGAACAACATCTCGGTCGGCACCATCTTTTCGATCCGGCCCAAAGCGCGCGATATCCTCTCGACCTTCTTCGAGCCCGGCACCGCGCAGATCGCCGCCGGCTGCTTCATCTATGGCCCGCAGACCGTGCTGGTGCTGGCACTGGACCAGCGCGTCGATGTCTTCACCCTGTATCCCCCCAGGCGAGAATTCGTGCTGACCGGGCGCGGCGTCCGCATTCCGCCCGACACGCCGGAGTTCGCGATCAACGCCTCGAACCGCCGGCACTGGAGCGGAGCGGTGCGCGGCTATATCGACGAATGCCTCGCCGGCGCCAATGGCGAGTGCGGCCGCGATTTCAACATGCGCTGGATCGGCTCGCTGGTGGCGGAAGCCTACCGCATCCTGGTCCGTGGCGGGGTGTTTCTCTATCCGGCCGATGCGCGTCCGGGCTACCGCGAGGGCCGCCTGCGCCTGCTCTACGAAGCCCATCCGGTGGCGCTGATCATGGAATGGGCTGATGGCGCGGCCTCCAGCGGGCGGGCGCGTATCCTCGAACTTTCGGCGCGGACGCCACACCAGCGGGTGCCCTTGATCATGGGATCGCCGCGTACTGTGCGCGGCATCGAGGTGATGCACGAAGGTGTCGAGCCGCTATTCGAAAACGCCGACGCGCCGTTGTTCGCGCGCCGCGGACTGTTTCGCTGAAGGAGGCCGGCATGTCGCGGCGTCATCCCATCATATCGGTCACGGGGTCTTCCGGCGCCGGAACGACGTCGGTCCGGAAGACCTTCGAGAACATCTTCCGACGCGAGAATGTCAGCGCCGCCTATGTCGAGGGCGATGCCTTCCACCGCTACGATCGCGCCGAGATGCGCACCAGGATGGTGGAGGAGGCCGAGCTCGGCAACAAGCATTTCAGCCATTTCAGCCCCGATACCAATTTGTTCGAGGAGCTCGAAAAGCTGTTCCGCGACTACAGCGAGTCCGGCACCGGCACGACGCGGCACTACGTGCACGACGAAGAGGAGGCGCGGCTATACCGCGGGGATCCCGGCACTTTCACCAAATGGGAGCCGCTGCCAGAGAATTCCGATCTCCTGTTCTATGAAGGGCTGCACGGCGCCGTCGTCACCGAAAAGGTGAACGTCGCCAAATATGCCGACCTCAAGATCGGCGTCGTGCCTGTCATCAATCTCGAATGGATCCAGAAGCTGCATCGCGACCGCAGCCACCGCGGCTATTCCACCGAAGCCGTGACCGACACCATCCTGCGGCGCATGCCTGATTATGTGAACTACATCTGTCCGCAGTTCACGGAGACCGACATCAACTTCCAGCGCGTGCCGACGGTCGACACGTCGAATCCGTTCATCGCGCGCTGGATTCCGACGCCGGACGAATCGATGGTGGTGATCCGGCTGAAGAACCCGCGCGGCATCGATTTTCCCTATCTGCTCTCGATGATCCCGCACAGCTTCATGTCGCGCGCCAATTCCATCGTGATCCATGGCGCCAAGCTCGACCTCGCGATGCAGCTCATCCTCACCCCGCTGATCCTGCAACTGGTGGAACGAAAGAGGCGAACGATATGACCGCACTTGCGTCTGTGGCCAGCCGCGCCGAAGTCAGCCATGCCGAGATGGCGAACGCCATTCGCTTCCTCGCCATCGATGCCGTGGAGAAGGCGAAGTCCGGGCATCCGGGCATGCCGATGGGCATGGCCGACGTCGCGACCGTACTGTTCTCGCGCTTCCTCAAATTCGATCCCGATGATCCGGCCTGGCCCGACCGCGACCGCTTCGTGCTCTCGGCCGGCCATGGCTCGATGCTGCTCTACGCGCTGCTGCATTTGACCGGCTATGAGGGTGTCACGCTGGATCAGCTCAAGGCGTTCCGCCAGTGGGGGTCGGCAACGCCCGGCCATCCCGAATATGGCCACACCGCCGGCGTGGAGACGACCACCGGGCCGCTCGGGCAGGGCATCGCGACCGCCGTCGGCATGGCGCTCGCCGAGCGATTGATGAATGCGCGGTTCGGCGACGAACTCGTCGACCACTTCACCTACGTCATCGCCGGCGACGGCTGCCTGATGGAAGGCATCAGCCACGAGGCGATCTCGCTCGCCGGCCATCTGCGGCTGAACCGGTTGATCGTGCTGTTCGACGACAACCGGATCTCGATCGACGGGGCGACCTCGTTGTCCTGTTCGGACCATCAGCTCGCGCGCTTCAGGGCCTCCGGCTGGTCGGCCTGCCGGATCGACGGCCATGATCCGCAAGCGGTTGCGAGGGCGATCGATGAAGCCAGGAAGAGTAACCTGCCGTCGCTGATTGCCTGCCAGACCGTGATCGGCTTCGGCGCGCCCAATCGTCAAGGCAGCGAGAAGGTTCATGGTGCACCGCTCGGATCGGAGGAGGTCGCCAAAACGCGGGCAGCGCTTGATTGGCGTCACGAGCCATTTGAGCTTCCCGAAGCCGTGCTTGCGGAATGGCGGGAGATCGGCGCACGCGGCCGCGCGGCGCGCCGTGCCTGGATCGAGCGTTCACGGCGCGCCTGCGCCAACGGCAGGTCGCCGTTCCACGATGCGCTGAACAAGAAGTTGCCCGGCGCCTATGCCGAGGCGATGACGAAGCTGAAGGAGCGGTTCGCGCTCGAGCGTCCGAAGCTTGCGACACGGCAGGCGTCGCAACACGTGATCGATGTGATCGCCGAAGCGCTGCCGAACCTGCTCGGCGGCTCGGCCGACCTGACGCATTCCAATCTCACGCTGGCGAAGACCCAGGTGCCGGTTCACGCCGGTTGGCTGCACGGCAGCTATATCCACTATGGCATCCGCGAGCATGCCATGGCGGCCGCGATGAACGGCATCGCGCTGCACGGCGGCTTCATCCCCTATGGCGGAACATTCCTCGCTTTCGCTGACTATAGCCGCCCGGCGATCCGGCTCGCCGCGCTGATGGGCATCCGCGTCATCCACGTCATGACCCACGATTCGATCGGGCTGGGCGAGGATGGTCCGACCCACCAGCCGGTCGAGCACCTCGCCGCGCTCCGTGCGATCCCCAATCTACTCGTGTTTCGTCCCGCCGATCCGGTCGAGACCGTGGAAGCCTGGGATTGCGCGCTAAAGGCTGAGACCTCGCCGTCGATTCTGTGTCTGGCGCGGCAGGCGCTGCCCGCCTTCCGCGATGCGACCGATACCAACTACGTCGCTCTTGGCGCCTATGTGGCGATCGAGCCGGACGGAGGCCGTGACGTTACGCTGATCGCGACCGGCTCGGAAGTGTCGCTCGCGCTCGAAGCAGCGAAGCTGCTCGCAAGCGAGAACATCCGCGCCGCCGTCGTCTCCGCGCCGTGTTTCGATCTGTTCCGGAAGCAGCCGAGCGACTACCGCGCCAAGGTGTTGGGCGATGCGCCGCGCGTCGGCGTAGAGGCTGCCGTCGAGGGCGATTGGGCGCGCTGGCTTGGCGACGACGGCGAGTTCGTCGGCATGAACGGCTTCGGCGCGTCTGCGCCGGCCGACGTGCTCTACCGCGAGTTCGGCATCACACCGACCGCCGTCGCTGCTGCAGCGAGGCGCGTGATCCGGCAGGCGAGCGAAAGGAGATAAGCATGGCGCGGATAACCTTGAGGCAATTGTTAGATCATGCCGCCGAGCGCGGCTACGGCGTGCCGGCTTTCAACATCAACAATATGGAGCAGGGCCTCGCCATCATGGAGGCGGCCGCCGCCTGCGATGCGCCCGTCATCATCCAGGCCTCGCGCGGCGCGCGCGCCTATGCGAACGACATCATGCTGGCGAAGATGATCGATGCGCTCGAGGAGATGCATCCGGACGTACCGCTCTGCCTGGATCTGGATCATGGCAACGAGGAATCCACCTGCGCCACTGCGATCCGCTACGGCTTCACTTCGGTGATGATGGACGGCTCGCTGAAGGCCGATGCCAAGACCGCGGCCGATTATGACTACAATGTCGACATCACCCGCCGCGTCGTCGATATCGCGCATTGGGTCGGTGCCTCCGTCGAGGGCGAGCTTGGCGTGCTCGGTTCGCTCGAACATGGCGGCGGGGAGCAGGAAGACGGCCACGGCGCCGAAGGCAAGCTCAGCCATGATCAGCTTCTGACGGATCCCGGCCAGGCCGTCGACTTCGTCCGCGCCACCAAGGTCGATGCGCTCGCGATCGCGATGGGCACCTCGCATGGCGCCTACAAGTTCACACGGCGGCCCGATGGCGAGATTCTCGCGATGCGCGTGGTGGAGGAGATCCACCAGCGGCTGCCGAACACGCATCTGGTGATGCACGGCTCGTCCTCGGTGCCGCAGCCATTGCAGGACATGTTCAACCAGTTCGGCGGCGAGATGCCGCAGACCTGGGGCGTTCCGGTCGATGAGATCGTCCGAGGCATCAAGCACGGCGTGCGCAAGGTCAACATCGATACCGACTGTCGCCTCGCGATGGCGGCCGCCTTCCGCAAGGTCGCGACCCAATCGAAAAGCGAATTCGATCCGCGCAAGTTCTTGAAACCCGCGATGGAAGCCTTGCGCGACCTTTGCCGCGACCGCTTCGAGCAGTTCGGTACCGCGGGCAATGCCGGAAAGATCAAGGTGATTTCGCTTTCCGAGATGGCGAGGCGCTACCGCGCCGGCGCGCTCGATCCGCAGATTGGGGCGATGACCGAAGCAGCGTGAGGGGCACGCCAGAACAATTTCAGGAGGACCATATGAACATGCAGTCGATGACCCTGCGCGGCAAGGATCGCTACAAATCCGGCGTGATGGAATACAAGCGGATGGGCTACTGGGAGCCCGATTACGAGCCCAAGGACACCGACGTCATCGCGCTATTCCGCGTTACGCCGCAGGACGGCGTCGATCCGACCGAAGCCTGCGCGGCGGTAGCAGGCGAATCCTCGACCGCGACCTGGACCGTAGTGTGGACCGACCGCCTGACGGCGGCGGAAAAATACCGCGCGAAATGCTACCGCGTCGATCCGGTGCCGAATTCGCCCGGCAGCTATTTCGCCTACATCGCCTACGACCTCGATTTGTTCGAGCCGGGCTCGATCGCGAACCTCACCGCGTCGATCATCGGCAACGTCTTCGGCTTCAAGCCGCTGAAGGCGCTGCGGCTCGAGGACATGCGGCTTCCCGTTGCCTATGTAAAGACGTTCCAGGGACCGGCGACCGGCATCGTGGTCGAGCGCGAGCGGCTCGACAAATTCGGCCGCCCCTTGCTCGGCGCCACCGTGAAGCCGAAGCTCGGCCTCTCCGGCCGCAACTATGGCCGCGTCGTCTATGAGGCGCTTAAGGGCGGGCTCGATTTCACCAAGGACGACGAGAACATCAACTCGCAGCCCTTCATGCATTGGCGCGAGCGCTTCCTCTACTGCATGGAGGCGGTGAACCGCGCGCAGGCTGCGACCGGTGAGATCAAGGGCACCTATCTCAACGTCACCGCGGCGACCATGGAGGACATGTACGAGCGCGCCGAGTTCGCGCGGCAGCTCGGCTCGACCATCGTCATGATCGATCTCGTGATCGGCTACACCGCGATCCAGTCGATGGCCAAATGGGCGCGCAAGAATGACATGATCCTGCATCTGCACCGCGCCGGCCACTCCACCTACACGCGGCAGCGCAATCATGGAGTCTCGTTCCGCGTCATCGCCAAGTGGATGCGGCTGGCGGGCGTGGATCACATTCACGCCGGCACCGTGGTCGGCAAGCTCGAGGGTGATCCGAACACCACGCGCGGTTACTACGACATCTGCCGCGAAGACTTCAATCCGATGCAGCTCGAGCACGGCGTGTTCTTCGACCAGCATTGGGCCAGCCTCAACAAGCTGATGCCGGTCGCCTCGGGCGGCATCCATGCCGGCCAGATGCATCAGTTGCTCGACCTGCTCGGTGAGGATGTCGTGCTGCAATTCGGCGGCGGCACCATTGGTCACCCGCAGGGCATCCAAGCGGGCGCCACCGCCAACCGCGTCGCGCTGGAAGCGATGATCCTCGCCCGCAACGAGGGGCGCGACTACGTCCATGAGGGGCCGGAGATCCTGGCCAAGGCGGCGCAAAGCTGCACGCCGCTGCGCGAGGCGCTCGAGGTCTGGAAGGACGTCACCTTCAACTATGAATCGACCGACGCGCCGGATTTCGTTCCGACGCCGAGCGTCGCGGTCTGAAAGGAGCACATCATGCGCATAACCCAGGGCTGCTTCTCCTTCCTGCCCGATCTCACCGACGAGCAGATCACTGCGCAGGTTCAATACTGCCTCGACAAGGGCTGGGCGGTGAACATCGAGTTCACCGACGATCCGCATCCCCGCAACACCTATTGGGAGATGTGGGGCCTGCCGATGTTCGATCTGCGCGACGCTGCCGGCATCATGCGGGAGCTCGCCGAATGCCGGCGGGTCTATGGTAACAGTTACATCCGGATCTCCGGTTTCGATTCGAGCCACGGATGGGAGTCCGTTCGCATCTCCTTCATCGTCAACCGGCCCAAGCACGAGCCCGGTTTCCGGCTCGACCGGCAGGAATCCGTCGGCCGCAACCTCCGCTATTCGACGCGCGCCTATGCGGCGGAGCGGCCTGAGGGCGAGCGCTACGCCGATCGTTAACCCCGCGTCCGGTTGAAACCAGGCGGGTGGCTCCCTCGGCCGACCTGGTCCGGATGCACTTCTCCGTCGTCGCGAGCCGCGACGACGGAGCTTTTCGACACGAGAGCAGGATGACGCAACCACAGCCACAGACTCACGACGCCCCGCTGGAGGCCGTCGATCTCCGGCGCGAATTCGCCGACCTCGGCATCGGCGCCGTGCTCGACCAGCTCGATTCCGAGCTGATCGGCCTGGCGCCGGTGAAGACGCGCATCCGCGAGATCGCGGCGCTGCTGCTGGTGGAGCGCATCAGGCAGAAGATGGCGCTCGCCACCACCTTTCCGACCCTGCATATGTCCTTCACCGGCAATCCCGGCACCGGCAAGACCACGGTGGCGTTGCGGATGGCCAGCATCCTGCACCGGCTCGGCTTCGTGCGCCGCGGCCACGTCATCAGCGTCACCCGTGATGATCTGGTCGGGCAATATATCGGCCACACCGCGCCGAAGACCAAGGAGATCCTGAAGAAGGCGATGGGCGGCGTGCTGTTCATCGACGAGGCCTATTACCTCTATCGCCCCGACAACGAGCGCGACTATGGCCAGGAGGCGATCGAAATCCTCCTGCAGATCATGGAGCAGCAGCGCGAGGATCTGGTTGTGATCCTCGCCGGCTATGGCGACCGCATGGAAAAATTCTTCCAGAGCAATCCGGGTTTTCGCTCCCGCATCGCCCATCACATCGACTTTCCCGATTATGCGGATACCGAGCTGCTGGCGATCGCCGAATTGATGCTGCAGCAGCAGAACTACCGCTTCTCATCGGCGGCGCGAGATGCCTTCATTCGCTATATCGCCGTGCGCAAGACCCAGCCGCTGTTCTCCAATGCGCGCTCGATTCGCAACGCGCTGGATCGTATCCGGCTCCGCCAGGCCAACCGCATCGTCTCGCGGCTCGACCGCGTCTTGACCACAGACGATGTGATGTCGATCGAGGCCGGCGACGTGCTGGCAAGCCGCGTTTTTTCGAAAGGCGCGACGGACAACGAGACATGAGCGAGACGCTGGCAGCTGTGCGCGCGTCGGGCTTCGGGGACGTCATCGCCCGCGCCCACGCGCTGATCTTCGACGTCGACGGCACAATGGCCGAGACGGAGGAAGTGCATCGCCGTGCGTTCAACGACGCGTTCTCCCGCGCACGCCTCAACTGGTACTGGGACCAGGCGACCTATGGACAGTTGCTGCGTGTCGCCGGGGGCAAGGAGCGGATCCGCGCGTTTGCCATGCGCAAGCGAACCATGCCCCTGCTGTCGCATCGCGAGATCGCAGAGCTGCACCGGATCAAGACCGAGCGTTATGCCGAACTGATCGCAACGGGCGGCTGCCCGCTGCGGCCCGGCGTGGAGGCTTTGCTCCGAAAGGCGCGACGGCGCAGCCAGCGGCTGGCGATCGCGACGACGACTTCGCGCGCCAATATCGATGCGCTGTTGTCAGTCGCGCTGGGCGAGGATTGGGCCGAATGGTTCGAGGCGATCGTTGCCGGCGACGATGTGCCCGCGAAGAAGCCTGCACCCGACGTCTATCTCATGATGCTGGCGCGACTGTCGCTTCCGGCCTCGCGCTGCATCGCCATCGAGGACTCGCGCAACGGATTGCTCGCGGCCTCGCGTGCCGGCATTCCCGTGCTGTTCACCCGGAGCGCCTATTTCCGCGACGATGATTGTTCGGAAGCGCTGCTCGCCGTCGATGAGTTGACCGAGATCGGACTGCCGTAGCCCGGGTGGAGCGCCAGCGTAACCCGGGGGCCGCTCACAAATCTGGGCGCAGATGTCCCGGGTTGCGCTTCGCTCCACCCGGGCTACGTCCGGCTCGATGCGCTGGCGTAACCAGCCTTACGGAATAATCCGCTCGTCGCGCAGGCGGGCGAACAGATCAAAGAAGCTGTCGTCGGTCGCCTGGTAGTCCAGGAAGCCGAGCTTGCGGCTCTTGCTCATATCGGTGACGACCTCGATCGGGCGGCCGAGGTCGGCATCGGTGTGCCAGGCCGAAGCGAGCACGCCGAGATCGTGCTCGGCCAAACGATGTTTTCGCGCGATGTCGGACCAGATTGGACCGGCATCGGCCAATTGCCGCTCCAGCGGAATCCCTTCGCCTGGAAATGGCGCCGGCTCGAGGTTGAACCAGTCGGCCAATCGCCGCCACATCCAGCTCCAGCGAAACACATCGCCATTGACGACGTTGAAGGCTTGATTGCGGGCGGCAGGCGTTGTCGCCGCCCATTCCAGATGGCGTGCGAGCAGCCGTGCATCCGTCATGTCGGTGAGGCCATTCCACTGCGTCGCGGAGCCCGGAAACAGGAAGGGACGTCCGGTCTCGCGGCAAATGGTGGCGTAGACCGCGAGCGTCACGCCCATGTTCATCGCGTTGCCCACGGCATAGCCGATGATGGTGTGGGGACGATGGACGCTCCAGCCAAAGCCGTCGCGCTTGGCCGCGGCGAACACCTCGTCTTCCTGGGCGTAGTAGAAATTCTCGATATCGAGCCGCGGCTGGTCTTCCCGAAACGGCGTGGCGGGCAGGCTGCCCTTGCCGTAATTTTCGAACGGACCAAGATAGTGCTTGAGCCCGGTCACGAGCGCGACATGCCTGACCGAGCGCGCGGGCGACAACGCATCGAGCAGGTTGCGCACCATTGCGGAGTTGACCCTGATATTCTCGGCCTCGGTGTTCTGCCGCAACCACGTGCTGATGAACACGTCCGTCGGTCTCAGATCCTGCAGCCCCTTGCGAACCGATGCGGGATCTAGCAGGTCCGCCGCCACGGGCTGCACGCCATCGATGTTCGTCGGCGGCCGACGCGCCAGCGCGTAAACCTGCCAACCCTGCCGACGAAGGTGCCGGACCAGATTATTGCCGACGATACCGCTCGCACCGACGACCAGCGCCGAACCCGCCATGTTCCAGCCTCCTCGAATCTTGATGAGGAGATAGGATTGGCCGATGCATCAGCCAGGGCAACCGCGCCGGGAATAACGCCTTCGTGAGCGCCGCAGCGCCGTAGCCCGGGTGGAGCGCCAGCGTAACCCGGGGCCGCTCGCAATCGTTGATGCGGATGTCCCGGGTTGCGCTTCGCTCCACCCAGGCTACGGCCGCTGACAACCCCGTCATTGCGAGCGAAGCGAAGCAATCCACGCCGCGGCAAGCTGAGAGATGGATTGCTTCGCTCCGCTCGCAATGACGGAAAGGGGCCCAGGCCCCGACTACTCCATCACCGCCGCATGGTCCGATGATGCCTGCGACTGCGACCGCAGCGCCGCCTTGGTCGAGCCGATCATGATCGCAAGCGGAATCGAGGCCAGGATGAACACCATCACGAGCTGGTAGTCGTGCGCGAATGCGATGATCTGTGCCTGCGCCGCGACGATCTTATCTGCCATCGCGCGGCCGGCGTCGGTGTTCATATTGATCATGCCAGTGACGTTAGGCATCTGCAGCGCGTGGTTGAACGGGTTGATGTGCTCGGACAGCGTCGCATAGATGCGCCGGGAGCCTTCCGTGAGCTGCGCGATCACGATGGAGATGCCGATCGAGCTCGCGACGTTGCGCAGCAAGGTCAGCATCGAGGTGCCATCCGTGCGCAGATGATTGGGCAGGGTTAGGAACGCCACGGTCGAGAGCGGCACGAACACCAGTCCGAAGCCGAAGCCCTGCGCGATGCTCACGAGCACGATCTCGGTTGCGCCGGTCTGGTCGGTCCAGCCGGTCATCACGAACAGCGATGCCGCGGTCAGCGCCAGGCCGGAGATGATCAGCGTGCGCGCCTCGATGAAGCGCATCATGCGTCCGACCAGCATCATCGCAACGAAGGTGCCGCAGCCGCGGCTCGCCAGCAGCACGCCTGCGGTGATGATGGGATAGCCGATCACGTTCTGCAGATAAGGCGAGGACAGCGCCATGGTCGAGTAGAGCACGAGCCCCATCACGGTCATGAACACGCAGCCGCCGACGAAATTCTTGTCCTTGAACAGCTCGAACCGGATGAACGGCTTTGATGTCGTGAACGAATGGGCGAAGAAATAGTAGAAGCCGATGCCGCTGATGATGAACTCGGCGATAATCTCGTTGGATTCGAGCCAGCCGAGCTGCTCGCCGCGGTCGAGCGCGAGCTGCAGCGAGCCGATCGCGACCGCGAGCGCGCCGAAGCCGAACCAATCGAAGCGCAGGTTCAAATCCTGCTTGGTCTCGTCCATGAAGACGATGAGGCCGAGCACGGTGATGGCGCCGAACGGGAGGTTGACGAAGAACACCCAGTGCCAGGAATAGGTCTCGGTCAGCCAGGCGCCGAGCGACGGGCCCATGATCGGGCCCATCATCACGCCCATGCCCCAGATCGACATCGCCTTGGCGCGCTCATGCAGCGCGTAGGAGTCGAGCATTACGGCCTGCGACAGCGGCACCAGCGCCGCGCCGAACACGCCCTGCAACAGGCGGAACAGCACCATCTGGGTAATGTCCTGTGCCAGGCCGCACAGCACGGAAGCCACGGTGAAGCCGGCTGAGCAGATGATGAAGACGCGCTTGCGCCCGAACCGGTTGGCGATCCAGCCCACCGGCGCGGTCATGATCGCGGCCGCCACGATGTAGGACGTCAGCACCCAGTTGATCTGGTCCTGCGACGCCGACAGCGTGCCCTGCATATAAGGCAGCGCGACATTGGCGATGGTGGTGTCCAGCGCCTGCATGATCGTCGCCGTCATGGCGCAGATCGTCACCATGTTCCGGCGCAGGCCGGGCACCATGCTGGGCGAGGGGACGGGAGCGGACATTTGTAGCTTATCGCGTGATGCTAGTTGGTGGAATCGGTGTGGCCGCAAGAACCACCTCTCCCCGCCGGGGAGAGGTCGCGCCGAAGGCGCGGGTGAGGGGGATCAGGTCCCACGAGAGAGCGTAACCCCTCACCCGGATCGCATCTTGCGATGCGATCCGACCTCTCCCGATGGGAGAGGTGGACAGCGCCGACGCGGCAACAACTCGATCTGATTTCATCAGACCTAGTCCTGCTCGTGGGTCGCCGCGGCCGAGGACAGGCCGAGCAGGCCGGACAGCGTGCGGCGGTGGTTGGTGTCGATGGTCGCGTAGACGCTCATGCCCGCCTTCAGCTTGCGCACCATCTTGTCGTTCTTGTCGAAGTAGATCCTGACCGGCACGCGCTGCACGACCTTCACGAAGTTGCCGGTCGCGTTCTGCGGCGGCAGGATCGCGAACTGTGCGCCGGTGCCCGGCGAGAGCGAGCCGATCGTGCCCTTGAACAGGTGGTTCGGGAACGCGTCGACCTCGAGCTCGACCGGCTGGCCGACCGCGACATAGGTGAAGTCGGATTCCTTCGGGTTGGCGTCGACCCAGGGGTTCGCCACATCGATGATGGAGAACACCGGCGTGCCGGCGGCGACGAAGCGCCCGAGCTGAATCTGCTCGACCTGGGTTGCGACGCCCGCCATCGGCGCGCGCATCACGGTGTGGTCGAGGTTGCGCTGGGCATCATCGAGCTTCGCCTTCGCCTGCGCGTAAGGCGGGAATTGCTCGAGCGGCAGCTCGGGATTGCCGAGCAGCTGCGCCTTCGAACTGGAGATCTGCTGCTTGATGAACTCGGCTTGCGCGCTCGCGGTCACAAGCGACGTCGCGGCGTTGTCGAGGTCGAGCTGCGAGCCGAAATTGCTCTTCACCAGCGACTGCTTGCGGTCGACGTCACGCTGTTTCAGGTCGACCCCGCGTTGCGCCAGATCGAGCATTTGTCCGTAGATTCTGATATTGGCGACCAAATTGTCATAGGTCGTGCGCGCCTGGTCGAGCGCACCCTTGGCTTGGTCCACCGCAAGGCGGAACGGCACCGGGTCGATCTCGAACAGCACGTCGCCTTCCTTGACCTGCTGGCCTTCCTTGACCACGACCTTCTCGATCTTGCCGGAGATGTCGGGCGTGATCAGCACCTTCTGCGCGCCGACATAGGCGTCGTCGGTCGACACGTAGCGGCCGCCATTCAGATAGAAGACGACGCCGCCAACCAGCGCCACCAGCGGCAGAACGACGAGCAGGAGGAAGCGGCGATAGCGCCGCAAGCCTGCCACCAGTCCGCGCGGCTGATCGGTCTTCGGCGGCGACGAAGCCGGATTGTTCCTCTGCTCGGGCGCGAGTTTCAGTACGGGATCAGCCATAGCGCTGCTCCTTTCTGGGAGGTTCGCCGGCCGGGGCTTGGATGGCATTGCGGACGTTTTCCTTGATTAATTCGAGTTGGGCGAGCAGGCGGTGGGCATCGGCGGGATTGATGCCTTCCATCGCTGCCGCGGTGAGTTCGGAGCGGAGGCCGGCGAGCTTGGCGAGCAGCGGGCGCGCCGCCTTGCGCAGATAGAGCCGGTTGACGCGACGGTCGTTCTCGTCGCCGCGGCGCTCGATCCAGCCATTGTCGCAGAGCTTGTCGATCAGCCGCGTCAGCGTGATCGGTTGCATATCGAGCTGCTCGGCGAGCTCGGTCTGCTTCATTCCCTCGCTGCGCTCGACCTTGGCCAGCACCGCCCATTGCGCGCGGGTGATTCCGTAGCGCGCGGCTTCCTTGTCCGCGTAGACGCGGATCAGGCGAAACAATTCACCAAGCGTGAACATGAAGTTCGCATCGACGGAACCCGGCATGACCCACCCTCCATAAGCTTTGGCTATAATAAGCTAGCTTATGATTTCCGCATGCCCGGTTAGCGGAAGGCAGCTCCGCTCGGAGAACATGGCTGGGAACGCGACGAGTCCCGGGGCTTTGGGATCGCCTGTCAGGCTGTTAAATTGATGGGTATGACGTTGGCAAAACCCACATTTCCCGCGCCCGACCACGATCACGGCCGCTGCACTGCGGACGGGATTGCGCATGCCGAGGAGGTCTGCGCACGGCGGGCGCAGAAGTTCACGCCGATCCGCCGCCAGGTGCTCGGGGCGCTATTGTCCAGCCACCGGCCGCTCGGCGCCTATGAGGTGATCGACGAGCTTGCCAAATCGATGCCGCGCCCGGCGCCGATTACCGTCTACCGCGCGCTCGATTTCCTGATGGAAAATGGCCTCGTCCACCGCATCGAAAGCCGGAACGCGTTCCTGGCCTGCGCCCACGACCATGACGAGACCTCGATGGTGGCGTTCCTGATCTGCGACCGCTGCGGCGCAGTCGGCGAAATCCCGGCAGCGCCGGTGGCTCAGAGCCTGAAGGCCGCGGCGCGCGCGGCCGGCTTTGCCCCGAAGCTGTCGGTCGTCGAGATCGCCGGCACCTGCGCGCATTGCCAGAAAGAAGCCAGATCCGTTTCCTGATTGAATTGAAGACGCGGAAGCCCCTGTTCCGGATTCCAAACGATAACACGGCGCCAAGCCGGAAACCGAGGCAACATGTCAACGCAAACCATCTCCAGCGTCGCCGCACCCGGGCGCGCGCTCACCCCGGGCGCGGTCGCGATCATGCTGATGCTGTGCGTGAGCTGGGGATTCAACCAGATCGCGGTCAAGCTCGCGCTGCCGGACATTCCGCCGATGCTGCAGGCGATGTTCCGCTCCGCCGGCGCGTTGCCGGTGATGCTGATCGTGGGCTGGCTGCGCGGCGTCAAATTCTTCGAACGCGACGGCACGCTTCTGGCCGGCCTGGTCGCGGGCTTGATGTTCGGCATCGAATTTGTGCTGATCTTCAGCGGCCTGATGTTCACCTCGGCGTCGCGTGCGTCGGTATTTCTCTATACGGCTCCGTTCTTCGTCGCGCTCGGCTCCTACCAGTTCCTCGGCGAGCGGCTTTCCGCTTTGCAGTGGGGCGGCCTCGCCTTGAGTTTTGCCGGTGTCGCGCTCGCAATCGGCGTGCCGCAGCCGGATGTCGACGCGAAAGTATTGCTGGGCGATCTCATGGTGGTCGGTGGCGGCGCGCTATGGGCTGCTACCACGCTGGTCGCTAAGGGGACGGCGCTGCGCAGGGCCGCGCCGGAAAAGGCGCTCGGCTACCAGGTCGCCCTGTCGATTCCGATCCTGGGTATCGCCTCGTGGCTTACGGGAGAAACGATCACCCATTTTCCGAGCCCGCTGTCGCTCGCGTTGATGACGTATCAGGCGATCTGGGTGGTGGGCTGCACCTTCGTGATCTGGTTTGCGATGGTGAAGATATATTCCGCCAGCAAGCTGTCGTCCTTCACCTTCATCACGCCGCTGTTCGGCGTCGTCGCAGCCTACATGATCATGCACGACACGCTGACAGCCGTCTTCGGCGTCGCGGCGCTGTTGGTGATCGTTGGCCTCTATCTCGTCAACAAGCCTGATCCCAAGGTAACCCCAGACCCCAACGTGCCGGCGTGAGCCACCGCTGTCATTCCGGGGCGCGCGTAGCGCGGAGAGAACTCGCGCCTACCCCCGCTCGATCGGGAGTGTCTCGTCCTTGGCCCATTCGCCTATCGAGGCGTCGTAGAGGGTGAGGTTGTCGTAGCCGAGCCGATGGAGCTGGAACAGGTCGACGGTCGCGGAAATGCCGCCGCAATAGGCGATCACGCGCTTGTCCTTGCTGATGCCCTGGCTCGCGAATTTTGCTTCCGCCTCCGCCGGCGCAACGAACGTCTTCGCCGCCGGGTCAAGCAATGTCGCCGCCGGCACATTGACGCTGCCGGGAATGCGCCCCGGCCGGCCGTAGCGGCTGGCCTCGAGGCCCAGATGGAATTGCGGACCCAGCGCATTGACGGTGACGGTGCCCAGGTCCCCGCGCGCGGCGAGCACGTCGTCCTTGCCGACGAAGAAACCCGTTCGCGGTTTCCCGGCGAACGTTGCCGGCCGATAGCCTTTGGCGGGGCCGGTCTCGAGCGGGCGGCCTTCCGCCTTCCACTTGTCCAGGCCGCCGTCGAGCACGGAGGCCCCGTCGAAGCCCACCGATTTCAGCATCCACCAGAAGCGCGTCGCCCACATCGGGGTGCCGATCGAATACAGCACCACCCGGCTGTCGGGACCGATCCCGTGGCGGCCGAATGCCGCCTCGAGCTGGGCGACGTGGGGCATCATGAACCGCAGTTCCGTGTTCGGATCGGAGAATTCGCCCTGCAGATCGAGAAAATCGGCGCCCGCGATATGGCCGGCCTCGAACGTCGCTGTCCCTGGCACCGCAATATAGGGGATGCCGCTGCCTTCGGGCGCGGGCTCCAGATAGGTCGTACAGTCGAACAGGCGAAGATTCGGCTGCTGCAGGATATCGGCAAGTTCCGCTGTGGTGATAAGCCCATTCCCGGTCGCCATCTTCGCCTCCCGCACTTTGTGTTTCGCTGTAAGCTACGGCACGCGGCAGGGGGTGAAAAGCCGCCCTCTCATGTTCGCGGCCCCTTTAATCCCCCGAATCCGGGCCGATATAGCGGTCAGCCGCCGGACGGCGACAGGTCTCGCACTGATCTTCACTTCGGGTGCAACTTGTTGAATCTCCGTTAGAAAATATGTGATCCAATAAAGCTCCAGCCCGCCTTAGTGCCCCCTTGGTGAATGTCACCAAAACCTGATATTCGAGACGCCATGAACAAGCCCGAACTCTTGAGCGATGTCGCCGGCCCGAATCCGCGGCATCAGACAACCCAGGTCATGGTCGGCCATGTCGCCGTCGGCGGGGGCGCCCCGATCGTCGTGCAGTCGATGACCAACACCGACACCGCCGATGTCGACGGCACCATCGCCCAAGTCGCGGCCCTTTCCCGCGCCGGCTCGGAGATGGTCCGCATCACCGTCGACCGGGAGGAGGCTGCTGCCGCCGTCCCGCACATCCGCGATGGCCTGCGCAAGCGCGGCATCAACACGCCCCTGATCGGTGACTTCCACTATATCGGCCACAAGCTGCTCGCCGAATATCCGGCCTGCGCCGAGGCGCTCGACAAGTACCGCATCAATCCCGGCAATGTCGGCTTCAAGAACAAGCGCGATTCGCAGTTCGCCGACATCATCGAGATCGCCAACAAGAACGACAAGCCGGTCCGCATCGGCGCGAACTGGGGTTCGCTCGACCAGGAACTGCTGACCAAGCTGATGGATGAGAACACGGCCTCGCCGAATCCGCGCGATGCCCGCGCGGTGACGCGCGAAGCCATGGTGCAATCGGCGCTGTTGTCGGCGGCCCGCGCCCAAGAACTCGGCATGCCCAAGAACCGCATCATCCTGTCGGCCAAGGTCTCGGCCGTCCAGGATTTGATCGCGGTCTATCAGGATCTGGCGCGCCGCTCGGACTATGCGATCCATCTCGGTCTCACCGAGGCCGGCATGGGATCGAAGGGCATCGTCGCCTCGTCCGCCGCGCTCGGCATCCTCCTGCAGGACGGCATCGGCGACACCATCCGCATCTCGCTGACGCCCGAGCCCGGCGGCGATCGCACGCTGGAAGTCCAGGTCGCGCAGGAACTGCTGCAAACGATGGGTTTCCGCACCTTCGTGCCGCTGGTTGCGGCTTGCCCAGGTTGCGGCCGCACGACTTCGACCACCTTCCAGGAGCTGGCGCGCTCGATCCAGGATTTCATCCGTGACGAGATGCCGAGCTGGAAGACGAAGTATCCCGGCGTCGAGCAGCTCAACGTCGCCGTGATGGGCTGCATCGTCAACGGCCCCGGCGAATCCAAGCACGCCAATATCGGCATCTCGCTTCCGGGCACCGGCGAAGCGCCGGCTGCGCCGGTGTTCGTCGACGGCAAGAAGTTCCGCACCCTGCGCGGCCCCTCGATCGCCGCCGACTTCAAGGCGCTGGTGATCGACTACATCGACCAGCGCTACGGCCAGGGCGGCAGCGTGCCGAACACGGTGACGGCGGCAGAGTAAGTTGCTCCGCCGACCGCCCCCTCTCCGCTGTCGTCCCCGCGAAGGCGGGGACCCATAACCACAGGATTTTGTGGTTAGGCAGCGTGTCACGCCGAGTTATCGCAAAACACAATCCTGTGGTTATGGGTCCCGGCTCAAGGCCGGGACGACGGATTGATTGCGCTTCGCTCCATCCGGGCTACGATGCTCCCAACAACAACGATTGGGAGCAACACCCATGAGCTCGCTGTCCGGCAAGCAAGGTCCCCGCTACAAGCATCTCTCCGACGAAAGCGAGCCCTACGAGACCATCAGCGTCGAAAAGCTGACGCCGATCATCGGCGCGGAGATTTCCGGCGTTGATATCGCAGAGCTTGTCTCCGACGACGCGCGCTCCAATCGCCAGATGGACGAGATCCATCGCGCGCTCGCCGAGAATCTCGTGATCTTCTTCCGCGACCAGCGTATCGCGCCGAAGGACCATCTCGCCTTTGGCCGCAAGTTCGGCGAACTGCACGTCCATCCCGCCGCGCCGCATGAGGGCGAGGATCCCGCGCTGATGAAGATCTACGCCGACAAGGATTCACCGCGCGCCAATGGCGAAGGCTGGCATTCGGACGTATCCTGCGATCTCGAGCCGCCGATGGGCTCGATCCTCTACATCAGGCAGTGCCCGCCGCACGGCGGCGACACGCTGTTCGCCAACATGTATGCGGCCTATGAGGCGCTGTCGGACCGGATGAAGGCCTATCTCGACGGGCTCACCGCGCTGCATGACGGCGAGCCGATCTATCGCGGGCTCTATGCCAATTACGGCGTCGCCGACAAGCCGAACTATCCCCATGCCGAGCATCCGGTGGTGCGCACGCATCCGGTGACGGGAAAGAAGGCGCTCTATGTCAATCGCGGCTTTACGCGCCACATTTCAGGCGTTCCCCGCGACGAGAGCGACGCGATCCTCGCCTATCTCTACCAGCATGCGGAAAACCCGCTGTTCCAGTGCCGCTTCCGCTGGACCGAGAACGCGATCGCGTTCTGGGACAATCGCTGCACCCAGCACCGCGCGATGTGGGACTACTGGCCCCACACCCGCGCCGGCACGCGCGTCACGGTGAAGGGCGAGCGGCCGGTGTAGCGGTGCACGCAGGACGGCGCGCCGCGACCTGTCACGTGTAGAACATCTGGAAGTCGATGCGGATGTCGGCGAGGCTCATTGCATCCTCATCGATCTCGCTCTGGAGTGATGCGATCGCCTGCTTGAGCTGCTCGACGAGGGCTGGATTGCGCGTTGGTTGAGTCTCCGCCTTCCTCAGGCTGGCTTCGAGGACGACGAGCCTGCGCCGTTCGTCGCGGATCCTGATTTCCAGGTTCGCGATCATTCGCTCGAAGAGCGCGCATCCGCCACGAATGGCGGTTTGGACCTCGGCTTCCGACGTCGCCATCTGAGCATCCTTTCCTGAACGAAGGCCTGGTAGTGCGATCGTCCGTATCACCTTCACCTGAAATTGCGTGTGATAAAGATCACAATCCCCACATGTGACATGTTGATGCGGCGCGCGTTGACCGGCGCGGGCCCTTGCGCCAAGCTTCCTTACAACCAAAACAAGAATCGGGAGGACGCCCTATGCTCCGCGCGGAAGACAACAGGTTCCTGACCGAAAGTGGGCCTGGGACAGGAATGGGCGAGCTGTTGCGCCGTTTCTGGCTGCCGGTGCTGCTGTCGGAGGAACTGCCCGAGCCTGACAGCGAGCCGAAGAAGATCATCGTCCTCGGCGAGGAGCTGCTCGCCTTCCGCGACTCACGCGGCGTCGTCGGCGTCATCGATCAATATTGCCCGCATCGCGGCGCCAATCTCTGGCTTGGCCGCAACGAAGAGTGCGGCATCCGCTGCGTCTATCACGGCTGGAAGTTCGACACCGACGGCCGCTGCGTCGACATGCCGACCTCCTATCCCGATCTCAACGCCAAGGATCACATCCGCATCAAGTCCTATCCGGTGCGCGAATGGGGAGACATGATCTGGGCCTATATGGGTCCGGCCGATGCCGTGCCGGAACTGCCGGCGCTGGAGATGGCGCTGGTGCCGCCGTCGCACCGCTACGTCAGCAAGAAGTGGCAGGATTGCAACTGGGTGCAGGCGCTGGAAGGCTCGATCGATACCGCGCATTTCACGTTTGCGCATTTGTGGTTCGAGAAGGAGGAGAACGAGATCCTCGACATCAAGAGGCATTTCGTCAATCCGCTGGTGCGGGTGGCGACCGAGCACATGCGCTGGATCGCCGAAGACCCGCGGCCGGTGATCAAGATCAATTCGCATGATGCGGGGCTGACGATCGCGGGCGGGCGCCTCACCGGTTCCGACAACATCTACTGGCGCATCGCCCAGTTCCTGATGCCGGCTCACGCCTACGCGCCGAGCGCGATGCCGGGCGAGAACATCTTCGGCCAGAGTTTTGTGCCGGTCACCGATACCAATTGCTGGATCTACACCTATGCCTGGAATCCAGAGCGCCCGATCACGCAAGCGGAGCGTGACGCCTATGATCGCGGCAACGGTGTGATCGCCGAAGTCGACGAGAACTATGTGCCGCTGCGCAACAAGTCGAACGACTACCTGATCGATCGCAAACTGCAGAAGACCAAGAGCTACACCGGCATCAAGGGCGTCTCCGAGCAGGACGCCGCGGTGCAGGACAGCCAGGGCCCGATTGCCGACCGCACCCGTGAGCATCTCGGGCCGACCGACCTCGGCATCATGCATTTCCGCAAGCTGGTGATGGAGGCGGCCCGCGCGCTGCAGCAGGGCGAGGCGCCGCCCCATGTTGCGCACCAGGATCGTTACACCGTCCGTTCCGGCGCCTGCGTCACCAGCAAGGCGAAGGATCTGGCGGCTGTCATGATCGAGCGTTTCGGCGACCCCGCGGGCTTCGTCGGCGATCCCGGCCAGAACGCCGCGGCGGAGTAGGTCGCAGCCCCGGGTGACGTAGAAAGCCAACCCGGGAGATCTCGGCAAGCTGCCAGAGCGATCCCGGATTGCGCTTCGCTGCATCCGGGCTACGATGCTTGGCGTGTGGCGCAACCGTCCGATCATCATGACGTCGATCATCGTGCTGTCGCTCGTGTCGTTCGACACGAGATATGCCGCATGGTCGCGCGGGAATGTCAGGACCGCACCGAAAACCGTGCATTCGAAATGCGACCGGTCCAAATTCAAGCTCATCCTTGATGTCGGCCATACCGCCGAAGCGCCCGGTGCGAGGAGCGCCCGCAACCTTCGGGAATTCGATTTCAATCTCCGCCTCGCGAAACACATTGAGGACAAGTTGAAGGCCGAAGGCTTTGCGCAAACCAGCCTCTTGGTGACGGAGGGCCCGAAAAGGCCAAGCCTGTTCAAGCGCGCCAAAACCATCAACGATTCAAAGGCCGATCTGGCCCTGTCGATCCACCATGATTCGGTGCCTGATTCCTTTCTCGAAGAATGGGAGTTCGAGGGAACGAAGAGCCATTTCAGCGACCGGTTCAGCGGCTATTCGCTGTTCGTTTCTCAGGACAATCCGAAATTCTGGGCCAGCCTGAGGTTCGCCCGGCTGCTCGGCAATCGAATGAAGGAGCAGGGCCTGCAATATGCCCGCCAATACGCCCTGCCGGTGATGGGTCGGTACCGGCGAAAACTGCTGGACAAGAAAGTGGGGGTCTATCGGTACGACCAGCTCATCGTGCTGTCGCGGACCCGCGTGCCCGCCGTTCTGTTCGAGGCCGGCTCAATTATCAACCGCGACGAAGAGCTGGCAATGGCGTCCACGGAACGGCAGGACATGATCGGCGCCGCAGTGGTCGATGCCGTCAAGGAATTCTGTCCGTCGCGCTAGCGAGGGAAGCCCCCCGCTACAGCGGTATCTTCCGGTACTCGCGGTTCGCGAGGCTCGCTTCTTCCAGGTCGAGATCGCGCTCGATCCGGCGCCGCGTCTCGTCGGTGATCTTGCCGTCGCGGAGCAGGGCGTGGATGAACTTGCGCTCGGTCGAGATCAGTTCCCGCGTCAGCTCGGTGCCGTTGGCGGAGACGTCGTGGTTGTCGGGATCGAGGGCGGCCGGCAGCTGGCTGGTGCGGATATGGTGCCGCGCCCTCAGCAGCTTCACGACCTCCTCGGAGAGCTCGCGCTCGTCGACGATGGCATCCAGCGATGCGAGGCCGGCGGCTAGCGCCTCGCGCCTGGCGACAATTTCGGCTTCATGCTCGGCGATACTCTCGGCGCGACCGTCCTTGGCGATGTTCAGCCAGCCTACGACAGTGGGCAGGGTCAAGCCAAACCCCACCAGGGTGATGAAGATGACGCCGAAGGCCACGAACAGGATCATGTCGCGATAGGGAAAAGGCTCGCCGCTCGAGAGCGCGAACGGCAGCGCCAGTGCGGCGGCGAGCGACACCGCGCCGCGCACGCCGACGAAGGCGATCGCGAATGTCCATTGCCAGCGCGGCTGCGGATCACGCCGTCGCACGCGCTCGCTCAGGATCCGCGGCAAGTAGGTCGCGGGAAACACCCAGGCAAAGCGGGCGATGACGATGACCGCGATCACCAGCGCGGTGGCGGAGAGGATGTCGTCGAGCGGAAATGCCTTCGACTTTTCGTAGAGCGAACGCAACTGGAAGCCGGTGAGCAAGAACAGGATGCCTTCGATCAGGTAGATCACCAAGTCCCAGAAAAAGATGCCTTGCAGGCGGGTGGCGGAAGGAATCAAAAGCGGCCCGTTCCAGCTCACATAGAGACCGCAGGCGACCGTGGCGATCACGCCGGAGCCGCCAAAGTGTTCCGGCAGCCAATAGGCCGCATAGGGCGTGATCAGCGAGAGCGTGATCTCGACCTGCGGATCGCGCGAGTGCTGGCGGGCGCGCAGGCTCAACCATCCGACCGCGATGCCGAACGCGATCTCGCAGACGACGATAGCTGCAAATTCGCCGGTGGCTTTCGGCAGCGAGAAGGCGCCGGTGGTGATCGCCGCGAGGGCGAAGCGGTAGAGGATCAGCGCCGTGGCATCATTCGCCAGTCCCTCGCCTTCGAGTATGACGAGGATGCGGCGGGGCAGATGGAGTCGCCGCGCAATCGCAAGGGGGGCGACCACGTCGGGCGGCGCCACGATCGCGCCAAGCAGGAACCCGACCTCCCAGGGCAGCCCGATCAGGTAATGAGTGGCGGTCGCCACCGCAGCCGCCGTGAAGATCACGCAGCCGACGGCGAGCAGCACGATCGGACGAAGGCTGTTCTTGAACTCGCGCCAGCTCATGGCCACCGCGGCCATGTAGATCAGCGGCGGCAGCACCAGGAGCAGCACCAGTTCCGGCGGCAATTCGATGCTGGGCATGCCCGGTACGAAGGCGAGCGCGATGCCGGCCAGCATCAACAGGATGGCGGGCGCGACATTGAGGCGCCGCGCCACCAGCGCCGTGCCTGCCAGCACGGTGAGCAGGATGAGGAAGGTCTGGTACATGGCTTCCATGGCCGGTCCAGTTGGCCCGGAAGCACAGGCGAGGTCAATGCGCGAGTACGGCTCGACCGTGCGAGATCGAAAAAGCTGCCGTCCGAATCCGCTACAGCGTGATCCGGAAAAGTGGAAACCGGCTTTCGGGCGAGCTTACTCCCGCAGGTCGTACCGATAGGATTTCGAGACGATCTGCCAGCCGTCGTTCAGCTTCATCGCCACCAGGTAGTCGGTGAAATAGCGCGGCGGCAATTGGCAGCGGACCTTGATGAAGGCCGTGGAGTCATCCGAACGGTCGATGGTGACAATGAAATCCTCGCGCGGCTTGCCTTCCGCCTTCGCCGACGGCCGCTTGCGGATCCGGTCGAGCCAGTCCGGCACGGTCAGCACCTGAAGCTGGCCCTTTTCCAGCCAGCGCAGGTCGGCGGACGGGTGAAACATCGCGCCGAGCTTATCGGCGTCGCCCTCATAGAGCCCGTCGAAATAGTTCTGCACGACGGCTTCGACGGTTGATCGGTCTTGGCTCATGGTTCGTTCCTCCCTCGTGCCACTATCGGTCTGGTGTGAATTAAGCCATGAAGTGATGCGTTAGGCCATCGATGACTTTCCCATCATCCGCGACGGAGACGCCCGTGGTCCAGTCGGAAAAATCGAACGCTCGCATGCTCCGTGGCGAATGCTTCTGCCGAGCCGTGCGCTATAGCGTGGCCGACGAATTTGCCTATTCCATGAATTGCCACTGCTCGAATTGCCGACGGGCGACCGGGTCGGCGTTCAAGCCGTTTGCCGGTATCTCGCGTGACCGCTTCGCGGTTGTCAGCGGCGGCGATCGCCTTCTGATCTACGGCGACGAGACCGCGCACGATGCCCACTGCGGGAGCTGCGGTTCGCTGCTCTTTTCGGTGGTCCGCGAAGGGACGTTCGTCCATGTCACCATGGGAACCCTGCTGGATGAGCCCTCGATCCGGCCGAACGCGCATATCTTCGTAGGCTCCAAGGCGCCGTGGTATGCGATCACTGATAGTCTGCCGCAATATCAGGAGCATGTCGTCGCACGCTGATCGGGCCGGGTAACCGAACCAGTCGCCTAGCCCCTTCGGACCGGAATTGCATGGATATCGGCCGGTTGGCAGGCCGAACCATCGTTCGTCCGGCGGTACTAAAGCTTATCGGATGGTGCAGCCCGTTCGTGACCTGGCTCACCAAACCCTGCTCCGGCTTCTGATAGGCTTTGTTATCATATTGAGCAGGCGGTTTTTGAAGGTGCGATGATGAAATCGATTGGATTTCCGGGATTGCATCGGTTCGTTCTGGCGCTGTTCCTGCTTCTGATCGGCCAGCCGGCCTTCGCCGAGAAGCGCGTGGCGCTGGTGATCAGCAATGCGGCCTATCAGAACGTCGCGCCGCTCCCCAACCCCGTCAATGACGGCGCGCTGATCGCGGCGACGCTGAAGGACGCCGGTTTCGACGTGGTGGATTTCCGCCGCGATCTTCCGGCGGTTGAGACCCGCCGCGCGCTGCGCGACTTTGCCGATCGTACCCGCGATGCCGAGATCGCCGTGGTCTATTACGCCGGCCATGGCATCGAGGTCGACGGCGCCAATTACCTCATTCCGGTCGATGCCAGGCTGGAACGCGACACCGACGTCTATGACGAGGCATTTTCGCTCGACCGGATCCTGATCGCGATCGAGCCGGCCAAGAAGCTGCGGCTCGTCATCCTCGATGCCTGCCGCGACAATCCCTTTGCCAAGACCATGAAGCGCACGGTGGCCTCGCGCGCGATCGGGCAGGGCCTCGCCAAGGTCGAGCCGACCAGCCCGAACGTCCTGATCGCCTATTCCGCCAAGGCCGGCTCCACCGCCGCCGATGGCGACGGCAAGAACAGCCCTTTCACATCAGCGCTCTCGAAACACCTGACGACGCCCGGGCTCGATGTGCGGCGCGCGTTCGGCTACGTCCGCGACGACGTGCTGAAGTCGACCAATAACCGCCAGGAGCCGTTCGTCTATGGCTCGCTCGGCGGCGAGGATGTGCCGCTGGTGCCGGCGCCTGCCAAGGCGGCGTCGCCTGCCGCGCCCGCGCTGAGCCCGCAGGCTGACATCCGCCGCGACTACGAGCTGGCGTTGCAGGTCGGCAACAAGAGCGCGCTCAATGCCTTCCTCGCGCAATATCCCGACGGCTTCTATGCGAGCCTTGCCAAGCTCCAGCTCGAGAAGATCGCCGCCGAGGAAGCCCGCGTCGCCGCCACGGAGAAGGCGCGGGCGGCGGAACAGGAGCGCGCCCGCCTCGCCGCCGAAGGTGCGCAGAAGGCCCAGCAGGCCAAGGCGGCCGCCGACGCCAAGGCTGCCGAACAGGCGCGTATCGCCGCCGAAAAGGCCAAGCAGGTCGCGCAGGAGCAGGCGGCGGTCGCCGAGCAGAAGCGCCTTGCGGCCGAAAAGGCATCGGCCGACAAGATCGCCGCCGAGAAGGCCGTAGCCGACAAGGCTGCCGCGGATCAGGCGACCGCCGCGCCCGTGGCGGCGCCGGTCGATAAGGACAAGGCGGTGAATGTCGCCGCGCTCAGCACCGGCTCACCGCAAGTCGACGTCACGAAGTCGGTGCAGACCGAGCTGCGCCGAGTCGGCTGCCTCACCGGTACAGCCGATGGCGAGTGGAACGCCGCCTCGCAGCGGTCGCTAACGCTGTTCAATCGCTATGCCGGAACCAGGCTCGACACCAAGGTGGCCAATGCCGACACGCTCGATGCCATCAAGCAGAAATCCTCGCGCGTCTGCCCGCTCGTCTGCGAGCAGGGCTATAAGCCCGACGGCGATCGTTGCACGAAGATCGCCTGCGGGGCGGGCTCGTTCCTCAACGACAGCAATGAGTGCGAGAAGCGGCGCGAGAAGAAGCCGGTCGCCAAGCGCGATTCCGACGATCGGCCGGCGCGGCGCGAGCGCGCCGAGCGGCCAACGCGCGATCGGCCCGATGTCCGCACGCGCCGGCCGGTCGCTTCGTCAGGCGGCGGGGGAGGGCAGGTGGTGTGCGACCGCGGCGGCTGCCGCCCGGTCTCCCGCGGTTGCCACCTCGAATTCCGCACCACTGCGCAAGGCGGCCCATACGAGGGCGGCGGCGGCAACGTTCAGGTCTGCAATTAGAGCGTTTTCGAGCGAAGTGGATGCCGGTTCGCGTGAAGAAAACGCGTCAAAATAAGAATCTAGATCGCGCTCGCCGCGATATTGACCATCAACGCCAGCAGCGCCGTATTGAACACGAAGGAGATGATGCCGTGCACGGTCGCGGTGCGGCGTATGATCCTGTCAGTGATGCCGACATCGGAGACCTGCGCGGTCATGCCGATCACGAACGAGAAGTAGACAAAATCCCAATAGTCGGCCTCGATGCGTTCCCTCCCGCTGGGAAACTGCAGGCCGCCCGGTTCCTTGCCGCGATAATATTCGTGTGCATAGTGCAGCGAAAAGGCGGTGTGGACCAGCGCCCAGGATAGGGCGATGGTGACGATCGCAAGCGTCAGCGCTTCCGGGCTGCTCTTGGAGGCGCCGAGCTCGAAGATGATGGCGGCAAGGCTGGCGAAGGCGCCGAACGCGGTGACAAGCAGGATCAGGAACCGGCCGTCGTCCTGCAGGATGGCGTTGCGGCGGATGTAGGCGATGGTGCATTGGAGCATCATCGTGAAGGCGAGGGCGAGATACAGCGCGACGAAGATATCCCAGCCGATCAAGAGCCGCGTCACCGGCCGCAGCGGCTGCGGCAGCAGGAAAAACGCGGCGACGCCCACTGCGATCGAAGTGAAGATGCGCGGCCGCGAATACACCACGCGGACGGCCTTCGGCAGTTTCCGGAAGCGAACAAGGCGTTCCTCGAATTCCTTGCTCATGCTCCGCCCTGTTTGCTCTATCCGATTGTAACGGTCAGACCGCGAACTCGTTCACCTCCCCCGCAAGCGGGGGAGGGAGCGCAGCGTCGCCTCGGGCTGGCAGTCTAATTCTTGCGCTCGGCGACGAATCGCGCCGCCGCGCGCAGCACGTCGCCCTTCGGTCCGAACAATGACAGGGCGGCATCGGCGCGGGCCAGGAGGTCGCGGACGCGCTGCTTGGCGCCCTCGATACCGAGCTGGGTGACGAAGGTGGTCTTGCCGAGCGCTGCGTCCTGGCCGGTCTGCTTGCCGAGCGCGGCAGCATCGCCCTCGACGTCGAGCAGGTCGTCGGCGATCTGGAAGGCTTCGCCGAGCGCGCGGCCGAAATCGTCGAGCGCCTGATATTCTTTCTCCGAGGACTGACCGAGGATGGCGCCGGCGATGCAGCCGAAGCGGAGCAGCGCGCCGGTCTTCATCTGCTGCAGCCGCGCCACGTCCACCGGCTCGCGGTCGCCGAACCGGCCTTCGCCGGCAAGGTCGAGCATCTGCCCGCCCGCCATGCCGCCGACGCCGGAGGCGCGCGCCAGCGCCCGGGTCAGCGCCAGCCTGACGCCGGCATCGCGATGGATCTCGTCGCGGGTGATGATGTCGAAGGCGATGGTGAGCAGCGCGTCGCCGGCAAGGATCGCGGTCGCGTCGTCATAGGCCTTGTGCAGGGTGGGGCGGCCGCGGCGCAGATCACTGTTGTCCATCGCCGGCAGGTCGTCATGGATCAGGGAGTAGCAGTGGATGCATTCCAGCGCGGCGCCTGCCATCAGCGCGGCATTGCGCGGCACGCCGAACACCGCCGCACTCTCGACCACCAGGAACGGCCGCAGGCGCTTGCCGCCGCCGAGGCTCGAATAGCGCATGGCCTCGATCAGCCGCTTCGGCCGGACGATCTCGTCCTTCTCCACGGTGTCGGCCAAGAGTTTCGCCAGCAGGGCCTCGGTATCGTCAGCGGTCTGGTCCAGCCGCGTGGCGAATTCTGCAGTACCGGTCGTCATTAAGAATTGCTCCAGATCGGATTCCGGGGGCGGACAATCGTTGATGGCACCGGCTTCGTCAATTCCGCCCGCCGGCCGGAAGTGCCTTAAAAGCGCTGGAAAAACCGCCAATTGTCGCAAAATCTCATCCGAAACCGGCCAATATTGCCGGCCGCGCCGACCCGCTTTCAGCCGGAACCTCCGATTTGCGCATTGTCCGGATCCTTTTGCTGCTGCTGGTGGCCGTATTGCTCCTGCCCTACGTGTTGACGCCGCTTTACCGGTCCGGCCATCCGGTCTCGGCGCTGATGGCCTGGCGTACCCTGAAGGGCGCGCCGGTCACGCGGCAATGGGTCGATTTCAACGCGATCTCGCCGTATCTCCCCCGCTCGGTGGTGGGCTCGGAGGATTCGAGGTTCTGCAGCCATCGCGGCATCGACTGGGACGCGCTGCAGGATGCGATCGACGATGCCGAGGACGGCGAGCCGAGCCGGGGCGGCTCGACCATCACCCAGCAGGTCGCCAAGAACCTGTTCCTGTGGCCGGGCCGCAGCGTGGTCCGCAAGGCGCTGGAACTGCCGCTCGCGATGTGGATCGATTTCGTGCTCTCGAAGCAGCGGATCCTGGAAATCTACCTGAATATCGCGGAGCTAGGCCCGTCGGGCCAGTTCGGGGCCGAGGCCGGCTCCCAATACGCCTTCGGCCATTCGGCAGCGACCCTGTTGCCGCGCGAGGCGGCGCTGTTGGCGGCGATCCTGCCCAATCCGGTCAAGCGCAGCGCCCGCAATCCCGGTCCCGGCGTGCGCCGCCTCGCCGCCACCTATATGGCCCGCGCCAGCGCGGTCCAGCGCTGCTGGAGCGAAAATCGCGGATTTTGAGCCCGTTTCGGGCGGCTTTTGGCGCTGCCGGCCCTAGCTTTACGCCATGCCTTCCTCTATAAGCGCGGGCTTATCGGCATCGCAGCTCGCTTTTGACGCGCGTCCTTAATTTCGGACGATGCCTCCGCAGCACCCCTAGAGGACCGTTATGGCTGTTCCCAGAAGAAAAACCTCGCCGTCGCGCCGTGGCATGCGCCGTTCGGCGGATGCGATCAAGAAACCGACCTATGTCGAGGACAAGGACTCCGGCGAACTGCGCCGCCCGCACCACCTCGACCTCAAGACCGGCATGTACAAGGGCCGCCAGGTCCTGAAGAAGAAAGAATCCTGATCCTCGCGGGGTCGGACAAGATTTGGATTCCCGGCTCTGAGGGCAGGGCCGGGATCACGATTGAATGGGCCGCCTGAAATCGGCCAATGAGTGCGATCAGACGGTCCAGGTCGGCGCGTCGGGTGTGATCCGGGAAGAGTGGCACCGGTTTCCCTCGCGACAAACGCGTAGCGTTTGCGCGGAGGTCATGCTCAAACAATGAAATGAGATCATGGTCTGATTCAACCTGATCGGATCACGCTCTCGGGGCGTTTCGCTCCCGGTTTCCTTCGCTAAGGCCTCGCTCGCATGGTCGGTTTTCCGCTGCTGCTGATTCCGCTCGCGGTCTACAACATCATCGTCTTCCTGATGCCAGGCGTTTCCCTGGTCGATCCGCTGGTGACGGTGACGCTGATGTCGGGGGCGGAATGGCCGATAACGCTCAGTGACATCCTGCTTGCGCTCGGCATCCTCCTGTTGTTGCTCGAGGTCATCAAGGGCGCGCGTCCGGGCGCCAAATTCGTGATGGATCACCTGCTGTCGCTGATCGTGTTCGGCGCGGCAGCCGCCGAATTCGTGCTGTGGCCAAAATTCGGCACCTCGACCTTTGGCCTGCTGACACTACTGGCACTGGTGGATTTCATCTCCGGGATTGCGCTGCGCACCCGCCGTCGTGCGGCGGTCGCGCCCGCAGCACGGGTGCAGCAAATCGAGCCGGAGCCTGCCCTGCCACCGCAACCCGCGCCGATACCCCAGCCGGCTCCCGCGCCGGCCTCGCCACCCGCTGCCTCAACGCCTTCAGCGAACACGGTGCCGCCGGCGGCCTCGGTCGCTGAATCAGTGCTGCTGGATCACTCCAAGCCGACGCAGGCGCAACCCACGATCGCCTCCCCGGACCTCCAGCCGGGCCGCAATCCGCCCAGCGAACCGGAGCAGCGCTGACCGGCGACTGGAGCGTTTTCGAGCGAAGTGGACATCGGTTTGTCGTCCGTGAAGAATCGCCCAAGCCATTGATGTGGAGTCGATTTTTCGGTCGTGAGGGGGTTTGAGATTGCAAGCTTTCGGGGTTTGACGCCGCAAAAGCTTGCAAATCTGCATTTGAGGATACCGCCGAATCGCGCGTCGTGATTCCCTCGGTCTGACCGGAGGGGACGATGAAGCCAAAGGAACGACGCGACAGCGGACAGGCCGATCTTCTGCGCTCCCGGCTGGACGCGATCCTCGACATGGATCATGCACTGGTGAAGCTTTCGCGGACGATCGACTGGTCGGTCCTGGAACAGCGGTTCGGTGCGGTGTATGAGGACAAGGCGGGCCGGCCGCCACTGCCG
>NZ_KE384513.1:9240-104342 GCF_000426245.1 Bradyrhizobium sp. Ai1a-2 | reverse complement strand
ATTCCCGTCGGCAACGGCCAGTTCAGCCCGGCAGCCCCGGCTCGGCGCAGATAGCTGTGTACGGCACCGTTGCTGATGCCCAGGGTGCGCGCGATGGCTCGCTCCGGCAAGCCTTGAACATGTTTTAAGCGGAGAACCTCTTTGATCCGGCGCATCGACAATCTCTGGGTGGGCATCGGCCTTCCTCGTTCACTGACGAGGCAGTTCCTAAGCCGGTTGAGTTGTCGGCCGAAGCGGGCTGAGCCATTCAAAAATTGCTCACGATCCCGCGAAATCCATGCTCACGATCGTCTGAAATCTCTGCTCACGATGCTCTGAAATCCGTGCTCACGATCCCGCGAAACATGCAGCTTCGGCGCCGATCCGTCCAATGAACGCAAGATCGGTCGTCATCATCGCGATTTGCCCGAGCTGAGTCAGCGCCATTGGGAACGCGAGTCTCGCTGTTTCGCCGAGCTCGACAGCGAGGTGATGGCAAGCTATCCATCTTGGCAGTCCATACCGCAAATGGGACGTCGCATTTGCTTCGGTTATCTTTTCCATAGAGATTCTGCTTGGTTGGCTTCTTGTAAAGCAAGCCGCTTCACTGAGAGCAACCTGCTTCCGCTCTGGCTCGCGACGGCGCACGATGCGGACCCACTATCCAGCGTTGGCAGCGAAGCGTACGCGAGCTCCTGTCCTCCATTGGTGCCGGTTTCTAGCGAATTTCGATAAACACCGGGGGCTATGCCGGATCGTATTGGTTCGACTGCAATCATATCAAGTGGAGCGTTCGCCATTCTTGTTACTCGTTGAAAGCTTCTGCGCCAGAGACATCGCTTGATTTCGAGATCGTACAATTCAACGCTACGTGCGATTCAAGCCCCTCAAGAGCCCCTTGTGTGCTTGGGCCGAAACCAAAAAAGAGAGCAGACGTCCTCTATGTCCTCTTGGAGTTCCGGATCAGGGGACGCGATTCAGCAGCCGTAGATGGCAAGCTCGCAAGATCCACATTGATGGCCGCTGCAAAGTCGTTTGGTACCCTGGTCGTGCGATCGCCCACCGAGATCGTGGTTGCGGAAACACGTTCCAACGGCACCAGACGCGATCGCTTCACTGACGGTCCGTGTTGTTGTGGTGAGCCGTGTCGGGTTAAAGACGTGCATGTAGGACATCCGACAGTAAGGCTGGCGCGTAGCTCGCCGCCTCAGCGCGAAGCACGAGGTTTTGCCATTCTTTAAGCAACACTCGCACCACCCCTTTTGCAGCACACTGATTGCTAGGGACGCGGTGCAGAGCCGTTGGTTGCTGCGGATTTTGGATCCCGGACGGTCGGTCAAATTTCCCCGGGTGTGGTCACCTCAAACTCCCCCACCTGATTCCGGCTGGCTGGGCGGCTGATCGGCCGCAAAGCGCGTAGCAGGACGTTTATTTTCGTCCCCTTTAGGGAAGAGGGGCCGGGGAGTTGAACGTCTTGAAGCCGCACCTGCAAAGCACCGTATTTACGTTACTTGAGCGCCAGAAAAGCCAACGAGAGATCGAGCGGCTGACGGGGGTCGACCGCAAGACGATCCGGCGCTATCAGGCGATGTTCGCGGCCCGGCGAGCGGCGGAGGCAAATTCCCCCGGGGTGACCGCCGGCTCCGAGGCCGCGGATGACACTGGCGTCGATGGCGATAATACGCTTGGCCTGGAAGCGCTTCAGCATCATCGTGACCCATTGCCGCGTCGAGCCGACCATCGCGGCGATCTGGTCGTGGGTGACCTTGCGGTTGATGATGAGCGTATCGCCGTCGGGAATGCCGTAAAGCTCCGACAGATTCAGGAGATACTGCGCCAGCCGCTCGATCACGAGCGGGTTCCCAGCATCTGCGCCATGGACGAGTAGCATTTGCCCTTGGCGATCAGCCCATCGATCAGTGCCAGCGCAAAGGTCGGCATTTCGACCAGAAGCTTTTGCAGTGTTGCGCCCGGCAGCGCCGTGATCGCACAATCCTCGATCGCCACGCCGGACCACATATGCACGCCGCCGCCCGATATTTCAGGGCCGCCGATGAAGTGCCCGGGCGTCCAGTAGGCCAGCGTAATCTCCCGGCCTGAGGGCGCCGTGTAATAGACCCGCACCTGTCCGCGCCGGATGATGAACACCCCGTCATGGGCATCGCCCTGACTGAACACCATGCCGCCTTGCGGCGCCAAGAGGGTGCGCCCCGCGGTGTACACCTGCACCTTCTACTCGGCCGAGAGCCGGTCGAGAAATTGCGCGCCGACGTTCAGCCCTTCGATGGACTCGCTCATGAAAAGCGCGGACGTGCTGGCAGACGCGCGCGGTGCGGGTTCAATCGCTGGCATGTCACTATTGCGCCAACACAGGTGCGCGGTGCCGCCGGTCCGGTTCACCAACGCGGCAGACCCCGCGTCGGAGACCTCTTTGAGTGTGGTCATTGTTGTGTCTTAGCTGTCCTAATTTTTGCGACAGCTAAGGACGATGAAGGCGCAAAGTCCACTTCTTTGAGCAGGTCAAGATTCAATTAGCAAAGCCGATACGTAAATGGCGCGCTCTCGAAATGTTTCAGCTGCCGATCTCACCGGGGCGAGAAAATCATTTGATGTGCTCGATCGGCGATTGCGTCGGAATCACGGCGAGGCCGGAGAAGCATACCGATGCAAGTAATTGCTTCAGCCTAGATGTCTTCGATCCAATAGTCCGCAATCCCTGCTGGCCGCGGGCTGCCGGCGACTACCGATCGAGGATGATGGATGATCTCTTTCCAATTTGCGAGAATGGTGGCCATTGCAGTTGTGACGTTTGGCTTGGCAGGCGCATCACAGGCCGAAACCATTTGCGTTGCGGTCGGCACTCAAGATACGACAATCAATTGCGCGACCGGCGGACTTCTGATCCGTGAGCTGAAACTGCTCGAGAAGCTCCTGCCCCGCGAGGGCAAGTACAAGGATGTCACCTACGACATCCAGTGGAAGAACTTTACCAGCGGCGCGCCGCTGACCAACGAGATGGTCGCCGGCAAGCTCGATTTCGGCGCGATGGCGGACTTCCCCGGCTCGCTAAACGGCGTGGCGTTTCAGAAGGCCGGCCGCCGCAGCCTATTCATCAGCGTGCTCTCCGGCAGCACCAAAGGCAGCGGCAACGGCATTGTGGTGCCGGCAAGTTCGTCGGTGCGATCGATCGACGATCTCAAGGGAAAGACCATCTCGGTCCCCTTCGCGTCAACCTCGCACGGTATGCTGCTGCACGCCATCGAGGCGAAAGGCTGGAACGCTGAAACCAACGTCAAGATCATCACGCAGGCGCCGGAGGTGGCGGGGCCCGCGCTGCAAGCCAACAAAATCGAGGCGCACGCTGATTTTGTCCCGTTCGCCGAGCTCTTCCCGTGGCGCGGCTACGCGCGGAAGATCTTTGATGGCTCCCAAGCCAATGCGCCGACGTTTCATGGCTCCCTGGTCGATGCCGAATATGCGCAGAAGTATCCGGAGATCGTCGTCGCCTACCTGCGAGCGGCGATCAAGGCTGATCGTCTGATCACCGAGGAGCCAGAAAAATACAGCGAAGTGATCGCGAGGGTGACCGGCATTGAGGCCGAGGTGGATTATCTTTTCCATGGGCCGCTCGGCCTTCAGACCCGCGATCTGACCTGGAAGGACGAATATCGCCAGGCAGTTGCGACCTCGATCAAGACGCTCAAGCGGGCGGACAGTGACCTCGACATCAACCAGTTAGTGACCGACAAGTATATCCGTATCGCACTTTCGCAAGCCGGCCGCGATTACGATGCCGAACTGAAGAACTATGCCCAGCTTCCGCTCAAGGCCAGGGACGCGGCCACCGGGGCTGAAATTACCGACTTCAGCCGGGTCGCGGAGATTTGGGTCAAGGACGAACCAAGGGTCCGTCACTACACTTCGCCGGAAAACGCCTTGACGGCACTCGCCGGGCTCGAGAAGGAAGGCAAAACTATCCGCGTCGTGTATGCACAGGATCGCGAAAGTGGCATCAAGCTGTTCGCCAGCCAGGCATGGTTCGTACGCTCGGCAAATGGCGAGCTGAATGCCTTCCTGCTGAAGGAGGGGGCCGAGAGGTGGTCGAAGGCTCATGGCGGCCATGTGCTCGATTACGCCGGCGCGCGCGAAGCGATCGTGGCGAGCCGATGACCGATGGCTGCCCCCGGCCGTAGCCCTGACCGACTGCCGGTAATGCGTTGGCTGGTTCGAGGCTTCTCCATCCTCGGCTGCATCGCGCTGTGGCAGCTCGCCTCGTCGCTGCATCTAAATCTTGGCGTGGTGACGTTCCGCAACGTGCCGCCTCCCACAGAGGTGGCGGAATCCGCGATCGTCCTCCTGAGATCTCCAAAACTAATGGCGCATGTCGGCAGCAGCCTTTGGCGGGTGTTCGCGGGTTATGGCGCAGCCGTCGTCATCGGAGTGGTGTTCGGCTTCGCAATCGGCTGCTCGCGCGCTGCCAGCGATCTGCTACTGCCACCACTGGAATTGCTGCGGCCGATTCCGGCGGTAGCTTGGATCCCACTGTCGATCCTGGTCTTCCCGTCCTCGGAATTGTCGATGATCTTCATCACCTTCATCGGCGCGCTCTTCCCTATCATCCTGAATACGGTTCATGGCGTCACCAATATCGACCGCCGGCTGGTCGCCTCCGCGCGTAGCCTCGGCGGCAGGCCCGCCGCGATCCTGCGGGAGGTCGTGCTGCCAGGCGCAGCGCCCAGCATCGTCACGGGCCTTGCCATCGGCATGGGCACGTCCTGGTTCTGCCTCGTCACGGCAGAGATGATAAGCGGCCAGTTCAGAATCGGCTATTACACCTGGGAGGCTTATACCTTGCAGAATTACGCCGACATTATCGTCGGTATGCTGGTCATCGGCCTGCTCGGCATGGGCAGCAGTTGGCTCCTGACGGCGCTCGGACAATATTTGATGCCTTGGCGGCGTCCGGCGGTCGCGCGATGAACATTCGGGTATCGGATCCCCCAAGTAAGACCGTAGGACGAATCGACGTCAGCCATGTCTCTATCTCGCTTGGCGAGGGCGAGAAGGCCTTCGAGGCTGTTCGCGATCTCGACTTCACGGTTCCCCCGGGCGAACTCGTCTGCATCCTTGGTCCGTCCGGCTGCGGCAAGTCGACTTTGCTCGGTGCGCTGGCCGGACATCTGCAGGCGACGAGCGGACATTTGGCCCTCGACGCTCAAACGATTCTGGGCCCCAGTCCGGATCGCGGAATCGTATTTCAGCAGCACACGCTGTTTCCCTGGAAGCGGGTTCGCGACAATGTCGCCTTCGGGCCGAAAATGCGTGGCATCGGCAGGGCCGAGCGGCGCCGGGCTGCGGACGAAATTCTACGCCTGGTCGGGCTTGAAGGTTTCGAAGGCTTCTACCCCTCGCAGCTCTCCGGCGGGATGCAGCAGCGGGGTTGAGATCGCTCGGGTTCTCATCAATCAGCCGCGGGTCTTGTTGATGGACGAGCCGTTCGGCGCGCTGGACGCGCAGACCCGCAGCATGATGCGGGAGGTGCTGCTCGAGATCTGGACGAAGATCCCGACAACGACCGTATTCGTCACGCATGATATCGAGGAAGCGTTGTTCCTGGCCGATCGGATCATCGTCATGAGCGCAAGACCCGGGAGGGTAATCGACGATATCCGCTTGCCATTTGCGCGGCCCAGGAACGCTCAGCTTGTCACCGAGAGCGAGTTTGTGCGCCTGAAGGGCCACGTGCTCAACCTGTTGCGACGCCCCGACAACGCCGCGCCGCTGCCTCGTCTGAGCCCGCTCGGGATACCTGCCGGCTAGAATTTAGTGATGACGGAAAAAAGCGAAGCCCGGCGGCGGACCTCCGGGCTCGCTTGCGGACAATTTTTGCTATCGGTCGCGGCGATCGCAGCGGCTCGGCATTGCCGCCGATTGCCTGCGCAAGCGCAGCAATGCTGCAAGATCACCCCCAAAAAATGCACGATACGAGCGGAAGTGCAGGTCTAGTGTTGCCGAAACGAAATGGAGGTGATGCATGGGCACAACAGGCATGCTCGGTCACCACCAACAGCAATCTCCAATGGCTGATGGATACGAGGGAAGGGGGATCGCGTACGAGAATGATGCTTAGCAGCGTACTCGCAAACCCGGCCAGATCACGCCAAACCAGCTTGCGGCACGGGCATCGGTCAACGCAGAGGAGCAGGCGCCCGTTCCACGGCTTATGCTCGGTGGAATGCCGGCATCTCCACATCAGATCGCAGTGCTGACGCCGCGCGCGCGAGTCGGCGCAACGATCGCCGGGCACGTCGCGAGGGGCAATATCCCATCAGAGTAATTGAGGTGGCACACAACCCGGGAGCTGCTCACCGACAAGCCGGCACGGCGGCGCTGCCGCCGCTTGCATGCTGCCATTGGGACATTCGCTGCGCGAAAGGCGAAGATGCTTAGGATCCTTCAGGCGCTTGGGTTGCTCGTCACCATCGCGATCGGACAAGGTTCCGCGCAGGCCCGTGATGACGGCCAGTATGCGAACCCACCTCTGAAGTCGTCCGCTGCTTCATGCCGGGGAGCATGACCTGAACTAAACTGGGTCGTCGCCTGCCGCGAATGTCAGGCAATCACGCGATCGCCTGAATGGAGCTGGAGAACACGCTGGGCGGCCGGTTCAGGCCATAGTGGTCGCGCAGCGTGGCCCCCGTGTAGTCGTGACGGAACAGGCTTCGCTTGCGCAGGATCGGCACGACCTGCTCGGCGAAGAGGTCGAACCCGCCGGGCAGCCACGGCGGCATGACATTGAAGCCATCAGCCGCTCCATTCTCGAACCAAGTCTGGATGTTGTCGGCGATCTTTTCCGGCGGGCCGGCGATCGCGTGCGCCGGCAAGCCGCTGCACGAGCTGACGGATCGTCGGCTTCTCGCGATCGATGATGTCGACAACCAGCTTGAAGCGGCTGGCGACACCATGGGCGGCACTGGTGTCGATCAGGTGGCGCGGGAAAGGGCCATCGAGATCGAACCCGGCGAGATCAAGACCGGTCATCTGGCGGAGCTGGGTGCGCGAGAATTCCGGCTGGATCAGCGCATTGAACTCCTCCTGGAGCCGGTCAGCCTCGACCTGCGTACTGGCCATGAACGGGCTGATCCCGGGCAGGATCTTGATCTGATCGGGACTGCGGTCGAACGCGCGCGCCTGGCGCTTGATGTCGGCATAAAACGCTTGCGCGCTCGCCAGGGTCTGGTGCGCGGTGAAGATGGCTTCCGCGAAACGCGCGGCAAAGGCTCGTCCGTCGTCGGACGAGCCGGCCTGGACATAGACCGGCCGGCCCTGCGGCGGCCGCGACACATTGAGCGGACCGCGCACACGGAAATGCATTCCGATGTGGTCGATCGTGTGGATCTTGTTTGTGTCGGCGAAAATGCCCGAGACGGGGTCGTTGACAAGCGCGTCGTCTTCCCAGCTATCCCAGAGCCTGGTGATGACGTCGAGATACTCCCGCGCCCGCTCATAGCGTTCATGATGGGGAGGGTGCTCGGGCAGGCCAAAATTCTGGGTCGCTTGCGGCGTGCTCGTTGTCACGATGTTCCACCCCGCACGCCCACCGCTGATGTGATCCAGCGAGGCAAACAAGCGCGCGAGGTTGTAGGGCTCGGTATAGGTGGTCGACGCGGTCGCGATCAGTCCGATGCGCTTGGTGGCGGACGCGATCGCGGTAAGCAGGGTGATCGGCTCGAGCCGAAACCGCTGTGCGTAGCGGACATTGTCCGCCAGCGCCGGGCCGTCAGCGAAGAAGACGGCGTCGAACTTGTACGCCTCGGCACGTTGAGCCAGCTCCTGGTAGTAGGTGACGTCGAGAATGCGGCTCGTTGTTGAAGCCTGGTGACGCCAGGCCGCCTCGTGATGCCCGTCCGGATAGATGAAGAAGTTGAGGGAAAGTTGCCGTTTGCTCATGGCCGGCTCGCAAATGTTTGTCGTTGTCGGATGTCAGTGTCGCTCTTGTGGTTTCGTTCGACTCTATGTCGGGGATCGCAAAGCTGTCGATGGAATGAACTTGCGTTGTTGCAGGGTATGCAAGCATGAACCTTCTCATCGTCGATCGGAGATGAGTGCGCTGGTGCTGATGAAGAAAGCCTGTGAGTCCTGCTGTTTCGTGAGCCGACTGGCTTTATTTTGCGTGCTGTCGGGCGCGTAAAGCGGTCGAATAAGAGGCCATGATCGCAAATATTTCCGTGTCCGCGTGACGAACGAAGCGAACATTGCTCGCCGCGAAAAACAAAGCTGGTTTCGTTTCATTGACTGCACCGCGATCGCTTTTACGATCTGTAACGCTCAAGCGAGGTCGTTCACCATGCGGCAATCCGATCCACTCGTCGTTCGCTAAGCAGCCCGAATGATCTCGGCTTCTGCGCGCGGTGCTGGGCTGACACGATGGCGGAGAGCTATACCGCCGGGATTCCTGTGCAGCGAACCATCTAGCCGCCGCCGGAGCGAATCGCGGCCCACCAGGACCGAAAGCCAGGAATTAACCCATCACTCTCTGCTGCCGCCGCCCGTGCGACCGGCGCATGCCGGAGCTTTGGCCAGAAGATCGCAACGAGAGACCACGATCATGAGCAATACGACCACCATCGATAACGTCATTCCCCGCGCTGATATCATCAAGCGTGCGGCGCGGATCGGTGCCGAGATCAAAAACATCAAGCTGTCCGGCGATTTGTCCGACGACGTCATTCGCGCGATCAACCAGGTGCTGCTCGAGCACAAGGTCATCTTCTTCCGCGACCAGGGGCATCTCGACGATGTCGAGCAGGAGCGCTTCGCCGTCCGCCTCGGAAAACTCGTGCCCCATCCGACGGTCGGCGCGACCAAGGGCACGTCGTCGATCCTGGAGCTCGACTCGGGCCGGGGCGGTGGCCGTGCCGACCAGGTCACCTTCGTCGACGCCTATCCGAAGATCTCGGTGCTGCGCGGCGTGGTGATCCCGCCTTTCGGCGGGGACACGGTGTGGTCGAACACGGCGGCGGCCTATCTCGACCTGCCGGCGCCGCTGCGCAAGCTCGCCGACGAGCTCTGGGCAGTCCACAGCAACGCCTATGACTACGCCGTGAAGACGCGCGCGACCGAGGCGGACCAAAAGCATTTCGATGAGGTGTTCACCGGCACCATTTACGAGACCGAGCATCCGGTGGTGCGCGTCCACCCCGACACCGGCGAGCGCACGCTCGTCCTTGGCAATTTCGTCCAGCGCTTCGTCGGCCTGCCGAAATTTGACGGCCAGAAACTGTTCGACCTGTTCCAGTCCCACATCACGGCGCCGGAAAACACCGTGCGCTGGACCTGGCGGACCGGTGACGTCGCGATCTGGGACAACCGCGCGACGCAGCACTACGCAGTCAATGACTATGGCGATCAGCATCGCGTCGTCCGCCGCGCCACCATCGACGGCGAGGTGCCGCGCAGCGTCGACGGCCGTTACAGCGTGACCCGCGTCAAGACCTCGAAACCGCAAACGGCCAAGGCCGCTTGATCTCGCTTCTTTGACAGGATTTGCCAGAATGAACCCTCTGTTTCGATTTGTTCGTGCGCGGCACCTCGCCGCGCGGCTGCTGCTTGCCGGAGTCTTCGCGATGGGGCTCGCCGCCCCGGCCTTCGCCGAGCCGCCGCTCGAGAAGACCGAAATCCGCTATCAGGGCTGGGCGGGGCAGGTGACATTTATCGAGCTCGCCGACGACCTCGGCTATCTCGCGCCGCTGAAGCTGAAATGGGTCGGCAACACCATCAGCGGCCCGCAGGACATCCAGACCGTGGTCTCCGGCGATATCGACATTGGCGGCGCCTTCTATGGCGCGATCCTCAAGCTGATCGCGGCAAGGGCGCCGATCAAGGCCGTCGTGGGCTATTACGGATCTGATGATAACACCTACAACGGCTACTACGTAAAGGAGGACAGCCCGATCAGGACTGCGCGCGGACCTGATCGGCAAGAAGGTTGCGGTCAATACGCTCGGCGCTCACCTTGAATTCGTGTTGCGTGAGTATCTGGCCCGCAACGGCCTGACGCCCGCACAGGCCAAGCAGGTGACGCTGGTGGCGATTCCGCCAGTCACCGGCGAGCAGGTATTGCGCCAGGGCCAGGTCGAAGTGACCACTCTGAACGGTGTGTTGCGCGACAAGGCACTTGAACGTGGTGGCATCCGCAGGCTGTTTGCCGATACCGATCTGTTCGGCAAATTCACGGGCGGTTCCTATGTCCTGCGGGACAAGTTCATCAAGGACAACCCCGACGCCTCCCGCAAGCTGATCGAAGGCGTGTCGCGCGCCATCGCTTGGGCGCAGACGACTCCGCCGGAAGAGGTCCGCGCTCGCTTCGAACGCATCATCGCGGAGCGCAAACGGAATGAGGACGCCACTCCGATCAAATACTGGAAGAGCACCGGCGTTGCTACCAAGGGCGGCGTGATCTCGGACGCTGAGATCCAGGTGTGGATCGACTTGCTGGAGAAGGACGGCCTGTTGAAGCCGGGCCAGATCAAGGCCTCCGATACCTACACCAACGCGTTCAATTACTTCCGTCCCGGCAAGACGCTCGAGCGGGTTCGCAAGGAATTCGTGACGCGAGGTGAGGGCGGCCGTCCGCCGTACCGCTTCACGGCACTGGAGGACATTACATTAGAGGTTCGCTCCGGCGAGTTCCTGGCCCTGGTCGGCCCAAGCGGCTGCGGGAAGTCGACCCTGCTCGATTTGCTCGGCGGACTGACAACGCCGACCAGCGGCCGCATCCTGCTCGACGGTCGGCCGATCACGGGACCCGGCCGCGACCGTGGCATCGTGTTCCAGCAATACGCGCTGTTTCCTTGGCGCACCGCCGCGGAGAATGTCGAGTTCGGGCTCGACATTGCCGGGCTCAAGGCACGGCAGCGGCAGGAGATCGCGCGGCATTTCCTCGACCTGGTCGATTTGTCCGGTTTTGCCGACCGCTATCCGCACGAGCTGCCCGGTGGCATGAAGCAGCGCGTCGCGATCGCGCGCAGCCTCGCCTACGATCCGGAGGTGCTGTTGATGGACGAGCCGTTTGCCGCTCTAGATGCGCAAACACGCGAGACGCTCCAGGGCGAACTGCTGCGGATTTGGCGTGCCACCAGCAAGACTGTCGTCTTCATCACCCACGGCACCGACGAGGCCGTCGTGCTCGGCCAGCGCGTGGCGGTGATGACCTCGCGGCCGGGCCGGATAAAGCAGGTCATCGACATTCCGGAGTCACTGCGCAGCGAGGCGGAGGACATGCGTGTGCTGCCGGAGTTCGGCCATGTGCGACACGAGATCTGGAGCCGGCTTCGCGAGGAAGTGCAGAAGGCGCAGCAAGGACAATTGAGCGGCGGTGTTAACGCGCGTCGCGTGAATCGGGAAGTGAATGAGGTCGCCCATGTCTAGCCTGGAGACGCTGACGCTGCTGGAGCTTGCGCGTGGGCGTCCGAAGTCCATGTCCGCTGTGGAACGCCGGCCATCGCCAATCGTCAGCCATCTCAGTGCGGCCGCGTGCGGATTATCCGCGTTCGGACACCGTTCCCTCCTGCTTATCGTCTTGTTGTCGGTGTGGGAAGGCCGCGCCCAAACCACGGTCCCTGCCTGACCGTTACGCCCTCGAGCATTCCATCTGTGGCCGTCAGAACCTTGCAGTTGACATCCGCAACGCCGAGCCAAGTGTAGCGGCTACCGAGCGGCTCATGAACTGAACTTGCTCGCGCGCGCTTGCAGGGTCGGTTGGATCGATCTTGGTGGCGAACCGTGTCACCTCCATCCAGACTCCGTAAAGCCGGCGCGCCAGGAGATTGGCGATCAATTCGCCCCTGGTCTTCAGTTTCTCAAGCTGCAGTTTCTCGCCGCGCTGCTGCAGGGCAGCCGTATAAGAGTTGCGGTCACGATTGTGGGCACCAGCGTGAGCGTGGCGCCTCCAAAGAACAGCAGCGCCCGCACGCTCAGCCGCTTGCTTGCCATAACGCCTGCTTAGCGGGAGGTAGCAGCTTGACGAAATGCATCCTTTACTCTTGAGCGAAGGAATCCTTGTCTCGGTCTTGCGCTGTGGTGACGCTATCAGCAAATACGCGCACAGTCTTTGATCTAGGACAATTAGATCCCTGCAGGGGTCTGCTAAGGGGAGCCCGGTCACAATCCGCTTTTGCGAGACAGTGGCAACAATCGCATTTTTCTGGACGTGAAATGAAAAGCAGGGGTACAGTTACTAAATTTGTTGCCGATCGAGGCTATGGCTTTATCCGGCCAGATGACGGCGGCGAGGACATCTTTTCCACATCACAGCCCTGCCTCTTGGCATCACACTTGCGGAAAACGGGCGGGTTGATTGAGATGGGCGCCGACCGGAAGACACGAAAGTTACAGGCTCGCAACGTTCGGATTGTGTCCGGCCGCCACTGAAGCCTCGGTGTGTGGATGCAAATGACCCTACACTTCCACCGCATCCATAATCCAGTGAGTGAATTGGAAATTTGGAGCGCGAGCAGCGGCAGCTTTTCGTTCGTGATCAGCAAGGAGAGTAGTCGCGGTCCTGGACTTCGCGGACGGCCCGGCTTTGCCGCTTCTTGGCGCCCCATCCATTTCAACGGGGCTGCCGTCAGAGTGGGCGGATCACCGTTCCGCACCTTTGCGGAAGCCGAGAATGGTTGCGAGGCCATGCTGAAGCACTTGATCGATGATAGGGCGGGATGATCACGTCCCGTGCGCCGGACTCGACGACTCAGACAACGACGAGCCATTTTGGCACTCAGCGGGACGGACTGACTTTTCCACCGTGGCCGAACCACGCATTGGCCACGATTGCTGGGTTCAGGCCCGGCACTGCCGATCTCGCGTAGGCCGAGCCCACGTTCAAATAGAAATCCTCGCTCCGAAACGCGGCGAACTCGTCCGCCTTCTTCGAGGAACTGCGCGTCAACACGCTGGCTTCGAAGCCGGCAAGGTTGCATCAGAGGGCTTTGGCGAGGTCCAGGAGATGATCGATATCTGCGACTTCGCTGTGGTCTGTCACGCCAGCTGTATGGCCTCACCTTCGCAACGGAGCGCAGTCAGGACCGGATGATAGAAGGCTGGCATCCGTTCGGCGTCACCGGAATCATTTCGGCGTTTAACTTCCCGTCGCCGTTTGGCCCTGGAACGCGGCGCTGGCACTGATTTGCGACAACAGCATCGTCTGCAAGTCATCCGAGAGAATGAGCTCTAACCCGCTGACGGCCCTTGCGACGGAAACCCTGTTCGATCGCTCGCTCAACCGCTTCAGAGGCAGCAAGATGAGCGTAAGAGGGCTGAGCCTCACGCGCTTGTGCCGTCCGATCCCTTCAGCGCGATTTCCAGGCATTTGATCAACGCCAGCCTGGCATACGGTTTGGCAAGAAAGCAGACGGCGCCGGCCTGTAGCGCGCGGGCGCGCACCGTATCGTTCGGAAACGCCGTGATCAAGATGAACGGCGTACGATTGCCAAGGCTGCGCATATGCGTCAGCAGGTCAAGGCCGCTCATCGCCGACATCTGCACGTCCGTAATCACGCAGGACGTATCGTTCAATTCCGCTGAGCGGAGGAATTCGTCCGCGGAGGCAAAAGTGTGGACGGCCAATCCCCGCGACGTCAGAAGGTTCTTCGTCGCGAGCCGGACGGAGGAATCATCGTCAATGACGGAGATAACAGGAGGCCTTGACAAGATGATTGCTCGTGATCAGGGATTCGCTTGCCGCAGTGCGGCTGCCCAGTGGAAAGTGGGCCCGCGGAGCAGGATTGAAAAGCATACTTAGGTTTGTATGCCCCCTTTAGCGCGAAACCCCGAGCACTTCGCTCATTCTCACGAGATCGGCCAGCGACCTCGCGCCCATTTTGCGCATGATCTGCCCGCGGTAGATTTTCACGGTGATTTCGGCTAAACCAAGCTCCGAAGCCACCTGCTTGTTCATCAGTCCTGACGCAACCAGGGCAAGGACGTCGCGCTCGCGCTGCGAGAGGCTCTGGAAGCGGGCCCGCAGTGTGGAAATGGTGCTCTCGAGCTCACGACGTTTGCGGTCGTGCTCGATCGCGGCTCGGACCGCATCGAGCATGTCCTGTTCCCGCACCGGTTTGGGGAGAAAGTCGACCGCGCCGCCCTTCATGGCTCTGACAGTCATCGGAATGTCGCCGTGACCGGTGATGAAGATGATGGGCGTGTGGATGTCGGCTTTGGCGAGCTCCGCTTGCAGGTCGAGACCGCTCAACCCGGGCAGGCGGATGTCCAGGACCAGGCAGCTGGGAACTTCCGGCGGCTTGGTTTGCAGCATTTCCGGTGCCGAGGCGAACGTCTCAACCTTGAGCCCGACCGACTGAAACAGATTGGTCAACGAGCGACGCATCGCCGGATCGTCGTCGACGACAAAGACGATCGGCTCACCTGCGTTGGCTTGCGTCTGGGGCGGTCGCGAGCGCTCGCTCACGGTGCATCCACTAGATTCAGGAGTAGGGCAATGTGGAATGTCGCACCGCGTCCCTCGTTCGGAAGCATCAGAAACGCACCAACGCCGCCGAGCAAGGATTGCGCGGCCGAATTCCCAAACTTCGCGATCTGACAATCGCTCATCGAAGGATATCCCGGCTCATTGCAGCCGAAGGCGAGTAGAGCACTTTGCAACTACATGGGCAATTCGTTTCCAATCCAAGCATAATGTGGGCCCGCGTTCCGCCGCGTCCTCGCCTATCGAGGCCCTGCCGCTCTGCCGTAATCTGTGTGAACGCGCGATGTGTGCGCTGCTCGGACGACGCGAGTGCGTTTCCTCGACAGGCGTTCCCGATACCGGAAGCAATTCGCGCTGGATCGTCGCTTTTGCAAGAGATGCCCGTCACGAGCGCACTGGCCCAGTCCGAGCGAGTGGCGGCGGGTGAGGGGCGGGGCACAACCTCCAATTCCGCTGGCCAAGCGACCCGCCAAGATTTTGTTGTCGGAAGTTGAACTGTTGGTATTTGTGTTGGTATCAGTCCGAGTTAGCGAAAGAAACTTTAGTAATTTCAGGCAATTAGCTGTCAATATCCATTACCTCCGACGTAATGGAATGGGCGAAAGTCGCGTGGTAGTTTTCCGGCCATGAACGCACATGCATCCACGGCGCGGGCCGAACCAACCAGGCCGATCCATGTCGGCGAGCACTTGCGCGAATGGCGGCAGCGCCGCCATCTGAGCCAGCTCGATCTCGCCATCGAAGCGGATATTTCGGCGCGCCATTTGAGCTTCGTGGAAACCGGCCGCGCCGCGCCATCGCGCGAGATGGTGCTGAAGCTGGCCGAACGGCTGGAGGTGCCCTTGCGTGAACGCAACGTGCTCTTGGTCGCCGCCGGCTTCGCGCCGGCGTTCCCGCAGCGCTCGCTTGACGATCCCGCGCTGAAATCGGCGCGGCAGGCGATCGACCTGGTGTTGAAGGCGCATGAACCGAACCCGGCGCTGGCCTATGACCGCCACTGGAATCTGGTCACCGCCAACCGCATGGTGGCGCCGCTGCTCGAGGGCATTCCGCAGCGCCTGCTCGGCCAGCCCTTCAACATCCTCAAGCTTGCCTTTCACCCCGAGGGGCTGGCGGCGCGCACGGTCAATCTCGCCGAATGGACCGGACATCTCCTGGAGCGGCTGCACCGGCAATGTGAGGCGACGGCCGATCCGGAATTGCTGAAGCTTTACCAGGACCTGAAGAGCTATCCGATCCCGGCGCGTTCGGGACCGCTGCCGCCGGACAATGTCGCGATCCCGCTCAAGTTGCGCCACGATGGCGGGGTGTTGAGTTTCTTCTCCACCACCATGGTATTCGGCACGCCGGTCGATATCACGCTGTCGGAACTCGCACTGGAAACCTTCTTTCCCGCCGACGATGTAACCGCCGAGCGGCTAAAGCAGATGGCTGACGCCATGAAATAGCGGCTTGTCGGGGTTCCCTTCGCGGCTTATCTCTGCGTCTTTCCAGCGGAGGAACGCCCGATGAGCACGCTGAAGCCGCTTCGCCTCGACATCGTTTCCGACGTCGTCTGTCCCTGGTGCTATATCGGCAAGCGGCGGATCGAGAATGCGCTCGCGCTGGTGCCGGATGTACCGGTCGAAGTGCACTGGCGGCCGTTCTTCCTCAATTCCTGGGTGCCGCGCGAAGGCATCAGCCGCGATGAGTATCTCACCGCGAAGTTCGGCTCGGTCGAGGCCTACAAGGGCATCGCCGGGCGCGTTGTCGCCGCCGCGGGCGAGGAGGGGCTGACCTATCGCCCGGATCTCGTCAAGCGCCAGCCCAACACCATCGATTGCCATCGCCTGATCCACTGGGCGGAAGCCGAGGGCAAGGCGGCCGAGATGAAGCAGCGGCTGATGGAGCTTTACTTCCGCGACGGCGGCGACCTCACCGACATCGACGTCTTGGTGCAGGCAGCGGCCGATGTCGGGCTCGATGCCGACGACGTGCGCAAGCGCCTTGCAACCGACGAAGATGTCGCGCTGATCTCGGGACACGCGCAGGAGGCGGCCGACAAGGGTATCTCCGGCGTGCCGACCTTCGTGTTCGCGCAGAAATATGCGGTCTCCGGCGCGCAGCCAGCCGAGCAACTCGCCCGCGCCATCCGCCAGGTTTCGGCCGAGATCAACGCGCAGGCAGCGGAGTAACGCCGTAGCCGGGTGGAGCGTAGCGCAACCCGGGACGCCTGCATCAGCGTCTTCGAGAGTCCCGGGTTGCGCCGCGCTTCACCCGGGCTACGGGCTGATAAAAACATCAAAAGAAAACTGGGAGAACGTCATGCTCTATGAGCTCCGCACCTACACGGTGAAGCCCGGGACCGTCGGCGAGATGGTCAAAGCAGCGAGTACCGTGTCGCGCGACATCCGCAAGGATGACTACGGTAAGCTCGAAGGCTATTGGACGACCGAGATCGGTCCGCTCAACCAGGTCATGCACCTCTGGAGCTATAAGGATTTTGATGAGCGGAGCAGGCTGCGCGCGGAGCTCGCCAAGAATCAGCGCTGGACCGGCGAGTATATTCCGCTGATCCGCCCACTGCTGCAGCGTCAGGATATCCGCCTGCTCAACGCTGTGAAGCCACCGGTTGCTCCGGCGTCGACGGGCAATATCTACGAACTGCGCAACTACCGTGCCAAGCCAGGCGGCGCCGTCAGGCAATGGCTCGAAGCGCTCGCCGAGGCGCTTCCGGCGCGCGAGAAATACTCCAAGATCGTCGGCCTCTGGCAGACCGAGGCGGGGCAACCGAACGAAGTCTGCCACATCTGGGCTTATCCCAGCCTCAATGCGCGCGCTGAAGCCCGCGCGAATGCCCTGAAAGATCCGGCATGGCAGGCATTCCTCGCCAAGGGCAGCCCGCTGCTCGACGAAATGCACTCGACCATCATGCTACCGGCACCTCACTCGCCATTGAAGTGAGGGGCAGGACGAGCGCCATGACCCGTAGCCCGGGTGGAGCGTAGCGCAACCCGGGACCGCTGCTTCACGATGGCGAGCGGCCCCCGGGTTACGCTGGCGCTTCACCCGGGCTACGATTGCTAGCGCGACTTGCCGCGATTTCTGACGAACCGAACAACGCCGCGCGCGGCCTCCTCCGCGGAGCGGTGCAGGGCCAGGCCGGTGTGGATCATTGGCACGAGCGGATCGTATCGTCGCAGCGGGATCAGCACGTCGCCGATGGCAAAGCGGCCGCGCCAGATCGGGTTGATCATGGGATGGTCGGGCGCCGCGGTTGAATCCGCCGAGCGGATCGCCGGATCGCTGCAGAGGTGACGCGTCAGATCGAGCGTCAACTGCACGCCCGGCGAATATTTGGCAAAGCTCTCGTCGACGCCGAGCTTGAAATAGAACGCGCGGTCCTGGTGCCGCAGCACGAGCGCGGCTGCGACCGGCCTGTCGCCGGCGCGGAGCGTTATGATCTCGCATTGTCCGGTTTCGGCAAGCGCCGCGGTGGCGCGACGGATGAAAGTGGCGTCGCCATCGTGCTGGACGAGCGCGGTGCCGCGCTTGCCCTTCCAGCCGCTGGCCTCGAGGACGAGGAAGGTTTCGAGCGCGGCTGCGACTTCATTTGGCGTGCGCGACACTTCGAAGCTGACAGCGCCATGCTCGGCGAGGCGATGACGCAGCCGGCGCAGTTCCTTCAGCTTCTTGGCTCCAAGCGCGTCAGCCAACAGTTCATCAGCATCGCGCGTCGCGTCGAGACAGGCGCGAAGATAGGACTGCATCAACCGCGGACGCATGCCGTTCAGCCGCAGCACTTCGGTGAAGGCCCGCATCGTTTTGCCGTCCAGTGACATGTCGCGCAGGATCAGCGCATGCGCGCCGGCTTTGCGCGCTTCCTGCATCAGCCGCTCCACTGCCGCCTCGGTGAGGTCGCCATCGAGCGGCGGCGTGCACAGCGTGCCATAGGGCTGTGCGCTCACCAGCGCGGGCAGGGGGATCTTGTAGGCGCGCCACAGCGAGACGACCGGCAACAGCCCGATCATCCGCGCCGGTCCGTCGTAGGCGAGCGGAGCATCGCTGAAGGCGCTGAGCGCCAGCGCGCCGGTGCGGCCGCGCGCGGAGGCGCTCACCGCCAACACCCATTCCGGCAGGTAATAGGCGTTCGGCTCGACGACGCGCGCGGCGAGCGAGCGCCATTGGTCCATGGGGATATCGGCGAGCGGCGCGAGCACGGGATTGCCGTTCGACGGCGCATGAGCCGGCGCGGCATCGTCGGTCGATGCGCGATGGACAACCGCTTTGTCGGCGATCTCGGCCACTTTCCCCGCTTCCCCGTGTGTGAGCTATGGAGGGACTGTCGATGTCCCCTCTCATGATCGCGCTCGGCCGGAAGACTAGCGGAAGAAATGCAAAATACGGTTGGTTCGGCGCCGCAATTCGAACGGTAATGTTAACGGCTTGTTCAGCAAGAAAGAGCCGCCGAAGCGCGTTCGGCGGCTCTCTTTGCCTCGTCAGTGCTTACCAGCGATCGACGCCGACGCCCACAGTCCCGCCGGGGGTACGAATGCCGACGCCCGCACGCGGGCCGTCATCGTAGTAGTCGCGGCCGCGATATTCGCGGCGTTCGATATAACGCTCGCGCGGCGCATAGTTGTAGGAGTCGCGAATGATCACACGCCGTCCGCCCTGGGTGCGATAGCAGCGCCCGTCGTCGTCGCAGACCATACGCACCTGCTGCACCAGATCCGGATTGCTGTACTCCGTGGTGCTGTAGATATCGGTGGCCTTGGCCGCGCTGCCGACGGACAACGCGCCGACGCCGGCCAGCAAAGCGATTGCAAAAGTCTTCATGGTTCCGCCTCCGCATAGATACTGCCCTCGCGGCTGACAAAGCTGCGCGCAGGGTTTCGTTCCGAAGGAACTGGCAGCAGACGGGTTCCGCTGGGCGCGCGGGAGATTCGTTCGCGCGCATCAGGATGGAACAATTCAGCGATTGAGGAACAGAAATCAGATCGGCTCGTAGTTCTCCGTCGCGCAAGTATCGTCGCCGTCGACACGGCGGCGATCGGCAATCGCGCCTTCATTGATGAAGACGCGATAGGTCTGGGTGCCCAGCGGCTGGCCCATCACCGATGTCAGTTCAGCGCGCACACAGGCGGTCCATCCCAGTCCGCGCGGATCGTGCAGCGGCTGCGAGACGCGGACATTGGAGGGACGCGAGGTCGATACGAACACCGAGTCCAGTTTTGCGCTGACGAGTTTCCTGATGTCGGGCGGTGCTTCAACCGGCGGCGGCTCGGCTTCCTTCGCGCGCAAGAACGCAGGCATCGGCAGCGGCGAGCGGCTGTCCACGAAGCCGCAACCGGCCAGCGTAGCCGCGAGACCTATCATCAATGTAGTGCGAACGCCGCCCCATCCCATTTCGATGTACATACCTTGTCCAAAGCAATATTGGTTGCCTCGCGGGGTGCGTTATCGATCAACTATTGCTGAATGGGTCCGGCGGCACGCTATGCTGCCGTTTTTCCAGTAAGAAGATACCGCGCGGATTGGCAGGGAGAGAGTCATGCGCAAGTTCATGGTTGCCGCGGCGGTATTGGCGCTGATGGCGATGCCGGCCTATGCCCAGATGGGCGGCAAGCGGCATCACGGCGACGCGGCCGGAAGCAAGCAGGACAACAAGCCGAAGGTCGACGAGAAGGCTTACAAGGCCGCGCTCGAACGCATCCCCGAGCCCAAGGAGAAATACGATCCCTGGGGCGTGGCGCGGCCGGCCGAGCCTGTGAAAAAGTCGAAGTGAGCTGACGGCAATCCATCGTCGAACGGCGATGCGATGTTGATCGGGGGCCTGCGACACATCGCCCTCGATCCGAGAAGCCATCTTGCGATCGGCCGGCAAGGTTGAACCTCGCCGTCAAACCTCGCGACCAATTCGGCAAGCCATCGCATTGCCGGAGGTCGTTCGATGTCGCGCCGCTCGCTCGCCAGACTGCTTGTTTCCGCTGCCGTGCTGCTCGGCACCTCGCCCGCTTTGGCCGAGAATCGGCTGGCGCTGGTGATCGGACAATCCGCCTACAAGTCGGTGCCGGTGCTGCCCAACCCGGCCAATGACGCCAAGGCGATGACACAGCTTCTCACCGATTCGGGCTTCCAGGTGGTATCGGCTTCCGATCTCTCGCAGAATGGATTGCGCGCCAAGGTCAGCGAATTCGCCGGCGAGGTCGCGGCAAAGGGTGCCGACACGGTGGCGCTGGTGTTCTATGCCGGGCACGGCCTGCAGGTCGATGGCGAGAATTTCCTCGTTCCGACCGACGTCGATCCGAAGCGCGAGGCCGACATTCCGATCCAGGCGGTGCGCCTCAATGACGTCCTGAACACGCTGAATTCGGTGCCGAGCAAGATGCGCATCCTTCTGCTCGACGCGTGCCGCAACAACCCGTTCCCCGAGCTCAAGAGCGCCGGCCACGGGCTTGCGATTGTCGATGCCAAGACCGGCGCGCCCGGCACCTTCCTGTCGTTCTCGACCTCGCCCGGCGCAGAGGCCGAAGACGGTGACGGCAGCAATAGTCCCTACACGACGGCGCTGCTCGTGGCGGCGAAGGAGTCGGCGCCGATCGAGGAGACCCTCAAGCGCGTCCGCGTCGCCGTGAACAAGGCGACGGATGGCCGGCAGACGCCGTGGGACAGCTCGTCGCTGACCGAGGATTTCCGCTTCGTCGCAGGTCCCGCCGGCACGAACGCTGCTGCGCCAAAACTCGCATCGACCAAGCGCACGGTCGAGCAATGGAAGCGGGATTTGCAAGGCAAGCCGGTCGAGACCGCCAATGAGATCATCGTCGCCGACGGCACCGACGAGGCCTATGGAGCCTTTGCTGTGCTCTACGCCTCGACGCCGCGCGGCCTGCAGGCGCGCGACTGGCTCGATCGCCATCGCCGCATGGTGGCGTGGAACAATGCTGTCACCATCAACACCGCGGCCGGCTATCGCGCCTTCCTCGCGCAATATCCCGACAGCGATCTCACGGCGACCGCACGCAAGCTGGAGGAGCGGCTGCGCAACCGCCTGAACGCGGCGCTGGCACTCGCAGCGCCGGTCAGCGTGCCCGCGACCAGCGCCGCGCTGACCTGTCCGTGCAACGCGCCGTCGCGACCGGCGCCGATCAAGAGGGTCGATACGCCAGTCAGGAAGCGTGCCGAACCGGCGCCGCCCAAGCGCGCCAGCACGCCGCCGCGCCGCGTCGTCGAGGAGGAGGACGTCGTGGTCGTGCGCCGTCCGCCGCCGCGCGTCGTCTACGAACCCGCCGGCCCGCCGGTCTCGATCGGAATCGGGATCGGCGTCGGCGGTGGCTACGGCCGACCCGGTGGCTACGGCGGTTATGGCGGACGCGGTGGCGATGGCTGGAGCGGTCGCAGGAGTGGATACTAGGTCGGTAATGGCGTATCCATCCGGGGAAGATGCGGCAGTCGATGACCACATCTTCAGCGGGACACCATGCGTCATCTGCTCCGCCTGCTTGCCGTGTTGTGTGTCGCGACGCCGGCCCTTGCATGGGAGCATTGGGGCGGCGATCGCGGTGGATCGCGCTTCTCGCCGCTCAACCAGATCACGCCAGACAATGTCGCCGATCTGATCCGCGCCTGGGAATTCCGGACCGGCGATCTCGACCGCCGCGCGCCGGAACTGATGCGGCGGACGAAATTCCAGGCGACGCCGCTGCTCGTCGAGGACAGCCTGGTGTTCTGCTCGCCGTTCAACGAGGTGATCGCGCTCGATCCCGGGACCGGTGCGCAAAAGTGGCGCTACGATCCTGGTATCAGCACCAACCAGCGTCCCGCCAACCGTTATGTCTGCCGCGGCGTGACCTATTGGGTCGACGACAATGCGCCTGCGGGGGCCGTCTGCCGATCGCGGATCTTCATGGGCACCAACGACGCGCGTCTGATCGCGCTCGATGCCAAGAGCGGGGTTCCGTGCGCCGGCTTCGGCAACCGCGGCGAGGTCAGGCTCGAGATCGGCATGACACTGGAATGGCCGGGCGAGTTTCAGGTGACCTCGCCGCCGGTGGTCGGCCGTGGCGTGGTCGTGGTGGGATCAGCGATCGGCGACAACCGTCGCGTCGACGCCCCGCGCGGTCTGGTGCGCGCCTTCGACGCGCGCGGCGGAGCGCCGCGCTGGAATTTCGATCCGCTGCAGCATGACGGCATCGAAGCGGGCCACGCCAATGTCTGGGCGCCCATGTCGGCGGATGAGACGCGCGGCCTGGTGTTCCTGCCGACGACGTCGCCGAGCCCGGATTTCTGGGGCGGCAAGCGTCCCGGCAATAACGAGCACGCCAACTCGGTCGTCGCGCTGCGTATCGAGACGGGCGAACTGGTGTGGTCGTTCCAGACCGTGCATCACGATCTCTGGGACTACGACCTGCCGGCGCAGCCGACGCTGGCGCGGATCGATGTCAGCGAGGCCATGCGCGACGTCGTGATCCAGCCGACCAAGCAGGGCTTCGTCTTCGTGCTCGACCGCAACACCGGCAAGCCGATATGGCCGGTCGAAGAGCGCCTGGTGCCGCAAGGCGCGGCGGAGGGCGAGAGGCCTTCGCCTACGCAGCCGTTCCCGACCCATGTGCCAACGCTCGTGCCGCAGAAAATATCGGTCGACGACGCGTTCGATCCGTTCCCGTTTCTCGGCCGCTCCGCCTGCAAGGCGCAATTCGCAAGCGCGCGCAGCGAGGGCCTGTACACGCCGCCATCGACGCAAGGCACGCTGCTGTTCCCATTCACCGGCGGCGGCGTGAACTGGGGCGGCGTTGCGTTCGATCCGCTCCATCAGATCCTCTACGCCAATGTCAGCCGCGCCGTGCATCTGGTGAAGCTGATCCCGCGCGAGCAGGCGGCCAGCTTCAATCCGCCGCCCGGTCATGATTTCGGCCGACAGGAGGGTGCGCCTTTCGCGATGTCGCGCGCGACAGTGACTTCGCCGCTCGGATTGCTGTGCAACAAGCCGCCCTGGGGGGAGATGGTCGCTGTCGATCTGAGGGCTGGCAAGATTCTCTGGCGTTCGACGGTCGGCACGACGGAGGATCGCGCGCCGCTCGGTATCGCCTTCCACTGGGGAACGCCGCTGCTGAGTGGCGTGGTGGTCACCGCTGGCGGGCTCGTCTTCACCGGCGCGACCGATGCTTATCTGCGCGCGCTCGATGCCAGGACCGGCCAGGAGTTGTGGCAAGGTCGGCTGCCCGTGCCCGGCGTTGCCAATCCCATGACCTATCTCTGGAAGGGCGAGCAATATGTCGTGATCGGTGCCGGCGGCCATTCGGAAGCAGGCACGACGATCGGCGACAGTGTGGTGGCTTTCCGCCTGCCGCGGCAGGGCGAAGCGCCCTCGCTCTGGTCACGCACGATCGATCGCCCGGGCGGACGATTTCTTGGTGGTGCGATTTCTGCGGGGCTCGTTCTTGCGATCATGGCGGCTGCAGCATGGCGCTGGCGCCGCGCGCGTCGCGATCGTTCAACGCAATCCACAATCTGACGTCTCACTCCGCGCAAGAGGTCGACATGCGCTTGGATTCAATGCGCACCGCGCTTGCGCGAGCATTCTGATTCCGCTTACGACAGCGGCCGCGGAAGCAAGCTCAAGCAGTCTTCCGGAAACTATCGATATTTTTGGCGCCGCGCGCCGAAGGAGATTCTGATGAAGACAAAAGTTTCGATCCTGTTTGCCGCTGCTGTCGCGCTGTCGTCGGCGCCCGCCGGCGCCACCGTCTTCGACCTGTCGACCATGAGCTGCAAGCAATTCCTCGAGAGCGGCGACGACACCATCAAGCTGGTGCTGACCTGGATGGACGGTTGGTACAAGGGCGACTCCGACGAAGCGATCATCGATACCGACGTGTTCGTCGACAACGCCAAGAAGTTCGGCAGCTATTGCGGGAAGAATCCGAACGTCAGCATCGTCAATGCCGCCGAATCGGTGCTCGGCAAGTAGCGCCGCAATCCAGCGTCATTCCGGGGCGCGCGAAGCGCGAGCCCGGAATCCATTGAGCCGCCTACGCAAGCGTTGAAATGGGCACCCCGTCATTGCGATTGCCCGTCTCGCCCCAAACGCAGTCACAGCATCGCAAAGGCACTCGACACCATCGCCACCGGCTTGTTGTCGGTGGCGGAGAGGAGCGTGACGCGGCCGAAACTCATGGTGCGGCCGAGGCGGACGACGCGCGCGTCCGCCAGCACGTCGGCGGCGCTCACCGCGCGCATGAAGTGCGTGGTCTGGTCCACGGTCGTCATCGGCCGATAGCTGCGGTTGGCGGCGAGGTTGGCGATGACCATGGATGTATCCGCGAACGCCATCAGCGCCTGGCCGCAGACGACGCCGCCGTTGCGGCACAGCCGTTCAGAGAACGGCATGCGCAAGATCGCACCGGGCTGCCAATCGGCGCCGGCCTCCCGCGGCGGCGCAGCATCAAAGCCCTCGATCGAGAGATTGAGATCGAGCACCCAGGGGGCAAATACCTCGCCAAGCACCCGCCGCGCATCAGCGATGCCGAATTCGGTGACCTGTTCTTGCTGCATGGGCGCGTTTTCCTCTCCCTGGGCGATGATTGCCGATGCATTCTAGAGGGCATTTCGGGGAAGGGAAAAGCAGGGCGGCCGGCTTGAAATTGCCAGACTTTTGGCGCGAAATCGCATTGGAGGCCTGCTTTGCGGCGCGGCTCGGGCGATGCTATACGCGAAGGCAAACTCCAGGGGAGTAGCAAGGGAGCATCTCATGAGAATTCTGGGCGCCATGGCTGTCGTGGCCATGCTGGCAACGCCGGCCTACGCGCAAATGCAGACCCCCCATATCAATCTGCTCGACGACGCGCCGGCGAAGACGCCGGACCAGATCGAGCAGGACGCGGTCAGGGATAAGGCCTACAGGGAATCGCTGCGGAAGATCCCGGACGCCAAGACGTCATCCGATCCGTGGGGGACCGTGCGGAGCGAAACCCCCAAGGCGGCCACCCAGGCCAAGCCGAAGACCAAGACCGGCAGCGCGCAACAGTAGCGCCGGCCGGGAGCATGATCCGGAAAAGTGGAAACCGGTTTTCCCTCGCGACAAACGCGAAGCGTTTGCGCGGAGATCATGCTCAAACGAGAAAGATGAGATCGTGATCCGATTCCGTCTAGTCGGATCGTGAACTAGACGCGGAGACTCGGATTCCGTCTCCGCTGTCCCTATATTTGGCCTGTCGTCACCTGGTTTGGATTTGCGACATGGCCTTGCGTCCGCGTGATCTTGCGAGCCGAATGGCCGCCCGGCGAAAGCGGGGCGACGGCTTCTTGCGCGAGACCTTTACCCTGCCGCGCGACGAGGCGCGGCTGAAGGCGCGCGACTTCCTCAACCGGTATCCCAAGGCCGCCTATATGAGCGCGGTGGAAAGCTGGCGCGAATTGCCCGGCGACAAAATCGAATTCACGATGCGGCGTCTGGCCAGCGCCGATTGAATGCCTTGACTTGGGCGGTAGGCTGATCCTGCCGCGTTTCCGCTAAATTGCGAGCGGTTTTCCATAAGCGGGATCAAGCTTTCCGCCGTAATTCTCCGAGCGGCGAGGGGATTACGCAATGACCAGACACCGCAACGATCTCGGTGAGCGCAAGCATGTCCGGGTTGAAGTACAAAAATCGGGATTCCTGATCCCGGCGCCCGATGCGCCGTGGATCGAATGCCGCGTGCATGATGTGTCCGACACCGGCGTTTGCCTGGAGGTCGGTGCGATGGCGGTACCAAAAATGTTCGGGCTCTCCTTCACCGCAGGCGGTGAGGTGATGCGGGTGTGCGCGCTGATCTGGCGCCGCGGCGAACTGGTCGGGGCTCGCTTCGTCACCGCAAAGGAACTTCGGCAGGGCCAAGCGCCAAACGAGCCGGACCCAAAGCCGTAAACGGTGTTGATCTAGAGCGTTTTCGAGCGAAGTGGACACCGGTTCGCATAGCAATCAAGTTTACGCAGATTGCGTAGACTTATCTGCGCAGAAAACGCGTCAAAACAAGAATCTAGAGCTTCGGTTCTGATTCAATCAGAACCGAAAATGCTCTAGAGCGTTTTCGCGACCAGCCGGATCCGGAAGATCGGGCTCTTGGTCTCGTCCAGCAATTCGATCTGCCACTCCGCGTTTTCCTGAAGTTGACGCGACACGCCGCTGATCATGTCGGCGCAGACACGAGTCATCTCCTTCCAGGCAGCGTCGCGATCGGGAAACTCGGCACCGTCATTGCAGATGCTGGTGCCGTCAGCGGTTCGGATGCGAAAAAAATAGAGCGGCATGAGATGGCACCGGCGCATCAAAGGCCGCCGACGGGCAAGCCACTGGGAGCAGGAAGTGGAATCCCTGGCGCCGCAAAGATCAATTCCGGTTATTTACGGTGATGCTGTTAGAGCATGATCCGGAAGAGTGGGGACCGGTTTTCCGAAAAGATCACGCTCTAACGCAATGATGAGTCTTTGGCGCCGCTTGCTTCGCGGCTCGCCTTCTTCAGCTCGCGGTCGATGCGCAACTGTACCCGCCGGATCGCCAGCAACTGAAGCTTCGCCTCGGTCTTGCCGGTCTTGATTGTATCGCCGATCTGAAACTGCCACTTCCACACACCGGGGGCGATCGGAGTGACGGTATATTCGATGCCCTTATGGATCATCTGCAGGCTCCGCGCGTACCCGGCGGCATTTGCAGGCTGAACCAAAGGTCAGGCCACGTTGGAATCCGCCGACGTGCAGTTGGCGCCTTGCGCGATCCGATCGCCGATTTTGGTATTCGCAAACCTATCAAATCGCCGTCCCCGAGCTTAACGCAAATTAACATCGGTCGAATCCGACCGTTCCGGCGGACTGCATATTTTTCCCAAGGCATAAGCAGTTCCGCATTTCGACGCGCCCCTACCGACGTGTTCGATCAAACCGCTTCATGCGATGCGTGAAGCGCGATCCCATCACCTTGGAATTGCAGTGGCGATGACGAACAATGGAACGTTGCAGCCTGCCGTTTCGTTCGAAGCCTCTCGGACGAGGTAGCGGTACGATACGTGACCACCCTTGCCGGAAACTGATAGTGCGTTGGCACATATTGCAGCTGCTGGGTCTTTGGAGACGGGCGCGCTGCATGCCGGCAACGAGGAACCTTGTCATCCGAGGAGTGCTGGCCGGACAGCGCCATCTCCTGCGTGTTTTGCGATTCGCAAGGTGTGGAAAGAATACCGTCAGGCGGTGGTTCGAAAACCTCTGCATTGTCGGGCGGATGCACCAAATCGCGAACGTTTTGATGGAACTTTGTTCTCATCCGGAGAACTACGGCGCCCACCCGAGGCACGATCGGTACGCCGGCACCTGATCCTCGCCTTCTGAATTTTCATTCATCGACCATTTGTCATCGCGGCGAAGCAATCGCGGTTGATCGAAAAGCACTGCAGATTCTGCGTGGGGCCGTTGCATCACGATTCGCGCGGGTGGTAATCGGATGAGAGCGGACAAGCGATTGCGGCGCGAGCATCGGTCTGAAGTGCGCATTTCGCCGAGTTTGCAAAACGCATCACAGGAGTTTCGCGAGAGCGCTTCGATCGATCGCAGCCAAAATTACCGGCGCTGACAATTGCCTATTTTTCCCGACAAGTGCGGCGCCTCGGCGAAATGGCGCGGCCCTTACTGTTGCAACTGCCATTGCTCCGCGTAGATGGCCAGCCGGTCGTATTCTTCAGCGATCTTAAGCAGCCTCTCGCGCGAGCTACGATATGCAAACGACTCTGCTTTGTTGCGGGTTTCTTCCGCTCGCTCTCGCCAGTAGCCCGGATCTTGCAGCGTGTTCCTCATGGCATTTCCCGCTCTGATTTGTCTGGAAAGACAATTCCGGAACGGAAGCGATGCTCCCTTCACAAAAAGGGAAACTCACACGGCCGCTAACTTGCGTTGAGGTGGAGAGGAACTTCGTTCTCGGTCGGAGAATTACGGATTGTCGTCCTCTTTCGGGAACGGCTCAAAGGTTTGACGTCCCAGGAACGTGTCAGACTTTGTGCTCTGTTCGAGCAGTTCGAAAGACTGAGCGACGATCTCGCGCGACCTTCTCGCGATGACGTCATCCTGGGCCCGGGACGGGCGACAAAGATACGTGCGCAAGCCAATCATCTCGCGCTCCCCTAATTGATGCAGGCGGGAGCGCTATCGGTCTCTCAGCCACCGACGCCTACGGGTTCGATCCGCTGTCGGTGATGGACGGGTAACTCGCGGATGCGGGTTTGGTTCAAAAGTGAACTTAGCGGACCCGAGGTGGAACCAGGACACCGACGGGAACGGTGATCGCTTGAGTCCAGGAATTGCAAGCGCGCCGTGACAGCGTCCCTCTTGCAGTCGCCCTTGAGAGGGAACGGTCCGAGCCTCGTCCCCAGCGCTGGCGCCGCTTTCATTCCCTGATCGATAGCAAAGCCAGACCTGGCGGACCTCAAGCTCAGGCTTCCGGCTATGACGGCCGACGTATTGAAGGCGGCCGTATTCCCAGGGCCGAAGCCAACCTTAACCTATGTTAGGAACTTTGTTCACGGCCGGAGAACTACGGGGTGATGACCGGCTGATAGGACACTCGAAATTCAGTCCAAGGACGCCCCCAAGGACACCCCAAGCCACCCGGAGGTTAAAGGACACCATTGGCTTAATGAAAAGAACATATTGCGAACATGGAACAAAGGTGGTACAGAATTTCCAGCGCAATAAACCCATCGAATCCTGATCCGCCCCGTATTTCCCGCTAGCGAATCCCCGTCATAAGGAGCACATCCCATGTCCGTCACTGCCCTGCGTATTGTCGAAGGATCCTCCATGGATAAGTCCAAGGCTCTGTCTGCCGCGCTCTCCCAGATCGAGCGCCAGTTCGGCAAGGGCTCGGTGATGAAGCTCGGCAAGAACGACCGCTCGATGGATATCGAGACGGTATCGTCGGGGTCGCTCGGGCTCGACATCGCGCTCGGCGTCGGCGGGCTGCCGAAGGGACGTATCGTCGAGATCTACGGGCCGGAATCCTCGGGCAAGACCACGCTGGCGCTGCATACGGTGGCGGAAGCCCAGAAGAAGGGCGGTATCTGTGCCTTCATTGATGCGGAACACGCGCTTGACCCGGTCTATGCGCGCAAGCTCGGCGTCAACATCGACGAGCTCCTGATCTCGCAGCCCGACACCGGCGAGCAGGCGCTCGAGATCTGCGACACGCTGGTGCGCTCGGGCGCGATCGACGTGCTGGTGGTCGATTCGGTGGCGGCGCTGGTGCCGAAGGCCGAGCTCGAGGGCGAGATGGGCGATGCGCTGCCCGGCCTGCAGGCGCGGCTGATGAGCCAGGCGCTGCGCAAGCTCACCGCCTCCATCAACAAGTCCAACACCATGGTGATCTTCATCAACCAGATCCGGATGAAGATCGGCGTGATGTACGGCTCGCCGGAGACGACCACCGGCGGCAATGCGCTGAAGTTTTACGCGTCCGTTCGCCTCGATATCCGCCGCATCGGCGCGATCAAGGAGCGCGACGAGGTGGTCGGCAACACCACGCGCGTGAAGGTGGTGAAGAACAAGCTGGCGCCGCCCTTCAAGCAGGTCGAGTTCGACATCATGTATGGCGAGGGCGTCTCCAAGATGGGCGAAATTCTCGATCTCGGCGTCAAGGCCGGTATCGTCGAGAAGTCCGGCGCCTGGTTCTCCTATGACAGCCAGCGGCTCGGCCAGGGCCGCGAGAACTCCAAGGCGTTTCTCCGACAGAACCCCGACATCACCGGCAAGATCGAGCTCGCGATCCGGCAGAACTCCGGCCTGATCGCCGAGCAGATCCTCGCCGGCACCCCCGAGCGTGATGCCGACGGCGAGGAGCCGGCGGAAGAGTAAGTTTCAAGATATCCGATTTCTTCGCGGAAAGCGGGCGCTGAGGACGTTGAGTTGCCGACGTCTTTGGCGCCCGTTTTGTTTTTTGCGTGATTGCCGGAGAGAATTATGAAGCCCCTGGTCTTGACGGGCTGGTTGATGCGGGAATTTACGGAGTCCGATTTCGCCGATCTCGCTATTGATTTCTTCCATCGCTTCACGTGGGACCATTGCCGTCTTCAGAAGAGCTGGCAGTCTATCTCGGTCCTCGCACGCTCGGCCAACGGCAAGGCACTCACTGGTCGGATTTTGCGACTCGGTGGTCGCGCAGCGAAAACAAGCGCCACAGGGATCTCAGCTTGGCTGAGTTCTGCCGGCAATACGAAAGCGTGGAGCTTTGGTACGACGTGCGCCCCGACGCCCAACTGCAACTGGTGTGGCTGCTCGACTACTTCAGCTCTTATCCGGAAACCGTCGCCAGATTGAAGCTGCGCCTTGTTGACCTTGAGATGATCGGGCTTCATCCGGGCGGTTTTCAGAAGTGGCGGCCGCCGGCTGTTGATGTCACCGAGAAGGAGCTCACGACGGCAAGTGCCGCATGGCAAGCCTATCGGGCGCCGACGCCGGAAGCCTGCTTCGATCTGCTCCGGAAGGACTTGAGCGCTTTACTGCCGCTGAAACCTGTCCTGCTCGATCTGCTCGAAGAGCTTCCCTTAGCATCCACCGGGCTGGGGGCGACGGAAATGCGAATGCTGGAGCTGATCTCAAGGGGCTATGCGAACGTCAATCCCCTTTTCCACCTCCGGGAGCTTCGCCAGACGCGCACCTTCAACGAATGGGAACGTGGCTACCTGCTTGACGGGCTTGGGCTCGGCCCGACTCCGGCGGTCGCGGGACTAGACGAAGAGCTACGGACGATCGGGCGGGATAATTTGCGGGACCGGCATACGGCGCTCCTGCGAAGCCGGCTGTCGCTGACCGATTTCGGCAATGCCGTCGTCGCCCACAAGGAAGATTTCAGCCGTCACAATCCGATCGACCGCTGGTGGGGCGGCACACATTTGACCAACGATCACCTCTGGCGCTGGAATCCGGCCCTGGTCGCGCCGTGACACGCCCGTAGGATGGGTAGAGCGCAGCGAAACCCATCATTGCCACCAAAGCACGCAGGCGCGATGGGTTTCGCTGCGCTCTACCCTTCCTACAATCCGCAACGTCGAGATCCCGGGGCCGCGCTTTCGCGTGCCCCGGAATGACGGCATCACCTCACTCCGCGGCCTGCGCGTAGTCGCTCACCGGCGGGCAGGAGCACACCAGGTTGCGGTCGCCGTAGGCGTTGTCGACGCGTCCGACCGGGCTCCAGTATTTGTCCGTGCGCGAGACGCCGTCGGGGAAGCAGCCCTCGGCGCGGCTGTAGGCGCGATTCCATCCGTCGTCGGCGATGTCATGCACGGTGTGCGGCGCGTTCCGGAGCGGCGAGGCCTCGACCTTGAAGCGGCCGCTTTCGATCTCGGCGATCTCCTGGCGGATCGCGATCATGGCATCACAAAAGCGATCCAGCTCGGCCTTCGATTCCGATTCCGTCGGCTCGATCATCAGCGTGCCCGGCACAGGGAAGCTCATGGTCGGCGCGTGGAAGCCGTAGTCGATCAGGCGTTTTGCAATGTCGTCGACGGTGACGCCGGCCGAGGTCTTCAGCGGGCGCGGATCGACGATGCATTCATGCGCGACGCGGCCCTTGGCATTCCGGTACAGCACCGGGAAACGCACCTGCAGGCGTGCCGCGACGTAGTTGGCATTGAGGATTGCGATTTCGGTGGCGCGCGTCAGGCCTTCGCCGCCCATCATCAGGATGTAGATGTAGGAGATGGTCAGGATCGACGCCGAGCCGAATGGCGCGGCCGACACCGGCCCGACCGGATGCGGCGTGCCGCCGTCGGTTGCGGGATGGCCGGGCAGATACGGGGTCAGATGCGCCCGCACGCCGATCGGGCCCATGCCGGGACCGCCGCCGCCATGCGGAATGCAGAACGTCTTGTGCAGATTGAGATGGCTGACGTCGGCGCCATAATCGCCGGGCCGCGACAGCCCCACCTGCGCGTTGAGGTTGGCGCCGTCGAGATAGACCTGTCCGCCATGCTGATGCACGATGTCGCAGATCTCGCTGATGTGCTCCTCGAACACGCCATGCGTCGAGGGATAGGTGATCATGACAGCTGCGAGGTCAGCCGAATGCTTCTCCGCCTTGGCGCGGAGATCATTGACATCGACGTCGCCGCGCGCGTCGCAGGCGACCACCACGACGTCCATGCCGGCCATCGCGGCGGATGCAGGATTGGTGCCGTGGGCCGAGGAGGGGATCAGGCAGATCCTGCGATGGTCCTCGCCGCGCGCGGCATGATAGCCGCGGATTGCCAGCAGGCCGGCATACTCGCCCTGCGCCCCTGAATTCGGCTGCAGCGACACCGCGTCATAGCCGGTGATGTCGCACAGCCATTTCTCCAATCGCGCAAACAGCGCGTGATAGCCCTTGGCCTGATCGGCCGGCGCGAACGGATGCAGGCTGCCGAAGGCGGGCCAGGTCAGCGGCACCATCTCCGTGGTCGCGTTCAGCTTCATGGTGCAGGAGCCGAGCGGGATCATCGCGCGATCGAGCGCGAGGTCGCGATCGCTCAGTTTGCGCATGTAGCGGAGCAACTCGGTCTCGGAGCGATGCGCATGGAACACGGGATGGGTCAGGAACGCGGTCGTGCGCTTCAATTCTGTCGGCAGCCCCTCGCGCGCGCCGGTCTCGACGTCGGCATAGGCAAGCGTGCCGCCGAATGCGCGCCACACCGCCTCGACGGTCTCTGCTGTCGTGGTCTCATCGACGGCGATGCCGAGCGTGCCGTCACCGATGCGCAGATTGATCTTTTCCGCAAGCGCGCGGGCCACGATCTCGCTTTGCTTCGCGCCGACCTCGACGGTCAGCGTGTCGAAGAACGCCTCACTCGCGGGCGCAAAGCCGAGCTTGCGCAATCCCGCCGCCAGCACGGCGGCGCGGCGATGCACATTGCGCGCGATCTGAGTGAGGCCTTCGGGGCCATGATAGACCGCATACATCGAGGCGATCACGGCGAGCAGCACCTGCGCGGTGCAGATGTTGGAGGTCGCCTTCTCGCGGCGGATATGCTGCTCGCGGGTCTGCAGCGCCAGCCGGTAGGCGGGCATCCCGCGCGAATCCACTGACAGACCGACGATGCGGCCGGGCAGCGAGCGCTTCAGCGCGTCGCGCACCGCCATGTAGGCGGCATGCGGGCCGCCATAGCCCATCGGGACGCCAAAGCGCTGCGCCGAGCCGATGGCGATGTCGGCGCCGAGTTCGCCCGGCGAGGCCAGAACGGTGAGTGCCAGCAGGTCGGCGGCGACGATCGCGAGCGCGCCCTTCGCGCGCAACGACGTGATAGCGGGCCGCAGGTCGCGCACGGCGCCCGACGTACCAGGATATTGCAGGAGGGCGCCGAGCACGTCGGCCTTGTCGAGATCGGTGAGGGGATCGCCGACGACCAGGCTCCAGCCCAGCGGCTCGGCGCGGGTGCGCAGCACCGCAAGCGTCTGCGGATGGACTTCCTTGTCGACGAAAAACGCTTTCGCCTTCACCTGCGAATGTCGCTCGGCGAGCGCCATCGCTTCGGCGGCCGCGGTTGCCTCATCGAGCAGCGAGGCGTTGGCGACGTCGAGCCCGGTGAGGTCGCAGATCATGGTCTGGAAGTTGAACAGCGCTTCCAGCCGGCCCTGGCTGATCTCGGGCTGATAGGGCGTGTAGGCGGTGTACCAGGCCGGATTTTCCAGGATGTTGCGCTGGATCACCGCAGGCAGGATCGTGCCGGAATAGCCTTGGCCGATCAGCGAGGTGAACACCTGGTTTTGCGCGGCGAGCTCGGTCATGTGGGCCAGCGCCTCGGTCTCGCTCAGCGCGCGGCCGAGATCGAGCGGCGTCTTCTGACGGATCGATGACGGCAGCGTCTCGCCCATCAGCGCGGCGAGGCTCGTAGCGCCGACGGTCTGCAGCATCGCATCGACGTCGCGCGGCGAGGGGCCGATATGGCGGCGCACGAAGGTGGCCGCGGTTTCACTGGTCGGTTTGAACGGCGCGTTCATGGAAACCTCTCAGGCGGTGTGGGCTTTGTAGGCGGCTTCGTCCATCAGGCCGCCGAGCTCGTTCTTGTCGGCGATCTTCATCTTGAAGAACCAGGCCTTGCCGCCGGCATCCGAATTGACCAGCGCCGGCTCGGCGGCGAGGGCCTCATTGGCCTCGAGCACTTCGCCCGAGATCGGCGCATAGACGTCGGAGGCCGCTTTCACGGATTCCACGACGGCGGCGGCTTCCGCCTTCTTCAGCGTGCGCCCGACCTTCGGCAGCTCGACGAACACGACGTCGCCGAGCTGCTGCTGCGCATAGTCGGTGATCCCGATCGTGGCGACATCGCCCTCGATGCTGAGCCATTCGTGGTCGGACGTGTAGAGCGTCGTCATGAAACACTTCCTCTAGCGTTTATAGGTGTTGGGAACGAAAGGCGTGGCGGCGACCGCAAGCGGCAGGCGCTGGCCGCGCACCTCCGCAAAAACGGTGGTGCCGATGCCGGAGAGCGCGGTGGGCAGGTAACCCATCGCCACCGGCGCATTGAGGCTTGGGCCAAAGCCGCCGGACGTGACCTTGCCGATCGCCTCGCCAGAGGTGCTATCGGCAAACAGCGGCGCGCCCTCGCGCACCGGCGCGCGTCCCTGCGCCTTCAGGCCGACGCGGCGGTGCGGCGCGCCATGCTCGAATTGGTCGAGGATCTTTTCCGCGCCCGGAAAGCCGGCAGGCCGCGCACCGCCCTTGCGGCGGCTCTTCTGCACCGACCATTCGAGCGCGGCTTCGACCGGCGTCGTCGTGGTGTCGATGTCGTGGCCGTAGAGGCAGAGCCCGGCCTCGAGCCGGAGGCTGTCGCGCGCGCCGAGCCCGATCGGCAGCACATCGGGATTATCCAGGAGTTGGGTCACCAGCGCTTCGGCGTGCTCGGCCGGAACGGAGATCTCGAAACCGTCCTCGCCGGTATAGCCGGAGCGGGACACGAAGCAGTCGAACCCGGCGACGCGGCGCGGGCCGGCGTCCATGAACTTCATCGACGGCGCGTCTGCACAAATTTTCGCCAGCGCCGACTCGGCCTTCGGCCCCTGCAGCGCGATCAGCGCGCGGCCCGACAGCGAATCGATGTCGCAGGCATCGGACAAGGATTTGCGCAAGTGCGCCTCGTCCTCGGCCTTGCAGGCGGCGTTGACGACCAGGAACAGGTGATCGCCGAAATTCGCGACCATGAGGTCGTCGAGGATTCCGCCATCGGCATTGGTGAATTGGGCATAGCGCTGCCGTCCCGGCGCGATGGCGAGGATGTCCTGCGGCACCAGCCGCTCCAGCGCCAGGGCCGCGTCGGAGACCTTGCCGGATTTCGGCCGCAGCGCGAGCTGGCCCATATGGGAGACGTCGAACAGGCCGGCGGCGGCGCGGGTGTGAAGGTGCTCCTTCAGGACGCCTGCGGGATACTGCACGGGCATCTCATAGCCCGCGAACGGCACCATCTTGCCGCCCCGGGCGAGGTGCAGCGCGTAAAGGGGTGTGCGTTTGAGGTCGGATTCGTCTCGCGCAAGCATCGCAGGGCCCTCGCGGTTCCCTGGGGACCATCCCCTGGAAACCCAAAAGCCCCATCTGTCGCTTTGCCTGAGAGTATTATCCCGTCGGCGGGCGCGCCCGGCTTGAAGCCTCACGCACCTCTTTCCAGATGTCAGTGGTCACGCGGTCCTTTTGCCTGAGAGTTTCCGGGGCGGTTGCTCCTTCGGCGCCGGCTCAGGGCCGGTCTCTCCCGACGTGACGATGTACAAATAGGAGGGAAACACGGCGCGGCCAAGGCTGTCAACGCGGCCGCGGCAACTATCAACGGCCCTTTACGCGATCGCGGCAAGCCTATGATGTGCTTGCACAGTTTCTGGACACGACCGTGCGCCTTGTCTAAAAGCGTTCGGCCGGAAGATTAACCCTTTTGTGGCGGATTCCGGGCCCTTTTTCCGGTTGGATGGCTATGAGCAGCGTCAACGACATCAGGTCGACCTTTCTGAATTTCTTCGCGAAGAACGGCCACGAGATCGTGCCGTCGTCGCCGCTTGTTCCGCGCAACGACCCGACCTTGATGTTCACCAATGCCGGCATGGTGCAATTCAAGAACGTCTTCACCGGCATCGAGAAGCGCCCCTATCAGCGTGCGACCACCTCGCAGAAATGCGTGCGCGCCGGCGGCAAGCACAACGACCTCGACAATGTCGGCTACACCGCGCGCCATCACACCTTCTTCGAGATGCTCGGCAACTTCTCCTTCGGCGATTACTTCAAGGATCGCGCGATCGAGCTGGCCTGGAACCTGGTCACCAAGGAATTCGGCCTGCCCAAGGACAAGCTGACGGCGACCGTCTATATCGACGACGACGAGGCCTATGATCTCTGGAAGAAGATCGCCGGCCTGCCGGAGTCGCGCATCATCCGCATCGCGGGTTCCGACAATTTCTGGCAGATGGGGGACACCGGCCCCTGCGGCCCGTGCTCGGAAATCTTCTATGACCATGGCGACAAGGTCTGGGGCGGCCCTCCCGGCTCGGCGGAGCAGGACGGCGACCGCTTCATCGAGATCTGGAATCTCGTGTTCATGCAGTTCGAGCAGCTTGAGGGCGGCGTGCGCAATCCGCTGCCGAAGCCCTCGATCGACACCGGCGCGGGGCTGGAGCGCGTCGCCGCCGTGCTGCAGGGCGTCCACGACAATTACGACATCGACCTGTTCGTCGCGCTGATCCGCGCCATCGCCGATCTCACCGGCGCCGACCCCAGGGGCGAGCACAAGGCCTCGCTGCGCGTGATCGCCGACCATCTGCGCGCGTCCTCGTTCCTGATCTCCGACGGCGTGCTGCCCTCCAATGAAGGCCGCGGTTACGTGCTGCGCCGGATCATGCGCCGCGCGATGCGCCATGCGCAGCTCCTCGGTGCGCGCGAGCCGCTGATGCATCGCCTGGTCTGGGCGCTGGTGCGAGAGATGGGCCAGGCCTATCCGGAACTGGTGCGCGCTGAGAAACTGATTGAAGAAACGCTGCGGCTGGAAGAGACCCGCTTCCGCAAGACCTTGGAGCGTGGCCTTGCCATTCTGGATGAGAAGAGCGCCGGCCTGAAAAAGGGCGACATGTTCGACGGCGACACCGCCTTCACGCTCTACGACACCTATGGTTTCCCGCTCGATCTGACCCAGGATGCGCTGAAGTCGCGCGGCATCAGCGTGGATCAGGCGTCGTTCACTGACGCGATGGATAGGCAGCGCGAGAAGGCGCGCGCGGCCTGGGCCGGAAGCGGTGAGGCCGCGACAGAGAGCGTCTGGTTCCCGCTGCGCGAGAAGCTCGGCGCGACCGAATTCCTTGGCTACGAGACCGAGCGCGCAGAGGGCGTGATCGCGGCGCTGGTGAAGGACGGCCAGGAGGTCGACGGCCTGAAGGCCGGCGAGAGCGGCGCGGTGGTCCTGAACCAGACGCCGTTCTATGCGGAGTCCGGCGGCCAGGTCGGCGACACCGGCGTTTTGACCGGCGAAGGCGTCACCTTCCGCGTCACCGATACCCAGAAGAAGGCCGGCGATCTCTTCGTCCATATCGGCCAGGTGGAGCAGGGCACGCTGAAGGCCGGCACCCCACTGCAGCTCGACGTCGATCACGGCAGGCGTTCGGCGATCCGCCGCAACCACTCCGCGACGCATCTCCTGCACGAGGCGCTGCGGCAGGTGCTCGGCGATCACATCGCCCAGCGCGGCTCGCTGGTCGCGCCGGACCGGTTGCGCTTCGACTTCGTGCATCCGAAGCCGATCACGGCGGAGGAACTCGCCCGGGTCGAGGACATCGCCAATGACGTGGTGCTCGAGAACGACGAGGTCACCACCCGCATCATGGCGGTGGACGACGCCCGCGAAGCCGGCGCCCGCGCCCTGTTCGGCGAGAAGTATGGCGACGAGGTCCGTGTGGTCTCGATGGGCAAGGGCCCGCGCGAGCAGGGCCAGAACGCGTTCGGCTGGTCGGTGGAATTGTGCGGCGGCACCCACGTGCGCCGCACCGGAGACATCGGCCTGATTTCGGTGACCAGCGAAAGCGCGGTGGCCTCCGGCGTCCGCCGCATCGAGGCGCTCACGGGCAGCTATGCCCGCAAGCACGCCAATGACACCATCGCGCTGGCGAAGACCGCGGCGCAGGAGCTGAGGACGTCTGTCGAGGACGTGCCGGCGCGCATCGCCTCGCTGATGGAAGAGCGCAAGAAGCTCGAGCGCGACCTGTCGGATGCGCGCAAGAAGCTTGCGATGGGCGGCGGCGCCGCCTCGAACGGCGGCGGCGCAGGCGTCCGCGAGGTCGGCAATGTCAAGCTGCTGGCGCGCGCCGTCGAGGGCGTCGAGACCAAGGACCTCAAGAGCCTGGTCGACGACGGCAAGAAGCAGATCGGCTCCGGCGTGGTCGCGATCGTCGGCGTCACCGAGGACGGCAAGGCCGGCATCGTGGTCGGCGTCACCGCCGACCTCACCTCGCGCTTCAACGCGGTCGATCTGGTGCGCAAGGGATCGGAGGCGCTCGGCGGCAAGGGCGGCGGCGGCCGGCCCGACATGGCGCAGGCCGGTGGGCCTGATGGCGCAAAGGCCAATGCGGCGCTATCGGCGATCGAGCAAGCGCTCACCGGCGTGTAGGCAAACATGTTGGGCAAGCGCGAGACCGGTGCCCCTGAGTTGCGGGACCGGCTCTACGAATTGCTCGAGCACGACCATCTGCCTTACTCGCGGGGCGCGCGCCTGGTCCGGCTGCTCGTCCTCATCATCGCCATCGACGTGCTGGCGGCGATCCTGGCTTCGGTGCCGGAGCTCGACGCCTCGTTCGGGACACTGTTCACGACCATCGAGGTCGCCGCGGTCATCGTGTTCGCGCTGGAATATGCGGTGCGGATCTGGAGCGTGGCTGGTCACTCCCTCCACGCCACGACCGCTGCACGGGCGCGGCTCGAATATGTGTTCTCGAGCTTCGGCATCATCGATCTCATCGCGTTCGTGCCGTCAGCCATCGCGCTGATGCTGGGCGACAAGACCGCGGTCGTGCTGTTCGGCATGCTGCCGTTCTTTAAGCTGGTGCGCTATTCGCCGGCGATGCGCTCGCTGCTGGCGGCGCTGCATGCCGAGCGGCGCACGCTGGTCGGCTGCCTCGTGATCCTCGCCGGCGCGGTGCTGCTGTTCGCTTCGCTGCTCTACGCTATCGAGCACAAGGTCCAGCCGGACAAGTTCGGCACCATCCCGCAGGCGATGTGGTGGGCGATGGTGACGCTCGGCACCGTCGGCTATGGCGACGTGATTCCGGTGACGCCGCTCGGCAAGATCGTCACGGTGTTTGCGATCGTGTTCGGATTTGCCATGATCGCGCTGCCGGTCGCGATCATCTCGACCGCCTTTGCGGACGAGGTGCGCCGGCGCGATTTCGTTGTCACCTGGGGCATGCTGGCGCGGGTGCCGCTGTTCTCCCATCTCGGCGCCGCCGAGATCGCCGACATCATGCGCCTGTTGCGCGCGCAGACCATCGAGCAGGGCGAGGTGCTTGTCCGCCGCGGCGACGCGGCCTCCTCGATGTATTTCATCACCGCGGGCGAGGTCGAGATCGAGTTGCCGAGCCAGCGGGTCAGGCTGTCCGACGGCACCTTCTTCGGCGAGATCGCGTTGCTCAAGCGCACCAGCCGCTCCGGCACCGTGACAGCGACGCGCAAGACAAGGCTGCTCGCGCTCGACGCCCAGGACTTTCACGCTTTGATCGAACGCCTGCCGGCGCTTGCGGCGCATGTGAAGCAGACGGCGGAAGCGCGGATCGCTGACACGGGCGAGATCAGCAAAGGGGATATCGCGGCAGCCGAAATCGCGCAGGCGGAGCCGGCTGGGAGCAGCGGCGGGAACGACGATCAGGCCGCGCACTCATGAATTGATTCATGCCCGCCCCCGCCACAACTCTCCAATCGCCGAAAAGCGATTGTGCCGGAAAACGACTTGCTCGTTTCTCTTGGTATCGAGCGCGAGCGAGAACAATCCCGTTGCGCCGCCGCAGTTGACTGAGCGCATGCACAAAGCGCCGCCTGTGGAGCCGCCCGAAATACTTCTGTAACACGCGCTCTCCATCCGTGACAGCGCAGATCGGGCTTGCATCCAAACGGCGTGCGCCCCTTCTGCCAGCAAACTGTCCGCATTGTCACACCCTGGAGTCAGTCTATGTCAAAACGCGCCCGGATGAGCATCGTTGCTCTGGCAGTCCTATTTGATCTGGGGAGCGGTCATCACGCCGCCGCCGATGAACCCAACGCGGATTACGCCGGCCTGCAGAAAGCTGTGCTTGATGGCAAGGACGTTCACATGGTCCTCGATCTCGCCGCGTGTCAGGTCCAGGGCACCGACAAGGCAGGCCCGACGGTCAAGGGGAGCGCGCGCTTCGACGCCTATATGGTCCAGGCCGATGGGACGATCGCCTTCGCGAATACGCACTTCACCGTGAGAGCGGACAAGACGCCGGTCATCGAGTTTCTGTCTTATAGGGTGCGCACGAACGGCAAGGTCGAAATGCGCAACGTCGTTCTAAATCCCGCGACATTCGCGGTGATTCGAGAGTCTGCATTCGATTGCGACATTGGGAAGGGCGTGACATTCCACTGGTGAGGGGTCCGCAGCTGGCGACGCGACATGAAGAACTGGCCGACAAAGCGGTTGGCCGGTCTGCTAGACGGTTAGCGTCCGGAACACGCCCATACGCCGCAACGGCTCCATATTATCGGCCGTGACCCGGCGGCCGTTCTCGTTTGCTTCGGCGTGGGCGGGCGAGCTCCGGCGCTAGATCGCGAAGGGCGGCGCGCAGCAGCACCTGCGAGAGGTCGCTGGCCACCCTTCCAATGCAAGCACCTTGCTAACTACGCCAGAGCCGAGCGAGCTGGGTCGCCACGCCCGGCAAATTCGGCGCCACAGCCTGCGGCTGCGGTAGTCCGTGGACCGGCAAGATTGCATTACCGGGTCTGGCAATGAGCGCTGCGGAGCAGCCGATGCTTTGCGCTCCAATTGTATCCCACGTATGTGCCGCCACCATGCAAATCGACGCTGGAGGGACATCCAGTTCTTCCGCAACCATATGATAGACCTGCGGAGCCGGTTTGAACCGGCGAACGCGATCGATGCTAAGGGACTTTTCGAACCAACCATCGATGCCAGCGTGCTTCAGCGGGTTGGCGCGCGCGTCGGGCGGCGGCGAATTTGTCAGTGTCACCAAGCGGAATCCCGCCTCCTTCAATTGCTTCAGCCCAGGCGGCACGTCGGGATGCGCAGGCATCGTCAGCATTCCCGTTCGCAATTCCTCGACGTCAGCGTGTTGGATCGGAACGTTGTGAATCTCACCGAGCATCTTCAGGATGCCCTGACCCAACGTGAAGAACGTTGTGTATGGCCCCGACAACGTTATTGCGCCCGAATACAGGATGAGTTGATTAAACCACTCTCGCAGGACCGCTTTGTCACCAAAGACCCGCTGGAATAGAGGCGCCATCGAGTCAATGTCGAGCAGTGTCTCGTTGACATCGAAGACACATATGGAGGGCACAACTTTGGTTTCCTTGCTTTCGGCGGCACTCACCGGGCCAGCCGCAAGGCCGCCAACGGCTGCTGCAGCCACTCCTGCAAGTAGTTGCCGGCGCCGCGTTGGAAGAAAAACGTCGTCACACATGATGTAATCTCCTGGCTTTCTTTCAGTACCGTGCTTCCTGTGCCCGCCCTCTCAGCGCAGCGCTCTGCATTCAGGGCAGCGTAAATGGTGGGCAGTGGTGGTGAGGCAGGTTACCGTCTCCAGTTCCGCGCCTCAGTGGAGGAGATTTGTCCTCCCGCTGGCTTTCGGAATGGCCCCGATGGACAATTTACTTTTGCGAAACGGGGCAAAGTAGCAGCCTATATGTCTAGACGGAGCGTTGGCGCCCAAGGGCGCCGTCGCGCTTCTCGGCGTGGCGCAATGACGTATCTGGTCCGTCGTTGGCGGCGCTTCCTTGCGTCATCCGTGCTGGCGCTGGTGCTGCCGTGTACGGTGGACCGCGTGTCACGTTCACTTGAGTCGCGGTGCCATACGGCCCTACGGTCAAGAGTTTGTGCGGGATCGAAGACGAACGCGCTCAATTCATTGAGTTGATGGATAAGATAGAGCGTGCTTGAGAATCAAAACGATCCTCAAAAAGCATCGGAGTGTCGTTCTATGCAGTCGCTTGATCGTCAACTGTATTGGGAGAATGTCTATCGGACCAAGGGCGAACGGGAGTGGAGCTGGTTCCAGCAAAGCCCGCAGCCTTCACTGGGGTTGATCGAAAAAGTTACGGTGGGACCATCCCAACCCTCCATCGTTGATATCGGAGGCGGAGCATCGTCGCTCGTCGATGAATTGCTATGCGCGCGCATGGGTTTCCGGGCGATCACCGTCCTCGATTTATCAGAGGCGGCGCTCGATGTCTCGAAGGCTCGCCTTGGCCCCGCTGCTGTCGATGTGAACTGGATCGTCGCTGACGTTACGACATGGCAGCCGCCGCAGGCGTTCGATATCTGGCACGACAGGGCCGCTTTTCACTTCCTGGTCGATGAAGACGATCGTAAGGCTTACATCGAACGCCTTGCTCAGGGCGTGACCGCTGGTGGACACGCGATCATCGCTACCTTTGCGCCTGATGGTCCGGAGAAATGCAGTAGTCTGCCGGTGCAGCGGTACGATGCCGTAACTTTGAGTCGAGCTGCAGGATCGGCATTCGAATTGGTCGATCAGCAGACACATCGCCACGTAACGCCCTGGGACTCGGTTCAATCATTCCAGTTTAGCGTGCTGAGGCGACGGTGAGTTAGTTCCTTCACGGTGGCGCATCCCTGTGTGACTTTCGATCACGAGCTCGATCGCCTTCCACACCGCGGCGAGGCGCGACCTTGCCAGTCACTTCGCATCCTGAGCCGCGCGAAACGCCTCCGCCAGCGAATATTTATTCACCGGCCGGCGAGGACCTGACCGCAGCCTAATCACTCGACAGTACGCGCGGCTGTTGTCTGATTGGCTTGCCTGTATAGGGGCGGATCCGCACCTATTCGGAACGCATTCACTGCCCGCCCTATAGCGCGCGCTCGCGCATCCAGCCCAACTATTCCGCTTCTTAACGGGCGACTAGCATGGCTTAGCGGCACGTCAGTTATTCGTCAGCGGTAAGTAATTAGCCGCCGCCACCCTTGATATTGGGCAGGTGTTTCATGTCCAGCATCGGGACTGGGTTTTCTGGGCGTTGCAGATCGGGTCTCCAGTCGTTCGAGGCTCCGCCCGGCTTACGCTTGATGCTTGGATAGTCAACGATCGACTTGTTGAACTCCATCACGACCGGGAAGATTAGTGCCAAAACCCAGCCGTTGTCCTGTCCGGCATATTTGCCCGGCGACTGTGTTGGCATGCGTGCCGACATCGCGCCGTTGAATACCATGTCGTATTTCTCGAATGGGTCCATTGTCAGGTTATAAACCGCGCCGATCGCGCCTAGGTTCTGCTCTGGACCGAGCCAAGTGTCCTTGGCCGTCCATAGGTACTTCCACGCGATGCTGAGATCAGAGTTGGTTGGATCACCGCCGACATCCGCGCGTGCTCCCATAAAGTTTTCGCCGTCGACGTAAATCCACGATTTTCGTGCTGAGTGCTTCGCGCGACCGAGGATGTACTCGCTGTTGTCGATGCTATCAAAGTAGATTGGCTTGCCATTGTTGTCGGTCCATGCACCGTGCGGCGGCGGGTTTAGACCGACCATCTTGGCGAGCGTCGCCCAGCAGTCGATATGCGACATCATTTCATGGTATTGCGAGCCAGCCGGGATTTGTGCGGGCCACCACATCAAGCCCGGGACACGCCATCCGCCTTCAAAGGCTGAACCCTTTTCGCCACGGAAAGGCGTAGTGCCCGCATCAGGATAGGCATCCTGCCACGCACCGTTATCCGCCGTTATGATCACAATCGTGTTCGGCGCTTCCGCGCGGATAGTGTCCATAATCCGGCCGATGTCGTCGTCGAGTTCCATCACCGAATCCGAATAATCGCCTAACCGGGACTTCCCAGCGAATTTTGGTGAGGCATTGGTCGGGTTGTGCATCTTCATGAAATTGACGTCCATGAAGAACGGCTTCGCGTCCTTGGCGTGTTTCTTGATGTAATCGATTGCGTAATCTGCCTGCCGGACGTCAAAGTTGGCGAGGTAGTCGTAAGTTATGTACTCGCCTCGTTTCGCCGGTTGCCCAGCAACTCCTTCCCATTCGTACATATTCACAACTTCAAAATATGCTTTAGCGACCTCTGGGTTGTACGAGGGAAACCACGGATGGAACCACTTGGACGTGTCGGCATAAGTGTAGACGCCCGGATAATACGCGGCGAACGCCTTCATCTCATCGAAGCCGTGCTCGATCGGGTAGGACTCCGGCTTGTCGCCGAGATGCCACTTTCCAGAAAAGTAAGTCGAGTAGCCGTTCTTTTGAAAATACTCCGCGATGGTCGGCGTCTCCTTTTTGAGCGCATTCTCGTCGCCGGGGGCGACCACGATGGAGAGCGCTGAACGGATCGGAATGCGTCCGGTCATAAACGAGGCGCGGCCTGCCGTGCAACTCGCTTGACCATACCAGCTCGTGAACGTCGCGCCTTCCTTAGCGATCCGGTCGATGTTTGGGGTCGGATGGCCGAGTGCAGCGCCGCCCCCGCTATAGGCTCCGAAATCGTTCCAGCCCGTGTCATCCGTCATCAGCATGACCACATTTGGTCGCTTCTGCTGTTGCGCTGATGCCTCTATGCTCATCGCAGCCACTACGGCAAAACCCACCAGCACGCCACGCCATAACGCGCATCCAATTTTCATTGGTTTCCTCCATTTGGCAGTACCGAGTGATCTAGAGCCGAGCAGTTGGGAACGTTTCGCGCTATGCAACTTCGGCAGATTGAGCCAGGGGTCGCTGTGCCGCCGGCAATTGTGCCACTATAGCCCGCCTGTGCGGATTCGGCACGTGTACAGCGCTGGCGGAATCCGAGATGGGTCAAAAGCGGCACTTTCTGATCGAGTTTTCTATTTCCGCTCTTATCTCCGAAATCCGACGTACGCAGCATTCGGCTGAGCCTTTAAAAACCAGCACCCTGTTTTCTCCATGGCCTGCTTCGCTTCGGGCGCAACGACGATTTCGACGCTTGGCCGCGACAGAACGACCCGACGGGCAAATCATTCAAAAGTCTGTCCAGCCCTCGCGGAAAAAACATTCTGCTTTCGCCGTCGGGCAAATCAGTGATTTAACTCCGCGCGTCTCACGGCGGATGAGGGGCGGCTCGCGATCGTCACGAACGTTGCGGTGAGATGCGGTGGACGCGAGTGTCACGACTGACGAGCGTGGCACTCACGGACGGCGAAGTCGTGTGGTCCTGGCGCCCCGACGCTGGCGCTAAGTTTGTTGCGCAAACAAGTTTGCGCGAGAGATGACGGTGGCAAGAAAGCCCGGTCACCGGGGAGAGCACGAAGTAAGCTGTAAAACCATCGCGCAGGGAAAGCCGGAATGCTTCGGTTGAACCTGTGGTCCTACCCCCGTGCTTTTTGTTGCACGGGACCCATGGGTGCAACCGGCACCCGGCTTTCCCTGCGCCCTCTGTTTCGAGGAGCGCGAAACGACATGCAAAGCTCGGGCATCTCATGCCGCGAGAATGCGAAATCGCATCCTCTTCGCTGTTTGACAATTTGAATCGGAACCGCAGGCACCATCGAGCAGGGCGAGGTGCTGGTCCGTCGTGGCGTCTCACAGTTTGACGTAGGTCCAGCCCCGCTCTTGCAGCTCCATGACGCGGACGACGCCGGATTTCACAACCGTCGCCTGTGGAAGCAGGGTGATGTCCTTGTTCTCGGCCTTGCGCATGTTTTCCCGGGTATTGCCGCAGGCCTTGAAAGAGATTTCCGGGTTGCTCGTCGAGAGCGCCTCGATGCGCGCCTTCACCGGAGAAGTGTCATCGCGCAGCATGTGGAGGCCAGGACCGAAAGTGACGACCTCGATCGACACGTCTTCACCGATGTCGCGGTAGTATTGCGCAACGTTGGTCGCATTGTTAAGCGCGAGATTCATCATCGCGGGTTCGTTGGAGTTGACCTGCAGCAGCAGCTGATGCGGCTTCCTGGCGGTCTCGGCAGGTTTCGTCACCAGTGCCAGTTTCTGCTTGCTCGCCTGGTCGCGTTTGCTGGTCTGATCGTCCCTCTTGCTCGCCTGCTTCTGTCTGCTCGGCGGCTTGTACTTGATCACCCGGTACTGCCTGCTCGCTTGCGGCCTCATCTGATCATCCGCCTGCGCTTGCGCGGTCGGCGCGATCAGGAGCGACATCACCAGGCCGGCAATGGCTGCTATCGCCAGATTTCCAGTTCGGATCATCTTGCCTCTCCCTGTCCCATGACCATCACTCTCCTGGTCTGGCGACGGCACGTGGCCATTTGCACGCCACCGCCAGTTTCTCGCGCACGGTCTTCAATCCGCCGAGCGGGAAGTTCCCTTCCTGAGCTGCGCCGGTGCGGGCGGAAAGACGGACAGTGAAGCCGCCTTCGTCGGGTAACGATTGCAGCAAGCGCACGACGTCGCCCTGGAAGGCGGCGCCGGACCCGAATGACGGCGACGCGGCTGCAACCTGCACCGGTGGATCTGCATTGATGCGGTAGGAGATGGTGTATTCCGCGGCGCTGCGTGACACCGCAGGTCCGGCGACCACAAGCTCGGTGCGGCCTTTGCGGCAGTGGATCGCGAGTTGCATCGCAGCCCCATCGGAGCCGCGAGCGAATGTGGTGGCGACGACGATCGGCGAATAGTCCACCGGAGAGGTGGTCTCGCTGAGCAGCCAGTTGTCGTACGGCGCCGGGCGACCAGGCGGCGTAATCTTGCGTGACAGATCCTCCAGACATTGCAGCCGGGCTCGTCCTTCCATCATCGAGCAGGCCCGAAGATTCTCCATCGGATCGTTCGTGCCTTGCGCGTAGGCGCAGCCGCAAACGATCTCGAACGTGACGGCGAGGGGAAAAGCAGCGGCCCTCATGGTGGCGCCTGCGCGCTGCGGGCCTTGCGATCCAGCCATTCCTGCGCGGCCTGGAAGCGGGTCAGTCCAGGGACGGTCGCTGCGAGATTGATCGATTTCCATTTCGGGTCAAAGCCTGGCGCCTGCAAGCGATCGATTCGCGAGAACAAATAGTCGACAAAGCGCGCGATGCGCTGATAGCGGTTCGACCGCGGCGGCCAATTGAACGCGACAAGCGCGGTCGGCACCGCGATGGTCGACACCCGCTCGCCCTGCTTGATCAGATTGGGATACTCATTTGTCTCCAGCGTCGCGGGCAGGTAGTAGTCCTCGAACTTGCTGTCGTACTGGACCGGGAGAAACTTGAATCCCGCATCCCAGCGGCCGCGCACGAAGGCGTCCACCGGTTTCGACGTGATGAACACCACGGCCGCCATCTCACCTTTGCGCATCTGTTCGAGGGCGAGCTGATGAGGAATGAACGTCTTCTCGACCTCGACGCCAAGACGGCTGAAGATCAGCGGTCCTGAATAGGCGGCTGCGGTGCCCTGCGTGTTGAAGTTCACTTTCTTGCCGGCGAGATCCTGCAGGCTTGCAATTTCCGGTCGGACGAAAATATGAAGCTCGGACGGGAAGAGATTGAGCAGGTAAGCGATGCGGGTGCGGATCTGCGGCACTTGAATCTTGTATTCTTCGAGCGCGTCGGAATTGATGATCGCCGTATCGATGCCGCGCAGATAGAGCAGCGAGTTCAGATTCTCGGTGGCGCCCCGGGTGACGATCGGTAGCAGATGCAGGTTTTCTCCGTCGTCGACGACGCGGGCCATCTCGGCGGCGAGGCGAATCGGCGCTCCCTCGAGCAAGCCGCCAGCGAGCCCGACGGTCCAGGCGTTCATGCGGTCTTTTTCTCTCTCCTGCGCGAGAGGCCGTCGAACCGCTTGTGCATTGCCCTTGGAGGGTTGCGTGGTCTGTGCTTCCAGGTCTGCCGGTTGAAGCATCATGGCGAGCGGCACCAGCGCGGCGAGCAGGAGCAACGAGCTTGGCCTCGGCATCATGTTCATGGCAGCCCCCTCTTGATCGCCAGCTGCAGCAGCGGGCGTCATTTTCGTGGACGCAACAACCTCATCCTCTCACTGCGGCAACGCGTCGAGCCGGTCCTTGGCCTCGCGAATACCGCCACTGTGTGCCTTCGCGTAGAGCTCTCGTGCCTTGGCCGCTTCGCCGCGCGTGCCGTAGGTGCCCCAGGCGGACAGGACGACTGGATCATATGTTTCCGCGAGCATGAAACTTGCCTGGGCATTGCCGTTCTCGGCGGCACGCTCGAGCACTGTCCTCGCTGCGCCGATATTGCCCTGGCTGAGCAATGCGCTGGCGCGCGCAATCAGTCGGGCCGCCTCTGCCTTCTCCTGGTCTGCGGCTGTTGGCGGCTCCGATACGGCGGCTGCCACGGTCTTCGTCACCGGCACCATCGGGCCTTCAACTGCGCGGCTGCCGGTTGCGCGCTCATCGCGCCGCGCCGATGCGAGATCCCGTGCCATGGCTTCGGTTCTGTTCCGCTCCTGCTGCAGCGACTGCCGCAGTTCCGCAATGGTGGCCTCCGCCGTCTGCTTCTGCTGTACGGCTTCTTCAACTGCCTTTTGCGACTGCGCGGCCTGGGTCTCGATCTTGCTGCTCGTTCCGGCAAGTTCACTCGCGAGCGCCGCGGCGCGCGCCTGTGCCTCGTCGAGCGCGCGGCGTTGTTGTTCGGCACTCGCTGTCATCGCCTGGCGCGCCGCGCCGACTTCCCGGGTGAGGGCGGCGGTCTTTTCCTGCTCCTGCTGCAGCGACTGCCGCAGTTCCGCGACCTCTCGTCCCGTCGCCTGTTGGGCGGCCTCATCGTCCGCCTTGGTCGACTGCGTGTCCCGGGTCTCGATCTCGCGGCGCGTTCCGGAAAGTTCGGTCGCGAGCGCCGCGGAATGGGCCTGTTCCTGTTGGAGCGACTGCCGCAGCTCCTCCGCCGTAATTTCCGCTGCCTCCCAGCGCTGTACCGCGTCGTTTTGGAACTTGCTCGACAGTGCCAGCATCGTTTCCAAGTCGCCGCGGACTCGTGCGAGTTCTGCCTCAAGCGCGCCGGATCTTTCGCGTTCCTGGTAAAGCGACTGCCGCAATTCCGCGGACGCTGTTGCCGCCGGCTCGCCCGCGAGTGCGTCCTCTTGGAGCACTTGGCGACGCTGCGTCGTGCCCGCCAACAGCATCTGGCGCGAAGCGTCGGTGTCTTGCATGAGGGCTACTGTCGTTTCGGGCTGAACGCGTGTTTGCCACGCGGTCGCGAGCTCAGGCTTGAGATTGAGCCCGACGGTGCGACCGCCTCCGATCGTTTCCGAAATCGCGTTTTCGCTGAATTGATCAAATACACCGATCAGCGCAATCGCGCCGAGCACTACAAGGACCAAGGAAGCCGCTAACCTTCGGCCCGCACGGCCGGGCGGGAACAGCCTGCTCGATTGTTCGTCTTCTTGGAACACATCCTCGGTTATCGGGTACCAATGGGTCGGCGTGATATTGATTGGTCGCCCGTTTTTCCAAACCCATTTGCACGCCTCCGATGACCAGCGAGCGATATCAATGGCCCCGGCCGCATCCTCGACCCAGACATCTTTTCCGTCTCTCGGTGCAGTGGCAATTGGCTGGCGCATGCAAGACGCCTTCGCGTGTCTTCCTGTTCAATGAGACCACGTGTAATCGGAATGATGCCGCAGCAATTCGGGTGTTTGCGGTGCCCCATATGTCGCGAGGAGAACGAAAACGTTATTTAATGGTAAATAATTATTTAAATGTAATTTAATGTCAAATTAAATCGAGCGCATCTCGATGCGGAAGCCGTTGAACCTTCCTCTCACGACAGCACAAACGCCGCGTGAGTTCCCAAACGGAAACTTTCAGTTCCCGGGACGTCGGAGAGTTTCGTAGCCGGGTGAAGCGCAGCTGCGCTGCGCTGCGCTCCACCCGGCTACACGAGCGTTCCTCAAAGTCTCGCTGTGCCGGGATCGAGGCCGAGGCGGATGCGGCCGGCGATGACGTAGTTGTTCGGGCTCATGGCCACGTGCTGGCTCGCGGCCTGGATATCGCGGAGCGCTCGCTCCAGCGGGCAGGATTCGAAGATCGAGATTGCGCCCGCGTCTGCCGCGAGCAGCTGGACGATCCTTGAGGCGCTCTCCGCCGCATTCGCGCACGCCGCGCGATAAGCGGCGCGTGCGCTCGTCGTCGGTTCGCCATGCTCGGCGCCCTCCATGAGGTCGGTCATCGCGTCGGCAAGGAAGGCCCGTGCCGACCTGTATAGTGTTTCGGCGCGTCCGACGCTGGCTTGCACCGTCTCACGATCGCGAAGCAGGGACGAGCTTCCGCTGCGGGACCTGGTTTCGGCGAGGGTGACGAAAGTCTCCATGGCGCCGCGGGCGATCCCGAGCGGCACGGCTGCGACCGTCCAGGGAAACAGGGTTGCGGGCGGCAGCCGATACATGAGGCCGGGCTGCGACGGGCTCGGCTCCAGGAAGCTGTGCGTGTGCGCGGCAGGCACGAACACATCGCGCGCCTGGAAGTGACAGCTTCCGGTGCCACGGAGGCCCGAGACGTGCCAGGTGTCCTCAAGTTCGACCGCTTCGCGATCCATGTAGCAACACAAGAGCCGGCTTTCGCCATCCGTCTTGTCGGCGGCAAGACCCATGAACAGCGTTGCCCCGTGGGCGCCGCTGCCAAACGGCCAGCGTCCGGAGACGCGGTAGCCGCCATCCGACGGAAGCGCTTCGCCGACGGCGCCGGTCGCGCTCGCGATGAAGGCGCCAGGATCGGAAAACCAGCGGCGCGCGGTCGGCTCGGGGACGTAGCCGCCGATCCGGCTCATGCCCGCGCCATTGCCGACGATCCAGCCGAGCGAGCCATCCACCGTCGCGACCTGCTCGACCACCGCCATGAATTCGAGCGGCGACAATTCCGGCCCGCCCAGTGCCTTGGGCAGCCACAGCCGGAACAGGCCGGCGGAAGCGAGTGCTGCGAACATCGCCGGTGGGAGCCGGCGGTCGCGATCGAACTGCTGGCGTAACTCCGCGACAAGCGGAGCGACGGCGGCGATCGCTTCCAGATAGCGCGCGACGACGGGAGAATGATCGATCCGCATGTTCGGGTCCGATGCTGCTGAAGCCGGCGCCATGATGGTCTCACGGCGCTTTTGTCGCGGCAAAATCGAATATCTCAGTCGCTGGATGAATTGGATTCATCTACACTGGCGGCATGAGAAAGCTCCCGCCGCTGGGATCCCTTCGCGCCTTCGAGGCCGCTGCCAGACGCCTGAGCTTCAGGGAAGCGGCGGCCGAACTCGGTGTCACGCCGACCGCAATCAGCCATCAGGTCCGGATCCTCGAGGAGATCTGCGGACGACCGCTGTTTCGCCGGCGCCCGCGACCGCTGGCGCTGACGGATGCGGGCGAGCGGCTGTTTCCGGTGATCCGCAACGGCTTCGATACATTCGCCTCCGTCGTCACCGCGGTGTCGGCAAAGACCGGTAGGACCACGTTGCGCGTGACCAGTCCGAACGCGTTTGCGAGCCGCTGGCTGGTGCCGCGCCTGCCGCGGTGGCGCAAGCTGTATCCGCAGATCCGGCTGGAGATCATCGGCACCGACGACGTGCTTAATCTGCGCGCCGGAGATGCCGATCTCGCGATCCGCTACGCCCGTACGATGCCCGCTGACCTAGTCGCGCGGGAAATCTTCCGAGACAGTTTCTTCCCGGTCTGCAGCCCGGCGCTATTGAGCGAAGGCGGGCCGGCGATCACGCGCGCCGCCGACCTCCTGCACTATCCGCTGATCCATTACGATTGGCTGAACGGAGATCGCGAGGCACCGAGCTGGTCGCGATGGCTCGCCGTCGCACGCTCGGTGGACCCGGGCATTCCTACGGCGACCGAGCACTGGGACCTGAGCTTCCGCGAGGAGATCCACGCCATCGATGCGGTCGCGGCGGGGCAGGGGATTGCGATCTGCAGCGATGTCGTGGTGAGCCATGAGATCGAAAGCGGCGCGCTGGTGAAGGCACACGATCTGGCGCTGCCGGGCTACGGCTTCTATGTCGTCCACGTCCCCGACCACCCACGGCGAGCCAGCATCGAGGCCTTTGCAGCCTGGATGCGGTCGGTGGCGTAGATGAGTTACGTGATGGAGCATCACTTCATCGCAGGCGTTCGGTAATTCGCGATTTGGGAGTGAAACTGACGCCGCTTGAGCGCGGTCAGCATGATCACGATTACGCAACACAGTGCATTGAGCCCATTGGTCCATGCCATGGTGGCATCACCCAAATTGGAAACGGAATAGACGGCCGTTGATGCATTTGCGGCCAACCAGAGAATCCAGGTTGAATAGGAAATCGCGGTGGCACCATTGGTGTCGCGCGCGATCTTGTGAATTTGCGGCAGATACGAAACCAGTCGGAGCACGTTGCAGATCGTGAACGAGTAGTAGGCGACATCACCGAGGATCATTGGCGTCTTCCAGTCCCGATGATCCAAACGATGTCTGTCGTGAGACACCGGGAGGCTCATCGGGTAAGAGAATTGCTGGGCATGGTGGATGAGTTTCCGATCATCCCCAAACCTCCCCGTGTGCAGACTTGCGCAGCGCCTCCGGGCAATTCTGCGCAAAGCATGACATCGCTCACACGGACCATGCCGCAGGGGGTTGGCGGGATAGTCCGGACCGGTTACGGCACGATTTCAGCGCGGACCGAAGATGTTACAGCAGTAGTGCTGCTGGTGTGGTTCGTTGCGGCGTAGCTTGGCGCCTCGGTGTCGCCCAAAAGCACAAATTCAAAGAGCGCGTTATGACTCGCCTATCTCGACGGCAGGTCAGAAGCCGACGTTATTGTGAAAGCGGACTTCGGCGGCCGGAGGCCCAGGTTGGCTGCGGGCCAACAGCCGACGTCGGGTCGGTCTAGCCGTGTCGGGGCGAGTCGAATAAGCTGGTCGTCGATCCTTGATGGGCGCAAGGGCGGACGGGCACTTCAACCGGGACATGACATGGCAAATCGGTTCATGACGGCGCAATCCACCGTAGAGGCGCGGCATTGGGGGAAGCCCGCCATTGTGACGCTCGCCGCGATGGCTGCACTGGCGGCGCTGACCGGCGACGCCGCGGCGAGACAGGCGCGCCCCGCGCCGCCCACCGAGGCGACGGCGCCGCGCGAAGCAGGCGAGCCGATCATGGCGATTGTGTCGATCAAGACCCAGCAGGTCACTTTTTACGACTCCGAGGGCTGGATCCTGCGCGCGCCGGTGTCGACCGGCACCAAGGGACGCGAGACGCCTGCCGGCATCTTCGCCGTCATCGAGAAGGACAAGGACCATCACTCGACCCTCTACGATGATGCCTGGATGCCGAACATGCAGCGCATCACCTGGAACGGCATCGCGCTGCACGGCGGGCCGCTGCCCGGGTATGCGGCCTCGCATGGCTGCGTGCGGATGCCCTACGACTTTGCGGAGAATTTGTTCGACAAGACGCGGATCGGTATGCGGGTGATCATCTCGCCGAACGACGCGGACCCGGTCGAGTTTTCCCATCCGGCGCTATTCGTGCCGAACGCGAAGGCCGTCGCGGCTGCTCCGGCGCGTGCCGAGGCGCTCGTCCGCGAGGCGGAGGAGGCCGCCAGGACAGCCGACGAAGCGAAGAAAGCCGCCGCGACAGCGGCGCGCGAGGCAGCATCGCTCACGGCGTCGCTGCGCAAGCTGGAAGGGCTCAAGGCGCGCGCCGACGCCGAGCTCGCATCCGCCGACAAGAAGCTCGCCGCCGCAAACACGGACCAGGCCAAGGCGCAGGCCAGTGAGCAGAGGGAGAAGGCCGCCAATAAGGCCGCGGAAGCGGGGACACAGCTCGACACCGCCAAGGCCGACGCGAAGTCGAAGCTTGCTGCTGCCGCCGCCGCAAAGGACGCCATCAAAGCGGCTCAGACCAGGAAGGCCGACACCGCCAAGGCGGCGAGCGAGGCGAAGCTGGCGCTCGAGCCGGTCTCCGTCTACGTCAGCCGCGCGACGCAGAAGCTTTACGTGCGGCGCAACACTCACAAGCAGTGGCCGGACGGAGGCGAGGTGTTCGATGCGACCATTGAGGTTCCGGTTACGATCCGCGATCCCGACAAGCGGATCGGCACGCATGTGTTCACGGCGATGGCGCGCAACGACGCGGGCCTGCGCTGGACCGCGGTCACGATCGAAAACGGCGACGACGCCAAGAATGCGCTCGACCGCATCGCCATCCCGCAGGATGTGCTCGATCGGATTGCGCCGACTGCATTGCCGCGATCCTCGATCATCGTCTCGGACGAGCCGCTGAGCCGCGAGACCAACTATCGCACCGAGTTCGTCGCGGTGCTGAACGACCAGCCCCAGGGCGGCTTCAAAATGCGCCGGCCTACAGTCGTCGATGTCCCGGTTGCCAGCGGCAACGACTGGGGCAACAACGGCTTCGGCTTCTTTTTTCAGCCCAATTGGAACTCCCAACCCGGCAATCCGCGTCCGCGCGCCGGCCAAAACTATCAACCGATGCAACCGCGCTGGTGGTAAGACGCGGCCCGCCGCGGCAGGCCGCTTGATCGCTCAGCGCTCGAAAACGTCATGATTGCTCAGCTCCATGCTCCGGGGAGGAACGTGTGACGCTGCCAGTCGGCGTGGCAAAGCCTTGCATCGTTCTGATCCGCTTCTCGAGCCACCATCCATACTCCGGGGTCCAGTCCTCGAAGCGGCTGTTGATGCCGAGATCGTGAGACCAGTGATGGGCGATGTTGGGATTGTACTGCGACTGTCGGCCGACCGCGATGAGATCGGCCTGACCGCTCTCAAGGATGACTTCTGCCTGTTGCGCCTCGAGAATGAGGCCGACGGCCATCGTGGCGATGTTGGCTTCCTTTCGAACCCTCGCGGCGAACGGGACCTGAAACCCAAGGCTGCGCGTAACCTGCGCCGCCGTTGCGGCCCCTGCAATTCCTCCCGAAGAACAGTCGATCACGTCAACCCCGCGTGCCTTCAACTCGTGCGCAAGCGCCACCGTGTCATCCATGTTCCAGCCTTCCTTCGTGCCGTCGACGGATGAGACGCGCGCGAACAGTGGCATGGAAGCCGGCATTTCACGTCGCACGGCCTCGACGATCTCCAGCGGCAGGCGCATGCGTCCGGCACGGTCGCCGCCATATTCATCGTTGCGTGTATTGGACACCGGCGACAGAAAGGACGCGAGCAGATAGCCATGCGCCATGTGGATCTCAATCAGGTCGAAGCCGGCCTTCACCGCATTGCGCGCGGCGTTGGCCCAGGTCGCGGGCATCGCCCGGCACTCGGCTGTCGTCAGCTGCCGCGGCGCTAGCCAGCCTGCTGCTACTGGCTCGGCTGTCGGTCCCACCGGCTGCCAGACCTTTGCACCCGCCTTGATATTTTCCTCAGTCAGTGGCCCCATGCCCTGCATAGCGGTCTGCGAGGATGACTTCCGTCCGCCATGGGCGAGCTGGATGCCGATCGCCGTGTCCTGGCGCCGCATGAACTCGATCAATGGTTTGAAACTTTCGGCCTGGGCCTCATTCCAAATGCCAAGATCATTCTCATTGATGAGACCGACGTCCTCGACGGCGGTTGCCTCGACAAAGACCAGCCCGAAGCCGCCGAGCGCATAGCGGCCGAGATGTACAACGTGGAAAGTGCCGCAAGTGTTGCCGGGGTCGCAGCGGTAATGGACCATCGGTGGCACGACGAGCCGGTTCTTCAACGTGAGGGCCCGAATTGTCAGCGGCTGGAAAAGCCTCGGCCGCGCCGCACCGCAGCTACCAAATCCGTCAGTCACCGCAATACCTCCCGCCATGATTGTTTGGCCTATCAAAGCAGCTTACGGCCGCTTGCGGAAGTCTTGTGCAAACTGTCGAAGCCTCAATAGCGCAGCCACCGTGGACGGCAGGAACGCAAAAAGGCCTCGCCGAAGCGAGGCCTTCGTTGCTGGATTATAGTGGGTTGCTAATCATCCCAGCGGTGATGACGGATCACGACATCGCGGTCACCGTAGTAGCCGTGACGGTACCAGCCATGGTGCCAACCGCGGTCATGATCGTAGAAGCGTACGCGAGGGCCATCATAGCGGTCGCCATAATAGCCGCGGTCGCCGCCAACATAGACGCCAAAACCGGCCGCATTAGCGATGGTCGGGACACCGATTGCAAGCGTCGCTGCCGCTGCAAGAGCGTAAGTGAGCTTCTTCATCCGTTCCTCCTTTGCATCGTTCGTGCAGGGGACAACAGCTGCGGGCATCGGGTGTTGCAGGAACTGGGCAGGAACTTTATTGAACAGCTGTTCAGGTTTCGCATGCTTGTCAGCCGATTGGGGCTGGCGGTGTCACCAGATGTTCATTTCACGCCGATCTTCTTCGAGGTACTCGTCGAGTTGTTCCCGCGTGAGTGTCTTGCGGTGACGATAATCCTCAATGTTCGCAAAAATTGTCCCAACGATCAGCAGGGCAAACATTGCGCCGACATCCAGTAGTTCCCCGACCTGTACCACACGTTCAGGAATCGGCATGAATGCCTCCTGCTGTGCACTGTGAATTTTTGAGGACGGGCCTCTAGCGAGGCTCAGTACAAAAATGAACGGCCGAAGATAATATTGGTTGCGTACTTCGCTGGCGCGGCGATTTGATGACTGAAAGCGCACATCGATGTGCCCTTTCGAGCCCGTTCAGCGTCGCGAGCCGCACTACGAGCGGCCAGCCCTACCGAAGGCCAATCCGGACCACGGCCATTTCCGCGATCTTTCGCGGCTCGCTTATGCCTGTCGCGCGGACCTCGATAACCTTGCGAGCGACCATATCGCAAAACGGGTCGTTGCGATCAACCACGCCCAGCAAGTTTAGAGCCTGGTTGAAGGCCTTGTTCAAAAGTTCGATTTCTTCCGGCGCGCGCTTGTCTTTCAATACCCGATTGATTGGCATTGTCCCGCCCCTCAGCCGACGCAAACAAAACCAGACCCTTTCTTATAGCACCGGATTTTCGTTGAGGGCCGGAGAACCACGGAAGGAACACTGACCCTTCACGAACCTGTGTTGCGTTTCGTCACTTGGGCCGGCGTCAAAATAAGGATGGCCGCCGAGAGTGCCCGCCAGGCGCGCCCATAGACTGGGCCATATTTTTGTTGTGGCGTTCTGATAGCAAATTCACGTTCCCAGGCGCATAGTTGGGGTATGGCGACAATTGTTCATTGCAATTGCGGCGCCGAGTACAGACGCACCGAAGAGAAGTTCTTGGTGCCGCATACGGGTGACGCGATCTGCGCGGTCTGCGGAGCCGCGCTGGAGTCGTGGTCGGAATGCACCCACGTTCCCATATATGAACTTGTTGAAGGTCAAGACAGAAAGCCGGATCACTAGCGTGCCCATCCGCTCTCTCTTATTTCGGAAGGCATTCCACATTGTAGGCGATGATGATCTGAGTTGGGTCGGCCTTACCCAGGGTCTTCAAGTCTTCCAGACCGCTCCGTAACTTTGCGCCTGCGTCCTTTAGACTGCCTTCAAGGGTCGCTTTGGCCGTCCTGCATCTCTCTTCGTTCGAGAATTCCTGAAATACCACGGTGGGACGAAGCCTCCATTCCGCTTTGTCGTTTGTAGCGGCCGGACTGACTGAGTAGGAAAAGACGTACATGAGGACCCACATCGGGTTTCTCCACTCTTGGCGTGACGATAACGATGGCCTGCGGCCTTGCTCGCTCGCGAATGGCCTTGGCGGTCGCGAGATGTGGACACCTCCTATTCCGTGGACCTGAGCGCCGTCTTGCACGCAGATGACAGTTCGGCGATCTTCCCTTTGAGGCAAGCCGTGATGCGTTGCCCACCGGGACGCACTTCCTTGCAAAACTTCTCCGCCTCGCTTTTGCATTCACGTGCAATCTTCAGAGGGTCCGTCAATCGGTTCTTGGCAACGGCATTCTGACCAGCAAGCGAAATTGCAACGCACAACAAGAGGCCAAGCCAGTTGATCCTCTGTCTCGATGCTGAAAATGACAAAGCCTTGACCCCCTCGGCCGAAATCGACCAAGGAAATAGACATGAAATGTCGGGGCAGGACGATTGATTTAGATCAAGCTGCGGGAGGCCATATCTTCACCGCGCGGTCATTTTTTGTGGTGGCCATGGAGCCAATTCACTGTGCTGTACTGGCAGGGCGAATCCAATGCCGCCGTTGCTGATCTTGAACTGGGGTTACCTGAATAGCTTTGTTCCCGGGGCAAGCAACTCGAAGACAACAAAGGCGATTGATGCCCACCTGACGCCGGAAGAGATGGCAGAGCTCGACACCGTCAGCGCGCTGCGATGCAAATTGACGCACGCAGGCGGGGAAACCCGCCCAACATTTCCTTGCTTGGCGTGAGGCAGATCACACATTTGCTGACGATCGTTATTTACCATGCCGCCGTGCACTGCCGTTGATGACAGTGCCGGATTGGAAACCTATCGCGATGCGGGAGAAAGCGCATGGCAAATGGCACAGGGGAAGAGGAGTTCAAGAAGCAAACGCCCGGGGCATACAAATGGGCGGTCGGCGCCGGTGGATTGGTGGTTGCAGCAACCACGGCAGCCCTTGCATTCAAGCCTGAGACGGCCGGTTATTCTCTATCGGGTCTTGTATTGTTTATTTTGCTCATCTTCGTTGTGATCAGTCTCGAAATGGGTACAGAAAAGCTGGAGGGCTCCAGTCCTCTGGCAAAAAACGCACGGATACAAGTGACAGTGTTATCCTGGTTCGCGACTGTTGCTATCATCGTCGGGGCGAGCGCCATCATATCTTCGATCCTGCTGAGATGGCCACTGGATATGTCGCTTAACGAAGATACCAGGACGGACAGCTATCTCGCTTCAATTGAGCGGTACGATCTGCCAGGGACCTTTTTTGAGCGCGGTGGTCCTGGTTGGGAAGAAAAGTCGAAAAAAGACAAGTCCGTTCTACATAGTTTCTCTGAGGTCCTGTTCACTCCGGAGTTTCTGTTACTTTCGGACGCCGCAAGGGACAACATGAAGGTGCGTATCCCGACCCAAGGCGGGATGCTGGAATGGTCAAAAAATGAAAAGTTCAATCTGTGCGACACGGAGTATTGCTGGGGCGATGTTGCGCAGGGGACGATGATACGCGGTTCGTCTTTTAGCGGCATCTGGAAGCCGAAAGGTACGCAAAAAAGAGCGATCGAAATGGCGGCCGAGTAAGGCGGCGAAGATTGGGGGGCGATCTTGCGGGCGTGGCTCAGGTCGGCCCGGGTCACAAACCGTCTCGAGCAGCTAATGCCGATGCTCGAGCAGCCCTTCTGCTTCTTGGATTTCGGGAAGATCTTGCCGCCCCGCGCCGAATTCGGCGAGGACGGGAGCGAGCACCGCCGATACCGCCTCGGGTCGGACATTTGTGTTGTGCAAGCGCGCAAGTCCAAGTGCGCTGCGTAACTCGAACGTCCTCGTCTGTTGGTGTCGGGCGATTTCCAGCGCTCGGTTGAAGGCATCTTCGGCACCGGAAAGGTTCGGAGCGTCATGACGCAACAAGAGTTCTCCCTGGACGCGATGCAGTTCGGCATCGAGCCAATGCTGACCGGATTGCTGCGCCCATATGATCAATTCCCTCAAGATTTCCAACCCGGCCTCGAGTTGGCCCGCCTCCGCATCCGCCACGGCAACGTGCATCCCCCAGAACGGTTCACAGAGGTAGCAGTCATTCTCGTGCAGCAACGTCCAGCCCCGGCGCATTTCCGTGCGCCCAACCATTCGGTCGCCAGCGCGCCACTTTGCCAGGCCGTTCAGGTAAGTGCCCGCGGCCACATACAACGGCATCGTATGGTCGCGAGCCAGACCCAGGGCCAGGATTGTCTCCGTCTGCTCCAGCATGCCGCCGCATAGTCCGTCGAAAACGGCCCTGTGAACGAGCGCATTGGCTTGAGCCAGCGCCCGCTGTTCTCCTGAACCGCTCACCGCTTCCGCGGCGAGCCGACGCGCGCGATCGATCGCTCCAAGCGGCCAAAGCACCAGGGCAAGAAACCGCATGACGACGAACGGCAGGTCGAGCGCGGACGCCTTGAACGTCGCGGGATCCGGCTCGGCACCATAGATCGCGAGTGCCTGCTCAAGATGCATTCTCGCGTCCAGGTACTCGCCCCCGAACCAGCAGGTCACTCCACTCGTCCAGTGTGCGACAACGGCGGCCACCGGCGACTCCGGCCGCCGGTCGGCGACATCAATGATTGCATCCGCCAACTGCCGCATCGGCGCGATCTCGCCGTGAGTCAGGCATGCATTGAACAAGCCCGAATGGATCGGCGCGAGTTCAACCGGATCATTGATGCCAGACGCGAACTGTCGGGCGCGCGTCCATGCGGCCACTGTCTCGGGAGCGCTGTGCCCGAGGCTGCCCCGCAACGCGCGGCCATATGCGATTTGAAGATGGAGCCGGCTCATCACCCGGTCGGGCGCATCAGGCAGTTCATCGGCAATGGCAACCGCCTTGCCGAGATGTGCGATCGCCTCGGAATAGGCCGAGCGTTTCAACGCCTGCTGGCCCGCCTTGCGCCACCACTCAAGGGCGACCCCGCCCAACCCCGCTTGAGTGAAGTGGAATGCCACGACTTCCGGCTCGGTCTCGGCCATGCTCGGAAACTGATCGCGAAGCACATCGCCGATGTGCTTGTGCAGCAGTTGGCGGCGGCTCTTGAGCAAGCTCTCGTACGCCGCTTCCTGAACGAGCGCATGCTTGAAGCTATAGCTCGCTTCGGGCGGCGTCCCGCGGCGCAACAGCAGTTCGGCCTGTTCGAGCTGTGCCAGCGCGGCGTTCAGCGTCAGTTCATCCCGCCCCGCCACACATCGCAGCAGCGTGTATGAGAAGTCGCGGCCAATGGCTGCGCCGATCTGGGCAACCTCCTTGACCGGCGCCAGCCGGTCAAGCCGCGCCATAAGCGAGTCCTGCAGCGTCTCGGGAATGGCGAGCGGCGGCAGCGGATTATCGAGGCGATAGCGCCCGGCCGATTCCACGAGCAGTCCGGACTCCATCACCATCTTGGTCAATTCCTCAACGAAGAGCGGGATGCCATCCGTCTTGTTGATGATCTGCGTCATCATTTCGCGCGGCACCTGTCGACCGATAGCCACCTCCTCGACCAGTGCCCGCGTGTCCTGCCGGTCAAGCCGCTCGAGCTGCAGCAGGCTGACATTGGCAAGGCCCGCCCAGGGCGGCTCGAATTCGGGCCGGAATGTCATGAGCACGAGGATTGGCAGTCCCCGGATCCGATCGACCGCGAGGTCGAACAGCTCGAGCGTCGTGGCATCGGCCCAATGCATATCCTCGCAGACGATCAGCAACGGTTGGTGCCGTGCCAGGCCCTCGAGCTGGTCGAGCAGTGCAGCGAATGTCTGTCGCCGCTGCTGCGCTGGAGTGAGGCCGAGCGGCGGATAGCGCTCGCCGGTTGTGATCGAAAGAAGCGCGGCAATCAGCGGCGTCACGCTGGCCACCTGCTGCGTTCCGAGCGCCAGCATTGCCTCGAGCTTGTCGAGCGTTTGCCCGGGCGTGTCCTGTGATGTGATGCCGGCGGCCCGCTCGAGCTGAGCGATGAAGGGATGAAGCGCGCTGTTCGTATGGTAAGGCGAGCACTGATAGCGCACCCGGCGATGCGACCCCAGCTCAAGGCTCTCGGCCAGCGTTGCCACAAGGCGCGATTTGCCGATTCCGGCCTCACCGGAAATCAACACCACTTGACCCTGGCCCTGCCACGCCAGCTGCTGGCGCGAGAGCACGAATTCGATTTCTGCCTTGCGGCCGACAAAGCCGATCGAGCGCGCCGTGCGCACCGCCTCGAAGCGGCTCTCCGATGCGGCTGCACCTTCGACCGCCCAGACCGCGATGGGATTGGAGATACCCTTGACCTTGCGGTCGCCGAGATTGCGAAAAGTGAACAAGTCGCCGAGCAGCTGGCGCGTCGAAGCAGACACCACGACCACGCCGGGCTCCGCCAGGCTCTGGAGCCGGGCAGCGACATTCGGCGTATCGCCGACCATCCCCTGTTCCTCCGACGCGCCTCCGCTGATGAGGTCGCCGACCACCACAAGCCCGGTGGCGATTGCGATCCGCACTTCGACCCGTTCTTCCGCGCGGGTTTCGAGCTTTCCCATTGCGGCGATGATATCGAGGCCCGCACGCACTGCGCGCTCCGCGTCGTCCTCGTGTGCGCGGGGATAGCCGAAATAGGCGAGGATTCCGTCGCCGACGAACCTGGCGATCATGCCGTCATAGGCGGCAATGACCCTCGCGCAGGCGGCGCGGTAGGCTCTGATCACCTCCCACATGTCCTCGGGATCGAGGCGCGCCGAGAGCGCGGTCGAGCCGACCAGGTCGCAGAACATCACGGTGAGGTGGCGTCTCTCGGCGTCGTGGCGACGCGCCGACTCGGCGATCAGCTCGGCTTGATCGAGTTCGGCGATCGCACGAAGCATTTTACGGCGATGGCCGAGCACGACTCCAAGCTTGTCGAAGTCCTCATCCTTCAGGTCGGGCAGGATGCCAATATCGATCCCGTTCTCGGCAAAACGCTTCGCGTATTGCCCAAGCCCAAGCTTCTCGAGCCAGTCCGCAATCTGCTGCATTGGCACCACCCACCCTCTGGTTGGCGGCTAGCCGAACTGAATTACCATGCTCCGACCACGATCAGACCGATAATGACCGGCGTCGTCCCCAAGTGGGGAGGAGGCCGGGCAGCAGGCTCAATCATCTGTTAGTACGTCTCGGCCCATCGGCTAAAGGTTCATAAAGGGCAGGCGGGCTGAATGGGTGACCCTCAAGCGGCTATACGCAGCGTTGCCGCGACCTGTCGAGAATTGGAGGGGACCTCCAGCTCCAAGTCTGTCCGAAACTGCGCTCTCGTCGACCGTCGCCTGGTATTTCGAGGGTGATCGCTGGCCCTTCAGGTGATCTGTGACGTGCTTAAGCGTTCTTCGGCTCAGGGTCACTAGCCGATCTTCGCATGATCAGTTGCCGCTTCAGCGCAGATCCAGTCCTTGAACGCCGCGATTCCTGGGTCGCCGTCGGCGCCGGGCCGATGGACAACATAGTAGGCAAGCTCACAGTTTATTGCTTCGCCGAAAGGACGAACAAGGCGGCCCGCCTCCATATCCAGGGCTACCAGTGTTGTCCTGCCCAGGGCAACGCCACTTCCATTCATCGCCGCTTGGTAGGCTGCCGCTGAATCGTTGATTTGCAGCCCACGGTCGCAGTTCATCTCCGGATAGCCTGCTGCTTGCAGCCAGCTCCGCCATGTCGGGAATTCATTTTCAAACGTCATCGAACGATCATGGATAAGCGTGTGATGCTTCAGATCTTCGGGGCCTCGCAGCGGGTGTGGCCCGTCGAGCAATGCTGGACTACAGACTGGAAAAAATGCGTCGTGCAACAGGAAGGTCGATTTGAGGCCGGGCCAGCGACCACCACCGTATCGAATGCCGAGATCGATTCTCTCCGCCGCAAAATCAACGAGCCGGCCGCTGGTATCGATGCGCAGGTCATACAGGGGATGATTGGCCGCAAAACGCTCGACGCGTGGCAGTAACCACTTGTCGGCAAAGGCTGGCGGAACGGTCATATTGATCGTGATTATCCCGCGCGATGCTTTCAAACGTTCAAAGGCCGCGGTCAGGTGATCGAATCCGGCTTGAAGCTCGGGTAGGGCGGCTTGCGCGGCTTCGGTCAAGACAAGTCGTGCGGGACCTGCCTGCGAGCGATGAAAAAGTTCGACTCCGACAACCGCTTCGAGGGTCCGCACGAGGCTTCCGACCGCCGCTGGCGTCACGTTGAGTTCGTCTGCTGCCGCAACGTAGCTGAGATGCCGGGCAGCCGCCTCGAACGCGCGGAGTGCGTTTAAGTGGTTGGGAGCCCTCATGAAGTTTCCGAACAAGTTTTTCTGTGTCGCTCGCACAGATCATCTCTGTTGCGGCAGCGAGGGTCAACGATCATGTTGCTGACAACGGAACGCGCGCTCCGGTCACAAACCCCAAACCTTTGGACCAGGAGAGAACCATGAAACTATCGAACAAGATCGCCCTTATTACCGGCGGAACCTCCGGCATCGGGCTCGAAGCGGCAAGGTTGTTTCGGGACGAAGGAGCCACCGTGATCATCGTCGGGCAGAATCCTGCCCGGTTGCAGTCGGCGGCAAGTCAACTCGGGGACGGCGTTACCGTGTTGCGCGGCGACGTGAGCAAGTCCGCGGAGATTGAAGATATCGTTCGCCAGATTGGCGAGAAGTTCGGCCGTGTCGACGTGCTGTTCGCGAACGCCGGCATGGGCATAGCGGCCCCATTGGAATCTGTCACGGAAGATCAGGTCGACACGCAATTCAACGTGAACTTCAAGGGCGTCTTCTTCACCGTTCAGAAGGTCGCTCCACTGCTGGCCAAAGGTGGAAGCGTTGTCATGACGACATCATTCCTGAACGAAGTAGGTTCACCCGGCCTGTCCATCTTGTCCGCCACGAAAGCAGCGGTGCGTTCGCTGGTGCGGTCGTTGGGAGCGGAGCTCGCGCCACGTGGCATTCGCGTGAATGCCATAAGCCCGGGTCCGATCAGCACTCCGTTTCATGGCAAGCTCGGGCTTTCCGAAAAGCAACTCAATGAAGCGGCCGCGACAATCGAGGATCAGATCCCGCTGCATCGTTTCGGCGAAGCAGAGGAAGTCGCCAAGGCGGCCTTGTTCCTGGCCAGCGAAGAGTCCTCCTTCATGACCGGATCGGAACTGGTCGTCGATGGTGGCATATCGCAGCTTTGACATGCTCGATGCAAAAAGTCGGCGGCCGAGAAATCGGCTGCCGACTTTGTGCATGCCCGAGAGCTGATATTTTGTCTATCGCAACCACCGGAGCTTACGAGTGCAGCGGCGGAAGCGCACTCCGCAGTATCGAACTCGAAATCCCCATCAGTCCCGTGAAGGGGTCATCCAGCTCCAAAACCAGAAAGATCGCGCCGGCAAACGACAGCGCGCACACAAATAGTGCGATGGTGACGACCACATTCGCCCGCACAAACAGGGTGGCGCTCACAAAGATCGCGCTCAGCCAAAATACCATGATGATCAGAAAAGGCGTCGGAATTGACCTGCCGGCCTGCGTAAACAACCGCAGTCGCATCTGCGCGCCTTCCGTGAAAGCCGCGATAGCACGAGCCTGCAGGGAACGTTGCATATCGTTGTTCGGCGATAGCCGTTCGAGTTCATCGTAGAATGCCCACGCCTCCACGCTGGACTCGAAGCGCGCGGGTTTCCCGGTTGAGTTCACTTGCTCGTGCCAAATGCGATCAGCCATCGGTGGTATGCTCTCCCGCAGGAGCTTTCGGACAGCGGTTGCTTCCGTTCCATATTGCGTAGTCAGATCGTCCAGAAGGATGATCGTTGCGGTCAGCTGCCTGACCTGGCTTGCTTTCTGGTCGAACGTGGTTTTTGCGGATGCGATCAACAGGCCCAGCACGAGTGCGGTCAGTGTACCAATCAGGCCCGCGGTCAGTTTTACGACATCCTTGGAGTCCGACTGCAAGTGATGTTCGGATAGCAACGGCCGAACGGCCATCCCAGCCAGGGCGCCGCCAAATATCAGCGCGAACACAAGCAACGAAATCAATAGATTCATCATATTTGCGGATGCCCCCATGTCGACGAACATGCCGATCCTAGCTCCGATTGTGCGGGCCTGTCCAAAGACCCGTTCATGAGACCAGGCGAATGAGCGTGTGAATCGGCGCGTCTCAGCGCGAATCAGGGGCGGCTCGCGATCGTCACGAGCATTGTGGCGAGATGCGGTGGGCGAGGGTGTCACGACTGACGAGCGTGGCGCTCGCGGAGCGTCGAAGTCAAATAGAGTAGGCCCCCCCGTCTCAGGGCGGGCCCCATTAGGTCCTGGTTTCAGCTGGGGCGCTAAATGGCGATGCCTGGCGACGCCACTGCTGCTTCACGAACTCTCATCAACCGCGATCGACAGGCGGCCCGAAAAGCCAGTCTACGTTCCATTGCAATGGAGCGGAACGAAGTCGGCATGTCGGTTGCGCGTGGGCAAGGTTCACCTTGCTCGGTTGGGCGGTTGCGAGTGTCGTTTCCATCGCAAGATCGAATGGGGTTGGAATAGAAGCAGCGATGCCGGCTCGAATGGGCTCGCCCAGGGATATCGCCGCAATCGTGATTGTCGCTACAGATACTAGGATTATGAGCACATCTGTCATGATGCGCATCGGAAAGTCCTTCGTCATGGCTTGAGCCCTCACGGCCGATAAAAAGCGCATGCTCACAATTGAGTTCGTATGCAAATGGCATGTAAACGGGAGTTCACCGCACGGAGCGGATCATACATTAGTAGTATGACAGCGACCAACTATGTAGCAGTGATCCAGACCTAAGAAGCCAATTCGTTCAGCCTCTTGTTGGCGGAAACGGATGCGGCCACCGGATCGCGCTTGCGGATTTCGGCTTGGCTCGGAAAGCGGCGCAAGACCTGACGTGCCAGCGGCAACGCAATGGGCCATAAGCTGGCATCATCGGGCATTGGTTTTAGTCGAGCGCAAACCAGACTTTCCCGACCACGGCGGAACGACACCAAGACGATGTCAAGCCCTCGGGATTGGTCACGGGGTCAATGCGTCCTCCGGGTCGGGCGCCTGGATCGCCTGTAAATACGAAGCAGTTCTCCCTTGAAAGACTCGTGTCGTAGTAGCGGAGGTCGAAGTTGAAGTGATTGCGTTTGAATGTGACACCGGCGTTGAAGGTCGCATAGGCGGGGAGAGCAAATCCGCCTAGAGCTGCTGACTGATTTCCGAACCAGAGATAACCTGCGCTTGTCGTGAAGGACGCTGTCACGTCGGGCAACAGGCCTAGCTTTGGAAGCTCGATGCCGATCCCGGCTGCGGCGTATTTGCTCCAGGCTCCCGTGTTCGAGACATTGGGCGAGTACGCAAAGCCTGCCGCGACGCGCACCGTGTCCGTAAGTTTTCTGTCTACACGGCCCACGAACTCAAAATAGTCGGTATCAATGCCGCCTACTTCACCGGGATACAAGAAGTAGGTTACGCCAATATCGAAATCGAAACCGGACAAGCTAGGTCGAAAACCACTGGTGAATGACAGTTCGGCCGCCGGTTCGCTCGGTAATTTCACGCTCGTGACGGTCGAACCGGCATAGAACGAGCCGAACCTTGCTTCGAATGCCGCGCCAACAGCGGGTTGGTGGGCCGAAAGCGTAACTCCCCGATAGATGTAATCTGATGCCATGCCGGCCGCGAATGTATAAGCGAACCTTTGCTCGGTCGTGTCGTCCGCTGCCACGCCTTGCGTTCGCTCCGTTGCCAATCCGCGACGCGCACCAAGCGAGACCGAACTTCCGGCCTGGTCGTTAGAGGTTTGCGCGAGGACTTCGTGTGGTGCCAGAAGCACAAACCACATTGCAGCAACGCAGGCGGCAGCTTTGAGCCGATCCCCGGGCGTCAGCATTGGACGTTGCGCGTTGCGGAGAACTGATGGTTGGCGTATACTTCGTTCGGTTAGCGTCATGCGTTGTAAGTCCAAAGATCGCGCTAGGCCAATGGGCTGGCGGAGGGACTGTATCTCTGACCAAATGTCGGGCGCCAGCTTGGCTCAGGTTCGGTAAAGCACAAGCGGATAAATAACCGGGCGGTCTCCACTTCGATGGAGCGTCGCCACGAATTCGATGCATATTCTGGTGGTTGCGAGCATAGCACTAGCTGTGCCGCCTGTTTTGCGCGCGCAGGCGGCCGGATCAACGGTCTCCAGGCCAATCATGTCTTTGCAACGACCTACAGCAGTGCCGGGATGCTGAATGCAAGGGGGAATTCAAATTCGGGAGGAACTCAATGTCCGACACACACATTCAACCCAGCCGAGGGTCTCCATTCCTCGGGCTCGCGTTGCGCGAACTCGCAGAAAATTGGTGGCTGCTGCTGCTGCGAGGCGTCGCTGCGATCGCCTTCGGAGTTCTGGCCTTTATTTGGCCAGGCCTCACCCTGCTGACACTGATTTTCATGTGGGGCATCTACGCGATCGCGGACGGAGTCTTGGCCCTGTGGGCAGCGATTGCCAGCAGAGGCGGCGAGATCGCACCGCGATGGTGGCTTGCCGTCGTCGGCATCGCGGGCATTCTCGCCGGTCTACTGGCTTTCGTTTGGCCAGGCATGACCGCGCTCGTTTTGCTCATGTTCATCGCCAGTTGGGCGATTGTCATCGGTGCGCTGCAGATCTGGGGCGCGATCCGGCTTCGCAAGGAAATCGAGGGCGAGTGGCTGCTCGGTCTGAGTGGCCTGCTGTCGATTGCCTTTGGCGTTGTTCTGTTTGCTCAACCCGGCGCGGGCGCGCTGGCAGTTCTCTGGCTGATCGGTTCGTTCGCGATCCTCGCGGGTTGCGTCTACATCGCGCTTGCGTTCCAGCTGAAGAAGTACAAGCGCCCGGCCTGAGCCGAGGTGTTGGTGGAGACCCGTTGTCCACTTCGCTCGAAAACGCTCCAAGCTCGGTCCGCTTGGTCAGCTCAGTCCGGCGTAATGCCGGCATCCTTGACTATCTTGGCCCAACGCAAGCGGTCTTTTTCGATCAGCTCTGACAATTGCTCTGGTGTTCCCCCTCGCGCAGTCAGCCCTTGCTTCTCCAGAACGGCCTGAACGTTCGGCTGCGCGAGTATCTCGTTGAACGCTGCATTGTAGCGATCGATGATGGCCTTGGAAGTGCCAGCCGGAGCCAGGGCCGCAAACCATAAATCCACGTCGAAATCCGTCATCCCCAATTCAACCGTGGTCGGCACCTGAGGCGCCTGCCGCGCCCGAACTTTGCTGCCGACGGCGAGGATGCGGATTTGTTGCTGCTCAGCGAGCGGGAGAGCGGTGTGGATCGGGAGGAACATGGCCGCGACATGCCCTCCCAACACGTCATTCACCGCACCGGCGGAGCCTGAGTATGGAATGTGAGTTAGATTGATCTGTGCCGTGAGTTTAAAAAGCTCCATGGCGAGATGTTGCGGTGTTCCTCTGCCCGGGGACGCATAGTTGATCTCGCCCGGCTTGCTGCGAGCCAATGCGATCAGCTCCTGCACGCTGTTGACATTAAGCGAAGGGTGCACCACGAGGCCAAGAGCCCCCGTAGCGATCTCTATGATCGGCAAGAAGCTTTTCGCTGGATCGTATGGGATCGAGCGATAGAGACTCGCATTCATAACGAACGTGTTGACGGTTACCAGCAGGGTTTGGCCATCCGGATCGGCGCGCGCGGCCGCCTGCGTGCCGATGTTTCCGCTTGCCCCAGGCTTATTCTCGGTAATCACCGGCTCGTTCCAGCGCTGCCGCAATTCATCTCCGAGGATACGCGCGAGCAAATCAGGCCCGGTGCCCGCCGTGAATGGCACTATGAACCGAATGATCTGCCGCGATCCGCCCTGCGCCCAGCCTCGTCCGACCGGCGCGCAGGCCGTGGCCAGGATGGCGAGGGTCAGGCGCCGCGAAAGCATCCCGCTTGTCGGCATAGTCGCTCTCTCACACCAGTTCGACTGTTAAGGGGTTATAGCTGTAGAGCCATTCGTTTCGAGCCTTACCCTCGTCACGGTTGGCGAATGCCTGGCGCAGTTTTTCCTGGTCGCTCATGTGGAATAGCGTTCGATTTGCACCGGAGCCGTTGACGATCCTTGATGTCCGCTCGATCCGGTTGCGTTCGTAAAGCTGAAGCGCGGCCGCCGTGTCGTCGGTCAGTTTGAGCGCGCGTGTCAGCACAGCGCCATCCTCGATGGCCATCGCGGCGCCCTGCGCAAGATACGGCAAGGTCGCGTGGACCGCGTCGCCCAACATCGTGACATGCCGGGTGCTCCACTTTGCGATAGGCGGACGATAAAACAATGACCAGCGATAGCAGGAATTCCGATCGGCTCTGTCGATGATCTCCTGAATATCGCTGTGCCAACCCTCGAAATCGGCTTTCAAACGTTCCCATGGATATTTCGCCGTCCAGGACTCCTCCGACACTTCATCAGTTTCCACGAGGCCGACGAAATTCAATAGAGAGCCGCCGCGAAGATAGTAACAAACCGCATGCCGGCCCGGCCCCATCCAGACTGACATGACCGGGTCCATGAAATTCGCAGGCAGGCGGGCGGCGGGAACAACCAGCCTCCATGCGGCATCCCCCGTATAGGAAGCACCGGTTGCGCCAACGATCTGAGCGCGAATGGCGGATTTGACACCGTCGGCGCCAATCAGAATGTCGGCGTCCACGCGTGAGCCATCGGACAACATCAATTGAACGCGGCCTTCCGACTCTTCAAATCCGTCGACGCGGCAGTTCAATCGAATCGCTTTCGGTCCCAGGCTCTTGACCTTGGCGACGAGCACTTGATGCAGATCGGCCCGATGCAATTGATTGTAGGGCGCTCCGTTCAGTGCCGCATGCTCTTCAGCGAGTGGAAATTGACCGACTGTTTCTCCAGTATCATGCAGACGAAAGACGTACGCACGGGGGCGTACCGAAAAGTTGGCGATGGCTTCGCCGAGCCCCAGATCATTCAGGACATGCATGGCGTTGGCGCTCAATTGAATGCCGGCGCCGATTTCCGACAATTCCGCCGCCTGCTCAAACAGCTCGACCTCATAGCCAGCCTTGAGAAGGCAGCAGGCCGCCGTAAGGCCTCCAATTCCAGCGCCGGCAATTGCAATTCTCTTCGGCATCGTCTCTGCCCATACCTTCAACAGTGGATAGTTTGAAGAAGCTGCACCAGGCGCCTTAAGAGATACCGCGCGCTTGCCGTAATTCCGCGCCGTGAGCGAGGTGCCCATTCAGCCAGGCTCGCCCATGCCTGTACAGTTCCTCGACCTCTGGCCCGGTCAAGCCTGGCATGTCGCGTTTCACGCGATAGCCGATTTCTTCCTGCGCGTAAGCGAGATGGCGATAGCCGACAGGAAATCCGTTCAGCTTTTCGGCGTCCAGCTCCAGTTTGGCCGACGGATCGATCGGATCGAGCCGATCCTTCTCATAGATCGGTTGCCGCAGAACAAGACCCCAGGTGCCGGCACGCCTTTCCAGAAAATCGTAGAAGCGTCCCGTGCAGACGACATCGCACATGACGCCATGCACGGCGGCGCGTTGCGAGATCGTCATCTTGGTTTGCGCAATGGCACGGTCGCCATCGAGATCGATCGAGGTGCCTCCGAGGAAATGGAGGATACTGACGCCTTTCTCCCAGCCCGCTTTGCTCACTCGAATGAAATCCGGCGCGGGGCCCTGGAACCAGGTCGCGCACATCCAGCCGTCTTCATGCCAAACCGTCTTGAACCGATCCCAATCGCCGGCATCGCGCCACACTGCCCAGTTCTCGACGAGGTCGCGAATCGTCAACCGATCGATCAGATTTGATTCAGTCATGTGCCGTAGCCTTCACGGTGTTCGCTGGACGTTGAATAGGGATTGCACTGCTTAGCTCACCTCGGCGTGCCGCAAAATTGCGCGCGACGGATTCGAAGGCCGGGGGAGGGGCTGTTGGAAACGCCGAAATGCCGCTCGCTGAAGGAGATGCCTTCAAACCCGAGCGCATCGAGCCGATTCCAAAAGGCGATTCCGTTGTCAAACACGGCCGTGGCCGGCGTGACCTCGCCGGCGACGGCCGGGGCCTGCCAGAACTCGAACATCCAGGGCTTGATCACGCGTTTCCTCGTCGCTGCAGCGGTGTTATTGGCGTCACGAGCGCGATCACCGCTGCAAGGGCGAGCATCATACCCTCCCTACAAGGCAACTCTCACAACCAACCTTTGGTAGCATCGTAAAAACGCCCGACGATGTCGTCAAGCTGCCTGACCAATTTCCTTCGAGGGTGTCGAACTTTGCGCGGCGACGATCGGACCATATAAGTAAGGATCACTTGTTTTAGGGAAAATATTCGACGAGCAAGGGAGCCCCCGAATGTACGCCAATATTCTCTTGAGCACGGATGGATCGGACGTCGCGAGAAAAGGCGTCGAGCATGGGATTGCCTTGGCAAAGGCCTTGAACGCCAAGGTGACAGTCATCACCGTAACGGAACCGCTGCCGGTCGACTATGGCAGCGGACACGCCTCGGGATGGATTCCCTCGCAGGAAGAGTTCGATCGCTTTGACGCAGCCTGCAAGGAACGTGCGGGCAAAGTGCTCGATGAAGCGCGAGCCATGGCGGAGGAGATCGGGATATCTGCAGAACTCTTGCATGTTCCGGATGCGCACCCAGCCACCGCGATTATTGAAACAGCAAAGTCCAGAGGCTGCGACTTGATCGTCATGGCCTCTCATGGGCGTCGCGGCTTCAGGAAGCTGTTGTTGGGGAGTCAAACATCTGAGGTCCTGGCGGACGGAAGCGTGCCGGTGATGGTCGTGCACTAGCGCTAGACTTGCGCTTCTGCTTTCGCATCTGGACCACTTCGACCTATGCGTGGCTCCGTCCCCACCACTAGCCGGTGAATGTTGGCACGATGGCGAACAATCACGTAGATGCCGCCTCCGATTACCAGCAACCGGTAGGGCAGCGGTTGCGCGAAACCGCAGACGAGAACGATTGCTGTCAACGCCGCGAGTAGCGAGCTAAGGGAAACAATCCGAGCAATAGCCAGCACGATGCCGAAGACCGTTGCAGTGCCGAATCCCACTGGCCACGACATCGCCAACAACACACCCAGTCCGGTCGCGGCGGATTTGCCGCCCGTAAAGTTCAACCAAATCGAGCGGCTATGCCCGAACAGCACGGCAATTCCGGCCAGGCAAACAGCCCATGGCACCCAGATTTGCAAATCAAACGCTGTCGGCGGCGTCGGAGATAACTCGGCATAGAGCCAAGGGCAGAACGAGCGGGCAACGATGATGGCGCCGACGCCCTTGAGCACATCGGCGACGAGCACCACCAGTGCAGGCCATTTGCCGAGGGTCCGCAATACATTCGTAGCGCCGGTGGCTTTGGAGCCATGCTCTCGAATATCAATGCCCTTGAGGAGCTTCCCTGCCAGATAGCCCGTGGGCGTAGAACCGAGAAGATAGGCGATCACCAATCCAACCGCGCCCGTTGTCCAGAAAGCCATGGGTTTATTTCCAGTTGCCCGATCCGAATTGCTCGGCGCCTCGTTCGGCTAGTTTGTGAACCAGATCACATGCCCGTCCTGCGATCAAATGTAACGTTCGGGGGAGGGCGCAGGCTGAATTCGATCGACATCGCTAACGCATCAAGCGCCAACGGCACCTCGGGTTGCCGGTCCATTCGTAATGGAGAGGGCATGACCGGTTCATCGGTAGCAAAGCAGCTCGTCGACGCCATCATTGCCAATTTGCCGGAGCCTGCCCCCGGGCTAAGGCCGGTGCACACCATGGGCGTAGGCGTGGACGGCTATTTCATGGCTTCAGATGTGGCGCGCAACTATTGCATCGCAGAGCACTTCAGGGGACACCGCGTTGAGGTGTCGGTGAGATTCTCCAACGGATTTGGCGGGCCGAAGCAGCATGATGGATGGTCCGATGTCCGGGGAATGGCGACACGCTTCCACCTGCAGGGCGGCGTGAAGGACGGACCGGCAACCGACCTGATCGCTACGACGCTCGGCGAATTCTTCGCCCGCAATGTTGAGGACTTTTTCGAGTTCACCAAGATCGCGAGGCAGCATCCGGTTCAAAGAGAATCCCCGTGGCGGAAGATTCTCGACATGCTGCAGCTCAAGGAGCCTGTTCGCGACCCATACCCGAAGGAAACGACGAATACCGATGCGGGGGCACTCAGTTATGCCAATCGGTACCGGTTCGCCCAGCTGGCAGTCTTCGAGGCCGCGCAGATCGGCGCTCCGGTAAGCTATACCCGCGCGACCTATCACGCCATCCACACCTTCATGGTGGAAGATCCCCATGGCGTGCGTCGCCCCGTTCGCTTTTCCTGGCAGCCGGTCGCAGGCGTTCGTACGACAGATCCCACTGCCACGCCGGTCGATAAATATCTGCGCCATGAACTCGAAGAGCGCCTGCGGCGATGGCCGGCCCGGTTCATGCTGATGATGACAATCGGCGAAGCGGGCGACGCGCTCGACGATCCCACAAAGCCTTGGTCGGCCAGGCGGGTCCGGGTCGTCATGGGCACCCTTACGCTCACCAATCTCGCCAAGGATCAGGTCGCGGACGGCGAACGCATCAGTTTCAATCCCTGGCGTCTCGTGCCCGGCATCGAGCCCTCCGGCGATCCGATCCTCCACGCCCGCCGGTGCGCTTATGAAGTCTCGCGTGAAATGCGCGGCGGGTGCCCCTTCATTCGGAGTCAAGCTGATGCCAAGTGACGAGAGTTGGTTAGATCGGTTTGTGAGCGGGTTGCCCGAGACGCGCGTATTCCAGCGCTTGGCGTCGTGGCTCCTGGTGCCTTATTGGGCGTGGCGCACTCCGGTGAAGCCGCTGCCCGGTGGTCCCCACCCATCAATTCAGCCTGGCGACAATATCCAGTGCATGATGAACCTGATCATGCCGCTGAAGGACAAGTCGCCGATCGGCCGAGCAAAAGCGGCGCTGGCGATCGCGCAAAACAAGGATGCGATATATGCCGGATTGGACAATGTCGGCACGGTGCACTTTGCGCGCTTCGTCATCGTCGGCGACAATATTTGCATGTTCTCCGTCTACGACGGAGACTTCACCAACTACATTCGTGACTTCATCGCTACGATCGGCGGCGTGTTCAACGCCGTGGTTAAACTTGTCGAAGGAGGGGACGCGGTGACTCCCTGCGAGCACAATGTCGAGGCGTTCATCCAATGGGTGCATGAGCGCGACCTGTACCAGGTGCCGGACACCGCCACCGATCTTCTGAGAGACCAGGAAGCTTTGAACGGCGACAAGGCCTCATTCGGTCATGACGATCTGCGCCTGCTTCCTCGGAAAGTGGTCCTCCAGCTCCGTGCCAACGCGAATGTTTCGCTCGGCAGCGGCTACCGGGCCTATCCCGGATTTTCAGCGGCTCAGGTCCGCAACCAACTGGGGATAGGCTGGTGAGCACTGTATTCGACGCCGCTGATGTGCAGGGCAATATTTTGCGGGGCTATCGCAAGCCTCGCGTGCGGTACCTCATTCTTGAAGTCGCCGATCGCATGGCGGCCCGGCGCTGGTTCGCCGCCTCGACAACCGGGCGCGACGATGTTCCGCAGATCACCACCGGGAATTGGGGGAGAACCAAGCCGGAGACCTGCTTCAACATTGGCTTGACCTACGAGGGACTGCGCGCCCTCGGCACGCCGGGTTCTTCACTTGCAACGTTCCCGAACGAATTCATCGAAGGCATGAACGCCCGCGCCTTGAAGCTCGGAGACGTCGGGCCGAGCGCGCCGGAAACCTGGCCAGATCCCTTCGGTGATCCCAGGCGGATTCATCTCATTGCGACGATCTATGCCGACGAGGTCGCGCAGCTGGACCAGGTCCAGCAGCGCGCCCTCACCGACGGAGAGGCCTTCAAGCTGCTCGGCGCCCTTGAGGGCTGCAGTTTCCCCAAGGACGCCGTTCACTTCGGCTATCGTGACAACATCATGCAACCGAGATTCGCGGAGGTTCATGACGGACAACGCTATGAAGACGGACAACCCAAAGCCCCACTCGGCACCGTGCTGCTGGGACATCCGACCAACTTCGAAGGTCTGAGGTGGCGGGTGCCTCAACCCGAAGCATTGGGACACAACGGCACCTTCAACGCCTTTCGCGTGCTGGAACAGGATGTGGTCGGCTTCGAGGAGTATCTTGATCAGGCCGCGTCGGATTTGCTGACACGCCCGCAAATCGACGAGTTGCTGCCGCCCGGTGCTGAAGAGAAAATCGGCCAAGCCTTGTCAATCGAAGGCCTGTCACGCCACGCCGCCTTGCGCGAGGTCGTCGCCGCCCATTTGTGCGGCCGGTGGCGCGATGGCACGCCGATGGCACTGTCCCCGGATGCGCCTGATCCCAAAGTGGATCAGGCGAACTTTGACTACGTTGGCAACTCCCGCTGCCCCTTTGGGGCGCATATCCGGCGGTGCAACCCGCGGGGCGGCCAGATCGTGCAACGGGTGGCGAACAACAGTCGGCGTCTTGTTCGGCGTGGGATGCCCTATGGACCACTCTATGATCCGGCGAAGCCTCGCGATCCGACCAAACCCGAACCGGAACGGGGCCTGCTCGGTAACTTCATTGGGGCGAGTCTCGGCGCACAGTTCGAGGCGATGTCCTGTGACTGGCTGAATCTTGGCCTGCAGGATCCACGCATCACCGGCTCCAACGATCCGATCACAGGCGCGAATGATCCTGGCACCAGCTGGTTCGACTTGCCGCTCAAATCCGGCACGACGATCCGGCTGCGGGGATTGCCGCGATTCGTCCGGACTCGCGGCGGCGCCTATGCGTTCATGCCGAGCATTCCGGCGATCCGTTTTCTGGGATCGCTGATGGCGTGAGTCCCCAAACGGGCTCGGGATTATTCGGGCGGCTCTTGTAGGGGCGAGTTTCGCATTTGGGTCAAGAACGGCCAATAGCGACACGTTCTGTCGCAATCCTCACGCACGCTTACTTGAGATAGCTGATTTTCCTTTCTTCTCAGACTCGTGGAGCGTCTGCCGAGCGGAAGGTTGCCAACGTAACGCGTCTTCCCGGTCACGACATCATGTCGTAGCGCGCGCCATCCATACACGGGGGTGCACGACCAAGGCCATCATATGGGATGATGGCTCTGCCCGGCGAAAGGAAAATTCATGACTGCACGAACAACGATGATGGTATTGGCAACGGCCCTACTTGCCGGGTCTCTGATTGCGACGGGGGCACAGGCGCGCGGCGGCGGACACGGGGGCGGTGGACACGGAGGCGGCGGCTTCGGCGGAGGTCACATAGGAGGTTTTGGCCGAAGTCATTTTGGTGGAGGTCACTATGGCTATGGCTATGGCCGAGGTCACTACGGATATGGAGGACATCGTTATGGCTTTGGCTATGGAAGACATTATTTCGGTGGCGGCTATTACGGCTACGGCCTTGGTTGCCGGCATTACACGCCATACGGATGGTCGTACTCCTGCATCTACTGAATGGTAAACCGGTTGGGAAGCCGCCACGCGGTTTCAAAATTAAGGGACTCACCTGGCGAGCAGTTCAGTCTTCCAGGTGAGCCACCCGAGGGTTTGCACCAGGCGAAGTTGTTGCGACCTTGTCGGACCTGGGTGCCAGCCAATTCGCATTTGCGTGGTTCGTCCACCGCATCTCACCGCAACGTTCGTGAGCTTGGGAGCAAGCCGCGCGATGATGGGTTTCGCTGCGCTCTACCCATCCTACGGGTCCTGCCTTTGGCGCGAGCCGCTCAGCCCTTGCGGAGAAACACGTAGTCCGCGGAATAGGGCGCGCTGTGGGTCGTGCCGGCCTTGCCGCATGCGCCTTGGAGCACGCCGCCCGCGGTGTTGATCCGCTGCACCGTCGTAACGCCGGACAGCGTACCGCTGCCGCGCCGCGAAATCACCTCGAGCTTGAGCCAGGGAATGTCGTTCGGTGTCGCGCCCGGCGCATTGCCGGACGGCCTGCCGAGCACGACGCTGCCGTCGACGTGCTCCCAGTTCGGTCCGGCATAGTGGCGGCCGACGGTCTTGCCGTCGGCCATCAGCGTCGCGATCGGTTCGCGAAAGGCCCAGGCCAGCTTGCCTTCGAGGCCAGCCTTGCACTCGTAGACCTGCGCGCCTTCGGCGTGAACGCTCAGCACCACTGCCTCTCCCGGCGCGGCAATCGCGTCGGGGAGGGGTGTTTCCGCACGCACGCTGACCAGCGTGCTCGACAGCACAAGCAATGCGAATGCGGTTTTCCCGGGGAGTGGCATGGTGCAGTCTCCATACATATTCCCCCCGGGAAGAGCGAAGCCCGGGAAGGCGGCTTAGGCCGCCATCGCCTTGTTGAGGTTCTCGGCGACCTTCTCGAGGAAGCCGGTGGTGGAGAGCCAGCGCTGGTCGGCACCGACCAGGAGTGCGAGGTCCTTGGTCATGTAGCCGTCCTCGACGGTCTGGACGCAGACCTTCTCCAAGGTGTCGGCGAATTTCGCAAGCTCGGGATTGTTGTCGAGCTTGGCGCGGTGGGCGAGGCCCCGCGTCCAGGCGAAGATCGAGGCGATCGAGTTGGTCGAGGTCTCCTTGCCCTTCTGGTGTTCGCGGTAGTGCCGGGTCACCGTACCGTGGGCAGCCTCGGCTTCCACGGTCTTGCCGTCCGGGGTGAGCAGCACCGAGGTCATCAGGCCCAGCGAACCATAGCCCTGCGCCACGGTGTCGGACTGGACGTCGCCGTCATAGTTCTTGCAGGCCCAGACATAGCCGCCGGACCATTTCAGCGCCGAGGCCACCATGTCGTCGATCAGGCGGTGCTCGTAGGTCAGCCCCTTGGCCTCGAACTCCTTCTTGAATTCGCGGTCGTAGATGTCCTGGAAGATGTCCTTGAAGCGGCCGTCATAGACCTTGAGGATGGTGTTCTTGGTCGAGAGATAGACCGGGTAGCCGCGCATCAGGCCGTAGTTGAGGGAGGCGCGGGCGAAGTCGATGATGGAGTCGTCGAGGTTGTACATCTCCATCGCGACGCCGGCGCCGGGCGTCTTGAACACTTCCTTCTCGATCACCGTGCCGTCCTCGCCGACGAATTTCAGCGACAGGGTGCCCTTGCCGGGGAACTTGATGTCGGTGGCGCGGTACTGGTCGCCATACGCGTGGCGGCCGATGATGATCGGCTTGGTCCAGCCCGGAACCAGCCGCGGCACGTTCCTGCAGATGATCGGCTCGCGGAAAATCACGCCGCCCAGGATGTTACGGATGGTGCCGTTCGGCGACTTCCACATTTCCTTGAGGTTGAATTCCTTCACCCGGGCCTCGTCCGGGGTGATGGTGGCGCACTTGACGCCAACGCCGACCTTCTTGATCGCTTCCGCCGCGTCGATCGTGACCTGGTCGTTGGTCTTGTCGCGATACTCGATCCCCAGGTCGTAATACAAAAGCTGAACATCAAGGAACGGGTGGATCAGCTTGTCCTTGATGTATTTCCAGATGATCCGGGTCATCTCGTCGCCATCGAGTTCGACGACGGGGTTGGTCACCTTGATTTTTGCCATGGGAATAGGGCCTCTTGGGGGAACAGCGCGCTTTCGGGCGCGACTAGCGGACTATCCTCGGGCCTATAGCACCGGGAAAGCGCCGGCGGAAGCCAAGGGGTTATGCAGTTTCGGCTCATCCTTTAGCCGAGAATGCCGCCATTATGTCTCATGCTTCAGGCGGCAGCGAAAGGGAGCAGTGGGGTTGCGATGCCTTGAGTCTCAGGTTTCGGATAAAGATTCAAAAACAGCCGCAAGTCCATTATTCCGCTTGAGAAATTTGCGCCCGCGGGGCAATCCGGCCGGGCCAAGAGACCTAGCAGTCTGATTCAACTCCTTCAGGACCTGAATCAGATTGTTCAAACGTTGAATCAGGAAGCGAAGTTCAGGATGTCCGGCACCGACAAGACCAAGACCGGCCACGACCTCAGGGGTCCCGTGGTGATCCTGGTCGAGCCGCAGCTTGGCGAGAACATCGGGATGGCTGCGCGCGCGATGGGCAATTTCGCGCTGTCGCGGCTCCGGCTGGTCAATCCTCGCGACGGCTGGCCGAACGTCGCCGCGCAGCGTGCTGCCGCGGGCGCAGACCATATTCTCGACGGGGTCGAGCTGTTCGTCACCGTGGAGCAGGCGGTCGCCGATCTCGACCTTCTCTATGCCACCACCGCCCGTGCGCATGACCAGGCCAAGCCGGTGGTCGGGCCGGAGGCGGCCGCGCGCGAGATCGTGACGCATGTGGCCGATGGTGGCGGGGCCGGCATCCTGTTCGGCCGCGAGCGCGCCGGGCTGACCAACGAGGAGGTCGCGCTCGCCAATCGCATCGTCACCTTCCCGGTCAACCCGGGTTTCGCCTCGCTGAACCTGGCTCAGGCGGTGCTGCTGATGGGCTATGAGTGGTTCAAGTTCTCGACATTGGGCGAACTGCCGTTCGCGATGCCCGAGCGATCCGAGCGCGCTTCCCAGCATCAGGTTCAGGCGTTCTTCGACAATCTGGTCGCAGAGCTCGACAAGGTCGAGTTCCTGCGGCCGCGTGAGAAGCGCGACACCATGCTGGTCAATTTGCGCAACATCTTCACCCGGATGGAGCCGACCAAGCAGGACATGCATACCCTGCACGGGGTGATCATGGCGATCGCCGAGGGACGCAAGGGGCCGGCCAAGGGCGGCGTGCTCGACGGCGAGCAGGCGACCCGGCTGCGGGCGCTCCTCGCGGAGCAGGGGCACGGCGGCACCTCCGCCGATGCCAGCAGCACGGTGCGCGGGCTGGCGCGGCTGCTCCGGCGCAACCCGACCGATGCCGAGCGCATCCTGTGGCAGGCGCTGACCAAAGATCGCCGCTTCGCCGGCCTGTTCAAGCGCCAGACCCCGGTCGGGCGCCATATCCCCGATTTCGTCTCCTTCATCCACCGGCTCGCGATCGAGTTGGTAAACCCCGACGAGAGCGCGACGATCGCGGCCGACCGGGGCAGGCGGCGGGAGTGGCTGGAGGAGCGGGACTATCGCGTGTTCAATCTGCGCGCCGCGGACGTGGAGCGCGATCTGGCGGCGGAATTGGAGCGGCTGCAGATGGTGCTAGACGCGCACCCCCAGGACGGCGCGTAGGGCGACGGTCCACCCGGTTGCGGTCGTGAGTGGCGCCGGGCAGGCGGAGGTTCTCACACGGCCTCGAGCTCGGCTGCGCTGCCGGCCCGTTTCGGCTTCCTCGTCTTGGCCGGCGCAAGCAGGCTGCCTGCGGCGAGCGCTGCGGTGTCCGCCACGCCGGGGTCCCGCGAGACCATGGCGGCGACAATGGCGCCGTCGATCAGAAGCGCGAGTTGATGCGCAAGCACGGCCGGGTCGGAAGCGCCCATCTCGCCTGCAAGCTTTTCGATATGGGCGAGCACAACCTTCTTGTGGCGCAGCGCGATGGCGCGGAACTGCTTCTGGTCCTTGTCGTGTTCGGCGACTGCATTGATGAACGGGCAGCCGTAAAAGCGTTCCTCGCCGAACCAGGTCTTCAGCGCAGGAAATATCCGTGCAAGCTTGGTCTGCGCATCGCCGCCTCCAGCCTCGATCGCGCCGATGAACCATTCGCGCCACTGCCGGCCTTCCGCCTCCAGCACGGCGTGCACGAGATTGGTCTTCGAGCCGAACAATTTGTACAGCGTGGTCTTCGCCGTGCCGGCGGCATTGATGATCGCGTCGATGCCGGTAGCGTTGATGCCGTTCTTGCAGAACAGATAGGTCGCCGCGCTGAGCAGGCGCCCACGCGCGGATTCATCGTCGCCCGCGGCCGGAGCGGCGGGTGACTTCTTCTTCGAGACCGATTTGCTGCCCATGCGCGTCAGCTTAGTCGGAGCCCTACGCAATCATCAAGCCGCTTCTTCCCTGCGCTCAAAATAATCGCAAGCGCGCGGCGCCTGCGCGGTATTTGGGCAAAGACGGTCCTGATCAATTTCGATGCAGCAGCGCTAAGCGCTGAGAGAGTTTCAGCTTTTGCTTTCGGTGCGGTCTGGCACGCTTCGTGCAGGAAACAGACCGTTCGGTATCCTCACTCCCAGGGAGAGAAATTGATGACTGCGGTTGCTCAAAAGACAGTGCTGACGGGCTGCCTTGCCCCGATCGACCGAAATGGACTCGAACAGCTCATTGAAAGCGGCAAGGCCAACCCGAAGGTCATCAAGACCTTGAAGTGCAAGACCGTGGCCGAAGGCAAATTCCGCCACGCCAACTACATCCGCAACCTTGCCCCCTACATCGTCGACGAACCGCCGGGCCTGCTCGGCGACGACACAGCGCCCAATCCCTCCGAAGCGTCGCTCGCCGCGCTTGGCTCGTGCCTTGCGGTCGGCCTGCACGCCAATGCGGTGCATCGCGGCTGGACCGTCAACAAGCTCGAGCTGGAGCTCGAGGGCGACCTCAACATCACGGCAGTGTGGGGCACCGGCGACACCAGCGAGAAGCCGGTCGGCTTCACCGATGTCCGCGTCAAGGTCGACATGGAATGCGAGGGCGTCTCGAAGGAGGAGATCGATCAACTGGTTGCGCATGTGAAGAAATGGTCGCCGGTCGCCAATACGTTCACGCGGCCCGTCAATCTCGAAGTCAGCGCGTAGACGCAGCCGCAACAAGCCATCGGGGAGCGGAGGGACTCATGGGTACACTGGCTGCATCTCGGCTCGCGCTTGCAGAGGACCTGCCGGGAACGTCGATCGCCGACCAGGTCGCCACCATCGCGCGCAAGAACCTCGCCCCGATGGCAAGTGCCATCGATGCCGGCACGATCTATCCGGACGAATTGTTGCGCCGGCTCGGCGATGTCGGCGCCTGGGGCAGTCATCAGCCAAGCGATGGCGCAGCCGATCTTCGCTGCGCCATCCAGTCGATCGCTTCGCTCGGCGAAGTCTGCGGCGCCACCGCCTTCATGGCCTGGTGCCAGAACACGCTGGTCTGGTACGCGTCGAATTCCGACAACGAGAAGCTCGCGGAAAAATTCGGCGACAAATTCGCGACCGGCAGCATTCTCGGCGGCACCGGGCTCTCCAACCCGATGAAAAGCTTCTTCGGCATCGAGCGGCTGAAGCTGAAGGGGCGCAAGGTCGAAGGCGGCTACATCGTCAAGGGCGCGTTGCCCTGGGTCTCCAATCTCGGCCCCGACCATTATTTCGGCAGCATTTTCGAGCGCGAGGACGAGGAGGGCGGCACCGTCATGTTCCTCGCCGATTGCTCCGATCCCGCGATCACGTTGCAGCCGTGCAAGCCGTTTCTGGCGATGGATGGCACCGGCACCTTCGGCGTCCAGTTCCGCGACGTCTTCGTGCCGGATGAATTGATCCTCGCCGAGGTCGCGGCGCCGTTTGTGAAAAAGATCCGTGCCGGCTTCATCCTGCTGCAGGCCGGCATGGCGTTCGGCCTGATCCGCGACTGCATCGCAATCATGGACGAGGTCGGTGCGCCGCTTGGCCATGTCAACCGCTATCTGCCGCAGCAGCCGACGCAGTTTCGCGAGCTTTATGCCGAGTTCGAGAACGAAGCGATGGCGCTGGCGCGCGATCCCTTCAATGAGGATGACACCTACTGGCGGAAAGTGGTCGCGCTGCGGCTGCGACTAGGCGACGCCAGCGTCGCGGCCGCGCATGCGGCGATGCTGCATTGTGGCGCGCGCGGATATCTGAAGAGCCATCGCGCGCAGCGGCGGCTTCGCGAGGCCTATTTCGTCGCCATCGTCACCCCCGCCACCAAGCAGCTTCGCAAGATGCTGGCGGAGGCGTGAACGCAACTTTCGAAATCCACCCAGACTGCAACCACGAACAGGAGAGGCTGCCATGACGGACGTTCTGATTACTGCCGGCGAACTTGCCGAACTCTTGAAGACGGAGCCGTGTGTCGTGATCGACACCCGCAATCCCGAGGCCTACGCCGCGGGACATCTGCCGAACGCTGTCAACGTGCATGAGATCTTCACCTATCTGGCGACCTCGACGCCAGACGGCGTCCACGAGCTCAAGACCAAATTCGCCGATGCATTCGGCGCGGCCGGCCTGTCGGGCAGCGAAACCGCCGTCGTCTACGAGCAGTCGATGAGCTCCGGCTTCGGCCAGTCCTGCCGCGGCTATTACCTGCTCACCATGCTTGGCTATCCGAAGGTGAAGGTGCTGCATGGCGGCTACGATGCCTGGGTCGCCGCGGGTCTGCCTGTTACGACGGACGTGCCGTCGCCGGTGAAAGCCTCGTTCTCGATCGTGCCGGAGGCAGGCGAGATCCTGATCGACGCCAAGACGGTGCTGGCTGCGCTCGACAAGCCCGGTATCGCGATCCTCGACGTGCGCGACGTCGATGAATGGATCGGCGATAGCTCCTCGCCCTATGGCAAGGACTTCTGCCCGCGCAAGGGGCGCATCCCCGGCGCGGTCTGGCTCGAATGGTACCGGATGATGAAGCCGACGGCGGAAGGCCCGCGCTTCAAGTCGAGGGACGAGATCCTGGCGGAATGCGCCACTGTCGGCATCACCCAGAACACGCCGGTCTATCTCTACTGCTTCAAGGGCGCGCGGGCCTCGAACACCTTCCTCGCGTTGAAGAACGCCGGCGTGAAGGACGTGCGGATGTATTTCGGCTCCTGGAACGAATGGTCGCGCGACCCGTCGCTGCCGATCGAGGAGGGGCAGCCGACCGCGGCGGCGGAGCTGACCGGAAAAGCGGCATAGAACGTGCATGGTTTTTCACCGTCCGGCGCGCGCCGGGCGGTGACGCAATCTTCCGGAAGCGGCGGAACGGGACTTCGGCCGCTTCGGTGTGACAAAGGGGCGCAGCATGTCCACCTTCGATGACCCGTTCGATGCAAGCCGCAGGCTCAACCAGTCCGGTTGCGCGTGCGGTCAGCATCGTTCCGCCGCCGAGCACGATGCGGCCGGGCCGACGTTCCGTTGCGAGCCGGCCGAGAGCGAGGAGAAACGTTACGAGGGCGTGGTCGCTTCCGCGCTGATGCGCGCGGTGTTTCCGCAGGACATGGCGCGCCGCACATTTCTGCAATCGGTCGGGGCCTCGACCGCGCTTGCGGCGCTGGCGCAGTTCTTCCCGATCAAGACCGCGACGGAAGTGTTCGCGCAAACCGCGGCGCCGGAGAAGAAGGACCTCAAGGTCGGCTTCATCCCGATCACCTGTGCAACCCCGATCATCATGGCCGCGCCGCTCGGCTTCTATGCCAAGCAAGGCCTCAACGTCGAGGTCGTCAAGACGGCCGGCTGGGCCGTCATTCGCGACAAGACCATCAACAAGGAATACGACGCCTCGCATATGCTGGCACCGATGCCGATCGCGATTTCGCTCGGGCTCGGCGCCAATGCGATACCTTTTGCCGTCCCTGCGATCGAGAACATCAATGGGCAGGGCATCACGCTTGCGATGAAGCACAAGGACAAGCGCGATCCGAAGGACTGGAAGGGCATGAAGCTCGCCATTCCCTTCGACTATTCCATGCACAATTATCTCTTGCGCTATTACCTCGCCGAGCACGGGCTCGACCCTGACACCGATGTGCAACTCCGCGCGGTGCCGCCGCCGGAAATGGTCGCCAATCTTCGAGCGGACAACATCGACGGCTTCCTCGCGCCAGACAACATCTGCCAGCGCGCGATCTATGATGGCGTCGGCTTCATGCACATCCTGTCCAAGGAGATCTGGGACGGGCATCCCTGCTGCAGCTTTGCGGCCAGCAAGGAATTCATCACGAACTCGCCGAATTCGTTCGCCGCTTTGACCCGCGCGATCGTGGACGCGACCGCCTATGCGTCGAAAGCCGAAAACCGCAAGCAGATCGCGGAAGCGATCGCACCGGCCAACTACATCAATGCGCCGGTGACGGTGCTCGAGCAAGTGCTCACCGGCACGTATGCCGACGGGCTCGGCGGCGTGAAGACTGACCCCAAGCGTGTCGACTTTGATCCGTTCCCCTGGCAGTCGTTTGCGGTGTGGATGCTGACCCAGATGAAGCGCTGGGGGCAGATCAAGGGCGACGTCGACTACAAGGCGATCGCCGAGCAGGTCTATCTCGCCACCGACACCGGCAAGGTGATGGCCGAGATGGGGCTGACGCCACCGACGACCGCCTACAAATCCTTCTCGGTGATGGGCAAGCCATTCGATCCGGCGAAGCCCGACGACTATCTCGCCAGCTTCAAGATCAGGAAGTCGTCGTGACGGCACGTCCGGATACAGGGAGAGGGCGATGACCTTCTCCCTCCGCCTGCGCGCGGCGATCGTTTCCGTCGTGCTGTTCGCGGCCTTCATCGGCGTCTGGCATCTTGCCACCCGCAGCGCCGGTCCGGCCACCAACATGAGCCCGGAATATGCGAAGCTGATGGGGCTCACGGCCACCCAAGGCAAATCGGCGATGCCGGGTCCGCTCGATGTCGGCGCCAAATTGTGGGAGCACTTGAGGCGGCCGTTCTACGACAACGGGCCCAACGACAAGGGGCTCGGCATCCAGCTCGCTTATTCGATCGGCCGCGTCGGGCTGGGCTATCTCATCGCGGTGCTGGTCGCGATCCCGCTCGGCTTCCTGGTCGGCATGTCGCCATTGATCAGCAAAGCGCTCGACCCGTTCATCCAGGTGCTGAAGCCGATCTCGCCACTCGCCTGGATGCCGCTCGCGCTCTACACCATCAAGGATTCCTCGATTTCAGCGATCTTCGTGATCTTCATCTGCTCGGTGTGGCCGATGCTGCTCAACACGGCGTTCGGCGTCGCCGGCGTGCGCAAGGAATGGATCAATGTCGCGCGCACGCTCGAGGTCGGCACCGTCAGGCGCGCCTTCACGGTGATCCTGCCGGCCGCGGCGCCGACGATCCTGACGGGCATGCGGATCTCGATCGGCATCGCCTGGCTCGTGATCGTCGCCGCCGAGATGCTCGTCGGCGGCACCGGCATCGGCTACTTCGTCTGGAACGAGTGGAACAACCTCTCGATCACCAATGTCATCATCGCGATCCTCCTGATCGGGATCGTCGGCATGCTGCTCGACCAGATCCTCGCGCGGTTCACGCGCATGGTCACGTTTCCGGAGTAGGGCGATGACCGACAAATTCATCTCCATCGAAGGCATCGCGCGGCGCTATCCGGGCGCGGGCGGCGGCACCACCACCGTGTTCGAGGATCTGTGGCTCTCGATGGCACGGGGCGAGTTCGGCTGCGTGATCGGCCATTCCGGCTGCGGCAAGACCACGGTGCTCAACATCCTCGCAGGCCTCGACGAGCCGAGCGAGGGCGCCGTGATCGTCGACGGGCAGGCGATCGAGGGCACGAGCCTCGATCGCGCCGTGATCTTCCAGAGCCACGCGCTGCTTCCCTGGCGCACCGTGCTCGGCAATGTCGCCTACGCCGTCAGCTCGAAATGGCGCAAATGGGATGGTGCGCGGGTCAAGGCGCACGCGCAGAAATTCATCGATCTCGTCGGCCTCACCGGTTCGGAGCACAAGCGTCCCTCCGAACTGTCCGGCGGCATGAAGCAGCGCGTTGGCATTGCCCGTGCGCTCTCGATCACGCCGAAGATCATGCTGATGGACGAGCCGTTCTCGGCCCTGGACGCGCTGACGCGCGGCACGCTGCAGGACGAGGTGCGGCGCATCTGCCTCGAGACCGGGCAGACCGCGTTCATGATCACCCACGATGTCGACGAAGCGATTTATCTTGCCGACAAGATCTTCCTGATGACCAACGGCCCGGGCGCGGTGCTGGCCGAAATCGTCGAAAATCCGCTGCCGAAGGACCGCGGCCGGATCGACCTGCACCGCCATCCCTATTACTACGCGCTCCGCAACCACATCATCGATTTCCTGGTCAGCCGCAGCAAGAGCTTTGCGGCGACAGCGACCGGTCACGACCCGCGCAACGTGCCGACGGTGCGGCCGGGCTTGCCTGAATTGGCGATCGCGTCGGAAGCCAAGCCGTCAACCCAGACGTCATGGCCGGGCCTGTCCCGGCCATCCACGTCCTCTTGAATTGCGCCAACCACGTGAATGCCCGGGACAAGCTCGGGAACGACAAAAGCAAGGAGAGCCCCATGAAACGTTCCGACCTCACCGAAAAGCTGCTCGACATCAAGCGCGAGAAGGAATGGAGCTGGAAATATATCTGCGAGAATATCGGTGGCTATTCCGAGGTGCTGATCGTCGGCGCGATCCTTGGCCAGATGAAGCTGACCAAGCCGCAAGCCGCGAATGCCGGAGAACTGTTCGGCCTGTCCAAATCCGAAATCGCGCTGCTGAACGAGACGCCGATGCGCGGGGAGGGCCTGCCGATGCCGCCGACCGATCCCTTGATCTATCGCTTTTACGAGCTCGTGATGGTCAATGGCCCGGCCTGGAAGGCGCTGATCGAGGAGGAGTTCGGCGACGGCATCATGTCCGCGATCGACTTCGACATGGCGATGGAGCGCCTGCCCAATCCCAAGGGCGACCGCGTCAAAATCACGATGTCCGGAAAATTCCTGCCGTTCAAATATTACGGCGCCAGCGGCAACGTACCGGAGTACGGATTCAAAGAAGGATAGAGCAACAATACGGCGGTTAACGCGGCATGAAGTGGCGCATCGATTTTTCGCGGCAACGGTTCGTCTTGTTGCAATCTAAGGTCGCTATAGACCGGCCCGTCACTTCAACCGCAAGGGTCCGCCATGATGTCGCCGTCGCGCCTTCTTCTTCCGGCAGGTATAGGCCTGCTGTTTCTGATCGCTCCTGCCTTCGCCCAGACGCCGGGTCAGCGGATCATGGCCGAGCAGCCCGGCAGTTCGCCGCGCCAGGAGGGAACGGTGCGGGTGCAGAGCTCGATCAGTTTCTTTATCGTCGGCCCCACCGGAGAGGGGGATGAGGCGCAGAAGCTGCGCGAACGCGCGCGCCGCACCGTCTATGAAATGGCGGCGCACGAATGCGATTTGCTGCGGGAGGTGCTGGCCAAGGACTGCCGGATGGAGTCGGTGAACAGTAGTATCAACATCAACCGGCAGTACGGTCAGCAGCAGGAAGGCTTCAACATCAACGGCTCGATGAGCCTTCAGATCACGTTGAAATAGCCCCGAATAGCGGGGGCTTATGCCCCCGCCTTCACCTGCGCCACGGCCTGGACCAGCAGTTCGTCCATTTTGGCGCGGATTTGACCCTCCGTGATGGCCTCGCCCTTCGCGGTCAGGTCCTTCAGGACCTTCTTCAGCACGTCATGGTCGCCGGCTTCCTCGAAGTCGGCGGCCACCACCTCCTTGGCATAGGTGTTGGCGGCATCGCCCGTGAGGCCAAGCTTTTCCGCCGCCCACATGCCCAGCAACCTGTTGCGGCGAGCCTCGGCCTTGAATTTCTGCTCCTCGTCGAGGGCGAATTTCTTCTCAAAACCTTCCTCGCGCTTGTCGAAAGTAGTCATAATTGGTTCCAATTCCAGCTGTCGGACGGGTGGAGCTCGCGTTGCGGCAGCCCCGGCGAATGCCTAATTAAAAGGGACGAATCGGCAAGACAAGGAGCCGTTAAGCCGCAGGCAGAATGGCAGATTTTTGGGTGGCAATCCAAGGCGGATAAGTCGCCCAAAAGGGTCCGGATCGATTGTGCTGGATGGGCCAATCGGATAGGTTGCCATACGGCTTGGTTCTTGTTCTGTTTTGGGTTCCAGGCTTCCGCGGCAGCTCCGTCGTGGGTCCTCGATCCCTTGTCAACCGGAGCACACCAGATTCATGGATTTCAACAAAACACGGTACATCCCAATGAGCCGTCGACGCCGCATTTATGAAGGCAAGGCCAAGGTCCTTTACGAAGGTCCCGAGCCCGGAACCCTCATCCAGCACTTCAAGGACGATGCGACCGCGTTCAATGCCAAGAAACACCAGGTGATCGAGGGCAAGGGCGTCCTCAACAACCGGATTTCGGAGTACCTGTTTCAGCACCTCAACGACATCGGGGTGCCGACCCACTTCATCCGCCGCCTCAACATGCGCGAGCAGCTGATTCGCGAGGTCGAGATCGTGCCGTTGGAGGTGGTGGTGCGGAACGTCGCCGCCGGCTCGCTGTCGCAGCGGCTCGGCATCGAGGAAGGTACGCAGTTGCCGCGCTCGATCATCGAATTCTACTACAAGAACGACCAGCTCAACGACCCCATGGTGTCGGAAGAGCACATCACCGCCTTCGGCTGGGCGACGCCGCAGGAGATCGACGACATCATGGCGCTCGCCATCCGCGTCAACGACTTCCTGACCGGGCTTTTCCTGGGGATTGGCATCCGCCTGGTCGACTTCAAGATGGAATGCGGGCGGCTGTTTGAGAACGAAATGATGCGGATCATCGTCGCTGACGAGATCTCGCCCGATTCGTGCCGGCTGTGGGACATCAAGTCGAACGAGAAGCTCGACAAGGACCGTTTCCGCCGCGATCTCGGCGGGCTGCTGGAAGCCTATACCGAGGTGGCAAAGCGGCTCGGCATCCTCATGGAGAACGAGCGGCCGGCCGGCTCCGGCCCGGTGCTGGTGAAGAGCTGAGAGGGGCAAGGTTTAAGTGAAGGCACGCGTCACCGTTACGTTGAAATCCGGCATCCTCGATCCCCAAGGCAAGGCGATCGAGGGCGCCCTGAAATCGCTCGGCGTCGACGGCGTCGCCAGCGTCCGCCAGGGCAAGGTGTTCGACATCGAGCTTGCCGGCTCCGACCGCGCCAAGGCGGAAGCCGCGCTGAAGGACGCGGCGGATAGGCTGCTCGCGAATACCGTGATCGAGAACTATGCTATCGAGATGAAGTCCTAAGGGTGAGCCAGATGGCCGACGTTACGGCTGAGCTAATGTTTGAGGCATTGAGAGCCATCCAAGCGCGGCTCGCCCAGGGTGATGGTAAGATCGACGAACTCAAGCAGGAAATGCAGGCGTCGCGCACGTCGCAGAACGGCATTCGTCACGAGATTACCGGCGTATTTCAGGAAATTTCGAGCATCCACGCGACACTGGTTCGGCACGAGCACCGTTTTGATCGTATCGAGGGTCGGCTAGAATTGAGCGACGCGCCTACGCCATGAAATCCGCCGTCCTCGTCTTCCCCGGCATCAATCGCGAGCGTGACATGGCGCGGGCGCTCAAGCTCATCTCGGGCCAGGAGCCAGCGATGGTCTGGCATGCCGAGACCGCGCTGCCTGCTGGCACCGACCTCGTCGTCGTGCCCGGCGGCTTCTCTTACGGCGACTATCTGCGGTGTGGCGCGATTGCGGCGCGGGCGCCGATCATGGATGCCGTGCGTGATTATGCGAGCAAAGGCGGTCTCGTGCTCGGCGTCTGCAACGGCTTTCAGATCCTCTGTGAATCGGGCCTGCTGCCGGGCGTATTGATGCGCAATGCGGGACTGAAGTTCATTTGCCACGACGTGCATCTGCGCGTCGAACGCTCCGATACGCCCTTCACCCGCGGCTACAATGCCGGCCAGGTGATCCGCGTGCCCGTCGCCCACGGCGAGGGCAATTACGAGGCGGATGAGGAGACGATCAGGCGGCTGGAAGGCGAGGGGCGGGTGCTCTATCGCTACTGCTCGCCGGAAGGCGTGGTCGACGAGCGCCACAACATCAACGGCGCCGCGCAATCGATCGCCGGCATCGTCAACAACGGCGGCAACGTGCTCGGCATGATGCCGCACCCGGAAAACCACGTCGAAGACATCATGGGCTGCACCGACGGTCGCGGCCTGTTCGCCGGTCTGGTTCAGCATCTGGAAAAGGCCGCGTGAAGGCTGTCGTCGCGAGGTGCCTCGCGGCGATTGCGGCGCTTTGGCTTGCGACGACGGCGTACGCCCAGGATTTCCCAAAGCATCCCATCACCATGATTGTGCCGTTCGCGGCCGGCGGCACGTCCGACGTGATCGCGCGCGTCGTTGCCGAGCAGATGAGCGCAGCGCTGGGGCAGCCGATCGTGATTGAGAATGTCGCAGGTGCGGGCGGCTCGACCGCTTTGGCCCGTGCCGCGCGTGCCGATCCGGACGGATACACGATCGCGATCGGAAATGCCGGCACCAGCGCCGCCAGCTACACGATCTATCCGAAACTGCCGTTCACGCCGGACTCCTTTGCGCCGATCGCAGTGGTCGCGAAGACCTTTGGCATCATTGCGTTACGCAAGGATTTTCCCGCCAAGGATCTGCAGGAGTTCATCGCTTACGCGAAGAAGAATCCCGGCAAGGTCAATCTTGGTCATGCCGGCGTCGGCTCGTCGAATTACCTGATCTGCAAAAGTTTCGTGAACGCTGCCGGCATCGACGTGACGCTGGTCGGCTATCGCGGCGCGTCACCGGCGCTGACGGACGCGATCGGCGGCCAGATCGATGGCGTCTGCGATGCGGCGGCCTCGGTGTCGCAGGCGATCAACGAGAAGCTGGTGCGGGGGCTCGTGGTCGGCTCGACCGTGCGGCTCGCGACGCTGCCTGATCTGCCGACCTCCGCGGAAGCAGGCCTGCCCGAATTCGAGGCGCAGGGCTGGAACGGTCTGTTCGCGCCGAAGGGCACGCCGCCCGAGATCATCGCCAAATTGAATGCCGCGGCGCGGACTGCCGTGGAGAGCGAGGCGGTGAAAAAGCGTTTCACTGACCTATCGACGGTTGAGCCTGACGCCAACGAGCATGCGGCGGACGTGCTGCAACAACTCGTCACGCGCGACGTCGAGAAATACAGAAAGTTGCTCGCCGACGACCAGAAATAGCCGGCCCCGCGCTAGAGCGTTTTCGAGCGAAGTGGACACCGGTTCGCGTGAAGAAAACGCGTCAAAACAAGAATCTAGAGCTTCGGTTCTGATTCGATCAGAACCGAAGCTCCAGTGGCCTGAAACTTGCCCGTACTTCCCCCGATCCAGGCACGGATCTTTCCGGACGGGAGGAGTTTTATGCTCATTCGCAAGGCTTGCTGCACGTTCACGCTCACCGCCGCGCTGCTTTCGTCGCACGCAGCAATGGCCGAAACGACGCTGCGCATCGGGATGACGGCGTCCGATATCCCCACGGCCACCGGGCTGCCGAACAACGGCTTCGAAGGAATGCGCTTTCTCGGCTACCCGATCTTCGAGGGATTGGTGCTGTGGGACTTGACCAGGACCGACAAATTGGCCGGGTTGCGTCCGGGGCTTGCGGAGAAATGGGAACAGGATCCCGAGGACAACAAGACCTGGATCTTCCATCTGCGCCATGGCGTGAAATTCCATGACGGCACGGATTTCAATGCCGATGCCGTGATCTGGAATCTCGAGCGCTACTTCAACAGTTCCAGCCCCCAATTCGAGCCCGCGAGTTCGGCGATGTCGCGAGCGCGCGTTCCCGTGATGGGCAGCTACAAGAAGATCAACGACTTCACGGTCGCGATCACCACGACCAAGCCGGCGTCCTATCTCCCCTACATGGCGGTCTACCTTTTGTTCACATCGCCGGCTTCGTTCGAAAAGGCGGGGCGGGATTGGGCCAAGGTCGCGACTTTGCCGGCCGCCGGTACCGGACCGTTCCGCATCACCAGGGTCGTGCCGCGACAGGAGGCGGATCTCGCGCGCTGGAATGGGTATTGGGACACGAGCAAGCTGGCGAAGGTCGACAATGTCGTGCTGATGCCGATCCCCGAAGCCAATTCGCGCTTGGCCGCACTTCGTTCCGGTCAGGTCGATTGGATCGAGGTGCCGCCGGCCGATGGCATCGACTCGCTGAAATCAGCCGGCTTTGCCATTACCACCGGCTCATATCCCCATGTCTGGCCGTGGTTCTACAATATCGGCGCGACCAACAGCCCCTTCAAAGACGTGAAGGTCCGCCAGGCCCTGAACTATTGCATCGACCGGGAAGGGCTCGTTGCGCTCCTCAACAGGACCGCGGAGCCTTCGGTAGGCTGGCTCAAGGCCAGCGACCCCGATTTCGGCTCGCCGGTCAACCGCTACAAGTTCGATCCCGCCAAGGGCAAGGCGCTGCTTGCTGAGGCCGGATACACGGCGGCGAAGCCATTGTCCTTCAAGATGCTGATCTCGAATTCCGGTTCGGGCCAGATGCTGCCTTTGCCGATGAACGAATTCCTGCAGCAAAACCTGAAAGAAGCCTGCGGTGTGAACGTGGCCTTCGACGTGATCGAGTGGCAGGTTCTTTTGACTGCCGCGCGGGCGACGCCCGATAGTCCCACGCTACAGGGCGCCATGGGGCTCAATATCTCTTCGCCGTCCTCCGATGCCGGCGTCATGGCGCGCTATTTCTCATCCGAGAATTTTTCGCCGAACGGATTCAATTTCGAGCAATGGAAGGACGCCGAGTTCGACGATGCGCTCAAGACGATCTCCGAGTCCACCGATCCCAAGGTGATCGCGGCTGCCTATCGCAAGGCGCATGAACGTCTCGTCGATAACCCTCCGTGGCTCTACATCGTGCACGATCTCAACCCGCGCGCGATGAGCCCGAAGGTCAAGGGATTCGTCTCGCCGCAGTCGTGGTTCGTCGATCTGACCTTGGTCAGCCTGCAATAGTGCGCTTTCGGGCTTCTCAGCCCTCAGCGGCGCCCGCAGCCAGTTCAGGGCGCCGTCATTCCGGGGCGCGCCCCTTGGCGCGAGCCCGGAATCCATTTCTCAGCCTGCGCATGTGGCCCAATGGATTCCGCCCTCGCGCTTCGCGCGCCCCGGAATGATAGCCTCCGTCATTGCGAGCGGAGCGAAGCAATCCACGCCTCCGCTTGCGGCGCTATGGATTGCTTCGCTCCGCTCGCAATGACGATGTGGAGACAACGGGTGCGACAAATCAACCCGACGGGCAAATCAGCCAAAAGGCTGTCCAGCCCTCGCGCGAAAAACATTCCGCTTCCGTCGTCGGGCAAATCAGTGATTTAACTCCGCGCGTCTCACCCGAATGAGGGGCGGGTCGCGATCGTCACGAACGTTGCGGTGAGATGCGGTGGACGCGATGCGTGTGACTGACGAGCAGACGCATCACGGACGGCGAAGTCGTGTGGTCCCGGCGCCCCGACGCTGGCGCTAAGTCCTGGGGGATGGAAACATCCCTAAGGGTGACGGTGGCAA
>NZ_KE384513.1:0-9195 GCF_000426245.1 Bradyrhizobium sp. Ai1a-2 | reverse complement strand
ACCATCGCGCAGGGAAAGCCGGAATGCTTCGGTTGAACCTGTGGTCCTACCCCCGTGCTTTTTGTTGCACGGGACCCACGGGTGCAACCAGCACCCGGCTTTCCCTGCGCCCTCTGTGTTTCGATGAGGGTGGAAAGTGAAGCAAAGCTCGGGCGCAACGCGCCGCGAGAACGCGTACTGCTGCTTCCTCACACTCCACCGTCATGCCCGCGAAGGCGGGCATCCAGTATCCGGGGGCTTCTCGGCTCAAGCACGACCGCCTCTGGAATACTGGATCGTCCGCCTTCGCGGACGATGACAGCGGAGAGCTGTTTGAAAATTGATTCAGAATCGTAGGATGGGTAGAGCGCAGCGAAACCCATCATTCGCGCAGCTTGCTCCATCGCGATGGGTTTCGCTTCGCTCTACCCATCCTACGGGCTACAGGCCCCTCAGCCGCGCGCGCAGCCACTTCAAAGCGAGCTTGTAGCGGTCGCCCGGAACGGTCATCGCAGCCACGCCGGCCATGACGAGCACAAGCCCGAGCGCGAGGTTCGAGGGTACGGCCTCGCCAAGCAGCACGACCGACAGGCCGACGCCGATCGGGATGCGCAGGTAGCCTTGCGCATTGGTGGTCAGCGTGCCGAGCCGGGAGAGGCACATGTAGAACAGCATCAGGCCGATCGCGCTGGAGAAGATGCCCATGGTGGTGACGGCGGCAAGCGCCTGCGGCGTCGGATGCAGGGTCCATGGATGCTCGACGACGATGGCTGCCGGCAGCAGCACGAAGCCGCCGAACAAGAGCGAGCCGGCCGCGACCACCATGGGATCGTAGTCGGACAGGCGCAGCCCGAAGATCGTGGCGCAGGCAAACGAGATGGTGGCGAGCAGGATCGCCATCTCGGCGTAGATCTCGCTGCCGAGGCCGCTGAGCGCATCGAGGCCGATGATGACGGCGGTGCCGGCAAGCCCGAGAATCGCCCCAGTGAGTTTCAACAGCGTGGCCGGCTCATGCCGCGTGATGGCCCAGGTGATCAGGAAGGCGAAGATCGGCGTGGTCGAGGCCAGCACCACGGTGGGAGCGGCCGCCACATATTGCTGCGCCCAGGTGATGACCAGGAACGGGATCGTCGAGTTGATGGTCTGCTGGAAGGCGAACAGCTTCCACGCCTTGGCATCGGTCGGAATGCGAAGGCCGCGAATGCGCAGGATCACCAGCAGGAACAGCGCCGCGATCAGCGAACGGGCCGAGATGAAGGTGAGCGGTGGGATCGAGCCGAGACCGATCTTGGTCAGCGGATAGGTCGAGCTCCAGCAGCAAGCGAGCGCGAGCAGCAGCGCATAGTCGCGCCAGCCGCGCGCGGCGATGGACGGAGTGGGCGTTCGCACGGGAGCCGTCACGCCACCCGCCTTCGCTGTGCTCTTTGGCACCTTGATCGGCTCCCCGCGCATTGTGCGCGATGAAGCGAGTGTAGCGCGGCCGCGCGCCGAAAGGCTAGGGGGTGACTCGGCTGTGCGATATCCGCGCTCGGTAGCATCGCGCGATGAGTTGAGGTCCTTAGTTGAGGTCCTTGGCGCGTCACCTCATGACCGCAGCGAAAATCTGCTCCGGTCAACCAGACAAGCCATCTTTCGACACGCCCGTCTCGGCATTCAGAGTGTCGGCGGCATTCAGAGTGTTGGGCTGTTCACCGACAGGCGATGTCGTTTCCCACCAGTCCCCCAAGGCATCGATGAGCGGCACGAGCTTGTGACCCGCAGAAGTGAGCTGATATTCGACGCGCAAGGGATATCCGTCGAACTCGGTGCGTTCGACAATGCCAGCTTGCTCGAGCTTGCGAAGCTCCAGTGTAAGCATCTTGTGCGAGATCGTCGGATTGTCCCTGCGCAGGTCGCTGAAGCGCTTCGTGCCTTGCTTCAGATAGTAGATCAGAAGCGTGGGCCAACGACCGCTCAGAACCTGCATGACTTCTTCGATAGGGCAGCGCGAAACGATACTTTTCATGGCCAGTCGTGGTTACAAAAAAGTGCGTAATTTACTTCCCGGATGCGGCGAATAGGGTCCGGCTCCGCTGCGCGGCGTGATCGTCAGAAATCACAGGAAAGAACATGGAACCTATTCTACTCTACGGCTTCCCATTGGGAAGCTCCATGGGGCTCGTCGCGGCCCTCGAATGGTTGGGCCAGCCCTATCGCCTTTGCCGTGTCGACATGCTTGGCGAGATGCGGGATCCGGCCTACGCGCAGATCAATCCACGGCATGAGACGCCGGCATGCGTGACCGATCAAGGCACGGTGCTTACAGAGAGCATGGCGATCGCCGCCTGGCTCGAGGCGAGGGACACTGAGCGCCGCATAAGCTTCGATCCTCTATCGCCGCGCGCCGACCGGATGCACCAGCTGATGGCGTTCGTGAATACCGGATTCACTGCTGCTTTCAGCCCATTCTGGGCCGCGATGGAGATGGAAACCCCGAACCCGACAACGCAATCTGCGCTGCGGCAGTGGGGACAGGCAAATGTCATGCAACGGCACGACAAGCTTGAGGGCCTCATCGGCAAGGGGCCGTTTCTGCTCGGCGACCGGCCGACACTGGCGGATGCTCTACTCGTTGGTGTCGCACGCTGGCTCGATTTCCACGCCGTCGCGGATCGCAGCCGGTGGCCGAAACTTGCAGCACTTCGCGAGCGAATCGAGGCCGATCCGGCCGTGATCTATGCGGCGGCCCTGGAGAAAGGCGAAAATCGGCCGGGGACAGGAGCCTGCACCGGGCATCTTGCGCTCAACGACGTGATCGAAAGATTCGGGAAATCCAGTGAATGAGGAGTTCGGGGCCGCACTCAGTCAGGAAGTCGAACCGCAGCGATTGGGCGCTTCGGATCGCTTGTCGCTAATTTCGCGCGCCGGGTTTCATTGCTCGGCGGCAGCCACTGCTGCCGCCGCCTTCCGCTTCACCCGCTTGATCGTCCCGGAGAAGGTGAATAGCGAGCGCTCGCCCGCTCTCAGCATGCCGCGCAGGAAGATCAGCGAGCCGCCGGCGCGGGTCACTTCGCCGATGCATTCGACGAGTTCGCCCTCGCGGGCCGCGTCGAGGAATTCGCAGGAGAATGCCACCGTCACGCCCGGGCCTTCCAGCTCGGCCGAGGCGATCGCGAACAGGCAGTAGTCCGCAAAGGCCATGAAGCAGCCGCCATGGACGTTGCGCATGCCGTTGAGGTGCTTTTTCTCCACCCGGAAGGCGCAATGCACGCGACCGTTCTCATCCATCCGGTGCCAGAACGGGCCGACATGGGTCTCGAAGCTGTCCCGGATCCAGGTGCGCCAGCCCTTGAATGCGCCCTCGGTTGCGACATGCAGGTCGGGGCGGTGGAGGAATGCGGTCTTGGAGAGGTCGTTCACGCTCACAGGCTTTCAAAATTGAGTTCCGGTCCTTAAATCCGATCCTGTCCGGTTGTGCAAATTCCCCGACCTGCGGCCCGCCGCCGCAAAGCTCTGGACAGGGCCGAAAAGCGCCATAAAAGGCCTTTGCCCGTACCGCCGATCTACCTAATAAGGGACCCATGAACGAGCCCCAGATCACCCCCGAACTCGTCGCCGCCCACGGGCTCAAGCCGGACGAGTATGAGCGCATCCTGAAATTGATCGGGCGGGTGCCGACATTCACCGAGCTCGGGATTTTCTCGGCGATGTGGAACGAGCACTGCTCGTACAAGTCCTCGCGCATCCACCTGCGCGGGCTGCCCACGAAGGCGCCTTGGGTGATCCAGGGACCGGGCGAGAACGCTGGCGTGATCGACATCGGCGACGGCCAGGCCGTGGTCTTCAAGATGGAAAGCCACAACCACCCGAGCTATATCGAGCCCTATCAGGGCGCGACCACCGGCGTCGGCGGTATTTTACGCGATGTGTTCACGATGGGGGCCCGCCCCATCGCCTGCCTCAATGCGCTGAGCTTTGGCGCCCCGGAGCATCCGAAGACCCGGCACCTCGTCTCGGGCGTCGTCGCCGGCGTCGGCGGCTACGGCAATTCCTTCGGCGTGCCGACGGTGGGCGGACAGGTCCGCTTCCATACCCGCTATGACGGCAACATCCTGGTCAATGCGATGGCGGTCGGCCTCGCCGACGCCGACAAGATCTTCTACGCAGCGGCCTCCGGCGTGAACATGCCGATCGTCTATCTCGGCTCCAAGACCGGCCGCGACGGCATCCATGGCGCCTCGATGGCTTCGGCCGAGTTCGACGACAATTCCGAGGAGAAGCGGCCGACCGTGCAGGTCGGCGATCCCTTCGCCGAGAAGCTGCTGCTCGAGGCCTGCCTCGAGATCATGGAAAAGGGCTGCGTGATCGCGATCCAGGACATGGGCGCGGCGGGGCTCACCTGCTCGGCGGTCGAGATGGGCGCCAAGGGCGATCTCGGCGTCGATCTCGACCTCAACGCGGTGCCGACGCGAGAGACCGGCATGAGCGCCTACGAGATGATGCTCTCGGAAAGCCAGGAGCGCATGCTCATGGTGCTCAAGCCCGAGAAGGAGCAGGAAGCCGAGGCGATCTTCCGCAAATGGGGCCTCGATTTCGCGGTGGTCGGCTACACCACGCCGACCAAGCGTTTCGTGGTCAAGCATGGCGGCGACGTCATGGCCGATCTGCCGATCAAGGAGCTCGGCGACGAGGCGCCGGTCTACGATCGTCCGCACACGGCTTCCGCCGCGCAGCCGGTGATCCATGCGCGCGACGTCGAGCCGCCGCTCGGTGTTCCGCAGGCGCTGGAGAAGCTGCTCGGCACGCCCGATCTCTGCTCGAAGCGCTGGGTCTGGGAGCAATACGATCACGTCATCCTGGGCAATACCGTGCAGCGCCCCGGCGGCGATGCGGCTGTGGTCCGGGTGCAGGATGGGCCGAAGGGGCTGGCGATGACGGTCGACGTGACGCCGCGCTATTGCGAAGCCGATCCGTTCGAGGGCGGCAAGCAGGCGGTGGCGGAGGCGTGGCGCAACATCACCGCGGTCGGCGGCAAGCCGCTCGCGATCACCGACAACCTCAATTTCGGCAATCCTGAACGGCCCGAGATCATGGGCCAGTTCGTGGGCTGTCTGAAAGGCATTTCGGAAGCCTGCCGTGTGCTGGATTTCCCGGTCGTCTCCGGCAACGTCTCGCTCTACAACGAGACCAACGGCCGCGCCATTCTGCCGACGCCCTCGATCGGCGGCGTTGGCGTGCTCGACGATTTCACCAAGTCGGCGACACTCGCGTTCAAGGCGGAAGGCGAGGCGATCCTGCTGATCGGCGAGACCCACGGCTGGCTCGGCCAGTCCGTCTATCTGCGCGAGATCTGCGGCCGCGAGGAAGGCGCGCCGCCGCCGGTCGATCTCGCTGCCGAGAAGCGCAACGGCGATGTCGTGCGCGGCATGATCCACGCTGGCACCGCGACTGCGGCCCATGACATCTCCGACGGCGGGCTGTTGATCGCGCTCGCAGAGATGGCGATCGCAAGCGGCATCGGCGCGCGCCTGTTGGCGGCACCGACAGCGCTGGTGCCGCACGCCTACTGGTTCGGCGAGGATCAGGCGCGCTACATCGTCACGGTGCCCGAGGCGGATGCCGGCCGTGTGCTTGCGAAGATGCGGGGTTGCGGCATGCCCTGTGCGCGCATCGGCACCACCGGCGGTGACGCGATCTCGATCGTGGGCGAAACGCCGGTGACGATCGCCACGCTGAACGAGGCGTTCGAGCGCTGGTTGCCGGCCTATATGAGCGGCAAGGCGGCGTAGTCGCCCGGGCTGCCTCCGTCAATGTGAGCGGAGCGAAGCAATCCATGTCACCGATCGCGGAGGCATGGATTGCTTCGTCGCTGTCGCTCCTCGCAATGACGGTGGAGGGAACGACGGCTTCAGAGCACGTGGTTCGCGCCTGGAATCTTTCGCAGCGCCGCCGTCGCCGCCCAACTCAGCAGCACCGTCAGCACGAAGGCGATGGCCGCCTTCACGATTGCCGGCCAATTGAAATCGAACATCCAATATTGCAGCCACAGCACGATCGGATAGTGCACCAGGAACATGCCATAGGCATCAGGCTGCATCGGATCGAGGATACTCCAGCCCGACTGTTTGAATCGCAGGAAATAGGCCAGGATCACAAACATGATGGCCACGCTGAAGGAAGCGAAGAAGAGACCGTAGCTCGCCTCATACCAGTTCGGCAGCCAGACCGGATTCCCCAGGATTTCGCGCTTGATGTAGATCAGCACCCACATCAGGCAATACGGAACGAGCGCCGCGACCGCCCAGCCCCAGCTGCTCCTCGCCAGCCGTCCGTCTGCAGCCAAGAGACCGCGGTCCAAAGCCTGCGCTCCTATGCCCGCGCCGAAAAAGAAGTAGGTCGCATAGAGCAGCACGCGACCGTGCTGCACCGAGAACGGCCCAAACTCGAACCAGCTGCCTGGTCCAAAGTGAACGCGCCCCGGAATGTAGAGCACGGCGGTGACCGCAAGCATGACCACGAAGAACAGGGTGGCCTGCTCATGACCTCTAAGCGACAGGCGATTGATCGGATCGATGATTTTGGGTGACAGCAGATATGCCGCGCTCGCAACGAGGTCGAAGGCGAACAAGACCCAGAGAAACCAGATCGGGCCGCTTGGCCATGGCCCCACGGTGATCGTTTTCCACCAGAAGTCGGAAAAGCTCAGATCCGGAGTTTGGCGCACCGCGAAGGCGTAATAGGCCAGCGGAATGAGCGTGAACGCGCAGATCACGAAGGGCAGGCCAAGCCGAACCAGGCGATCGAGCAAATATTGCAGTGGTCCTTTCCGCGCCAGCCCCGGCCACACGAACAGTCCCGACAGGAAGAAGAACATCGCCATGAAGAAACTGTCGGTGGCGAGCACGACCACGTCGAAGCCGATCCACGATTTCGGATCGGTGTGTCCGAAATACGTGTAGGGGATCACGGCATGATGCAACAGCACGACCAGCGTCAGGAAAGTACGGGCGCGGTCGAGCGAGGCGTTGCGCACCTTTGCTTTCGGCGCCGCGTGTGCTTGCGCGGTCGCCATGGTGGGAGAGATCGAGCTCATATGCGCCGCCCTGACGGATTGATCGGCAGCGATGTTGCAACCCGGAACCGGATTGGGCAAGGCCCCAATCGTTACAATCGAAAAACGTCGATGTGATCTCGCGGTCGCGGGAGCGACGGAACGACGCGATTCAGGGAACGTTGGTGCGGCCGCATGCAACGTGGAGAATTACCATGCGACACAAATTGCATCTATCGGCCGTCATCGCGATGTCATTGATGATGACGTCAGCCGCCTTCGCGCAAGCTCCAGGCGGCGGCACCGGGGCAGCGCAGGGAGGCGCGTCGTCCGGCGGTGGCAGCGCGCCTCCACCAGTTGCCACACCAACCAACCCGGGATCGGCCGGAATCTCGTCGGCACCAGGCGGGCAGTCGAGCTCCACCACCGGAATGGGCACCGGCGGAACGTCCACCACGCCGAATCCATCCCTGAACCAGCCAGGCACGCACAGCACATCGCCAGGCGCGAACGGGACCGGTCTGTCGCCGAACGGCATGTCGGAAGACGACGCCATTCCGTCCAGCTCTTCCGGGCGCATCGAACGGTAGAAAAGCCTGCAGGGTAGAGCGGGGCGGCGACCGATTCGCCGCCCGCTGCCTTGGAACCCGCGCAATCGCCCGAGGTTACCCCCGCGAAGAAGCTGGAGAAGAGGGCGATGACGCTACTGAAATGGGCGCTGATTTTTCTCGTGGTGTCGATTGTAGCCGGGTTGCTCGGCTTCACCGGCATATCGGCCGCCTCCGCCGATATCGCGCGGGTGTTATTTTATATCTTCGTCGTGATCTTCCTGGTGCTGCTGATACTCGGGCTCACGATATTCAGGGCTTAGCCCAGACTGTCATTCCGGGGCGATGCGAAGCATCGAAACTACGATGTGCGGTTGCACATCGGAGAATCTCGAGATTCCCCGATGCGCAAGTGCGCATCTGAGGTCTGGTGCTACGCACCATCCCGGAATGATAATCTTTTCGCTCTACGCCACTTCCTCGATCGTGACCTTGTCCGGATAGAACGCCAGGTGTCCAGCGATCTCCTTCATCGCCGGGAACGGCGTCTCGTAGGTCCAGATTGAATTTTCCAGCGTCTTGCCGTTGGCATTGATGCTGAAATAGCTGGCATCGCCCTTGTAGGGGCAATGCGTGGTCCGCTCGGTCCGGGAGAGCAGGGTCATGTTGGCGTCTTCCCGCGGGATGTATTGCACGGCGGGATAACTCGCTTCCTTCAGGGTCAGCGCATGGGTAGAGTCGGCGATGACGACATCTCCCGCCCGGACGCGGATGCGCTTCGAATTGGGGGTAATCGTGATCGGATGGTCGGGACCTGGGAGTTTCATGATTCTGCGCCTTTTTTGGTCAGTTCGTTGTGACCGAATGATGCAGCTAAAACGATTGGAAGCGGAATATAGTGCCTGATAGGATGACCTAGAAGAGCGCGAGCGCTAGGTTTTGCTTCTCGTAGCCGGCCGTGCCGGCCGCAATTTGAACGTCGAATGGAGGTCTACTGGGATGCCGATGGACGCCCGCGATATCGAATCCATGATCAAGGCAGCCATTCCCGATGCCGTGGTGACGATCCGCGACCTGGCCGGCGATGGCGACCATTACGCGGCAACGGTGATCTCGGAATCCTTCCGCGGCAAGTCCCGTGTCCAACAGCACCAGATCGTCTACCAGTCGCTCAAGGGGCAGATGGGCGGCGTGCTGCACGCACTGGCGCTGCAGACCGGGGTGCCTGGCGGGCCCGAGGCCTGATCATCTCGTCGGATCATGATCCGATTGATCGGATCATGATCTCATCTCTTTGTTTGAGCATGGTCTTTTCGGAAAACCGGTTTCCACTTTTCCTGATCATGCTCTAGGTGGTGTGGACACTTATCTCAGCCATAAGACGATGGCTGCGAGGGTGACAACAGCGTGGTAATTTCGGGCGGTCTTTTCGAAGCGGGTTGCGACGCGACGGAACTGCTTGAGTTTTGAGAAGCAGCATTCCACGAGATGACGCTGGGCATAGAGATGCTTGTCGAGCGGATATTTGAGCGCACGTGACGGGTTGTTGGGGATGACGGCCAGCGCTCCCTTGGCGGCGATGGCTTGGCGCAAGTGATCGGCGTCATAGGCCGTATCGGCCATGATGACCTCGGCAGG
>NZ_AUEZ01000023.1 GCF_000426245.1 Bradyrhizobium sp. Ai1a-2 | reverse complement strand
ATCTCCAACAAAGCCATTGCCAAGCTCGTCGGCCTCGCTCCGACCGCCAATGACAGTGGCAAGCGAAAGGGCAAGCGACCCACCCGCGGAGGCCGCGCCGGCGTCCGCTCGATCCTCTTCCTGGTCGCCGCTATTGCCGCCCGCTACGATCGGAAGCTGCAAGCCTTCCGCGATAGGCTGCTCAAGGCCGGCAAGGAAAAAATGGTGGTCCGCATCGCCCTCGCCCGCAAACTGCTCGTCATCCTCAACGCAAAAGCACGCGATGCGCGCATCCAATACGCCAATGCAACTTGACAATCCAGATAGTCGCTCATCCGTCGCGGACTTCGTCCGCGCCACCTTCTCCCACAAGGGGAGAAGGAAGAAGACGCGTCCCATCATGGCCGCCAATCGCAAGCGCCTGCACCACGCCCGGTGCCTCGCCGCTGATCGCAACCGGCAGAAAGTGCTCCGTGCGGCCCTGCCTGTCGCTCTCGATCAAGACGTGACGCGTTGAACCTATCTCGGCGGCGAACCGCTTGCACAACGCCATCTCCCCCACTTCGCGCAATCGTTTCGCGCGCTGCTTGATCTCGCCGCTGGCCACTTGTGGCATCCGCGCCGCCGGCGTGCCCGGACGCTTGGAGTACGGAAACACGTGCAAAAATGTCAGATCGCATTCCTCGACCAGGGCCAGCGACTGCGCAAACATCTCCTCCGTCTCAGTCGGGAAGCCCGCGATGATGTCGGCGCCGAACGCCATGTCCGGCCGCAGCCGCCGCACCTGCGCGCAGAACTCGATCGCGTCCTGCCGCGAGTGCCGCCGCTTCATCCGCTTCAGGATCAGATCGTCGCCGGACTGCAATGACAGATGCAGATGCGGCATCAGCCTGTCATCATCGGCGATGACATCGAGCAGGTCGCGGTCCGCCTCGATGGAATCGATCGAGGAGATGCGCAGCCGCATCAACTCCGGCACGTGCTTCAGGATCTGCCGGGTCAATGTGCCGAGCCTGGGCGTACCCGGCAGGTCGGCGCCATAGCTCGTGAGGTCAACACCGGTCAGCACGATCTCGACATGGCCGCGTTCGACCAGCGCGCGGACCTGGTCGACCACCGCTCCCATCGGCACCGAACGCGAATTGCCGCGGCCGAACGGGATGATGCAAAAGGTGCAGCGATGATCGCAGCCGTTCTGCACCTGCACGAACACCCGCGGCAGGCCCTTCTGAAAACCTTCGAGCAGATGCGGCGCCATCTCCCTGACCGCCATAATGTCGGCGACCGCGATCTTCTCGCTTGCCGCGACACCAAGGCCCGCATCGAACGCGGCGCGCGCATCGCGCCAGGCTGCGCTGCGCGTCTTCTCATCATTGCCGATGACGCGATCGACCTCGGCCATCTCGGCGAACATCTGCGCCTGTGTCTGCGCCGCGCAGCCGGTGACGACGATGCGCGCTTCGGGGCGCTCACGCTTCAACCGGCGGATCGACTGACGCGCCTGCGCCACCGCCTCGTTGGTGACCGCGCAGCTATTGATGACGATGGTATCGGCAAGGCCGGCGTTCTCCGCCTCGTGCCGGATCAGCTCGGATTCGAACGCATTCAGGCGGCAGCCAAAGGTGACGACGTCGATGGTCATCTCAGGTGACGCTGGCGCTGGCGAACAGCGCCGGATCGAAGTGGTCTTCATATTCGAAGGTCGCCGTCCCCGTCATCAGCACGTGGTCGTCGCGCTCGCGCCATTCGATCATGAGCTTGCCGCCGGGCAGCGTGATCTCGACGGTGCGACCCGCGCGCTTCAGCCGCGCCGCCGCCACCGCGGTCGCGCAGGCCGCCGAGCCGCAAGCCCTGGTCAGGCCCGCCCCGCGCTCCCAGGTCCGGATCGTGATGTGATCGGGATCAACGATATGGGCGAGCGTGATGTTGGCGCGCTCCGGGAAGATCGGATGGTTTTCCAGAAGCGGCCCGAAGCGGGAAAGGTCATAGGCGTTGACGTCTTCGACCCAGAAGATCGCGTGCGGATTGCCCATGCTGACGACCGAGGGCGAATGCAGGATCGGCGCATCGATCGGCCCGATCTGCAATTCGATATAGCGGGTGTCGCGAAACTCCTCGGCGAGCGGAATGTCCTGCCAGCCGAACTTCGGCGCGCCCATGTCGACGGTGTAGAGATCGGGCGCCGGGCCCTGCCAGCAATTGAGCAGCCCGGCCCGGGTCTCGAAGGTGGCCGTGGTCTGTCCGGTCTTCTCGAACACACGGCGGACCACGCAGCGCATGCCGTTGCCGCAGGCGCCAGCTTCCGAGCCGTCATTGTTGTAGATCTTGATAAAGGCTTCCGTGCCCTGCAGCCGCGGCGGCTGCAGCACCATGAGCTGGTCGTAGGGCACGCCGGCCGGGGTGGCCACCGCGCGCGCGTCGTCCGGCGTCACCGCCGCCTTCGAATCGCGCATGTCGACCACGACGATCTCGTTGCCGATGCCGTTCATCTTGGCGAATGCGTGGTTGGCGAGCGCGCTCATGGAATTTCCCAATTTATGCCTGCCTTATATGGCGAATAAAGCCGAATTGGCCAGAGCATGGTCCGGACCCGGAAGGCGGCACGCGCAGAGCGACGGCGATTTCCGAAAAAGATCCCGCTCAGACAGAAAGATGCAGCGGAATGATGTCGCGAAACGACGCTATTCATTCCGCGCCCGCGGCCGCCCATGGCGCAAGTGTCATGGGACGAAAGCGGAACTTGCGTGTTAGGACTATCGCGCCTTGCGGACGTCAGCCGGGACAAAAGACGGCCGCTCGGGATGGGGATGGAGAATATCAAGATGATTCGATTCAATGGTTTCCGCGGCGCCGTGGTGGCACTGGTCCCGGCAATCGCCATCGCCTGGGGCAGCGCGGCGCTGGCGCAAGCGCCGGCTCCCACGGCCTCGCCTTCGCCGGCACCCGCGGCCTCGCCGGTGCCGCCCGCACCTGCCGCTTCTCCCGCCCCGCCGCCGGCCGAGACCAAATCGCCGGCCGACACCCCTTCAGCCGCCCAGAGCCCGACGCCGCCCGCCTCTGCGCCGGTGCAGACCGCCGATCCCTTCGGCGAGGAGTTCACGCTGGAGCCGAAGAAGGTTGTCATGATGAAGGGCAACGCCAACTGGGACTCGGCCTTCGACGCCCTGATCGAATCGCTGAAGGCGCTGACGGCGGTGCTTGACAAGCAGAACATCAAGGCGACGGGCAATGCGATGATCGTCTACACCTCGACCGACGACAGCGGCTTCACCTTCATCGCGGAAATCCCGGTCGATCAGGAGGTGAAAAACCTCGGCAAGAACATGAGCATGGGCAATTCGCCTGACGGCAAGGCCCTGAAGTTCGTCCACCGCGGCTCCTACGACAACATGGACAACACCTACGAGGCGATCACCAACCACCTCGACGACAAGAAACTCGAGGCAAAGGACACCTTTATCGAGGAATACACCACCGATCCGCTGAAGACCGCGGAAGACAAGCTGGTGATCAACGTCTACGTGCCGCTGAAGTGAAACGAATGAAACAGCTCGTTGCCTTCGCGGCGCTGGCGCTGGCGGCTTCGCCTGCCCTCGCGCAGACCGTTCCGCCGCCTGCGATCTCCGTGAACGGCGAAGCCACGATCTCGGCTGTGCCCGACCAGGCCGAGATCGACGCCGGCGTGACGTCGGAAGCCAAGACTGCGCGCGAGGCGTCCGACATCAACAACGCCGCAATGGCCAAGGTGCTGGCGGCGCTGAAGGGCGCCGGCATCGAGGAGAAGGACTACCAGACCTCGCGATTGTCGCTGCAGCCGCAATATCCATCGGCGCAAAGCCGACCCGGGCCGGCAACGATTTCCGGCTATCGCGCCACCAATCGTGTGATCATCAGGGTGCGCGACATCACCAAGATCGCGAACCTGATCGATGTCCTGGTCGGCGCCGGCGCCAATGAGATCGGTGGTATCGGCTTCATGGTTTCGCAGGCCTCCAAACTGCTCGACGACGCACGCGAAAAGGCCGTCGCCGACGCACGTCGCAAGGCGGAAATCTACGCCAGGGCGGCCGGCGTCACGCTCGGCGACGCCCTCAGCATTTCGGAAGGCGGACCGCCGACGCCCCTCTTCCGCGGCAAGATGACAGCGCCCATGGCAACGGCAGCTCCCGTTGCACCGGGCGAGGAGACGCTGTCGGTTTCGGTCAACGTGTCCTGGGCGATCAAGCCGAAGCAATAGGCGAGCCGAATGGGTGATGATGTCGTCCCGGGCTTGACCCGGGACCCGTAACCACGGGATTGCGTGGCTGGGCGAAGCTGGGGCGACAGTTTTCTCGATAATCAAGATCGGTGGTTGTGGGTCCGGGCTCCGCGCTTCGCTTGGCCGGGACGACGACCCACATATCGACGACCACTTAAATCTCAAACACCTGCCCTGGCTTCAGCACCGCGAATTTGTCCCGCGGGACTTCCGCCTGGTCCAGCGCCTCGCCGAGCGCGATTGTCGGTGCATCGATGCCTTCATCGGTGAGCTGGAACGTGCCGTGGTGATGCGCCAGCGCCTGCGCGGCGCCGCAATCGGCAAATGCCTTCACCGCATCAGCGGGATTCATGTGCTGGTCGCGCATGAACCAGCGTGGCTCATAGGCGCCGATCGGCAGGATCGCGAGCCGCAGCGGGCCGTGGGCGTCAGCGACACGGCGAAAATGCCCACCGTCGCCATAGCCGGAATCGCAGACGATGTAGAGTTTGCCGACCGGCGTCTCCAACACGAAACTCGCCCACAGCGCCTTGTTGCGGTCGAACAGCCCGCGCGCCGTCCAGTGCCGGGTCGGCACCAGCGTCACGGCAACGCTATTGCCGAGTTCGACACGATCCTGCCAGTCGAACGCTTCGGCTTTGATCGCGCCGTCCGCCTCGCGCATGGCGACGTCGTTGCCGAGCGGCGTGAGCACGCGCGGTGAGAATTTGGCCGCAAGCTTCGACAGCGTCGCGAGGTCGAGATGATCATAGTGGCCGTGCGACACCAGCACGACATCGATGTCAGGCAACGCCTCGAAGGCGATGCCGGGATCGTTGTGCCGCTTCGGTCCCGCCCAGGAGAAGGGCGAGGCGCGCATCGACCACACCGGATCGACCAGGATGTTGAGGCCCGCGGTCTGGATCAGCCAGCTCACATGGCCGACAAAGGACAACCGCACCTTGTCGCCCTCAACCCGCGGCGGCGGCGTATCGGCGTAGAGACTTGGCACCCAGTCGGGCCAGTCCACGCGCTTCCGTTCGCCGCCGAACTGCCAGCGCAGCACCTCACCGAGCGATTTCGGCGCCGTGCCATTGGGATCGAAGAAGCGCAAGCCATCGAAATGATCTGAGATGGGGCCGTCATAGGTCTTCATGCGGGTAATCCAAACCGACGGCACGCCGATCACGGCGGCAGCGCCGGCGAACAGTCCAAAGATGCGGCGACGGGTGATGGGCACGGGCCTGATCACGCGATAATGGCGTTGAAATCTATATGGCGGAATACATAAATCGGAACGGATAATCGAAACATAAGTATTTTCATGTCGTTACGGGTTCAATTTGGATTACGTCACCCGACTTTTCCTTGACTTTCGGCGCCAGCGGGGGTTTAACGCCGCCACTTTCTCGGAAAGCTCGCTCTTTTCGACCCGCCGCCCGGTCCGTGAGACTGGAGGTCAACGCCCGACAGCGCTGTGCGCCCTCGGGCGCGAAAGTGTTTGGAACATCGTCTTGGCGTTCTGCGTCGGGACACCCAGGTTGTCATCACCCGCGAAGGCGGGTGATCCAGTAACCCGGAGCGGCTCGGCCGGAATCGAGACGCCGCCGCGTACTGGCTACCCCGCCTTCGCGGGGTATGACGGCAAGTGACTGAGGTGCCTGCGGGCGCAACAAAGGACAACGGCATTGTTCGACAATCTGTCGGAAAAGCTTGGTGGCATCCTTGATCGGCTGACGGGGCGCGGTGCGCTCACCGAAAAGGATGTCGATGCCGCGATGCGCGAAGTGCGCCGCGCGCTGCTCGAGGCCGACGTCGCCCTCGAGGTTGTCAGGAGTTTCATCGACCGCGTGCGCGAGCAGGCGGTCGGCGCCACCGTCGTCAAGTCGGTCACCCCCGGCCAGATGGTGGTCAAGATCGTCCATGACGAACTGGTGGCCACCCTCGGCTCCGACGGCCAGACCATCGACCTCAATACGGTGCCGCCGGTTCCGATCATGATGGTCGGCCTGCAGGGTTCCGGTAAAACGACCACCACCGCCAAACTCGCCCGCCGCATGGTCCAGCGCGACAAGCGCAAGGTGCTGATGGCGTCCCTCGACGTCTATCGTCCGGCGGCGATGGAACAATTGGCCGTGCTCGGCCGCGACCTCGAGATCCCGACGCTGCCGATCGTCGCCGGCCAGAAGCCGCCGCAGATCGCGCGCCGCGCGATCGAGGCCGGCAAGCTCGGCGGCTACGACGTCGTGCTGCTCGACACCGCCGGCCGCACCACGCTCGACGAAGAGATGATGACGGAAGCGGCCGAGATCAAAGCCGTCGCCAACCCGCATGAAGTGCTGCTGGTCGCGGACTCCCTGACCGGCCAGGACGCGGTCAATCTCGCGCGCTCGTTCGACCAGCGCGTCGGGCTGACCGGCATCGTGCTGACCCGCATCGACGGCGACGGCCGCGGCGGCGCCGCACTCTCGATGCGCGCGGTCACCGGCAAGCCGATCAAGCTGATCGGCACCGGCGAAAAGACCGACGCGCTCGAGGACTTCCATCCGAGCCGTATCGCCGGCCGCATCCTCGGCATGGGCGACGTGGTGTCGCTGGTCGAGCGTGCCGCGGCCAATATCGATGCCGAAAAGGCCGCGCGCACCGCCGAGCGGATGCGCAAGGGTCAGTTCGACCTCAACGACATGCGCGAGCAGCTTACGCAGATGGCGAACATGGGCGGCATCAGCGGCCTGATGGGCATGATGCCCGGCGTTGCGAAAATGAAGAACCAGATCGCCGCCGCCGGGATCGACGACAAGATATTAAAGCGCCAGGTCGCGATCATCGATTCGATGACGCGGCAGGAGCGCAAGAACCCGGATATCCTCAAGGCCAGCCGCAAGAAGCGCATCGCTGCCGGCGCCGGCCAGAATGTCGAGCAGGTGAACAAGCTCCTTAAGATGCACCGGAACATGTCCGACATGATGAAGGCCATGGGTTCGGGCAAGCGCGGCCCGCTCGCCGGCATCGCGCAGGCGATGGGCTTTGGCGGCGGCATGAAGCCGCCCTCGCCGGAAGAGATGAAGGCGCTGGCCGAGAAGATGCAGGGCGCGCCCGGTGGCGGCCTGCCGAACCTGCCGAAAGACCTTCCCGTCGGCCTGCGCCAGGGCCTGCCGAATCTGCCGGGGCTCACCGGCCTCAGCGGCAAGCCGACACTGCCGGGCCTCGGCGGTCTTCCGGGGAAGAAGAAATAATCGCGATCAATTCACCAATCACTGCAATTAAATCAGTCATCAGGAGAACCAAATGTCTGTCGTTATCCGTCTTGCGCGCGCCGGCACCAAGAAGCGTCCGGTCTATCACGTCGTCGTCGCCGACTCGCGCTTCCCGCGTGACGGCCGCTTCATCGAGCGGCTCGGCCACTTCAATCCGCTGCTGCCCAAGGACAGCGAGGCGCGGTTGAAGCTCGACATGGACAAGGTGAAGGCCTGGCTCGCCAAGGGCGCGCAGCCGTCGGACCGCGTCACCCGCTTCCTCGACGCCGCCGGCATCGTCAAGCGCGCCGCGCGCAACAACCCGGAAAAGGCTGTGCCGCGCAAGGAGCGCAAGGCTCAGGCCGAAGCCGCCGCGAAGTCGGCTTAATCCTTTCGGCGCACGACGGTGCCCGCACCGGTTTGCGTTGCTCGGATCGGCGCTGCGCATGGCGTGCGCGGCGCCGTTAAGCTTTGGACCTTCACCGAAGACCCGCTGGCCGTGAAGCATTACGGCCCGCTCTTGACCAAGGACGGCGCGCGCCAGTTCGAGGTGACGCATGTCCGCGAGGCCAAGGACCATCTGGTCGCAACGTTCAAGGGCGTGTCCACGCGCGACGAGGCCGAGCGGCTGAACGGCCTCGAGCTGTACGTTCCGCGCGAACGATTGCCCGAAACCGACGACGACGAATACTACCACGCCGACCTGGTCGGCCTTGCCGCTGTCACGACCGCCGACCAGCCGCTTGGCAAGGTCATCGCGATCCATAATTTCGGCGCCGGCGACATCATCGAGATCGCGCCGGCGCAAGGTGTGACGATGCTGCTGCCGTTCACCAATGCTGTCGTGCCGACCATCGACATCGCAGGCGGACGGGTGATCGTCGAACTGCCCAGCGAAATCGAGGGCGAGGACGGGACCAGCCCGGAGCTGTGATCCTTCGAAGAGGATGGATACGCGGGTCAGGCCCGCGTATGACGATCCCGAATCCTTGGCGATAATTCGAGCATGATCTGGCGCGCCACCATTCTCACCCTGTTCCCGGAGATGTTCCCCGGGCCGCTTGGCGTTAGCCTGGCGGGCCGAGCGCTTGCCTCCGGCCTGTGGGCGCTGGAAACGCGGGACATCAGGGATTCCGCGACCGACAGGCACCGTAGCGTCGACGACACCCCGGCCGGCGGCGGGCCCGGCATGGTGCTCCGTGCCGATATCCTCGCCGCTGCCATCGATGCGGCCGACATCGCGCCGGACCGGCCACGGCTGCTGATGAGCCCGCGGGGTCGGCCACTGACCCAGGCCCTGGTCGCGGAACTCGCGTCCGGCCCGGGCCCCCTCGTCATCTGCGGCCGTTTCGAGGGAATCGATGAGCGGGTGATCGAGGCCCGCGGGCTCCAGGAGGTCTCGATCGGGGACTATGTGCTCTCGGGCGGGGAAATCGCCGCCATGGCCCTGATCGACGCCTGTGTGCGGCTATTGCCGGGGGTCATGGGCAAACAGGCCTCGGGGGTGGACGAAAGCTTCTCCGAAGGACTACTGGAGTACCCTCAATATACCCGCCCGCAGGAGTTCGAGGGCCGCCAGATCCCGGAAATCCTCACTTCGGGCGATCACGCCAAGGTTGCAGCCTGGCGGCGGGCCCAATCCGAGGCCCTGACCCGGGCCAGGCGGCCGGATTTGTGGGCCGCACGGCGCGGCACAAAAAACACGACAGACGGGTGACAAAGCCTCCGCTTTGCCTTATAGGAGCGCCCAAATCCGCAATCAGGATAGACCGAATTTCTTGCGCAGCCCGCGCCGGTGCTGGGCGCGCCGCCGATGGAGATTTCAATGAACCTCATCCAGCAGCTTGAAAAAGAGCAATACGACAAGCTCGCCGCGACCAAGCAGATCCCGGAATTCGCGCCCGGCGACACCGTGATCGTCAACGTCAAGGTGGTCGAAGGCGACCGCACCCGCGTGCAGGCCTATGAAGGCGTCTGCATCGGCCGTTCCGGCTCCGGCCTCAACGAGAGCTTCACGGTGCGCAAAATCTCCTATGGCGAGGGCGTGGAACGCGTCTTCCCGGTGATGTCTCCGATGATCGACTCGATCAAGGTGGTGCGCCGCGGCAAGGTCCGTCGCGCCAAGCTCTATTACCTGCGCAATCTCCGCGGCAAGTCGGCCCGCATCGTCGAGAAGCAGGACAAGCAGGATCGCGCCGCCGCGGTCAACGAGTAGGTTTCCTCCGCCAAACCGCGGATGTGATGAAAAGCGCGGGGCCAGCCCCGCGCTTTTTTGTTGTCGCTGTTACAGCGGACCCAATTGCCCATCCCTCATCCTGATGAGCGCGGAACGCGCGTCTCGAAGGGTGAGGGCACGCATGAGGGTCACGCAATCGCGCATATGGCGCATCCTGACGCGCATTGAAAGCACTCGCGATTCCGGATTGGCCTGCTATATATTTGTAGAATGGTTCCAGATCAGACCAGCATCGAGCCCATCCAGCGCGTCGTGATCGACGATCGCTCGCGGCTGCCTGGCCGGTTCTTCGGGCGCTTTGCGACCTCGGCGACGTCGGAGCTTAGGCGCGCGGCTTGACGCTGCGCCGACCTTTCGTTTGCCCCGGCGCGCTGCCGCGCCGATCCGCTACCACAACATTGCTGGAGCTGACGCTCATGTCCAAACCGACCACTCTGTATGACAAGATCTGGAACGATCATCTGGTGCACGAAGCCGAAGACGGCACCTGCCTGATCTATATCGACCGGCATCTGGTGCACGAAGTCACTTCGCCTCAGGCGTTCGAAGGCTTGCGCGCCACCGGCCGCCAGGTGCGCGCGCCGCAAAAGACGCTGGCCGTCGTCGACCACAACGTGCCGACCACCGACCGCACCAAACCGAACCCCGATCCTGAGAGCATCGAACAGATCAAGGCGCTCGCCGAGAACGCCAAGGAATTCGGCATCGAATATTACAACGAGTTCGACAAGCGCCAGGGCATCGTCCACGTCATCGGCCCCGAGCAGGGTTTCACCCTGCCCGGCACCACCATCGTCTGCGGTGACAGCCACACCTCGACGCATGGCGCGTTCGGCGCGCTCGCGCACGGCATCGGCACATCAGAGGTCGAGCATGTTCTGGCGACGCAGACGCTGATCCAGAAGAAGGCGAAGAACATGCGCGTCACCGTCGACGGCAAATTGCCCGAAGGCGTGACCGGCAAGGACATCATCCTCGCCATCATCGGCGAGATCGGCACCGCCGGCGGCACCGGCTACGTGCTGGAATATGCCGGCGAGGCGATCCGCGCGCTGTCGATGGAAGGCCGCATGACCGTCTGCAACATGTCGATCGAGGGCGGCGCGCGCGCCGGCCTGGTCGCGCCCGACGAGAAGGCGTTCGACTTCCTGCGCGGCCGCCCCAAGGCGCCGAAGGCCGAGGCCTGGGATGCCGCGATGCGCTACTGGGAGACGCTACGTTCCGACGACGGCGCGCATTTCGACCACGAACTCCGGCTGGACGCAGCAAAGCTGCCGCCGATCGTGACCTGGGGCACCTCGCCCGAGGACGTTATCTCTGTCACCGGCTTCGTGCCGGATCCCGACAAGATCGCAGACGAGGCCAAGCGCCTCTCCAAGCATCGCGCGCTGAAATATATGGGCCTGACAGCGGGCACGAAGATCACCGACATCAAGCTCGACCGCGTCTTCATCGGCTCCTGCACCAACGGCCGCATCGAGGATCTGCGCGCCGCCGCCAAGATCGCCGAGGGCAAGACGGTGAATGCAAACGTCAACGCGATGATCGTGCCGGGCTCCGGCATCGTGAAGGAGCAGGCGGAGGCCGAAGGTCTCGACAAGATCTTCATCAAGGCCGGCTTTGAGTGGCGCGAGCCGGGCTGCTCGATGTGCCTCGCCATGAACCCGGACAAGCTGAAGCCGGAAGAGCGCTGCGCCTCTACCTCGAACCGCAACTTCGAGGGACGACAGGGCTTCAAGGGCCGCACCCACCTAGTGTCGCCGGCAATGGCGGCCGCCGCGGCAATCGCCGGGCATTTCGTCGACGTGAGGGAGTGGCGTTAACCGCCTATCTCTCAACCTCGATCAATCTCGGAAACGCCTCGTTAAGCGACGAGGCGCAGACTTGCTCCTTGCGGATGCATCGTTTCGCAAGGAGCCAGCCATGGCCGACAAGCGCGAATATATCGATATGATCAGCGAGGCGACGCGCCAGAACCGGCGCCGCACCATGCCGCGCGTGATTGACCCTGCACCCGTCGCCAAGGAGACCTCGCGCCTCAGCCACTGGCCGCCGGACCGCTGGGCTCAATGGCGGGTCGAGAATCTCACGCCCTGGAAGCTGAAATCCTGGAAGTTCAGGGACTGGGACTAGAGCATTTTCGGTTCTGATTGAAGCAGAACCGAAGCTCCAGATTCTTGTTTTGACGCGTGTTCTTCACGCGAACCGGTATCCACTTCGCTCGAAAACGCTCCAGCCCGGGTGGAGCGGACCGCGCAACCCGGGACATATCTGCCCTCTGTTGCGACCGATCCCGGGTTACGCTTGCGCTCTACCCTGGCTGCGAAGCCTCACCAGTACGCACGCCTATGCCACCAGGGGCGGCAGATTCGGCGCGGGCCGTAATGGGTCCAGACGACCCGGCAACGGCGTGGATGGTAGTACGACGACCCGTAGTAGAACCCACGGTGAAAATGACGCCGGTGGAAGCCGTAGTAGCGGTGGAAGCCGCCGTAGCGGTAACCGCGATGAAAGCCAAAACCGCCGCCGCGAAAACCACCGCCACGATGGAATGCGGCGCCACCGCCACGGAAGCCGCCACCACGGAAACCACCACCGCGGAATCCGCCGCCGCCATGGCCGCCAAATCGCACCTCGGTGGCGTGTCCGTCAGTCGCAGCCTTCGTCGCCGGCACGGTGAGCGGGCTTGCCACTGACAGCGCCTCGGCAGGCTGCGTCGCTGTCGCCAGCACGATGACCGCAGCCGCCATAAGACCGAGGCGGCCGATCATGCCGCGAGCGAATTGTCGCCTCCTCATTCCAAAAAACCTCCACGAAGCGCGCAACCGAAATCACGCCGCATCGACGGCGTGGGTCATCGTCGCATGCATGTGCGGTCGCTGCCGTCACGACGCTAGTGACAGCGCACTGAACATGCCGTGAATGCGACGCGCGCGAACGGAGGATCGGCAATCAAGCGTTTGTGTGGAGGCGCTTAGCGCCTCACCACACCAACGGACCGAATCGAAAGCCGTAAGCGTATGGCGCGTAGTATGGATATGGCTCGTAATAGGCAGGCCGCCCGCGGTACCCGTAGTAGGAGGAATAGGGCCGATAGTAGAACCCGGCGTATGACCCGTAACCGTAGTGGCGGTCATAGCGCCGGTGATAGCGGCGCGCACTGAGATCAGTGGCTCCTGCATTAGCCTTTGGCGTGACGATTCGCTGCGGCGCTGCCGCGGCTGACGTCACTGACGCCGGCGCTGCCAATACCATGCCACCTGCGACCAGCGCGGCGCCGATCCAACCCTTCATGAGAAGACTCCTCCAGCAATCGAGCGGGCGATAACGGGAGCGATCATGCCTGTTTCTTGGCTGAAATGGAAACTTTCCCGGCTGAAAATGAAAACAGGCCCGCTATTCACGGGCCTGTGCGCTCAGAATGCAACGCGCCTGTCAGCGGCGCCAGCCCCGGCGATGCCAGCGGTGCCAACGGTGATAGCGGCGGGGGTGCCAGCGCACCTCGGTCGTCCCCGACATCTGCTTCGGAGCATCCTGAACCGCCGCAGCTGCGCCGGGGCTGTTCAGCGAGACCGCATGAGCGCGCTCGCCCGGCACGGCAAGAGCAAGCAGTGAGCCGGCGGCAACCAGCCCCAGAAGTTTTGTCACTTTCATTTTTTTGTTCTCCCGAACGTCCTCGGATGTCACGTCCGCAGCCATCGATTCGAATCGAATCAGGTCAGGCTGCCGCGACGCAGATCGCAGGCAGAAGCGGACGACGTGAATGTGGAGGGAATAAACCTGCGCCGCGAAAGTGAACGCGAAACTGCGCGTTTCAGTTCCTTGCCTGTCTGCAGAGTGGCGATGCTCGTAGCGGGAAGCTAGCCGGGGCGCCAGAAGCAGTGCATGCGCGGCGTGATCACGGTTCCGCTTGGCCGATATTCCTGCACATAGGTGGCGGTGCAATCGCGCACGGCATTGGGGCCCGGGTTGTAGCGCGGGATGACGTCCGGTTCCCAGTGATCTTGGCGGTAGATCGGAATGCGCCGCAGCGGCCGCCGACGTTGCGCGGAGGCCTCGGAGATGGTGGGCGCAGCCGCCTGCACGGCAGCCCCGGTCGATGGCGCCGTTTGCGCCTGCGCGCCAGCAACCGGCAACGAGGCTCCCGCCAAAGCTGCCAGTGACGCTCCCATCACGATCCGTCGCATCACGCCCACCCAAAATCCAGTTCGCGCGGCGTACGGTCTCCGATTGCCGCGACAAGGTCAACAGCGCTGGCGCCCTGTGCGAAACTCGCGCTAAACAGGCGCCATGTGGACCACAGCCAAAGCGCCATCGCTCGCCGAAATGGAGGCCATGGCGCACGACGTTTTCGAGCGCCTGCCCGAACGTTTTCGCAGTCTTTGCGAAGGCGTGATCATCCGCGTCGACGATTTTCCGACCGACGAGGTCATGGACGAGATGGGCTGCGAAAGCGAGTTCGACCTGCTCGGCCTGTTCCAGGGCGTAGGCCTCCCGCACCAGGGCCACAGCGACATCCCGCGCCTGCCCAACATGATCTGGCTCTACCGGCGGCCGATCCTCGATTATTGGGCCGAGCACGAGGAGACGCTCGGCCATATCGTCCGCCACGTCCTGGTCCACGAAATCGGCCACCATTTCGGCCTTTCGGACGCCGATATGGAGGCGATCGAGGCCGCCGCAGGCTAAAGCGTTTTCGCGCGAAGTGGCCCCGGTTCACGTGAAGAAAACGCGTCAGACAAAGGCCCCATGCGCAAATTAACCTTTTTACAGGGGGTTTTTCGGGATAGATAACCTCGTCCCACCTTGAACCGGGAAGTGCGATCGATGGAAAAATTCACGAAGCTGGAGGGCGTCGCGGCGCCGCTGAAGATCATCAATGTCGACACCGACATGATCATCCCCAAGCAGTATCTGAAGACCATCAAGCGCACCGGCCTTGGCAAGGGGCTTTTCTCGGAGCAGCGCTACAAGGACGACGGCAGCGAAAATCCCGATTTCGTGCTCAACAAGCCTGCCTATCGCAACGCCAAGGTCCTGGTCGCCGGCGACAATTTCGGCTGCGGCTCGAGCCGCGAGCACGCGCCCTGGGCGCTGCTCGACTTCGGCATCCGCTGCGTGATCTCGACCTCGTTCGGCGACATCTTCTACAATAACTGCTTCAAGAACGGCATTCTGCCGATCCGCGTTGCCCAGGAAGACCTCGACAAGCTGTTCGACGACGCCGAGCGCGGCGCCAATGCCACGCTGACGATCGATCTGGCGAACCAGGAAATCCGCGGACCCGACGGCGGCGTCGTGAAGTTCGAGATCGACCCGTTCCGCAAGCACTGCCTGATCAACGGCCTCGACGATATCGGGCTGACGATGGAGAAGAAGTCGTCGATCGACGACTACGAGACCAAGGCCAGCCGCGAGCGCGCCTGGGCCTGATCTTCCACTTTTCCGGATCATGCTCTAGAGGGACGACGCATGCGCCCGGACGTCGTCACCTTCTGGCATGGTCCGCTCGACCGGCTGCGGCAGACCTGCCTGCGTTCGCAGGTCGCCGCCGGCCACAAGGTCACTGTCTACAGTTTCGATCCGCTGCCCGGCTTACCCGACGGCGTCGGCAACGCTGAGGCCGAAGCGATGCTGCCGCATGCGTTCTCCGAGAAACTGCGCCCGCCGGAGCCAGACGGGAGCTGGCGCGGCTGGACCATCCTGCAGTTCAGCGATTTTTTCCGCATGCGTCTGATGGCCGAGCGTACCGGCCTTTGGCTCGATGCCGACGTGCTGCTGTTGAAGCCCATCGAGATCGATCCAGATAAGCCTTATTTCGCCTGGGAGCGGCCGCGCCAGCTCGGCAACTCCGTGCTTTATCTGCCGCCGGACGATCCGATCGTGCGCGCCTTCGAAGGGTTGATGAAGCAGGAGGAGCTGACGCCGGAATGGCTCGCGCTTCGCCACCGCATCGTCTTCGCGTTGCGGCGTCTGCGCGGCGTTTCCCAGCGCCTCTCCGACATCCGGATCTCGCTCTATGGCCCGCCGGCACTCACCGCACTCGCCCGCCGCGCGGGGGAGTTGCAATACGCCCTGCCGAAGCAGTCGTTCTATGCCGTGCATGCGGAACCGAAATTGTTCTTCGAGCCGCGCGACGTCTCGAAATTGCTGGGCAACCCCGACGTCATCGGCCTGCACATCTCGCCGAAGGGACGCGGCGGTGAAGCGCCGATCCCCGGCAGTCTCTACGCCTGGGCCGCCGAGAGATTTGGCTGATCTGTCGTCCCGGCGAAAGCCGGGACGACAGCGGATCGTGTCAATGCCTCATCGCTGCGATCGCATCCGCAATCGCGATCGTGCGCCGCGCCATCTCGGCGTGGAGCCGCTCCACCATGCGGCCGTCGATCTGGATCGCGCCGCGCGAGGCATTCTCCGGCTTCTCGAATGCGGCGATGATCTTGCGCGCTTCCGCGACTTCTTCCGCCGGCGGGGTGAAGATCGCGTTGCAGGCTTCGATCTGGCCCGGATGGATCAGTGTCTTGCCGTCGAAGCCGAGATCACGCGCTTGTGCGCATTCGGCGGCAAAGCCATCGACATTGGCGAAGTCACTATAGGGGCCGTCGAGGATCTCCAGGCCGTGCGCACGAGTCGCCAGGATGCAATGGGTGATCATCGGGATCATGGTTGCACGGCCGGGCTGCATCTTGATCCGCGTTTCTCGCGAAATGTCGTTCGGGCCGAACACGAAACCGGCAAGGCGGGTTTCGGAATCCTTCGAGGCCGCAGCGAGTTCCTCTGCATGCAGCACCGCACGCGCGGTCTCGATCATGGCCCAGACCCGGATCGAGGCAGGGGCGTTGATGTCGCTCAGGCGGTCGGCGATCGCGTTGAGGTCGTCAACGGTAGAGACCTTGGGAACCAGGATGCCGTCGGGCTGTGCCTTGCCGGCCATGCCGACGTCGTCGACCCACCATGGCGTATCGAGGCCGTTGATCCGGATCAGCACCTCGCGCTTGCCAAAACCCTTGGCCGCCACGGCAGCCGCGATCTGGTCCCGCGCCAGGCCCTTGGCATCCGGCGCCACCGAATCCTCGAGGTCGAGGATGATGCCGTCGGCCGGCAGGTTGCGCCCTTTCTCCAGCGCCCGCGCGTTGGATCCGGGCATGAACAACAGGCTGCGGCGCGGGCGGGTCATGGTCGTTTCCTTTCGATCGTTTCCATCCCGCCTATCATTTCGGCCCTCGGTCCGAAAGCCTTGTTCCGGTCATCGGCTTGTGGTTAGGCAAGGGCATGGAGCGCTTTCCGAGACATCTGCTCGACGGCTACCGGGCTTTCGCCACGCAACGGCTGCCCACGGAACAATCGCGCTACCGCGATTTGTCCGAGCGCGGCCAGTCGCCGGAGGTGATGGTGATCGGCTGCTGCGATTCCCGCGTCTCGCCGGAAGTGATCTTCGATGCCGGGCCGGGCGAACTGTTCGTGGTGCGCAACGTCGCCAACCTGGTTCCGGTCTACCAGCCCGACAGCGGCGCCCACGGCGTCTCGGCAGCGCTGGAATATGCCGTCAACGTTCTCAAGGTGAAGCACATCGTAGTGCTCGGCCACGCCCAATGCGGCGGCATCCGCGCCTTTATCGATAAAATCCAGCCGCTGTCGCCCGGCGACTTCATCGGCAAATGGATGCAGATGTTCATCAAGCCCGGCGAGGTGGTCGAGCAGCGCGAGCACGAGACGATGCAGGATTTCACCATCCGGATCGAGAAAGCCGCGGTGTTCCGCTCGATCGAGAACCTGATGACATTCCCGTTCGTGCGCGAGCGGGTGCAGAACGGCGAGACGAACCTGCATGGCGCCTATTTCGGCGTCGCCGAAGGCTCGCTATTCGTGCTCGACAGGACGACGAAGGAATTCGTAAGTGCGCGAATGGCGAGTAGCGAATAGGGTAACTCCACTCGCTATTCGCTACTCCGTATTCGCCAATCAATCCGCCCCGTGACCAGCGCCCCAGCGGTCCGACAGGGCCAGGATCAGGGTCGAGATCACGAACACCAGGTGGACGCCGACCAGCCATCCCATCTTCTGCGCGTCGAAGATCACGTCGATATTCATGAAGGCTTTCAGCACCTGGATCGCCGAGATCGCCACGATCGAGGCAAGCAGCTTCTGTTTCAGGCCGCCGAAATCGACCTTGGTCATCCAATCCGGCCAGTCCGGATGGCCGGCGGGATCGATCTTGGAGACGAAGTTCTCATAGCCCGAGAACACCACGATCAGGATCAGATTGCCGGTCAGCGACACATCGATGAGGCTGAGCACGCCGAGGATGATGTCGGATTCCTTGGCATACGGCACGTGCAGGATGAACTCCCACAACAGCGCGACGAACTTGTAGAGCAGCACGGCGAGGCTGACGACGAGGCCGAAGTAGAACGGCGCCATCAGCCAGCGGCTGTTGAAGATCAGGCTTTCGAAGACGGTCTCGATGCGTTTCAGCCTGGGATCAGGCCGATAGGTCGCCGGCTCGTCGGTCATCGATTCCGGCTCCCCAGTCATTCACCAATCGGCGCGTCCCTCAAGCCGCCTTCTTCTTGGCGGTGAGCAGCTTGCGGTTGATCAGGCATTCGGCGATCTGCACCGCATTCAGCGCGGCGCCCTTGCGCAGATTGTCCGACACGCACCACAGCACGAGCCCGTTCTCCACCGTCGCGTCCTCGCGGATGCGGCTGATATAGGTGGCGTCCTCGCCCGCGGCCTCATAGGGCGTGACGTAGCCGCCGGGCTCCTGCTTGTCGATCACGAGACAGCCTGGCGCATTGCGCAGGATGTTGCGCGCCTCGTCCGCCGTGATCGGGTTCTCGAACTCGATATTGACCGCTTCCGAATGGCCGACGAAGACCGGCACGCGCACGCAGGTCGCGGAAAGCTTGATCTTGGGATCAAGAATCTTCTTGGTCTCCGCCATCATCTTCCACTCTTCCTTGGTGTAGCCGTCCTCCATGAAGACGTCGATGTGGGGGATGACGTTGAAGGCGATGCGCTTCGGGAATTTCTTATTGATCAGCTCGTCATTGGTGTAGACGGCCTTGGTCTGCGAGAACAGTTCGTCCATCGCATCCTTGCCGGCGCCTGAGACCGACTGATAGGTCGAGACCACGACGCGCTTGATCGTCGCCTTGTCGTGCAAGGGCTTCAGCGCGACCACGAGCTGCGCGGTCGAGCAGTTCGGGTTGGCGATGATGTTCTTCTTGGTGAAGCCCGCAGCCGCGTCCGCATTCACCTCCGGCACAATCAGCGGCACGTCCGGGTCCATGCGCCAGGCCGACGAATTGTCGATCACGACGGCACCGGCTGCGCCGATCTTCGGCGACCATTCCTTCGACACCGCGCCACCCGCCGACATCAGGCAGATGTCGACGTCGGAGAAGTCGTAATGCTCGAGCGCCTTGACCTTCAAGGTCCGGTCGCCATAGGAGACGTCGATGCCAACGCTGCGGCGCGAGGCCAGCGCCACCACCTCGTCAGCCGGGAATTTGCGCTCGTCCAGAATGCCGAGCATTTCGCGCCCGACATTACCGGTCGCACCCACCACCGCGACTTTGTAACCCATCGTTCACTCTCCGAGGAAAAATGCTCGCCTGCCGCATCCGGCGGATCGGGAAGCGCAGCGCTTCTATGCGAGAAACGCCGTTAAGACAACGTTAGTCGTAGCGCACTGCCGGTCCGGCCGCCTGTTCAGGTGACATGATGTAATCACGCTGGCGCCGCGCGCTACCGGCTGCGGTGCCCCTTCGATGATGGCGACATCGCGGCAAGGCACTGGTTTTCATGAAACTTTTGCGCTTGCCGCGGCATTATTGCACGCGGGTGTGGCGCTTTTGACCTAGTGGCGGCCGTTGCGCCAAGGCTACAATGTGACCAAATCAGAGGGGGCGATCTGCCGGTCCCGCTCGGGGCACAGTGACGAGGATGAAATGACTGCCAAATTCTTTGCTGCGACCAGGCTCGCGGTATTTCTTGCTACCGCCGCGGCGGTGGTCGGTCTCCTCACCAGCCCGGCTGATGCCCAGACCAAGCGCGAGCAGCAGCGGCTGCAGTATGACCGCGACGGCCGGGTCACTTACGGCGCCCAAGGCCCCAACCGTTCCTATCAGCAGGGGCCGCGCACCCGGGTCTTCGTGACCACCCGTTCCTGGCTCGATGCAGGCACCGAGGTGCTGCCGGGCGACCGCAAGTTCCAGGATTACGCGTTTCCGTCGCCGTTCGGCTACCCGGACTTCGCGCGGGAAAACCTCAATCGGCCGATCGACCGCCAGCCACTCAACCCGCCGTCGGATTTGGGCGGCGAGCCGACCCGGTTCCCGCTGTACTGAGCCTGTAGCCCGGATGGAGCGCAGCGCAATCCGGGACAAGTCTCTCCGCGGATAAAGCAGCCCCGGATTGCGCTGCGCTTCATCCGGGCTACGAACTTTTCCACCAACGATTATGCCGGCTCAAGGCCGGGACGACACCGGTGCTGCGGCCGGAGTGTTAGGCGTGCAACTTCTGCAATTCCTTCAGGATTGCTTCGCCCATCTGCGTCGTCGAGGCTGACGTCGTCCCCTCCGACTTGATATCAGCGGTGCGCAGGCCGCTTGCGAGCACGGCAGCGATCGCGGCATCGAGCTTGTCGGCGAGCGCGCCCATGTCGAAGGAATAGCGCAGCGCCATCCCGAACGAGGCGATCATCGCGATCGGGTTGGCAAGGCCTTTCCCGGCAATATCCGGCGCCGAGCCGTGCACCGGCTCGTACAGCGCCTTGCGCTTGCCGCTCTTGGCATCGGTCTCGCCGAGCGACGCCGACGGCAGCATGCCGAGCGAGCCGGTGAGCATCGCTGCGATATCGGACAGCATGTCGCCGAACAGATTGTCGGTGACGATGACGTCGAACTGCTTCGGCCATTTCACCAGCATCATGCCGCCGGAATCGGCGAGCTGATGCTCCAGCGTCACGTCAGGATATTCGCGCTTGTGCACCTGGGTGACGACCTCGTTCCAGAGCACGCCCGACTTCATGACGTTGCGCTTTTCCATCGAGGTCACCTTGTTGCGGCGCTTCTTCGCAAGGTCGAAGGCGACGCGGGCGATGCGCTCGATCTCGTAGGTGTCGTAGACCTGGGTATCGATGGCGCGCTTCTGGCCGTTGCCGAGATCGGTGATGGTCTTCGGCTCGCCGAAATAGACGCCACCGGTGAGCTCGCGCACGATCATGATGTCCAGCCCTTCGACCGCCTCGCGCTTCAGGCTGGAGGCATCGGCGAGCGCTGGATAGCACACCGCTGGCCGCAGATTGGCGAACAGGGCGAGATCCTTGCGCAGCCGCAACAGGCCGGCTTCGGGCCGCGCCTCATAGGGAACGCTGTCCCATTTCGGCCCGCCGACCGCGCCGAAGATCACGGCATCGGCGGCTTTCGCCTTGGCCATGTCCGCTTCCGAGATCGAGACCTTGTGCGCGTCATAGGCGGCGCCACCGACCAGCCCTTCTTCAGTCTCGAAAACAGCGATTCCTTCCGCCTTGAGCCAACCGATCAGGCGCTTCACCTCCGCCATCACTTCGGGGCCGATCCCGTCGCCGGGCAGGAGCAGGAGCTTGTGGGTCGCCATGGGTGTTTTGCCTTGAGATCTAAGGAAATCCGCGCGGAGTGCTAAAGCGCTGTTGCGCGGTTGGCAAGACACCATTCCCGGCGCGCGGCCTGTGCAAGCACGGCCAGGCCTGCCAAAATGTGGCACTGCCGGAGTTCTCAGTGAAAGCCCCCAACCTTCCCTCGTCTTCCGCGCACCCCGCGCGGCTGATTCTGATCCTGTCGCTGGCGCCGACGGCCGGGCTCGGCATCGGCCGCTTCGCCTATTCGCTGGTGCTGCCTGATATGCGCGAGCAGCTTGTGTGGTCCTATTCGGCGGCGGGCTTCATGAACACCATCAACGCTGCCGGATACCTGATCGGCGCGTTGCTCGCCGCGCGGCTGATCCGGCGCTTAGGGCTGGTGGCGTCGGTGCGCTGGGGAACGCTGGCTTGCGTGGTCTCGCTCGCGCTTTGCGCCGTCACCGGGAACTTCGTGGTGCTGAGCTTTGCGCGGCTGCTCGCCGGCCTCGGCGCCGCGGCCGGCTTCGTCGGCGGCGGCGCGCTCGCGGCGATGATCGCGCAGACGCGGCCCGAACGTGCCAATTTCCTGCTCAGCCTGTTCTACGCCGGACCCGGCAGCGGCATCCTGTTGTCGGGGCTGGTGGCGCCGTTCGTGCTGCAATGGTTCGGCCCGGGCTCGTGGTGGATCGTATGGTGGGCGATGACGCTGCTTGCGGCCATCATGACCATTCCGCTGTGGCTCGCATCCTTCCCTGCCGACGCCATGACCAAGCAGGAAGCCTCGGCGAAGTTCGCGATTGCGCCGGTTGTGATCTATCTCGGCGGCTATTTCCTGTTCGGCGCCGGCTATATCGCCTACATGACCTTCATGATCGCCTATGTGCGCGACGCCGGCGGCGGTGCGCTGGCGCAAAGCGCATTCTGGAGCCTGATCGGGCTGAGCGCTTTCGTGACGCCGTGGGTGTGGCGAGGCGTGCTTGGGCTCAACCGCGGCGGGCTCGCCACGACGATCATCCTCGGCGTCAACGCGATCGGTGCCGGACTGCCGATCTTCGGACACTCGCCGCTGTTGCTTGCGGTCTCAGCCCTGGTGTTCGGCGTGGCCTTCTTCGCGGTGGTGGGATCGACCACCGCCTTCGTGCGCTTCAACTATCCGCCATCGTGCTGGCCGACCGCAATCGCCGCGCTCACGATCTCGTTCGGGATCGGCCAGACCATCGGACCGATTGTCGTCGGCGCGATCACCGATGCGGTCGGCAGCCTGTCGTTCGCGCTGAACATATCGGCCGCGATGCTGGCGGTCGGCGCAATCCTCTCGGCGTTCCAGCGGAGGCTCCCGGTGAAAGCGTAGGAGCCGCAAGCCCGTAGGATGGGTAGAGCGCAGCGAAACCCATCAGCCTCAGAGCAAGCCGCGCGAATGATGGGTTTCGCTGCGCTCCACCCATCCTACGATTCTGATTTGCCCGTGGGTGGAGTGCTTCGCTCCGCTCGCAATGACGGAGGGAGAGAGTTCAGCTCCCACTGAACGAATTGTAGCCCTGGTCTTCCCAGTAGCCGCCTTTGTACTCGTTGGTGACTTCCATCGAGATCACGTATTTCGGGTTCTTGAAGCCGAGCTTAGTCGGCACCCGGATCTTCATCGGATAGCCGTAGGCGCGCGGCAGGATCTCGTCGGCGAATTTGAAGGTCATCTGGGTCTGCGGATGCAGCGCGGTCGGCATGTCCAGCGGCGAGTTGTAGCCGTCCTTGTCGGCACACTGAAACCAGACATACTTCGCGCGCGTGTCGGCGCCGACGAGCTTCAGGAAATCGCGTAAGGGCGTGCCGGTCCAGCTGCCGATCGCGCTCCAACCCTCGACGCAGATGTGGCGCGTGACCTGCTTGACCTGCGGCAGCTTGTAGAGCTCCTCAAGCGTCCATGGCTTCTTGTTCTCGACCAGGCCGCGCACCTCCAGCTTCCAGTCGTTGCCGTTGATCTCGGGCGCGTCGTCAAAATCGTAATAGGCGTTGAACGGAAACGGCTTTGTAACGGCGCTTTCCGGAAAGGTCGGCGCCAGCGCGTTCGGATTGAACATCCAGGCCTGCACCGCATCGTTGAACTTCGAGACCTCCGCCAGCATCGTTTCCGCCGAGGAGCTGTCGACAACATCGCAGCCGGTGAGCAGCGCCAGCGCCCCCAGGCTGGCGCCGCCGGTGATGAAACGCCGGCGTGTCAGGTCGGGCATCAGCTTCACAGCGTCCTTGACCAGGAGCTTCTTGTCGACACCGGGGATCAGGAGCTTGCGCATACGGCCCATGTCTCTCTCCCTGAACTACTCTTTTTCGGCATGATCTTTTCCGAAAACCGGTTTCCACTTTTCGGGATCATGCCTAGCGGCCGATGATCATGGCGCGCAGGCTTCTCGGCACCAGGATCGCGAGCGCGACGTGAACGACGAGGAAGGCGACGATCAGCGCCATGCAGATGAAGTGGACGTAGCGTGCGACGTCATAGCCGCCGAACAGCGCGGTCAGCCACTGCAACTGCACCGGCTTCCAGATCGACAGGCCCGACAGCACGATGAGCACACCGACGACGATGATGCCGGCATACAGCAGCTTCTGCACGTAATTGTACTTGGCGAGATCCTTGTGCGAGAGCTTGAAGGTGAGCGCCGCCTTGGTGTCCGAGATCACGCCCGCCGGCGTGATCGGCAGCAGCTTCCTGCGGAAGCGGCCGGTGACGAAGCCAAGCACGAGATAGACCAGGCCATTGACCATCAACAGCCACATCGCGGCAAAGTGCCAGAGCAGCGCGCCGCCGAGCCAGCCGCCAAGTGTGATGCTGCGGGAGAACGTGAAGTTGAACAGCGGCGAGGCGTTGTAGATCTGCCAGCCCGACATGATCATCAGGATCATCGCCACCGCGTTGACCCAGTGCACGATCCGCACCCAGGCCGGCTGGATCACCCTGGTCGTGCTGCTGGCCGGGGCTGCGTGCTCGTCGCTGACTGCAAGGCTCGACATGGCTGTTCCTGCTCGGAATTCGTTACGTATTTATACGCCCGGATCGGGGCCTTGTTACCGCGACACCTGGTACCAATGCGAGACGAACGGCGCCTCGCGGTCACAAAAAAGCGAGCCGGATTTCCCCGGCTCGCTGGTCTTTACGCTTCCTGTCTGGGGATGAAACAGGCGCGTGTGGTGTAAAGCGCGTTTTCGAGCGAAGTGGACACCGGTTCGCGTGAAGAAAACGCGTCAAAACAAGAGTCTACGAGGCGGGCATCAACACGGTGTCGATCACATGGATCACGCCGTTCGACTGGTTGACGTTGGAGATCGTCACCGTCGACCAATTGCCCTTGGCGTCGCCGATCCAGACCTTCCCATCCTGCTTCTTCACGGTCAGTTCCTCGCCTTCGACGGTCCTGAGCTTCTTGCCGTCGGCAAGGCTGGACGCCTCATACTTCCCGGGCACGACGTGATAGGTCAGGATCTTGGTCAGAGTCGCCTTGTTCTCCGGCTTGACCAGGGTTTCGACGGTGCCGGCCGGCAATTTGCCGAAGGCCACGTTGGTCGGCGCGAACACCGTGAACGGGCCCTTGCCTTCCAGAGTGCCTACGAGGCCGGCGGCCTTCACCGCGGCGACGAGTGTGGTGTGGTCCTTGGAATTGACCGCGTTCTGGATGATGTTCCTGGATGGGAACATCGCGGCGCCGCCGACCATCACGGTCTTTTCCTCGGCGCGGACGGGCGCCATCACGGTCGCAGTGAGCGCCAGCGCGCTGAATGCTGCGGCGGCGAGAAGTGCTGTACGTTTCAACATGGACAATCTCCCGTTTGGCTAACAATGACCGGCGGAGCTGCCGCCGGGGATGAAAGGCAACGACGGTGCGGCTATGCGATTGCGCCGTCGTTGGCCGCAGCTACGGGAGGGTTTGGGACGCGGTTTCGCGGGATAATTTATCGTGATGGCTGAAACTATCTGCGGGCGTGGCCGTGGGGTGCGCGGCCATAGGGGCCGTAGGGTGTGCAAAGCGCAGCGTGCCCGCCATCAACTACTCCGCTCGTGGTGGTGGGCACGCTGCGCTTTGCCCACCCTACGAAACTGGCGCCCGTAGCCCGGATGGAGCGCAGCGCAATCCGGGGCGACTGGATCGGCGGATGCACCTATCCCGGATTACGCTTCGCTCCATCCGGGCTACACGGACCGAAGATTAATCCCGGCTTGCCGGCGTCTGGATGAAGCCGCGGTTGTGGGTCGGGCTGATCAGGATCTCGTTCATGCAGACCCGCGGCGGCATGCTGGCGACGAAGGCGATGGTGCGGCCGACGTCCTCGGGCTGCAGCATCCTGGCCTGCTCGGCTTCGCTTGGCACCACCGGTCGCAGTTTCAGGATCGGCGTCGCGACCTCGCCGGGCGACAGGCAGCAGGCGCGCAGGCCGTTGACGCATTCGTCCATGTTGAAGGAATGGGTCAGCGCGAGCACCGCGTGCTTGGTCGTGGTGTAGGCCGGCCCCGGCATCTTCGAGACATGGCGTCCCGCCCACGAGGCGACATTGATGATGCAGCCGTCCTGCTGCTTGCGCATCGCCGGCAGCACCGCATGCATGCAATAGAGCACACCGTTGAGGTTGATCTCGACCAGCCTGTCCCAGCCCTCGAGCTCCATCTGGGCCCAGCTCCGCTTCGGCACGTTGATGCCGGCGCTGTTGACCAGCAGATCGATGCGGCCGTGCTTCGCCAATATCTGCTCGGCGGCCTTGTTGACGCTCTCCTTGTTGCTGACGTCGAGCGGGATGGCCTCGGGCTTGCCGCCCTTCTTGGCGATGTTGGCGACCACCCGGTCCAGCTCCTCCTTGCGGCGGCCCGAGACCACCACCGTCCAGCCGTCTGCCGCCAGGAATTCCGCCCCGGACTCGCCGATGCCGGTGCCGCCGCCCGTCACCCAGGCCACGCGTTTCCCATTATTTGTCATGCAAACTGTCTCCGTTGCTTTCCAAAGGGCGTTTTTGCTAAGCCACCCGGGCCTTCTTGCCCTTCAGGGGATGTTGCATGAACACCGCCGCCAACGCCAACCTGTTTTCCCGCCTGTTCGATGGTCTCGACGATCCGGGCAGGATTGCGATCGAGCAGCTTGACGGCACCAAGATCAGCTATGCAGACCTGATCGCGCGCACCGGGCAGATGGCGAACGTGCTGGTTTCGCGCGGCGTCAAGGTCGGCGATCGCGTTGCAGCACAGACCGAAAAATCGGTGCAGGGCCTCGTGCTTTATCTTGCGACCGTGCGCGCCGGCGCGATCTATTTGCCGCTCAACACCGCCTATACGCTGAACGAGCTCGACTACTTCATCACCGACGCCGAGCCGTCGCTGGTGGTGTGCGATCCCTCCAAGGCTGAAGGCGTCGGCGCGATCGCCGCGAAAGTCGGCGCCAGGGTCGAGACGCTCGGCCCCGACGGCAAGGGTTCGCTGACGGACGCGGCCGACAAGGCAAGCCCGGAGTTCAAGACGGTGGCCCGCGGCAATGATGATCTCGCCGCTATCCTCTACACGTCAGGCACCACCGGCCGCTCCAAGGGAGCGATGCTGAGCCACGACAATCTCGCCTCGAACTCGCTGTCGCTGGTCGACTACTGGCGCTTCACCAAGGACGACGTGCTGATCCACGCGCTGCCGATCTATCACACCCACGGCCTGTTCGTGGCCAGCAACGTCACGCTGTTCGCGCGTGCCTCGATGATCTTCCTGCCGAAGTTCGATCCGGATCTCATCATCAAGCTGATGGCGCGCGCCACCGTGCTGATGGGCGTGCCGACCTTCTATACGCGTCTCCTGCAGAACCGCGCGCTGAACAGAGAGACGACCAGGCACATGCGGCTGTTCGTTTCGGGCTCGGCGCCGCTGCTCGCCGACACCCATCGCGAATGGTCCGCCCGCACCGGCCACGCCGTGCTCGAGCGCTACGGCATGACCGAGACCAACATGAACACGTCCAACCCCTATGAAGGCGAACGGGTGCCCGGAGCGGTCGGCTTTCCCTTGCCCGGCGTCTCCGCACGCGTCACCGACCCTGAAACGGGCAAGGTGCTGCCGCCAGAGACCATCGGCGTGATCGAGGTCAAGGGGCCGAACGTGTTCAAGGGCTATTGGCGGATGCCGGAAAAGACCAAGACCGAATTCCGCGACGACGGCTTCTTCATCACCGGCGATCTCGGCAAGATCGACGCCAAGGGCTATGTGCACATCCTCGGTCGCGGCAAGGATCTGGTGATCTCGGGCGGCTTCAACGTCTATCCGAAGGAAATCGAGAGCGAGATCGACGCCATGCCGGGCGTGGTCGAATCCGCCGTGATCGGCGTAGCTCATGCCGACTTCGGCGAAGGCGTCACCGCCGTCGTGGTGCGCCAGCCCGGCGGCGCGATCGATGAAGCCGCGGTGCTGAACGGCCTCGAGGGACGATTGGCAAAGTTCAAGATGCCGAAGCGGGTGTTTATCGTCGACGAATTGCCGCGCAACACCATGGGCAAGGTGCAGAAGAACATTTTGCGGGATACGTATAAGGATATCTATACCAAGAAGTAGGAGTCTGCAGTCCCCTCCGGAGGACAGAGGTCATGGACCGAGAGCAGGCGGAAGACATTCTTGATTACTTACTTGCGGCCGCGTACGAGCTCGACGAGGCGAAAGCCGCCGCTGCTGTTTTCGAAGATCAAAGTGAGGATGCCGCCTTTATCAGGGCGCTCGCCATAAAGCTCAACTCCGAGCTGCTGCAGGCGATTTTCGATCGATTTCCTGACTTGCTCACGTTTAACGAGTTTCCCGAGATCAACAGCTCGCTCCGGTGGGACCAGGTCAGACTTCCGCCGTCTGCATCCGAATCCCAAGTCGACGACGTCATTCTCTCCGTCATAACCCCGCAATGGCAGAAAATGGCCGCCGTCATCTGGGTCGCCGTGAAGCGAAGCGAAGAGCTCGCTCTCGGGGTTACCGACGAAATGTTTGCGGCCCGTATTCAAGCCCTGGTCGACGCCGGGCACCTCGAGAGCCAAGGCGATCTGCGCAGATGGCGTCATAGCGAGGTCAGGAAGAAGTCGAGTTGAAGGTGGGCCGTAGCCCGGGTGGAGCGCCAGCGTAACCCGGGACCGTTCGGCGGGATGGATACAGCCGTCCCGGGTTGCGCTGCGCTCCACCCGGGCTACGAGGCTGGGTGCAGCTACTTCCCGCTCAGCAGGCTGATCACAAACCGGCCACCGACGATGAAGAGATACGCGCCGAACGCCATCTCCAGCGCGCGCTTCGACAGCGCATGCGCGACCTTCACGCCGAGCGGGGCCGTGACCAGCGTCGTCGGCATCACCAGGACGGCGCCGATCAGGGAGACATAGCCGAGCGCGAACGGTATCTGCAGCGCGAGAATGTCGGGAAAGCGCGCCGCGGCCGGCCAGCCGGCATAGACATAGCCGAGCGCGCCGGGGATCGAGATCAGCACCGCCAGCGCCGACGAGGTCGCAACCGCCTGGTGGATCGGCCGGCCGTAGAAGGTCATCAGCAGATTGGCGAACAGGCCCCCGCCGATGCCCATCAAGGTCGAGAGCAGGCCGACAAAGAAGCCGTAGACGCGCATCAGGAAGCCCTTGGGCAATTCGTCGCCGAACTTCCAGCCCTCGCGCGCCAATAGCAGCCGCGCCGCCGCTGACCAGGCCACCATCACGAACACGATCTTGAACAGCCGCTCCGGCGCAAAGCGCGCGATGACGCTGCCGGCGAGGACACCGAGCACGATCGGAATCCACCAGCGCCTCAACACCTCCATGTCGACAGCGCCGCGCCGGTAATGGGCGCGAAACGAGCTGATCGAGGTCGGGATGATGACGGCGAGCGAGGTGCCGATGCAGAGCGGCATCCGTACCTCCACCGGCACGCCGGCCAGGCGGAAGCATTCGTAGAACACCGGCACCAGGATCGCGCCACCGCCGATGCCAAACAGGCCGGCGAGAAAGCCGGACAAGGCGCCAACCGCGATCAGCAGCAATGCGAGTTCAACGAGTTCGGTGAGATCGAGGCCAGCCATGATGTCTCTGCAGAGCGGCGTTTAATGCCTGCCGCCTCGGAAGGCTAGACCCTTGTCGAACGCGGGAGTATCTAGCCTGCTCGGTGGGTACCTTTCCGAATTTCGGAAGGATCGGATGGACCAGCTTTCGGCTATGGCGACCTTTGTCCGCGCGGTCGAGACGGGCAGCCTCTCGGCGGCGGCGCGCTCGCTCCCGAGCTCGCTGACCTCGGTCAGCCGCCAGATCTCCGCGCTGGAGAAGCATTTCGGTACCCGGCTGCTGCTCCGCACCACGCGGCAGCTCGCGCTGACCGATGATGGCCGGATTTTCTATGAGCGCGCGAAATCGATCCTCGGCGAGGTCAGGGAAATCGAAGCCGCATTGTCGCGTGACCGTCACCAGCCCTCGGGCCGGATTCGCGTCAGTTGTCCCAGCCTGATGGGGCGGCTCGTGATCGCGCCGCTGCTCGGCGAATTCCTGCGCCGCTATCCGTTGCTGTCAGTGGATCTGCTGCTCGTCGACCGCGCCGTCGACATGGTCGAGGAGGACATCCATCTGGCGATCCGCGTCGGCCGCTTGCGGGACTCGCAGCTGGTCGCACGCAAGCTCGCCGACCTCAGGATGATCGTATGCGCCTCACCTGCGTATCTCGCGCGCCGCGGCGTACCGCAGACGCCGCGCGATCTCGCCGGTCACGACTGTCTGGTATTTTCCGATGCGCCCGGCAGCGCCGAATGGCGCTTCGCGGAGAGCGCGAAGGCGGACCGCAAAATCCGCATATCCGGTCGGCTCTGGATGAATAGCCTCGACGCGCTAGCCACTGCAGCGAAGGGCGGCGCAGGCACTGTGCGCGTGCCGTCATGGCAGATCGACGCCGATATCAGGGCCGGCAACTTGCAGCGCATCCTCGTCGCCTATGAGCCAGCGCCAACGCCACTGCACCTGGTGTTTCAGCCATCGCGGCTTGCGTCGCCAAAGACGCGGGCATTTGTCGATTATCTGGTTGAACGATGGCGAGCCACCGATCCGTTCCGCGCGGATCCCGCCGTAGCATCGTAGTGGAATCTTAATTCGCTTCTTGGGCTCGATTGGCCGCTCTGGTATACCAAGCCTCTGATCGGCTTGCTTCATCAATGATGTAGCAATGAATACCCGTTCGTTTTGCAGGCAATTGGCCGTTGCGCTGTTAGGTTCGACTCCGTAAATAGAATTCATCTACCGCGTTCCCCCGATGGACCGGCCGCGGTCCCACCAACTTCAAAGCCGCTGATGACCGCCAGGATCGAACGACCGCTCTCGCCCCATATACAAACCTATCGCTGGACCCTGACGATGGCGCTTTCCATCGTCCATCGCGCCACGGGAATAGCGCTTTATCTCGGCACGCTGCTGCTCGCCTGGTGGCTGATCGCGGCGGCCTCCGGCCCCAGCGCCTACGCCAGTCTGCAGGCTTTCACCGGCAGCTTCATCGGTAAGCTGATCGTGTTCGGCTACACGTGGGCGCTGATGCACCATCTGCTCAGCGGCATCCGGCACTTCGTCTGGGACCTCGGCTATGGCTTCAAGGCCAATGAACGGGAAGCCCTGACCTGGGCCGCGCTGATCGGCGGCATCGTGCTCACCGTGCTGATCTGGATCATCGCTTACGCGATCGGAGGCGGACGATGAGCGGCTTTCGTTCCTCGATGCGCACGCCGCTCGGCCGCGTCCGCAATCTCGGCGCCTCGCATTCCGGCACCACCGATTTCTGGCGCCAGCGCCTCACCGCAATGGCGATGACGCTGCTGATCGTCCCGGTGCTGTTCGTGATCCTGACTCTGGTGGGCCGCAACCACGCTGGCGCCGCACAGATCCTCGGCTCGCTGCCGATCGCGATCATTCTTCTGCTCTTCATCGTCGCCAGCGCCTGGCACATGAAGATCGGCATGCAGGTCGTGATCGAGGACTATGTGCATAACGAGAAGCTGAAGCTCGCCAGCATCATGGCCAACAATTTCTTCTGTTTCGTGGTGGCGCTGGCCTCGATCTACGCGCTGCTCAAATTGTCTTCTGGAGTATGACCATGGCCGCTGAAGGTAACGGCAAGGCCACCAATGGCAGTGGCCCGGCGACGAACGGCAAGGCCTATCCGATCGAAGACCACACCTACGACGTCGTCGTGGTCGGCGCCGGCGGCGCTGGCCTGCGCGCCGTGGTCGGCTGCTCGGAAGCGGGCCTGCGCACCGCCTGCATCACCAAGGTGTTTCCGACCCGCTCGCACACGGTCGCAGCACAGGGCGGCATCTCGGCTTCGCTCGGCAACATGCATCCGGACGACTGGCGATGGCACATGTACGACACCGTCAAGGGGTCGGACTGGCTCGGCGACCAGGACGCGATCGAATACATGGTGCGCAATGCGCCGGAGGCAGTCTACGAGCTCGAGCATTGGGGCGTGCCGTTCTCGCGCACCGAGGACGGCAAGATCTACCAGCGCCCGTTCGGCGGCATGACGATCGACTACGGCAAGGGTCAGGCGCAACGCACCTGCGCCGCCGCCGACCGCACCGGCCACGCGATGCTGCACACGATGTACGGCCAGTCGCTGCGGCACGCCGCCGAGTTCTTCATCGAGTTCTTCGCCATCGACCTGATCATGGACGACCAGGGCGTCTGCCGCGGCGTGATCGCGATCAAGCTCGACGACGGCACGCTGCACCGCTTCCGCGCCCAGACCACCATCCTGGCGACCGGCGGCTATGGCCGCGCCTACGCCTCCTGCACCTCGGCGCACACCTGCACCGGCGACGGCGGCGGCATGGTGCTGCGCGCCGGCCTGCCGCTGCAGGACATGGAATTCGTGCAATTCCACCCGACCGGCATCTACGGCGCCGGCTGCCTCGTCACCGAGGGCGCGCGCGGCGAAGGCGGTTATCTCGTCAATTCCGAAGGCGAGCGCTTCATGGAGCGCTATGCGCCCTCCGCCAAGGACCTCGCCTCGCGCGACGTGGTCTCGCGCGCGATGACCATCGAGATCCGCGAGGGCCGCGGCGTCGGCAAGAAGAAGGACCACATCTACCTGCACCTCGATCATCTCGATCCGAAGGTGCTGCAGGAGCGGCTGCCTGGCATTTCCGAGTCGGCGCGCATCTTCGCCAATGTCGACGTCACCCGCGAGCCGATCCCGATCGTGCCGACGGTGCACTACAACATGGGCGGCATCCCCACCAACTTCCACGCCGAAGTCCTGACGAAGCGGGACGGCGACGACAATTCGGTGGTCCCCGGCCTGATGGCGATCGGGGAAGCGGCCTGCGTCTCCGTGCACGGCGCCAACCGTCTCGGCTCCAACTCGCTGATCGACCTCGTGGTGTTCGGCCGTGCCGCTGCGCTGCGCCTGGCCGAGAAACTGACCGCGAACGGCAAGCAGCCGGAACTGCCGAAGGATTCCGCCGACAAGGCGCTCGGCCGGCTCGACCATTTCCGCAATGCCTCCGGCGGCACGCCGACCGCCAAGCTGCGCGACAGCATGCAGCATGTGATGCAGAACAATTGCGCGGTGTTCCGCACCGGCGAAGTGCTGCAGGAAGGCAAGAACCTGATCCACAAGGTGCACGGCGGCATCGGCGACATCTCTGTCTCCGACCGTTCGCTGGTGTGGAATTCCGACCTGATCGAGACGCTGGAATTCGACAATCTGATCGTGCAGGCCGTCGTCACCATGGATTCGGCGGCCAACCGCACCGAGAGCCGCGGCGCGCATGCGCGCGAGGATTTCCCTGACCGCGACGACAAGAACTGGATGAAGCACACGCTGGCCTGGCTCGATCAGAAGGGCGACACCACGATCGAGTTCCGCCCGGTGCACAATTACACGATGACCAACGACGTGCAGTACATCCCGCCCAAGGCGCGGGTGTATTGATCGCGCGGGTATTGATGACGACAGCGAAGGCTTGCAAGCATGGTTGAATTCGCGCTTCCGAAGAACTCCAAGATCTCAGGCGGCAAGACCTGGCCGAAGCCGGCCGGCGCGACCGAGACGCGCGAGTTCAAGATCTATCGCTGGAATCCGGACGACGGCAAGAATCCGAGCGTCGACACCTATTATGTCGACGTCCACGATTGCGGGCCGATGGTACTGGACGGCCTGATCTGGATCAAGAACCACATCGACCCGACGCTGACCTTCCGCCGCTCCTGCCGCGAAGGCGTGTGCGGCTCCTGCGCGATGAACATCGACGGCCAGAACACGCTGGCCTGCACCAAGTCGATGCATGACGTGAAGGACGGCGCGGTGAAGGTCAACCCGCTGCCGCACCAGCCTGTGGTGAAAGATCTCGTCCCCGACCTCACCAATTTCTATGCACAGTACGCTTCCATCGAGCCGTGGCTGAAGACCACGACGCCGACGCCGCAGAAGGAATGGAAGCAGAGCCACGAGGACCGCGAGAAGCTCGACGGCCTCTATGAATGCATCCTCTGCGCCTGCTGCTCGACCTCATGCCCGAGCTACTGGTGGAACAGCGACCGCTTCCTCGGCCCCGCCGCGCTGCTGCAGGCTACGCGCTGGGTCAGCGACAGCCGCGATGAAGCCACCGGCGAACGGCTCGACAATCTCGAGGACCCGTTCCGTCTCTATCGCTGCCACACCATCATGAACTGCGCCAAGGCCTGCCCCAAGGGCCTCAACCCGTCGGAAGCAATCGCCGAGCTCAAGCTGAAGCTGGTCGAGCGGCAGATGTAAGCCGCTGGCGCGCTCGAAAACGCGCTCCCAGCGGCCTCAGCCACGAGATCTTAGCTCCCGCCTGCGTGAAGGCGCCGGAAGCTTTCGGCGTGATGAACCGCATTTTTTACCCACTCTGCGTTCACTACGCGGACAACATTATCCGCCAGATCACGCGCGCCCGCGGGTGTATCGACGGCCGCCAGCCTGCTGCGGACCGATCGCGTCGAAGGCCGCTTTCTGCTCGTCGGTCAGCGATCCATAGAAGTCATCCATGGCCCTGCGCACGGTCTTCACCGCCTGCAGCATCGTGTCGAGCCGCTGGCCGACGGCTGCAAGGCGGGCTGGCGGCGTCAGCGCGTCCTCCGGCCGGGTCTGACATGATGCCTTCAGCGTGTCCGCGGCCTGGGCAGCGGCGCCCTGAAGCGCGTCAAGATATCGGCGCTGCTGGTCGGTCGGCCTGACCGATTGCTCGATTGTGGCGGTCGGCCACTCGCTCAGCGCCGGTTGCGTCACATCGCAGGCTGGGCCGGCCGGGCCGGCTCTCGCCGCGGTCCGGCCCGGACGCCGGCGCGTGGTGGAAAGTGCATTGATCTGCGCCTTCTGCTCATCGCTCAGGAGGCCGTAGAATTTCTCGAGCGGCGCTTGCACCGTCTGCACCGCGACGATCATCGCTTCGATGCGCTGCTGCATCGCTGCAAGCCGGCCCGGCGCCGTGAGCGCAACGTCGGTGGGGCAGGAGGCCTTGAGGGCTGCAGCTGCCTTTTCCGAAGCGTTGGCGAGTTCTTCGAGCGCTGCGCGCTGTGTCTCGTTCGGCTGGATAGCATTCTGGAATGCCTCGATCGGCAGCCCAGCGATCGCGCGGCTATCGTCACCACACATTTGTGCGAGATTGGTCCGGCCGTTCGACGGCGCATAGGCATAGGAGTCGCGGTTGCCTCCGCCCCTACCGGCATAGCCCGGCAGGTAGCCCGCATAGCCCATCAGGTCGTCATAGCCATAAAGGCCGAAGATGCCGGCGTAGAGGTCCGGGTAGCCGTAACCCCAGAACGCGTCATCATAGGGATAGCCCCAGAAGGTGTAGTCATAAATGTCATAGGAAGCGAACGGCCAGAACAGGGGGCCGACCCACCCAAAGCCGCCATTGCTATGGCGCCACCACGACCAGTTGCCACCATGCCACGCCGCCGTGGCCACGCTCGCGGCGATGAACGCGCGGGTGCGCGGATCGCGCAGCGCTCCGGTGTTGTTCAGCGCCCGGCTGATCGGGCGTGCGTTCAGTGAGCGCCGCACGGCGTTGGCGTTCCGCGCCACGTTGACGTGCCTCGCCGCAAGCGCGGAGGCGCCGACCGCCGCGGCTCTGTTGTGTGGCGCGAACGATCGCTGGCTGAACGAACGGCCGCCATGGAAGCTCGGCCGCGCAAACGAACGGCCCATCCGCGGGCCAAAATGAGGTCTCGCGGCGATTGCACGGCCGCCACCGAAGTGTCTTCCGCCGAAGTGGGGGCCGCCACCACGAAAGCCTCCCCCATGGAAGCCGCCGCCGTGAAAGCCACCGCCGCCGTGAAAGCCGCCGCCACCATGGCCACCACCTCCACCATGGCCGCCGCCCCCACCATGGCCACCGCCGCCTCGGGCATATGCCGCGACCGACAGAACCATCGCGCAAGCCAGCACGACAGCGCATGCGGTGAACTTCGAGCTGAGCTTCAACATGAAAGCCATTTGGACAAGCATCCTCCGAATGATCGCTTCGTCTTCAAAAGGAGTATCGATGCCTGCCTGCCTCATACCCCAGTCTGGTGTCCGACCAACGAAGGGCATAGCATCTACGTCAACCGCCCGCGGACACTGGCCAATAAGCTACAAAGTGCGCACAAGCGAAAAGTTCCACACCGCTCCGGGAAAATTCGGCATATTGAAAAACATCACCAAAGCCGGTGCGGGTCCGAGGCTGACATTCAGCCGCCGGCGCGCCGACGCCGCTCCTTTATAAGGTCGATGAAGGCGCGTAGGCCTGCCGGCACGTGGCGGCGGCCAGGGTAGTAGAGGCAAACCCCCGGAAACGGCGGAGTCCAATTCGCAAGGAGCTGAACCAAACGCCCTTCGTGCAAATCGTCGGCAACGTCCCACTCGGACATGTAGGCGAGTCCGTATCCCGCAAGCACCGCCTGGCGGATCAAGTTAGAATCGTCGAGCGTGAGCCGACCGGAAACATCCACCAACAGCCGCTCACCGCCCTTCTCGAACTCCCATCGGTAGACCGCGCCCGCAGGCAGGCGCATGCGGATACAATTGTGCCCGGCGAGATCGGTCGGCACGCGCGGCCGTGTGCGTTCTGCGAGATACGCTGGTGAGCCTACGATGACGAGACGCTCGCTCCGCCCGAGCGGCACCGAGATCATATCGGCGGGCACCTGTTCGGCGAGGCGAAAGCCTGCGTCAAAGCCCTCGCGCACAATGTCGATCAGCTTGCCCTCGGTGACGATGTCGACCGACATCTCGGGATAGCGGTTGAGATATTCGAAGACGATCGGCCGCAGAATTCGTCGCGCCGCGCCCCTCGAGGTGTTGAGCCGCAGCACACCAGTCGGCGTCGCGCGGTGCTGGTTGACGGCTTCGGACGCGTCGCGGATCGCGGTCAGCGCCGGCGCGACCTCGGCCACGAACTGTTCGCCGGCCGGCGTCGGCGAGACGCTGCGAGTGGTTCGGTTGAACAGGCGCACGCCGAGCCGCGTTTCGAGTTCGGCGATCGCCTGGCTCAAGGCTGTGGTGGAAAGCCCGAGTTCGGTGGCTGCGGCGCGAAAACTCCGGCGCCGTGCGACCGCTACCGCCGCCTCCAGCTCGATCAGTCGTCCGCGGCTCATTGTCCCGATTTCCGGATCAATTCATCCGGCTTAATGCCACTAATCCCGATTAATCGCCAGACCCATCTCAGCCGCATCAGACGCGGAGAGATCACATGCGCATCATCGAGCACATCTATATCGACGGCCGGCTCGTCGCTCCTCACGGCCGCGAACTGTTCGACCTGCACAATCCGGCAACGGGCGAAGTGATCGGCCAGGTGCGGCTCGGCGACGTCGAAGACGTCAACGCCGCGGTCGCGGCGGCGAAGCGCGCGCTGCCCAGGATGGCGCGCACCAGCAAGCACGAACGGCTCGAGATGCTGCAGGCCTTGCACGGGGCGATGCGTGCACATGTCGAAGAACTGCGCGAGGCCGTGCTCGAGGAATACGGCGCGCCCGTCTCACGATCGACCTGGATGGCGGACTACGCTGCCGATGCCTTCCTGGCTGCAGCGCGCACGCTGACCGACTATCCGCTCGAGCGCGAGATCGGCACGGCCCGCGTCGTGATGGAGCCGGTCGGGGTCGTGGGGTTGATCACGCCCTGGAACTCCAACGCCGGCTTCATCTGCAACAAGCTCGCTTATGCCATAGCCGCGGGCTGCACGGCGGTGATCAAGCCCAGCGAGATGAGCGCGACCCAGACCGAGGTGGTGCTGCGCGCCCTGCATGAAGCCGGCTTGCCCGCCGGCGTCTACAACGTGGTCAACGGGCGCGGCGCCGACGTCGGCGCCGCGATTACCGTCCACACGGACGTCGCCAAGATCTCCTTCACCGGCTCGACGGCCGTGGGCAAGGCGATCGTGCGTGCCAGCGCGGAGAGCCTGAAACGGGTGACGCTCGAGCTCGGCGGCAAGTCGCCGACCATCATCCTGGACGACGCCGATCCGGACGCGGTGATCCCGGGGATCATCGAGGCTGGTTTCATGAACTCGGGCCAGGCCTGCGTCGCCGGGACGCGTGTGCTCGTGTCCGAGACCCGCCGCGCGGGGTTCGAGGCGCGGCTCAAGGCGGCAATCGAGACGCGGGTGAAGGTGGGCGATCCGCGCGATCCCTCGACCACCATCGGGCCCATGGTGAGCCGGCCACAATGGGAGCGGGTCCAGCGCTACATCCGCTTGGGTCTCGAAGAAGGCGCGCGCCTGCTGACGGGCAGCGAAGGCCAGCCTGAGGGTCTTGGCGGCTATTTCGTGCGCCCGACGGTCTTCACGGATGTCCGGAACGACATGCGGATCGCGCGCGAGGAGATCTTCGGTCCGGTGCTTGCGATCCTTGCCTATCGCGACGAGGACGACGCCGTAGCGATCGCCAACGACACCACCTACGGCCTCTCGGCCTATGTCTTCGGCGATCAGGTCCGTGCGGAGCGGATCGCCGCCCGTCTCGAAAGCGGTCGAGTCGTGATCAACGGCGCCGCTCACGAACCGCTGGCGCCATTCGGCGGGATGAAACAGTCGGGCCTCGGCCGCGAGAACGGCGCCTTCGGGCTAGACGCTTACTTGGAGCCGAAGACACTGCTCGGTGCTCGCCCCGCCTGACAGGATACGAGCGTCGACTGCGCACCTACTTCGCGTCCATTGATGCCTGCATGATGTCGGTGAAACCACCGCCTCGCGTGATGTTGCGTACCGCAGCCCCTAGCGCATCGCGATTGGACATGGCTTAACAATCAAGACATGGTAAGTGGTATCCTGGTCATGAGCCGAGTGGAGTGAGCCATGGACGCGCCGACCTCTGGTAACGAAACTCAAGGTCCGTCCGAGGCGGCAAGTGCCCAACCGGAGAAGAATGCACGCAGCGCGACACGCACTCCTTCCATCATCGTCGCTGTGGTCGCAGCTGTCATCGTCGCGCTTTCCGTGTTCTACCTCTTGCGACCGGAGCCACTTCTCGTGCAGGGCGAGGTCGATGCGACACGGCTTGACATCGCCGCGCGTGTCGACGGGCGGGTCAAGGAAATACCCGTCGAACGTGGCCAGAACGTTCCGGCCGGCGCAGTGCTCGTACGGATCGACAACCCCGAAACACTCGCCAAGCACGAGCAAATGAGGACGGCAAAGGCTGTTGCGGAGGCCCAGCTCGCCAACGTCCTCGTCGGAACGCGTGTGGAGACCATAGCGGCGCGGAAGGCGGAAATGGAACGGGCGCAGGCTGCTCAGGTGCTTGCCCAGAAGACCTTTGACCGTACTTACACATTGACCCAGCAAGGCAATGCGCCGCAAGCCCGTCTCGACCAGGTGACCGACGCGCTGCACGAAAGCGAACGCGCGGTCGATCAGGCCAAATCGGGCTACGACCAGGCTGTCAATGGCTACACAAAGGAGGAGCGGGCGATCTCCAGGGCCAACGTCGAAAAGGCCAATGCCGATATCCAGAGCGTTCAATCGATCATCGATCAGCTCGTGGTCTATGCTCCCGTCGCCTCGCAGGTCTATCAGCGCAATATCGAGCCTGGCGAATATGTATCGCCGGGCGTGCCGCTCGTGACCTTGATCGATTTGGCGGACGTCTGGGTGCACTTCGATCTTCGCGAGGATCTCGTCAAGGGCTTGAAGGTCGGCGATCGATTTGATGTCCGTATTCCGGCTCTCGCTGACCGCCGCGTCACCGTCGAGGTCAAGCTGGTTGCAACCAAGGGCGAATATGCGAGCTGGCGGGCCACGCGTGCTTCCGGCGATTTCGACTTGCGGACGTTCTCGATCCGCGCCTATCCGGTCCAGCCGGTGCCCGAGCTGCGGCCGGGAATGAGCGCCTATCTTGACTGGCAGTCACGGCAATGAGGCTGGCGGCGAGACCGGGATTTCTGCTGGTTGCACAGCGCGAGTGCAGCTGGCTGTTTCATGATCGTGTGGCGCTGCTTTTGATCTTTGGCGTGCCGCTCTTTGCGTTCGTGGTCCTCACGACCGTCTTCAGCCATCCGGTCATCCGGGGCCTCGGAGTGACTGTCGTCGACGAGGACAAGTCGGACGCTTCGCGTGCGCTGGTGGAATATGTCGCGGCATCTCCGAGTCTCAATATCGTCGACCGCTCCGGCACCTTGTCCACGGCCGTGCAGGACATACGGTCCGGCAAGGCGATCTCGGCGATCTATATCCCGCCGGATTTCGAGCGCGACTTGAAGGCCCAACGCCGCCCGCAGGTTGTCGGGTTCTATAACCAGCAGTTCCTGACGGCGGCTGGCATTGCGTCCTCGGGCCTCAACGACGCGCTTTCAGCCGCGGCAGCGGTGGCCGCCCCTGCCAAGCGCGCCGCGCCCGCGCCCGCGTCGATCGGAACGATGGCCGGGGAGACCATCGCGCTTGTCAATCCGCAAAAGAACTATGCGCAGTTCCTGCTGCGGGCGCTGCTGCCGACGATCATCCACGTGGTGATCACGCTCGCCGCGGGCTATTCCGTCGGCTCCGAATTCCGCCGTCGCGACGCGCGGGCCTGGCTCGAAAGTGCCGGAGGCGATCCGGTTGTCGCGCTGGTCGGCAAGCTCGCGCCCCTCTTCGGCATCTTCCTCATCATCATGCTGGCCGTGCCGCTCTTCCTGGAGGGCGTGCTGCAAATCCCCTTCAGGGGAGACCTGCCGCTGATGATCGCCGCCGGCTGCCTCCTGATTGTGGCCTATTTGTCGCTGGGCGCCCTGCTGCAGCTCCTGGCCCGCGACTTGGCGACGGGGCTCGGACTTGCGGGCCTCGTTGCCTCACCTGCATTCGGCTACGCCGGCGTCGGCTTCCCCACGGTCGGCATGAATGCGTTTGCGCAAACCTGGAGCGCGATCCTGCCGCTGCGCTGGTACATGGCCGTGTTGCTGGGGCAAGCGGCACGGGGATTGCCGGTCTCGGACTCCGCGCTTCCCTTCGCGGCGCTCGCGGGCCTGACAATACTTTTTGCCGGCCTCGCATTGCTGCGCATGGCGAGCCTCAAGCGCAAGGGCTGGTTTGAGGCGGCGCGACCTGCCGAGCAATCAGAGATCGACCGCCCGCCGCGAGGCGTCGGCGGCGCCTTCATGGCGGAATGGCGGCGCGTGCTCGGAACACGGAGTGCCTTCAGCTTGCTGTTCCTGGCTCCCCTGGTTTACGGCATTTATTATCCGCAACCCTATCTGAACCAGATCCTGCGCAAGCTTCCTATCGCGGTCGTCGACAACGATCTGAGCGATCTCAGCCGCCAGATCGTCGAGACGCTGGATGCGAGCGGGGCATTGAGCGTCGTGGTTCGCGCCCACACACTCGCCGAGGCGCGCACCGCGATCGATCGCGGGAAGGCTTTTGCCGCCGTCGAAATCCCGCCAGACACCGAGCGCGACGTGCTCAAGGGCATCACCGCTCACATTCCGATCTACGCGGATGCCACCTACCTGTTCATATTCAGATCGACCGCAAGCGGGGTCGCCACGGCCGTCGGAACATTGACATCCGAGCTCGTTTCGCGAGGCGCACGCTCGGACGGAAGCCTTGTCAAGGCGAAGCTGGCGAGCTCGAGTCCAGCCGACGTTCTGCTGCAGCCGATCTTCAACCCCGTGGGCGGCTATGCGAGCTACATCGTCCCGGCCGCATTTGTGCTGATCCTGCAGCAGACGCTCCTGATTGGTGCGGCGATGTTGACCCGTACTGCGCTGGCGACCGGCGGCGGAGTATTCGCGGGCGTGCTCGGCCGCGGCGTCGCCCATCTGACGATTTACCTTCCGGCGCTCGCGCTTTATCTCGTTGTGCTGCCGCGCATCTACGGCTTTTCGACGCTCGGGCATCTTCCACAACTCCTCGCGCTTGCTGCCGTGTTCTTGCTTGCGACGAGCTTCATGGGACAGGCCGTCGGCGCCTGGTTCACGCGGCCGGAAAACGCAACCATCCTGCTCCTTGCAACCAGCCTGCCTCAATTTTTCACCGCCGGCTTCGCGTGGCCGCGCGAGGCACTCCCTGAGGCGGCCATCGCGCTGGGTCGACTGTTCCCCGCCGACTCAGCGATTGACGGCCTCGTGCGCATCAACCAGCTCGGTGCTGGCATCTGGGAAGTCGCGCATGACTGGCTCGGACTGTGGTGCCTGGCGCTGGCCTATTTCCTGCTCGCCGTGATCTCGGCGCTTGCCGTCAAGAGAGGCCATGGACATGCGCAAAGCTAGGCTTGTCGCCATCGCTGCGATCGCGCTCGTTCTCGTCGCGGGCGTTCTGATCTATTCCGTCCGTCGTTCCGGATCGCCGTCCGCAATCGTTGGCGTCGTGCGGGCGACCGAAGTCAGGGTGGAACCGGAGGTCAACGGCCAACTCACGTCGATTGCGGTCAAGAAGGGCGCACACGTGCGCGCCGGCGACATCCTGGCGCAACTCTCCGCGGTGGAGTTGACGGCACAGCTGGACCAGGCGCGTGCCGCCCTCGCCTCGGCAACCGCGAATCGCAACAACGTCGACGCCGGAGTTCGTCGTGAACAGGTCGACTCTTTGAAAGCCGCAATCGCCAAGGCAAGCGCCCGCCTCGACTATGTGCAGGCCCAGCTCACGAGGACCAGCACGCTGGCACGCCAGAACTTCGAGTCCCAGCAGGCGCTTGACCAGGCCGAAAACGACGCTGCGAGCGCACGCGCCGACGTCGCCGAGGCCCAGGCGAACTACGAAGCCGCCGTGGCGGGTCCGACCCGGGAGGAACGCGCGATCGCCGACGCGCAGGTGCAGGCCGCAGCGGCCGCCGTCGCGGTGCTCGAGCGCCGCCTCGACAAGATGGTCTTGCGTGCTCCGGCCGACGGTGTGGTCAGCGTCATCGCCGCAGAAGTGGGCGAGAACGTTCGCGCGGGCCAACCGATCCTGATGGTCGAGGCGGCAGGCAAGCAATGGTTCTCATTCAATGTGCGCGAAGACCATCTCAGTCGTCTCGCGATGGGCGAAACGGCGAACGTGATGCGGAGCGGCGCCGATGGCGCGATCAAAAGCGCCATCACCGAACTGCGGCCGCTCGGCGTCTTTGCAACCTGGCAGGCCGAGCGCGTGATTGGCGATCATGACCGTAATACGCTGCGCTTGCGCCTTGACCCGCAGGGAGAGGTGGCAGGCCTCGAGCCGGGTATGACTGTCTGGATCGAGCGCGGCGATTTTCACTAGAGCGTGACGACTTCTCTTCGGGTCGTCATCCCGGTTTAGTTCTTTGTTTGAGCATGATCTCCGCGCAAACGCTTCGCGTTTGTCGCGAGGGAAAACCGGCTTCCACTTTTCCGGATCATGCTTTAGCCGTCCTCTCGGATCTCCAGCCCGGACAGGCGATAGCCGACCTGCAACTCCGTGATTAGATGGACCGGTTGCGAGGGATCGTCCTCGAGCTTCTGGCGAAGCTGGGCCATGTAGATGCGGATGTAGTGGGCACGCTCGGCATAGCCTGGCCCCCAGATGTCCAGCAGCAATTGCCGATGCGTGAGCACCTTGCCGTGACCGCGGATGAGCGCGGCCAGCAGGCGGAATTCATTCGGCGTCAGATGCACGGATACGCCTGCCCGCGTGATTTCGTGGGTCGCCAGATTGATCGTCACCTCTCCAAATCTCACCACCGGCGAGGCTGTCGCACCGCTTGACACCGCGCTTGCGCGGCGCAGTTGTGCGCGCACACGCGCGAGCAGCTCGGGCACGCCGAAAGGCTTCACGAGATAGTCGTCAGCGCCGGCATCCAGCGCCTCGACCTTTTCGGTCTCCTGCTCGCGGGCCGAAAGCACGACGATGGGTGCCGAAACCCAGTTCCTGACTTCCCGGATCAGCGCCTTGCCGTCCCCGTCCGGCAGGCCAAGATCAATGATCATCAGATCCGGCTTCCGGGTGCCCGCATTGAGACGCGCTTCCTCGCTCGTGGCGGTCTCGAAAACGCTCATGCCCTCCTTTTCGAGCGCCATGCGGACAAAGCGGCGAATGTCGGCTTCATCTTCAACGATCAGAATGCGTGGCTTGATCATTTACAGCCTCACTTTCGATTTCGGGAGGGGCGCCGAGCGGCAGCCGAATTTCAAAGGCCGCACCATGCGGCTTGCGCGCTTCCGCCCGGATGTTCCCTCCATGGGCCGCGACGATACTGCGACACAGGGCCAGACCGAGGCCGACACCAGTGATCGACGACTCCTTCTGGCCCCTGGTGAAAGGCTCGAACAGCGCGTCGGGATCGGTCGTCGGCAAGCCGGGCCCGTCATCCTCGACGACGAGATACATGGAATCGCCCGAAGCGCCGCCCCGCACCGTGATGGTGCTCGTCGGCGGCGTGTATTTTGCGGCGTTGTCGAACAGGTTGATCAGCACGCGTTCGATCAGCGGCGCGTCTACCTCCACGAGAGGCAGATCGGCCGGCAGGTTGGTTCGAATTGTCCTTGGCTTGAGAAGCGCGGCCGATTGCGCCAGTGCGCTGCCGACGATCTCGCTAAGTGAATGCCATTCCTTGTTGAGACGCACACCTTCACTCTGCATCCGTGCGAGGTCGAGGAGATTGCTCACGAGCCGCTTGAGCTCGTCGGCCTGGACGCGGATGGAACGTGCGAGGTCGCTCCGGTCGTCCTCGGGAAGCTCCCTTGTGTGCTCGAGGGTTTCGGCGAGGCCGCGTATCGCGGTGAGCGGCGTCTTAAGATCGTGAGATACCGCCGACAAGAGCGCATTGCGCAGCTTCTCGCCTTCCATGCGGACCAGCGTGTCCTGAGCAACCTCGACAAAGTGGATGCGTTCGAGGGCAAGCCCGATCGATGAGCAGCAGGCATCCAGCAGCCGTCGATCGTCCGGATCGTTTGACAGAGAGGCATCAGTCGGCAGGATGGCAAGCACGCCCCTCGTGGCCATCGACGCCTTCAGCGGAAGATACAGGGCGTCGGCCGCGTTCAATGTTTGCGTACCGAGACCGGCTTCCTGGGCATGGTCCAAGGTCCACTGGGCCACCGACAGATCGACGAGACCAGCATCCTCTGTCGAAACGAGGCGCTCTTTCTTGTCAGGAACGAGGAGAATCACCCTTGCGCCGAACAAGGGCGTGATCGCGTCGCGACAGACCGAGATGACCTGTTCGACTTTTATGGCGCTCGACAGATCGCGCGCAATGCGGGCAAGCGCGGACGCGCGACGTTCGCCGGCGCGAGCGACCCGAGCCTCGGAGCGCATGCGAGCGGCGAGCTGACTGATGACGAGCGCCACGACCAGCATCAGTGCAAAGGTGAAAATATACTGTGTGTCGGTGACGGCGAACGACAGCCGCGGCTCGACGAAGAAGAAGTCGAAACAGGCGACAGACAACAAAGCCGCCCAGGCGCCGGCGACCCGGCCGAGACGCATGGCGACGAAGACCACCGTCATCAGGAACAGCATGACAACGTTGGAGAGATCGAAGACGCGGAGCAGCCAGGCGGCAGCCGCGGTCGTCGCGCCGCAGGCAAGCGTCGCGATCACGAGAGCCCGGGCATAGCCCTGAGGTTCATCCGCGACCCTGCGCTTGATCGCGAGCCCGGCGTCATTCACGCTGAGCAAGATCACGCCCATCTCCGGCGCGGCGCGCGCGATACGCTCTTGAAGCCGCAGCCTGAAAGGCATGAAGCTCCGACCGGCCGGATTACCGACGATGAGCTTGGTGACGTTGCGCTTGCGGGCGTAGTCCAGAAGGGTTTCGGCCACGTCCTGTCCGGGGACATTGGCAAACTCCGCCCCCGCAGCCTGGGCGGAAGCAGCAATACTAAGCAGCGTTTCTCGGGCCCTCGTATCGTCGCCATGGTACGGCTGGTCGACATGAACCACGATCCACTTGGCGTGCAGCCGCTGAGCAAGCCGCGCGCCTTCGCGGACCAGTTTCTCCTGCGAGCGGTCGGCGCTGACGCAGACCATGAGCAGTTCCCGGGTCGGCCAGACCGTCTTGATGGCATGGGAAACGCGATAAGTCCGCACATCGGAATTGACCCGGTCGGCGACGCGCCGAAGCGCCAGCTCGCGCAGGGCGATCAGATTGCCGCGGCGAAAAAAGTTCTGCCGCGCGCGCTCGATCGAAACCGGCAGATAGACCTTGCCCGCGTTCATGCGCGCCAGCAGGTCATCGGGCGGCAGATCAACGAGGATGACATCGGTTGCGGCGTCGAAGATGCGATCCGGAACGGTTTCCCTGACCCGGACCCCGATGATGCCGCCGACGATATCGTTGAGGCTGTCGAGATGCTGGACGTTCAGCGCTGAATAGACGTCGATGCCCGCACCGAGCAATTCCTCGACATCCTGCCAGCGTTTGGCGTGGCGGCTGCCGGCGACGTTGGTGTGCGCCAACTCGTCGACAACCAGGAGCCTGCATCCCGACGCAAGCGCGCCATCGAGATCAAACTCGGCAGTAGGCCTTCCGTTGCCGCTCATCATCTTGCGCGGCAGTACGGAAAGCCCCTCCATCAGCTCTTGGGTATCCTTGCGCCCATGGGTTTCGACGATCCCGATCCCGACTGCGACACCCTCGGCCTGGCGCTGGCGCGCCGCCTGAAGCATCGCGAAGGTCTTCCCCACGCCCGCGCAGGCGCCGAAGAATATCTTCAGTTGCCCGCGCTTTGAGCGATGGTCTTCATCCTTTACGACCTCGAGAAGATCGTCAGGATCAGGTCGCGGATCCGTCATCGTGTACTGTCTAACCTCGATCCCGCCTTCTGCCTCCGCGAGAAGCACCTCAGAAGAACGGCGCCAGCAGGATGTCGATCGCCTTTATACCAACAAATGGTACGATGATCCCACCCACCCCGTAGATCAGCAGGTTCCGGCTCAGCAGGCGCGCCGCCGGCTCGGCCCGATATTTGACCCCGCGCAGGGCGAGCGGGATCAGGATCACAATGATCAGCGCATTGAAGATCACCGCGGACAGAATCGCCGACGCCGGGCTGTGGAGATGCATGATGTTGAGGGTTGCGAGCGGCGGATAGGTTGCGACGAACGCGGCCGGGATGATGGCGAAGTATTTCGCCAAGTCGTTGGCGACGCTGAAGGTCGTGAGCGCGCCGCGCGTCATGATCATCTGCTTGCCGACCTCGACAACGCGCAGCAGCTTCGTCGGATTGCTGTCGAGGTCGACCATGTTGCCGGCCTCCTTGGCGGCCTGCGTGCCGCTGTTCATCGCGACAGCGACATCGGCCTGCGCCAGCGCAGGAGCGTCGTTGGTTCCGTCGCCGGTCATGGCGACAAGCCGTCCCTCCGCCTGATATTCGCGGATGAGCCGCAGCTTGTCCTCGGGAGTAGCCTCCGCGAGATAGTCGTCGACGCCGGCTTCGGCCGCAATCGCAGCGGCGGTGAGCTTGTTGTCGCCCGTGATCATCACGGTCTTGATGCCCATGCCGCGCAGCTCGGCAAAGCGTTCCTTGATTCCGCCCTTGATGATGTCCTTCAGCTCGATGACGCCGAGGATGTTGACGTCGTCGCTGACGACCAGCGGCGTGCTGCCGCGCCGGGAGACATCACTAACGATCTGGCTCACTTCCTGCGGGAATATCCCTCCAATCGCCTCGACATGGGCGCGGATTGCGCTTGCCGCACCCTTGCGGATCTGCCGGCCGTCGATGTTGATGCCGCTCATACGCGTGTGGGCGCTGAAGGCGATCGCTTCCGCGCTGTGAAGCTCGCGGCCGCGGATGTTGAACGAGTTCTTGGCAAGCACCACGATCGAGCGGCCCTCCGGCGTCTCGTCGGCAAGCGACGCAAGCTGGGCCGCGTCGGCGAGCGTGCGCTCGTCGACGCGGGGGGCCGGGTGGAACTTGGTGGCCTCGCGATTGCCGAGCGTGATCGTTCCGGTCTTGTCGAGAAGCAGGACATCGACGTCGCCGGCCGCCTCGATGGCGCGCCCCGATGTCGCGAGCACGTTGGCCCGCATCATCCGGCTCATGCCCGCGATGCCAACCGCCGAGAGCAATGCGCCGATGGTTGTCGGGATCAGGCAGACGAGCAGCGCGATCAGCACCGTGATCGTCACCACCGAACCTGAGCCGTTGACGGTCGTACCAAAGCTCGAGAACGGCTGGAGCGTCACGCAGACCAGGAGGAAGATCAGCGTGAGTGCGACGAGCAGGATCGTCAGGGCGATCTCGTTCGGCGTCTTGCCGCGCTTGGCCCCTTCCACCATGGCGATCATGCGGTCGAGGAAGGCCTCGCCGGGATTGGCCGTGACGCGTGCGATGATCCAGTCGGACAGGACGCGGGTGCCGCCCGTGACGGAGCAGAAGTCTCCGCCGGCTTCGCGGATCACCGGCGCCGATTCACCGGTGATCGCGGATTCGTCGACCGAAGCCGCGCCCTGAATCACTTCGCCATCCGCAGGGATGATTCCGCCGGCCTCGACCAGGATGTAGGTTCCAATGGAGAGTTCGTCGCTTGGCATCGGCCAGGACTCGCTCACGCGGTTCGGCTCCTTGAGGACGCGCGCGATCACCCGCTGGCGCGTCGCGCGGAGCGCATCGGCCTGCGCTTTGCCCCGCCCCTCAGCCAATGCTTCCGCGGCATTGGCGAAGAGAACCGTGAACCAAAGCCACGCAGCGACCGCGAAGATGAAGCCCGCCGGAGCTTCGCCATTCCCTCGAAGCGCCTGGAGCCAGAGAAGCGTGGCGATGATGCTGCCGAGATAAACGACGAACATCACGGGGTTCTTCACCTGAACCCGCGGCGACAGCTTCTTGAAGGCCTCGCTGATGACCGAGGACCAATCAACGGGCTTGCGGCTGCCGCCGACGGCTGCGCCGTATGCGACCGTTGTATCTACTTGTGCCATGATAATCCGCTTTCTTTCCCCGCGGCACGATGAGCCAGAGTGGCCGCATCCAGTGCGAGATTGAGTTCGAGGACGTTGACCCTGCTATCGCCGAGGACACCGAGTTGGGGACCGCTCGTGCTCCGATCCACGAATTCCAGCACTTTCTCCGCCGGCAATCCGCGCGCGCTCGCGATCCGCGCCGCTTGCAGCGTGGCATTCGCGACAGAGATGTGCGGATCGAGGCCCGAGCCGGACGCGGTGACGGCGTCGACTGGGACGAGGGCATCCGCAGCAAGCCCATTCTCTTCGCGGTAAGCCTTGGTCCGTTCGGCGACCGCGTCGAGCAGCTTCTTGCTGATGACGCCCTGGTTGCTCGCGCCACTGGCCGCAGCATTGTAAGGCTGGTCGACGGTCTTGGACGAATCTTCCGGATCCGTACCCGAGGTCGCGCTCGGCCGGCCGTGGAAGTATCTCGGCTTGGTGAAATACTGCCCGATGACCCGGGAGCCGACGGCCTGGCCATTCGCCACGATCAGGCTTCCTTGGGCCTGATCAGGGAAGAGGATGTTGGCGACGCCGGTGGTCAGCAGCGGATAGGCTATTCCGGTCACCACCATGAAGAACACGGCGGAGACCAGAACCGGCCGGGCGACGCCCTTGAAGGACGACTGCGAGACCGACGCGGAAGCAGGGATGATGGTTCGTTCGTTACGCATAGGATCTTTCCTCAGAATGTCGTGCCGGCGAGCATCATCAGGTGCTCGACAATCGGGCCGAGAGCCAGAGCCGGCAGGAACGTCAGGCCGCCGACGACGAGGATCACGAAGACAAGCAGTCCGGTGAACAGAGGCGTCGCTGCCGACAACGTTCCCGGACCTTCCGGGATGGTCTTCTTGGCCGCGAGCGCGCCCGCGACCGCCAACATTGGCAGCAGGGTCAGATAGCGCCCGACCAGCATCGCCAGGCCGATCGTCGTGTTGAAGAACGGCGTGTTGGCGTTGAGGCCGGCAAAGGCCGAGCCATTGTTGGCGGTGCCCGAGGTGTAGGCGTAGAGCACCTCGCTGAAGCCGTGCGGTCCCTGGTTGGCAAGGCTTGCCAGCGTGGAAGGCATCAGACACGCGAGTGCGGTGAAGCCCAGGATGCTGAACGGATGGGCCAGCACCGCGAGCATCACGTATTTCATCTCACGCGCCTCGACCTTCTTGCCAAGAAACTCAGGCGTCCGCCCGATCATCATGCCGACCAGGAACACCGTCAGGATCGCATAGGTGACGAGATTGATGAGGCCCACGCCGTCGCCGCCAAACACGTTGTTCAGCATCATCTGTGCGATCGGCACCAGACCGCCGAGCGGCGTAAGCGACGAGTGCATGGAGTCGACCGAGCCGGTCGTTGCCGCCGTTGTGGTCGTTACGAACAGGCTGGTCTGGGCGATACCGAAGCGCAGCTCCTTGCCTTCCATATTGCCTCCGGCCTGCAGCGCCGTCTGCGCCTGGTCGACGCCCATCGGAGACAGCAGCGGATTGCCTGACTGCTCGGAACCGTAGACCAGCGCAAGGAAACCGAGGAACATCACAAGGAAGGCGGCGAAGAACGCCCAGCCCTGTCGGCGGCGCAAGATCATGGAGCCGAAGACATAGGTCAGCGCCGACGGAATCAGCAGCATGCTGAGGATATGCAGCGTGTTGGTGAAAGGGGTCGGATTCTCGAACGGGTGCGCGGCGTTCATGGCAAAGAAGCCACCGCCATTGGTGCCGATGTGCTTGATCGACTCCAGGCTTGCAACCGGCCCGACAATGAGCTGCTGCTTGGCGCCTTCGAGCGTGGTCGCCATTGCATCGGCACTCAGTGTCTGCGGCATGCCCTGCCAGACGTAGACGAGCGCCATGACGAAGCAGATTGGCAGAAGCAGGCGGTACGTGACGCGGGTGAAGTCGACCCAATAGTTGCCGATGTCTGCCGCGCTCTTCCGGCTGAGCCCCCGGATGAAGGCTCCTGCCGCCGCAACGCCGGTCGCGGCGCTCACCGTCATGAGAAACGTGATGACAGCCATCTGCGAGAAATTCGACAGGCTCGATTCGCCCGAATAGGACTGCCAGTTGGTGTTGGTGATGAACGACGCGGCGGTGTTGAAGGCCAGATCCGGCGTCTGGGACGCGCGCGCAAGCGAATCGCCGGGCAGATATTCTTGCAAGCGCAGGATCAGATAGCCGAGCAGCATCATTGCGGCGTTGCTGAGCAGCAGCACCATGCCGTAGCGGTTCCAGGACATTTTTTCCGAAGGATTGATGCCGAGAATCCGGTACGTGCCACGCTCGATCATGTTGTCGGCGGGACTGGTGAATAAATGCGTCATCCATTTGCCGACGACCACGACCAGGCCGGTCATGATCGCAAGGATGAGAACGAATTGAGTGATGTCTTGGACCATGTGAACGCCCTCAAATCCGGTCCAGGGCCACGATGAACCCTGCCGAGAGTACGAAGAAGAGGAGCGTCACCGCCACGAATATGAGGTCGCCCATAGTTGCTGCCAGGTTTGTTGTTGCGATCCCTGCCCTGCTCTCAGAAGCGCTCTGGCTTCACGAGGGCATAGAACAGGTAGACGAAAAGGCCGATGGCACAGACGCCGGCCAGCCAGGTCATTAAGGCAGCGGACATTGCTGACCTCGCTCGAGATCTGGGGAAGTCGGGGACCGCGGCGAAATGATCGGGGTGTGCGCGTCGGCGACAAGCCGCGTTGGTTGCGGCTTTGATCCAGGTGATGGGTGATTGCACGACATGCGTGCCGGCTCCTTTTTTTGCTCGGATTGCCGGCACGCATTTAGTGCGTCGCATGCAAGATTGGTGCTGAGTTTTTATGCCCACGCGTAAGGATGGCATAAAGATGCCAGAGCGTTTTCGAGCGGTTCGCGTGAAGAAAACGCTTTAGTGGGGATTGCTCGCCGCGTCGGGAGGGCAGAGGCGGTAGCCAACGCCCATTTGGGTGAGCAGATATCTGGGATGCGTCGGATCTTCCTCGATCTTGCTTCTGAGCTGGCGCACATAGACCCGCAAGAACTGCGTATCCACCTTTTCCTCCCATAGTTCGCTCATGAGGAATTGGTGGGTGAGCACCTTGCCGGCGTGCACGACGAAAAGGCGCAAGAGATCATATTCTTTCGGTGATAGATGGATCTCCTCCTCTGCGAGCCTGACCATGCGACGACGCAGGTCCACCTCAAGCTGGGCGAGACGATAAACGGGTTGCTCGACGCGGTACGCAAAGCGCCCCCTGAGAGCGACCCGTATTCGCGCCGCAAGCTCCTCGACGTCAAAGGGTTTTTGGAGGAAGTCGCAGGCGCCAAGGTCGAGCGCCTGGATCTTGGTGCGGATATCGCCGTTTTCCGAGAAGGCGATGATTGGAAGGTCCTCTCCTTTTTCCCGAAGACGGCTCAGCAGTTCAAGACCGCTCGTATCAGGCAGCTCGAGCTCGAGAAGGGCGAGATTGGGCTCCATGCGCAGCAACGCGAGCGCCTGCCGCGTGTTGCTTGCCGTCATCAGGCTATATCCGTGGCCACACAGGTCGCGGCGCAGCAACGTATGCATGGCGCGATCCGGGTCGATCAGCAGGATGTTGGGTAGGAATGCCTCCATGGCCGTCCTGGCGCGCGGCTGAGCGCCACATTCCTCTCGAATCGGTTCCAAATAGCAGCGTCAGCCAACGCTAGCAGGGCCGATATCAAGACAGCATAAGGTTTTGGGCCGCTGATATAAGGTCCATGTAGTGATTTCATAAGTTTCAGTTGGTGTCGAAGCGGCAGGCAGCACGCGGACCTCGCGCCGGCGGAGCCGTGGACCGCCGGCGACGAGGATCAGAGCGCCGCGGCCTGAGCCGCGCGCGCTCGCCTGAGGTCGCCCGTCTCGGCCCCCTCGTCGAACCAGCCGCAGATTGGCTCCAATAGCGCGCGGGCCGCGTCAAGCCTTCCTTGCCCGCGCCAGAGTTCGGCAAGGTCTATCGAGGCGCGCAACTCCAGGGATTTGGCGCTTTTGCCACGTGCCACTTCGATGGACTTCTTCAGGCAGGATTCGGCTTCCGAAACGTTCGATGGATCGGGCGCCAGTACAAGCTGCGCTCTTTGCCGATGCAATTCCGATTCCCATGACCTGCCTGTCACGTCATCGAGATTTGTCAGGGTCTGCCCGACGATCCATAGCGCGTACTCATTTTCTCCTGCCCTGGCGTGCATCTCCGCGAGCCAGCTCTCCATCATCGGCAGCATGAAACCGACGTTGTTCTGCCGGGCCTCGTCGAGCCCGCGAGCGATCTCGGCGCGGGCCTCTTCGATCCGGCCGAGGTCGCCGAGTGCCCGGCCGCGCGAAATTCGCGACAGGATCGCGTAGAGCGAGAACCGCTGCTCTCGCGACACTCCGAGGCTCTTTTCGGCGTTCTCGAAGGCGAGATCGGCCTCGCCGCGCAGGAGGTGCACGACCGAGGTCATGTAATGCGCGAAAGCTACGGTATAGGGGTGGCGAAGATCTCGCGCCAAGGCAAGCGCTTCCGAGACCCGCGCGAGCGCTTGGTCGGGATAGCCGAGGAACCACAAATCCCAGGACAGGAGCAGCAGCGACGCCGCCTGCGGCTCGACCATATAGAGATGGTATAGCGGCGGCCTTTCCTTGTTCATCGAAAGCTTGATCGACTGCTCGAAATGGTCAGCCGAGGATCGAAAGTCACCGATCGTCAATAACGAGCTGCCCATCATTCTATGAGCGACCATTGGCGGCACGGCGTCGGACAATGCCTGAGCCCGCGAGAGGAATTCTTCGGCCATGCCGAGCGCTTCATCATTCTTGCCCGACATCCACAAATTCCCCCACAGCCCGAACAGCGCCTGGAGATATTCGGGAATGTTGCCGAGCCGCAGGCAGAGCGCACGCGCCTGCGAAAAGGCTTCGCGCGTTTCCGCAGAGGCATAGCCCTGCACAGCAATGAGGGGTATGCCCAACGCCAACTGAATGTCGATCTCCTGCCTGGTCCGCTCGAGCGTGTCCGGCATGGCGTTCAGAAGCTGAAGCGCCTTTCGAAAATTGCCGATGGCCTCGACGTTGGCGGAATTCGCAAGCGCGCGTTGCCCGGACTTGAACCAGCAGCGAATCGCAAGTGGATGATTGCCGGCCTCCTGATAGTGATAGGCGAGAACCTCGGGCTGATTTTCGGCAAGCTCCGGAAAGTCATGCTCAAGGATGGTGGCGATATCGGCGTGGAACTGCAGCCGCTTGCTCTTGAGCAGGGAGTCGTAGATCGCATCGCGCAGCAGCACGTGCTTGAAGGCGTAACGCACGAACGGCGAAACATCGACCCGGTAAATGATATCGGCGCGTTCGAGCAGTGTAAGCGCCGACAGCATATCCCCCTCGGCAACCTGCGATGCAGCCGACAGGAGATCATAGGAGAACTCCCGTCCGATCACGGCCGCGATCTGTGCAAGTCTGCGGCTCGGCGCGACCCGGTCGAGCCGCTCCATCAAGGCGTCGCTTAGCGTGTCCGGAACCCTGAGCAATGCCGTTTGCATCTTGCGCTCGACAGCGCCTCGACCCCGCAAGGGCGCGCTCAACGTGCTGTTTGTCAGCTCCTCGATGAATAGCGGGACGCCGTCGGCCTTTTCGATGATCTGCTCGAGCAACGGCTGGGGCATGCTCGCGCCGCTCGAGAGCTCCCGGATCATCGCCCTCACTTCGCTGTGCGACAGCCGGGTGAGCGAGTGCAAGGTGGTGTTCGCGTGAGTGATCCACCCGGGACGAAATTCAGGCCGGCAGGATACGATCAGCAGCACGCGGGCGCGATCGATGCGGCTGGTGACCAGTTCGAGCAGCTCGAGGGTCGACGCATCGAGCCAATGCGCATCCTCGAAGATGCAGAGCGTCGGGCGTTGAGCGGAAAATGCCAACAGGATGTCGACCAGGGTAGAGATCGTCCTGTTCTTCACTTGCCTCGGCGTAAGCCCTGACAGTTCGTCGTTTTCCGAGGGGATCGACAGCAGCTTCGCGATCAACGCGACCGGCTCCATCGCGCCATCGATCGGGTGCGGAAGATAGGCCTTGAGCTTCGCAAGCTTATCCGCATCGGGCTCGCGCGCCGTCAGTTGTGCCGCCTGCTCGATCTGCTCAATGACAGGGAAGAACGCGCTCTGACTGTGATAGGGCGAGCACTGATGGTGAAGCAGGACGTGCGGCTCATCCTCGACACGCGATTTCAGTTCGTGGAGAAGCCTCGATTTTCCGACTCCGGGAATGCCCGAAAGGAATACGACCTGGCCGTCGCCCTCCTTGGCCTTCTGCCATCGGTCGAGCAGCAGCGAAAGCTCGCTGGAGCGCCCGATCAGCGGCGTAAGGGAGCCCGTATGCGCCGCCTCGAAGCGGTTGGCGGTGTGCTTTGCCGAGAGCACGCGATAGACGTGAACGGATTCGCTTACACCTTTGAGCTCCTGGAGACCGAGGTCCTGAAAATCGAAGGCCGCCGATACGAGTCGCCTGGTCGATTCCGAAACGACCACCGTGTTGGCGGCGGCAAGTGTCTGCAGACGCGCGGCGATGTTCGGCGTCTCCCCTACCGCGTCCATCGACCACGTGCCGCTGTCCCCGGTTTCGCCGACCACGACGGGACCGGAGCAGACGCCCACCCGGCACGTCAGGGTGACCGGCCCTGGAATCTTCGCAACTCTGGAAACGATCTCCAGTGCCGCATGAGTGGCACGAACGGCGTCGTCCTCATGCGCATAGGGCCAACCGAAGAACGCCATCGCGCCATCGCCGAAGTAGCGCGCGACCTCGCCTCCGTAGCGCCGGATCGCGGTGCTGCATTCCCCCCGATACGCGTCAATGAGTTTCTGCAGATCCTCCGGGTCCAGCGCCTCTGAAAGCTGCGTAGAGCCGACCAGATCGCTGAACATCACCGTGATCTGGCGGAATTCCGCTTCGCGCTGCGGCAGGACCGAGGCGGACGCCACGCCGAACTTCGCTGCCGTCAAGGCTTCGATGGCCTTCAGCAGCTTCTTGCGGTGACCCAGGGAATTGATGCCAAGCTTCCTGAGATCATTGTCCGTCAAATCAGGAAGGACCGAGTATTCGATGTTGTTGTCGGCGAAGGCCTGGGCGTACTGACCCAGGCCGTGTCCACACAGCCAGTCGGTCAGCTCGGTGCTTGTCCTCGCCATTGCAGAGGCCCTCGTTCCTTGTACCTCGACGCGCGCCAGACTGCGACGACTGTCACGCCGTTCCGATCACGCCGAGGGCCGAGCAACGCGCCTCATACTTTACGAAGGCCCTAACTGAGACGATACGGAAGTGCCTCTCCGACCGCCTGCTGCAGCTCGTCGAGCATCTCCGCCTCGGATTTTAGCAGCTCGTGATTATATCCCTCGGCCATGATCAAAGCCGATTCATACGTCTCCTGGACGACGCTGATGCGGTCGCTCGGGGGAAGCGAGGCGACAAACTCGATCGTCTCTTCCACATGAGCGACCTCGCTCCCAAGGCAACTGTGACTTCGGAGAAAGCGAGTCGCATCGACGCCATCAGGGCATAGTGCCTGCACCCTCTCGATATCGGCCTTCTGCTTGAGCGCGGCGATGCGCTCCAGACAATAGGAATAGCCGATGCAGCCGATCGGGTAATCCTGGACGCAAAGCTCATCGAAGCGCTCGCAGAGCGGCTTGATGCCCTCGGGGATGAAGTTGGCGACCAATCGCTCGGCAGGCAGGCCCAGCGCGTGAAGATCCTTGAGCGCAAGCCGGTCGTGACCGGTCTCCTCGCGCGCGCGCTCTTCAAGATAAGCCGCAACTTCCGGCCTCCCCAATTCGTTGAATCGCCTTGCGGCGCGCTGGAGATTCCGCGGCGTATGGACAGATGTGTGGTAGGCGCCCACGATGGCGACGATGTAGCCGACGAGCGTCGGCGCCGGGCTGGCGAGGCGCCCCTCAATTCTGGCAAATCCGAGATTGATGGCGCCGTCGAGCAGCCCGATCGTGCTGCCCCTGGCACCTACGCCCGTCATCGGAATCGCAAATGGATCTGTGTATTCCTTTGCGCCGCGCGGGGAATGAAACCACACCTCTCCCGACTCGCGGGCGATGATCGAAGTCTTGTCGTTAACGTTGACCCACTCCGTGACCAGGGGCGCCATTCCACACCTCCATATCCGAGCGGCCGCACGCGATCGCACCTCGCACGATCCGCGCGAACCCCGCTAAAAACACAACTCAGGCCCAGTCTCGACCGCGCTAGATTCCGTTCGGCGTAATGGCCATCAGCAAGCGGGCCGTGTCCAAGAGGGACTGGTGCTTCGGAGGCGTCCCAATACGTGATCGGTCCGGGATCACAAAAACGATTCCGGTTTGGGGATCCGTCAAGTGAAAACCATCATTGTATTCGGTTTCCGTGACCACGACGGGATTTGAAAAATAAAAGCCGCGCGCCTCAAGCTCAGCCTTGGCATTCGGCGAGGTACCGTTTGCCAGTCTCGTTGTCACTTGCGTTTCGAAAGTAGGGTCGATCCACGCTTCGACGATCATCTCCGCGAGAGCGTCGTTCTGGTATGAAAAATCAGCAACTTTGTCTTGAAGATTAGAGTCTCGGAAGATACCGCCCATAGCGAAGCCTCCGTCAAATGCTTAAATACAGCGGCGCCTCTCTGCTGCCCCGTATGTTAGTACCTTAGTTGTATAACTTTGCGATGGCAAGCCGGACTAGCATCACCGGAAATGGTGTAAGCATTCGGCGGTCGACCGTGAGAGCCGGCCGCCGCCGAACGCCAAGGCGTCAAGGCTTTGGATCTGCCCTGGCTTCCACACCGCGAAGCTGGGTCGCCATGGTCAACTCGCCGATCTTCCTGCCCATCTGTTTTCCAACTTCGGTAGAAAATCGATAGTGAAAACCGGCGTAGATGCGTGCGTTGGCCACCTCGTCACTGTAATCCTGGATCCGCGTCCATTTGCGCGTCACGCCGGGGGCGGTCGGGCTGGTGAGCGAGAACTCCCCAAACTCGTCTCCGACGACGCTTTGCAGAACGGCCCCGACCGCAGCGGACGTAATGCAGTGCGCACACGGATATTCCGGATGCATCGGGGTTTCGCCCAACGGCAACCATGACGCATCGCGTGGCGTTGCCGAATTTCCGGTGATGTCGGCGTTGCGTATCGCCGTGACAGGCCGCCAAAAATTGTAGCGATACTTGGCATCGAAGACCGCGACGATCGCGTCATTGCCCGCCATCGAAGTAAGCGCGAAGAGCCGGGCGCAGTCGACAATGTCCATGCCCTTCGCGATCGCGGCCTGCTTGACGATGGGATTGTAGGTACGAGCGCCAACCACGAACCAGAAGCGGCCCATCGTCGTTTGCTCTGCCGTGCGCGTGGTGCTGTTGCGTGCGCCGACTTCGCGAATTTCATTGAGATCCCGCGTCCAGGTCTCGGAATCGAGCGCGGGCGGCGGATCGGGCCGGAATTGCGAGCCCGTCGTCATGACCCACGGGGTGGTCGCGCCCGTGGTGCTGAACACAGGCACCGAAGTCGGAACGTAGACACCGGGCCTGGTATAGGGGCGATAGCTCTCCTGTGCCGCGCTTCCATCATTTGCACGGAGCGCAATGATGGCGGCGGCCGCCTTCCTCCCGAGATCGATGCCCGCCGACTTCGCATCGGTATCGGCAACAGCCGAGAGCGACGCCGACAATGCGGAATCGAGATCGGATTTCCGATCGACATAAATCGAGACCAGTACATCATGCGCGGCTGTCGCGGCGGCAGCTTCCTTCGAAGTCGAGCGATCGGCGCTGAGCGTGAATTTGTACGGCGCATATCTGTGGTCAATGGCGTTCACCGCCTCGAACATCGCGACATGCATCATCGACAGCGCGCGGCTTTGACCGGCCGGCAGGATTTGCTTTTCCACCGCGATCGCATCAGCCTTTGCATTCCAGTCCATGATCACATCGGCTCGCGCCGCTTCGGCGAGGCCTGCAATCATGGCAGTTGCCAACAGCATTTGGGAAATGACCGAGGAAGATTTCATGGCGTGCTCCTTCAAAAAACCGCCGTACGACACGGCAACACGAGACGGGCACTGGAAATCTGCTGGAGCATGATCCGGAAAAGTGGAAACCGGTTTTCCCTCGCGACAAACGTGCAGCGTTTGCGCAGGAAGATCATGCTCAAACGACGAAATGAGATCGTGATCCGATTCTATCCAATCGGATCGTGATCTAGCGGCGTCGCAGCCGCAACGATCGCAACGACGCGTAAGCGTCGCTGACGTTCATTGTCCTGCAACCCCCAATGAATACCATCCTCCGCCCGACATTCCTGTGAAGCGGTTCACCTTCAGTCGTCGCCGGCGTGCACCCGCGGCATCGGGCGCACGCCAGCTGTACAGAACTTAAGGAAGAGGCCCGACGATCGCCTGGTCGTGACGCGCAGCAATGCCGGGCAAGCGGTCCATATGCTCCTCCCGGGGATCGGGAATGTCTTGCAGGTCGCGGAAGAACTCTTCATGGCGGCGCGGCGTGGACACCAGGATATGTCGAGCGTCGGCATCTCCGACATTGGTGAAGCCGTGCACCGTCCCCCTCGGGACCTGGACCCGCGCGCCCGGGCCCGCCACGGCGGTGCGGTCGCCGATGAGGTACTTCAATTGACCCTCGATCACGATGAAGAGCTTGTCTTCGGTGGCGGAGATGTGCGCGGGCGCGCCTGCGCCGGGCTTGATCGTCATGTCGAGGATCGTGAAGGGGCTCGGATAGGGATTGATGATCCTGGCGCGGATCCCGGCAAATTCGGTCGTTTCGAATTCTGTGGTGATGTCGGCTTGCATGTTCGCTCCAGAGTAAGGTTGCTGTCTACGAAAATGCATATGGCGGCCGCGTTTCTCCTTAAGTAGCCTCACCTATCCGGACAGAGCGGCCAGGATACTGGCCGATCGAGCGCGTCACTGTCCGGCCGCCGCAGCCTCCAGATGGCGCGCCAGTATTTGCGCAAACGCGTTGACCTTGGGATTGAGGTCGGCGCGCGAGGGAAAGGTGAGGTGCAGCCGGATCGATCCCGAGAACAGGTTCGGCAGCACGGGCACGACGGCTTGCGACGCAAGTTCAGCTCGGCACAGCGATTGCGGCAACAGCCCGACGCCCTGGTGCAGCAAGACGAATTCGCGCGCCAACGCGAAGCTGTCCACCGCGACCTGAAACTGTGGGAACTCAATCCCGTTCTTGAGAGCGCGGCACAGCAGGCGGCGAAGCTCGGGCCGATCGGGCCCGATCAGCGTGCTCACCGCGTGTATGCTGGCTGGCTCGCCGTTCCTGCGCAGATATTCGGCGCTGGCATAGAGGCCGAACTCCATGTCGAGAACACCCCTGACAAGTGCTTCCTGCGGGTTGGAAGCGCCAATGCGAAGGGCAACATCGATGTTTTCCGAGATGAGGTCGAGCACGTCGTTCGTGAGCAGCACCTCGAACCGCACACCGGGGTGCGCTTCGCGGAATTCGGAAACAGCGCCGGCGATGATTACCGGGCGGAAAGTCCGCCGGCGCCGTCAGACGGATTCCACCGACATAGGAGGTGCCTGCCTTGCCCAGGCCGGCGAGCGCGCCGGTGAGGGAGGCCAGTGCGTCCGCCGAGCGGCCGTACAGTTCGGCGCCTTCTGTGGTGAGCGAAAAAGCGCGGGTCGAGCGCTTGAAGAGACGGACGCCGAGCGTCCTCTCCAAGGTTCGGATGCGCAGACTGACGGACGAGCGCGGTGTATTGGTCTGACGTGCTGCTGCGGCAAATCCGCCAGCCCGAACCACAGAGACAAAGGTTTGAAGGGAGTTGAGATCCATTCGGCGCGCCTCTTAATCACACCAAATTCGGATCTTGTCGCGTCGGCCGAGCCGAAATGACGCATGTCATATGATTTATCCGCGATCTGCGGGCAGACGGAAGGACATTGTGGCGGGATGGGATTGTTGTGGTTGCCAGCTTCAATGACGTTGCAGAGCTACAGGATCGTTTCAGCGAATCGGAGATGAGTTACATTCGAAACGTTGTCCCGTGCGTCACGCCGGCCACGACGCACGGGACCACGAATGCGATACACGAAACTCAACAGCCGTGGCAGATCGTGAGCCTGCGGTCGACAGCACGATCCTCTTCGCTGATCTGCTCGAGCTCGTTCGTATTCTGCGACGGCAGGTCCTTCGCGTGGGGCTGACGATGGCCGACCGGCGCAGGCCACGGCAGACCTGTCCGTGATGAGGTATCGGACAAGCCCGACGAGACGGCGGCGGACGATGGTTTCGCCATTCCCACCGTTTCGGCCGTGGCCGCGCGACCAGCGAACAAAGCCGCCAGGATCACTGCTCCGATTATCTCACGCATGATTGCACTCCCGAGCTTGGATTGCCATTGGTGTCATCGGCTGACCTCCTTCCGATATGGAGCGGCCAGAATCGGCTCGGCTTGCTACAGCGTGATTTCAATCGTTCGGGAGAACAGTTGCGGTTGTAAGCAACCGACCGACGGCCGTAACGAACCACGGACAAACTCCCGAGGATCCGCTCTTGCAATGCCTAACCAATAGGCACTCTGGCGCGCCGACAGATCATCGACGCGCGCCATGGATCGTGTGTTGCCACTCCCGGTCCGTGTAGAAGATATCTCGACACCATCCTTGGTCGTCACGTCGTCCATGATCGTGATCGCTTCTCCAGGGTGAAAGCCGCCACTTGACCGCAGTTCCTCTCCGAACAGGGACCGTCAAAGCCCGAGGTCGGAAAGCCCCTTGTGATCGGCGGGACGAGGTCCTGAACGGTCCCAATGGTATTTCCGTTCGGATTCCTTGATGGGAAGATCGTTGATGCAGGCGAACCGTTTTTGCATCAGCCCGTTCGGGGCAAATTCCCAGTTCTCGTTGCCGTAGGAGCGAAACCAGTTTCCGGAATCGTCGTGCCACTCATAGGCGAAGCGTACGGCGATCCGATTGTCGGTGAACGCCCAAAGCTCCTTGATCAGGCGGTAGTCCAGCTCCTTTACCCATTTCCGCGTGAGAAAGGCGACGATCTCGGCGCGGCCGTTGATGAATTCAGACCGGTTTCGCCAGTAGCTGTCCGGGCTGTAGGCGAGTGACACCTTTTCCGGATTACAGGAATTCCAGCCGTCTTCCGCGCCTCGCACTTTCTGCACGGCGGTCTCATGGGTGAAAGGTGGAAAGGGGGGACGGCTCTCAGCCATGTACGATCTCCATTTCTAGCTCGGCCCGGGTCCGGCGCGTCGCACGCCAGTGTGCCCGGCCGGCTGATCCTTATCTTTCCGAAGCACGCTGCCGCTTTCCATAATGCACGATACCTTACGGTGCGAGGGGCGGAACTGGCCGGCGACGGCGGCCCGGAAACCGGGGCGCGCTCCCCTTTCTCCCGAGCCGAATTTTGCGTTAAAGTTGCGACCGAACCGGAGTGCCCGTGCAGACCGCACAACGCCATTCGCTGAAGTTGCTGCAATGGATGATGGCCGCTTCCCTGGCCCTTCCGCTGGCGCTCTTCGTTTTTGCTTCGGTGATCTCCTGGAATTCAATCAACCAGGCTGCCGACCGCGAAATCGAGCGCACGCTCGATGTCGCGCATGAGCACGCGCTGAAAGTATTCGAGACCATCGACCGCAGCCTGTCGGAGATCGCCGAAATCATCCGCAGCCTTCCCGATGACGATATCCGTTCGCGCGAAGACAACCTGCACCAGCGGCTGAAACAGCTCACGGCATCGCTGCCTCAGGTGAAATCGGCCTGGGTCTTCGACACCAGGGGCCACGCTCTGGTCAACAGCCTGGTGGCCCCGGCACCCGACATCGATTTCTCCGACCGATCGTACTTCAAGGCACATGCCGCCGGCGACGTCGGCACCTATATCGGCGAAGTGCTGACGCCGCGGCCGCCCTATCGGGGAGCACCATTCTTCGGCGTCAGCCGCCGTCGGACGACCGAGGAAGGCGACTTTGCCGGCGTGATCCAGGCATCGGTTCTGCCCGAGTATTTCGAGAATTTCTACGCGCGGATCGGCCGCGAGCCCGGCAGCTTCTTCGCGCTCGGCCGCACCGACGGCGCGATGCTGGCCGGCTATCCGAAGGCCGACCGCGAATTCCGCCTCGACCCTGATGGTCCGGTCGCACAGAAGCTTGCCGCGATTTCCGATGGCGGTCTGATCACCGTCACATCACCGGCCGATGGCATCGAACGCCGGCTCGGCTATCGGCAGCTTGCCGAATATCCGATCTATGTCAGTGCGGGGCTCGAGACTTCGGCGATCCGCGCGCGCTGGCTCGCGACCATGGGCCAGCACCTGATCTTCGGCGTGCCGGCCACCGCGCTGTTGTTCCTCCTGCTCGCTCTGGCGCTGCGGCGGACGCGACGCCTGCAAGAGGAGGCCGAAAGACGGCGGGAGGCCGAGGAAGCGCTGAAGCATGGGCAGCGTCTAGAGGCGCTGGGCCAGCTCACCGGCGGCGTCGCGCACGACTTCAACAACTTGCTCACCGTGATCCGCGCCTCCATCGACATGCTGCGGCGGCCGAACCTGCCGGAGCAGCGGCGGCTGCGCTACATCGATGCGATTTCAGAGACGGTCAACCGGGCCTCGAAACTGACCGGCCAACTGCTCGCCTTTGCGCGACGGCAGACGCTGAAGCCCGAGCTGTTCGACGTCGGCCAGAGCGTGCAGGTGCTGAGCGAGATGATCGGAACGCTGGTCGGGCCACGGATCGAGATCGTCACCAGGCTTCCGGATGAAGCCTGCTTCATCAACGCCGACGCGGGCCAGTTCGAGACGGCGATCATCAACATGGCCGTCAATGCGCGCGACGCCATGGACGGCGCCGGCCGGCTGACGATCGCGGTGCGTCGCGCCGCCGAGCTGCCCGTTGTCGACAGCCATCCACCGGCGCCGCAAGGCTATGTCGCGGTAGCCGTTGGGGACACCGGCATCGGCATTCCGCAGGATCAGCTCGGGCGCATCTTCGAGCCGTTCTTCACCACCAAGCAGGTCGGTCACGGCACCGGGCTCGGGCTGTCGCAGGTATTCGGATTCGCCAAGCAGTCCGGCGGCGAGATCGTTGTCGTCAGCGAGGTCGGCAGGGGCTCTACCTTCACGCTCTATCTGCCTCGCACCGTAGCCACAGGTCCGACATTGCAATTCGCGGCCGCGGATGCGCCGCCGGTCGACGGCAGCGGCATGTCGGTGCTGGTGGTCGAGGACAATATCGAGGTCGGCAGGTTTACGGCCGACGCGCTCGCCGAACTCGGCTACGCCGCGACCCTTGTCGAGAACGCCACGCGCGCGCTGGACGCGCTCGCTGGCGACATCAGCTTCGACGTGGTGTTCACCGACGTCGCGATGCCCGGCATGAGCGGCGTCGAGCTCGCCCAGGAAATCCGCCGCCGCTACCCCGACCTGCCGGTGGTGCTGACCAGCGGCTACAGCCAGGTGCTGGCGCAGCGGGGCAGCTACGGGTTCGACTTCCTGCAAAAGCCCTATTCGATCGAGCAGCTCTCGCACGTGCTGCACAAAGTCTCCCGGCCGAAGACAACTCGAACGCCGACGGCGGCGTCGTCCTGACGCGCGCCGATCCATTGTAACCGGCCCGGGCCGGGGTTAGCTTCCCGGAGGCGTCAATCTGAAGCATGATCCGGAAAAGCCGAGAGCGGTCTTCCGAAAGATCCTGTTCAAACAAAAAGATAGACCGTGATCCGGCCGGCCGGATCACGATCCGGGAGGGAACGATGAGTCCGGAGTATCCCGTCATCCTCCATCATTTTCCTCAATCGCCGTTCTCGGAGAAGATACGGCTGATCCTGGCGCTGAAGAACGTGACGTGGACCTCGGTCCTGATTTCCCGGATCATGCCCCGCCCTGACCTGATGCCGCTGACCGGAGGCTACCGGCGCACCCCGGTGCTGCAGATCGGCGCCGACATCTACTGCGACACCCAATGCATCGTCCGCGAACTGGAGCGGCGCTATCCGCAACCGACGCTGTTCCCGAGCGGGTATTACGGGCTTGCCGCCGCGACGGCGATGTGGACCGATCGGCCGTTCTTCCAGAACACCGTCAATCTGATCTTCGGCTCGGTGGCCGACAATGTGCCGCAGGAGTTCATCGACGACCGGGAAAAACTGCGCGGCGCCAAGTTCGACGTTGCCGCCATGCGGGAGGCGATCCCGCAGATGCGCGACCAGTTCCGTGCCCACCTGCAATGGATCGAGGCCCAGCTTCGCAACGGCCATAGCTGGATGTGCGGCGACCACGCCAGCCTGTGCGACGTCAACGCCTACATGAATATCTGGTACGTGCGCACTAACCTTCCCGATCTCGACAAGATGCTCTTCGAATTCCCCGCCACGCGATCATGGGAGGCGCGCATTCGCGCCATGGAGCACAAGCCATGCAAGGAAATCTCGCCCACCGCCGCGCTCGAAATCGCCGCGAGCGCAACGCCGCGCACCGCCGTGCTGCCCGACCCTTATGATCCCAACCGCCGCAAGCCGGGCGACCAAGTCGAGGTGATGCCCGATGACTACGGCAGGATCAAAGTGAGCGGCGAGATCGTTTCGCTGTCCTCGCAGCATATCGCGATCCGCAGGCACGACCCCCGCGCCGGCGAGGTGGTGGTGCACTTCCCGCGCGCCGGATTTCTGGTGTTTGATCACGGCAGATAGGCCGAAGGAGTTTCTTGATGATCGATCACATCGGTTTTCCGGTTTCCGACTATCAGCGTTCCCTGGCGTTCTATCAGCGGGCGCTCGCGCCCCTCGACTACGCGCTGATCATGGAAGTCACGCAGGAGAACGGCAGTGATGCGGCGGCCGGCTTCGGCGCCAATGGCAAGCCGGATTTCTGGATCGGCGGCGAAGGCGGGCTCGAGAAGCCGCTGCATGTCGCGATCGTGGCAAAGGATCGCGCAACCGTGGATGCCTTCTACAAGGCCGCGCTCGAAGCAGGCGGACGCGACAACGGTACGCCCGGCATCCGCGCGCACTACCATCCCAACTACTACGGTGCGTTCGTGCTCGATCCCGACGGCCACAACATCGAAGCTGTCTGCCACGCGCCGGAATGAATTCCAAATTCTGACCACCGGAACATCGCGACGCGCGTCCCGTTATCATTGTTCTGCAACGGGAACGGAGCCAACCATGTCGCGTAGTGATGCGCGCGCTGCGATCGGAAACAACGGCACGGTTTCGCGCTAGATGCCGATCGAACCGCCCGAGATTCCGCCGACGACGCCCGGCACGCCGAGCGAACCACCGCCCGGGATCCCTCCTGGCAGTCCGCGCCCGGAGGTGCCGCCGCCAGCGCGTGAGCCCGGCGAACCGCCAGTGCCTGACGAACTGCCCGGCAAGCTGCCGGACGAATTGCCGATTCGCGGACCCGACGGACCGCATCCGCCGAATCCGATCGATGCCGCGGAACCGCGCAAGGAACAATGGTGAGGTCGTGATTTGCAAGTGTCATCTGAATGAGCAATGAACAAGTTTGCTTGCAAGTCATTGCAACGCTGAAATAAAAAGCCCTTCCTCTTTGTCGCCCGCCACATTGCGGCCTAACGAATAGCCGTTGATTCCGACCGCCGAGCTATTCGGCCCCCGCCCATCCTCTCCCTTGCCGAGAACTTTCCCGGGACCTGCTATCATGACAAACCTTCGCCTCGTGCTGCTTGCCACGACCGCATTGACGGTGACGCAGCTAATGAGCTCCGCATCGCATGCGCAAACCTCGCCGCTCGTCGTGGCACAAGCGGCGCCGAAGGAAGAACTCGGCCCCGACGGAAAGCCGAAGCAGCCACCGAAGGCGGCACCGCCGGCCGGTGCGCCGAAACAGCCTACACCGCCTCAGCACCCGGGAGCGCCAGCGCCTGGTGCCGCTCCGCCTGCACATCCCTCCGCGCCGCCACCGGCCGCCGCTCCGGCGCGACCGACACCAACGCCGACGCCTCCGGCCGCTGCACCGGCACGGCCAACACCGCAGCCTCCGGCTGCCGCGCCGGAGCGGCCGACACCGCCGCCTGCCGCTCCGACACGGCCGACACCGCCTCCGGCCGCTGCGCCGGAACGGCCAACACCGCCACCCGCTGCTCCAGCGCGTCCAACGCCGCCTCCAGCAGCAGCGCCGCGCGCGCCGACGCCACCAACCGCAGCGCCGCCGGCACGTACGCAGCCACCCGCGGCTCCATCCGGGGCGACGCCACCCGCTGCGCCAACGACTCCTGCCACACCGGCCACTCCGACGCCGCCACCCGGCGCGCGAAAGGAAGTGCCGCCCGCCGGCGCCAAGCAGCCCGCGGCTGCACCCAACGCCGCACCGACGCAGAATCAGCGTGCGCCCGCGGCAGCGCCGACACCGGCACCGGCAACGCCGCCGGCCGCGGGAAGCCCATCTCCGACTCCTTCGCCGGCACGGCCTGGGGCAGCGACCACGACGCCTCCCGCTGCCGGCGCACCGGCGAGCCCACCTGCCGCGGCAGGCACGCAACCTGCAGCGCCCGCAGCGCCGCAGGCACGTCCCGGTGTTGCGCCCGGCACGCCCGGCGCCGCGGCGCCCAACGCCGCGCCCGCGGCCCCCGCTGCCGTTCCCGGTACGCCGAATGCCGCGCCGCCGGCCGGCCGCGCGCAGAATGCACCCCCGACGGTTGCTCCCGCGTTCCGACGCGCACCGACCGTCACCGCGCCATTGCCGCCGCCTCCGGCCGACTTCGGCACCAAGTTTTCTCGCGAGGGCGTGGCGATTGGGCCGCGCCGCATCGAGGACTTCCGCGCCGAGCGGCGCGAGGTCCAGCAGGGCGGCCGCACCGTCATCACCGAGCCGGGCCGGATGATCATCCGCGACCCGAGCGGGCAGGCCTATGTCCGCCATAGCGAGATCGATCGCTTCCGCTACGGCGCCCGCGACGTCCAGACTCAGACGATCGGCGCCGAGACCCGCACGGTCGTAGTCCGTCCGGACGGCTCGCAGATCGTCACGGTCGTGGGACGCGATGGCCAGTTGCTGCGCCGGATCAGGCGTGACCAGGGCGGCCGCGAGATGGTCATCATCGACAACAGCTATCGCGACCCGCGCGCGGTCGGCGGCTTCTATGTCGACATACCGCCGCCGGTGGTCCGCATCCCCTATGACCGCTACATCGTCGACGCCGAAGATGCGTCGCCGGATGTGATTTACGACACCATGGTGGCGCCGCCGGTCGACCGGATCGATCGCCGCTATTCGCTGGATGAGATCCGCTACAGCCCGAACGTACGCATGCTGATGCCGAGCATCGACGTCAACACCATCAACTTCGACACGGGATCGTGGGAGATTTCTCCGGATCAAGCGGCGAAGCTGCAGGTGATCGCCGATGGCTTGAGCCGCGCGCTCCAGCGCAATCCGCAGGAGGTGTTCCTGATCGAGGGCCACACCGACGCTGTTGGCAACGAGGTGGACAATCTCTCGCTCTCCGACCGCCGCGCCGAATCGACGGCGGAGCTGCTAACGCAGCAATTCCACGTCCCCGCCGAAAACCTGACCTCGCAAGGTTACGGCGAGCAGAACCTGAAGGAGCAGACGGACGGGCCGAGCCGCATCAACCGGCGCGTCACCATCCGCCGCATCACCCCGCTGCTCAACGGCGGCACCGCCTCGCTGCCACCGCCCACCACACCGCGCTGAGGTCGGTTAACAACTGATCGTCATTGCGAGCGAAGCGACGCAATCCATCTCACCGCTTGCGGAGGATGGATTGCTTCGTCGCTTCGCTCCTCGCAACGACAGGTTCGGTGATCGCCCAGCATTCAGCTAGATGCAGGCTTCGCAGATCGCGGCGACGTGGCGATGGTCGGTGCCGCAGCAGCCGCCGAGAATCCGCATGGCGGGAAACGAGCGGCGGAGGTCGACATAACGGCGGCTGAGATCGGTGGGATCGCCGGCATCGAGGGTCTCGGATTCGTCGAGCTCCTGATGGCTCTTGGCCGATGCATTGGCCCTGACGCCATGGATGCGCCCGACCCATGTCTCGCCCGCATTCAATGCGCTCTCGAAATGGGTCGGATGGGCGCAGTTGATCAGGAAATATTCCGACCCATTTTGCGTGGCGCGATCGACGGTCTCGATCGCCTGCCGCAGGGTTTCGCCCTTCACCAGACGGCCGTCGGTTTCGACGGTGAAGGAGATCGCCACGGGAATTTTCTGCGCCTTGGCGGCGCGAACGATGCCGATCGCTTCATTGATCCCGTTCAGAGTGAACGCCGTCACCATGTCGGCGCCGGCTTCCGCGAAGGCGGCGATCTGTGGCGCATGATAGGCTTCCGCCTCTGATGCATCCATGTTGCCGGCCTTGTATCCGTCACCGCGCGGACCGATCGCGCCATCGATGACGCAGGGCATGTTTGGCCGCTCCCAACTGCTCCGCAATTGGTCCAGAAACTCAATCGAACGGACGTTGATCGATTTCAGCGCGGCCGCGTCGTAGCCGAGCTTGGCGCCCCAATCCGGATTGGCGCGCCAGGTCGGGCTATCGAGCACGAAACCGGTGCCATTCTCGCGCGCGACCGCAAGATAGGATTCGTAATAGCGCTTGAGATGCTCACGGCCTTCTTCGCTGTCGAGCACAACGAAAGCGGCAAAGTGCGGCAGCTCGACGCCGTGGTGGAAGATCAGCGTCGTTTCCATGCCGCCGTCAGTCAGGAAGACGCCGCCCCGCCGCTGCGGCAGGTCGTGTCGATACTTGGCCATTAATGCCTCCGTGATCAAATGGGCTGTCACCGGTGGGTCGGCCAATGCTAGCTTTGGTCGGGTAGGGTTGGTGCCTCATATTGTCGCGACTCCCAGGACGCCTCGTGTGCACAGAAGCGTGAGCGCAGAATGGCAGGGCCGGCAAAACGCAGCGTGCCCACCATTCCGAGCGGAGTGTTGACGGTGGGCAGCCTGCGCTTTGCCCGCCCTCCAAGAGCTCGCGACGCTACGGCGCTGGTGCCGCAAGACCCAGCGCATCGGCGATCACACGGAAGACCTCCGTGTTGTCCATCGAACCATGAACCCGTTCGCTGCCCGGACCGGTTGCGGTCAGGATGACATCCTCTCCCGAATGCACGCTGGCGCCGATCATCGCCGGCAGATTTCCAGGACGCAGCACGGCGCCCGGAACATCCTTGTATTTGTCGTTGGCTTTGAAAGTCCCTGGCTCATCGCCCTTCACCGTCGGATCATTCGGGTTGTCGAGCTTGGGGCGGAAGGTTTCGTAATGGTCCGGCAGGCTGGCCGAGAAAATCGCGAGCCGCCGGCTGACATCAACCCGCGAGGGATAGCCTTCGGCATCCGCAGCCGGATAGTTGGGGAATCCGGCTTTGTCGTAAACGCCGACGCGTTCGCGGAACGGGACGTTGGGCGTCTTGGTCATGTCGTCATTGATGGTGCCGACAAGACTGTTGGGATGATTGTGGTCCGCGAGCACTAAAATCAAAGTGTCATCGCCGCGGGCCCGCGCCCAGTCGCGCGCCAGGCGAACGGCATTGTCGAGCATGATCGTGTCGTAGACCGCGCGTTCCATGTCCAGGAGGTGCGCGTATTTGTCGATCAGCCCGGATTCCACCATCAGGAAGAAGCCGGCATCGTTCTTCGAGAGCACTTTCAGAGCGGCCTGGACCTGCTCGGTCAGGTCGGGCTGTTCGGGAAACTTGCTCACGCTCCCGCCTTTGAGGAACTTGCGGTCCAGGACACCGTCCATGTTGCCGGAGGCAAACAGTCCCAGCAGCTTGCCCGTGTCGGGTTTCGCCGCTGCCGCTTCGAGCTCGGACTTTGTCGCGACCACCCCATAGCCGGCATCACGAAACCGCGCGATGTAGTCGATGTCGTCCTTGCGCTTCCCGGTCGCTGCTTGCGGCAGGAAATTCGCGCTGCCACCTCCCATCAGGATGTCGGGCTTGGCGGCGAAGAACTGCGCGACGATCTCATCATAGGCGGTGCGGCGGCGGGTGTGCGCGACCATTGCCGCCGGCGTGGCATCCTCGATCTCGGTATTGGTGACGATCCCGATGCCCAGGCCAAGCCGCCGCTTTGCGAGGCTGGTGATGGTTTCGACCTTCGGATCATCGAACGGGCTTGCGGTGCGATCGGCGTAGACGCCCATCGCGTTGACGGCGGTCTTGTGACCCGTGGCGTAGGCGCTGGCCGCGTTCGCCGAATCGGTGATGATCGAATCCGAGCCTGCGGTCGCCACCAGCGCCATATGCGGCATGTCGTCGATGGCAAGCTTGCCGAGGCTTTTGCCTTCCGCAATTCCCTTGGAGAGCATCCGCGCCGCAACCCGGTGCGCCGGCGACATTCCGTCGCCGATGAACAGGATCACGTTCTTGGCCTTGCGCGGCCCGGTATCGTAAACCGACCACACCACACTGCGGCTGCGCGCGCCGTCGCTGACGTCCACCTTCACGCTTCCAGGCTTGGTCAGCGAGACGTCGCGAACGATCAGGGCCGACTGCTCCTTGCCGTCTTCGCGCTCCACGAAGGTGCCCACCTGACCGAACGCCGCGGAATAATCCGCGCCGTTCACCGTGACTTTCACGTTCGCTGGATCGACGCGATCGGGAAACTCGACCTTGAAGTCGAAATGGGCGCCGGCGAGGATGTCGGCGCGGTCGATCGGATAGATCGTCTGCGCGAGCGTCGGCGATCCGGACAGCAGGACGAGGAGAGCGGCACCGGCAAATGGCTTGATCATGATCTGCGCCCCACGATTGTTCGCACCCGCCGGACGGCTGCAATTTCCGAGGACCCGGGCGCGTGGGCAACAAGCCTAGCCGCGCAGAATGACGCCTCCGTTACACGTCGAGCCTGAATGCCAGCGATGGATCGCCGCAGTCCGCAGCGCCTCAGCTCTTGTCGCTATCGAGCCTGAGGATGTTGGAGCCTTCGCCGAGCGACAGCAAGCCTGTCTCTGCGTAGATATCCAGCTTGGTGCGGGTATCGGTGATGTCGAGGTTGCGCATCGTCAGTTGACCGATACGGTCCGCCGGCGTGAACGCCGCATCCTCCACCTTTTCCATGCTCAGCCGTTCCGGCTGATAGGTCAGGTTGGGGCTCTCGGTATTCAGGATCGAGTAGTCATTGCCACGGCGCAGCTCGAGCGTCACTTCCCCGGTGATCGCGCGAGCCACCCAACGCTGAGCGGTTTCCCGCAGCATCAGGGCTTGGGAATCGAACCACCGCCCCTGATAGAGCAACCGGCCAAGGCGCAGGCCGTTGATCCGGTATTGCTCGATGGTGTCTTCGTTGTGGATGCCGGTCATCAGGCGCTCGTAGGCGATGTGCAGCAGCGCCATGCCGGGACCCTCATAGATGCCGCGGCTCTTTGCCTCGATGATCCGGTTCTCGATCTGGTCGCTCATGCCAAGACCGTGCCTGCCGCCGATGGCGTTGGCCTCGAGGAACAGCGCGACCGCATCGGCGAAGGTCTGGCCGTTCAGCGCGACGGGCTGACCCTCCTCAAAACGCACGGTGACTTCTTCGGACCTGACAACACAGTCGTCACGCCAGAACGGCACGCCCATGATCGGATTGACGATCTTGATGCCGCTTTGCAGGCTCTCGAGATCCTTGGCCTCGTGGGTGGCACCGAGGAGATTGCTGTCGGTCGAATACGCCTTTTCAGCGCTCATCTTGTAGGCGAACCCTTGCGCGGTCATGAACGCCGACATTTCCGCGCGGCCGCCGAGCTCGTCGATGAACTGCTGGTCGAGCCAGGGCTTGTAGATCTTCAGGTTCGAATTGGTCAGCAGGCCGTAACGATAGAACCGCTCGATATCGTTGCCCTTGAAGGTGGAGCCATCACCCCAGATGTTGACGCCGTCCTCCTTCATGGCCGAGACCAGCATGGTGCCGGTCACGGCGCGACCGAGCGGCGTGGTGTTAAAATAGGTGGTTCCGCCGGTGGAGATGTGGAAGGCGCCGGATTGGATGGCGGCGATGCCTTCGTGGACCAATTGCGTGCGGCAATCCACGAGCCGGGCTTTCTCTGCGCCGAACTCCAGGGCCTTGCGCGGAATCTCGTTGTAGTCGGCCTCGTCGGGCTGGCCCAGGTTCGCGGTGTAGGCAAAGACCCGGGCGCCTTTCTGCTTCATCCACAGCAGCGCCGCGCTGGTGTCGAGACCGCCCGAGAACGCGATGCCGACTTTTTCCCCCTTGGGCAGGCTTTTCAAGATCGTACTCATGGAGCGTCCAATCGGTCGTAACGTCGTTTGCTGTCAAGTTGCGCGAATATCAAATTTCGTGCGGATGGGCACGCGTTTAATGGCGGACTGCCGTTCCCGTGCAAAGCTGGCAGCCGGCGGGGATTGGATTATCCCGACTGACGCCAGCGCTGCATGAGCCGGTAGCCGGGCTGGGCGAACCGGGTCAGTGCGGCGTCGACCTGGGCATCCGTCAGCCGCGTCGACGGCCAGCGGTAGATCAGGGCGTAGGCGAGCCAGATCACCAGGTAGGTCACGATGCCGGCAATCGCGACGTCGGTGAAGAAGTGGCCGCCAAAGGCCATCCGCAGGGCGCTGGTGGCGATGCCGAACACGGTCGCCGCCCCCAATGCCACGGCGCGCCACTGCGGCGGCGCCAGCGCCGCAGGCGCGTAAGTCCAGAATGCGGTCGCACCCTCGCCGGAGAAAAACGAGCAGTTGCGGCCGCAGGTGCCGCGCGGATCCCACCACGGCACGAACTGCTGGCCGCCGGCGAACTCGGTCACCGCCACCGGTCGCGGCCGGCCCCAATAGGTCTTGAAGGTGAAGTTGGTGAGGATGCCCGCGGACAGCAGCAGCGTCACCAGCAGAAATGTCGCGGCGCGGCCCGAAATCAGCATCGGCCGGTCGGGGCGGATCATTTTGACGACGAACGCAGCGATCGCGGGCAACGCAAATCCCCATGCGATCCACATCGCCGCGTCGCGCGCGAACGACGCGATGGCGTTCAGCTTCAGCGGAAAGGTTTTTTGCGCAGCGTCGTAGAACAGTGCGCCGAGCTTCAGGTCGAGCTCGGGAAACAGCCCGAACAACAGCCCGATCACGACCGCAAGCCCCAGCGCGATGAATAGTCCGGTCCGGTTCATGGCGCGCGGTTTAGCCGAGCCGGCGGCGCATTGGAAGTTCTCACGGCTGCGGCCGGGATTGTGACGGCAGCGGCGGGGGCGGCGGCAATTTGCGCGGCGGCTCGCGCCAGGCACCGGCGGTGCGGCCGGCGATCAGCCAGTAGACGAGACCCGCGACGATGCCGGCGCCGGTCATGATCTCGAGATGCCGATGCACGATGCCCTGGAACTGGAACGTATCGGGGTCGAACGGCACCAGGCCGAGATAGCAGGCGGCGCCGACGATCGCGCCGCCGATCGCATAGGTGAGCGCGCTCCGGACATTGAAAGCTTCCGTGATCAGCACCACGATCAGCGCCGGCAGCAGCGCGAATCCCGAAATGAAGATGAAGCCGAAGCCGAGCACGATGTTGATCGCGTTCTGGTCGATCTGACCGGTGCCGATATCGCTGAGCTCCGGATAAAGCACTGCCACGATGATGATCATTCCCGCCACCAGGCAGGAAGCGAGGAACGCGAACAGGATCAGAAAGACGCGGCCGATCAGCGCCATGCTATTGCACCGTCATTGCGAGGAGCGAAGCGACGAAGCAATCCATGTCTCGGCAAGCGGAGAAATGGATTGCTTCCGCCTTCGCTCCTTGAGCTTCGGCGGACAAGTCGCTTCGCTCGCAATGACGGACTACATGCCCACAAAGTCATCAATCCGTCATCGCCATCGCGCGCAGCGTCTGGCGCTCGCGGGCGGAGAGCTTTTCCGTCTCCGATTTCAACTGGCCGCAGGCAGCAAGAATGTCGCGGCCGCGCGGGGTCCGCACCGGCGAGGAATAGCCGGCGTTGAAGATGTATTCGGAGAATTTCTCGATCTGGTCCCAGTCGGAGCACTCGTAACGCGTCCCCGGCCAGGGATTGAACGGGATCAGGTTGATCTTCGCCGGAATGCCCTTGAGCAGCTTCACGAGCAACTTGGCGTCATCGAGCGAATCGTTGACGCCCTTGAGCATCACATATTCGAAGGTGATGCGCCGCGCGTTGGAAGCGCCGGGATAGTCGCGGCAGGCCTGCAGCAATTCGGCGATCGGATATTTGCGGTTGAGCGGCACCAATTCGTTGCGCAAGTCGTCGCGCACCGCATGCAACGAGATCGCCAGCATCACGCCGATCTCTTCACCGGTGCGGATGATGTTCGGCACCACGCCCGAGGTCGACAGCGTGATGCGGCGGCGGGAGATGCCGATGCCTTCATTATCTGCAACGATGAGCAGTGCATCGCGCACCGCGTCGAAATTGTAGAGCGGCTCGCCCATGCCCATCATCACGACGTTGGTGACGAGGCGGCTGCCGTTCTCGCGGTCGGCCCAGTCGTTCAGGCGATCGCGCGCGACCATCACCTGACCGACGATCTCGCCGGCAGTGAGGTTACGCACCAAGCGCTGCGTGCCGGTGTGGCAGAAGGCGCAATTCAGCGTGCAGCCGACCTGCGAGGAGACGCAGAGCGTGCCGCGATCGGTCTCGGGGATATAGACGCATTCGACCTCATGCGGCTTCTCGAGCCGATCGCCGCTCGGCAGCCGCAATAGCCATTTGCGGGTACCGTCGCTGGAAATCTGCTCGGCGACGACTTCGGGCCGGTCGACGGTAAAATGCTTCTCGAGCTCGCTGCGCATCTCCTTCGAGACATTGGTCATCTCGGCAAAGCTCTTGGCGCCGCGGAAATAGATCCAGTGCCAGAGCTGCTGGGTGCGCATCTTGCGCTGCGAGGTGGGGACGCCGATCTCGCCGAGCCGCTCGGCGATCTCGGTGCGCGACAGCCCGATCAGCGACGGCCTGGCCGGCGGCACGTAGGTTTCGAGCGGAACTTGCTCCACGAGCGCGGTGCTGGCGCGATCGCTCGGGCTGGGGAGGATGTCAGTCATGGAACATCAAATAGGCCTTCCAGCACGCGCTGGAAAGGCGGGAAATGCTCGGATTTCAAGTTGAACTCGAGCGTTTTCGAGCGAAGTGGACGCCGGTTCGCATAGCAATCGAGTTTACGCAGATTGCGTAGACTTATCTGCGCAGAAAACGCGTCAAAACAAGAATTTGGAGCTTCGGTTCTGATTCCATCAGAACCAAAAATGCTCTAGCGCCTGCAGTCCTGCGACAGCCGGTCGAGCGCCTGCGACAATCCCTTGAGCGAAAACGTGTCCGTGGTCTCGGTGCCTTTGGCGGAAACGCCTTTCACGGTCAGGTCCGCGGCCTTGCGCATGGCCTCGACCATTCGCTCTTCTTCGGCGGCATTCTTGATCCAGAGCCCGTCGCCCTGGGTGTACATCGCAAACGACGCGCCGCCGACCTGAAGCGTCGATTCAGAGCCCGGCTTCAGCGTGTAGCCGATCATGATCGAGACCTCGTTGACGACCTTTTCCGCCGGACGGGTCGAGACGAAGGCATAGGCCGGATCGCGCGGACGATTCGGCGGATTGGTCTTCGACGACGACGGTTTGGCCAGCGCGAAACACACCTTCTTGCCGTTAGGGCTCGCCGTGTAGGCGCCCCAGGTGCCAAACTGGCCGATTAGCGTCGGTTCGGCGCCGCCGCCGGCAGCCGCTGCAGCAGCGGCCTCCGACTTGCCCGGCGCCGCCGGCTTCGCCGCGCCCTTGGTGGTCTTGGGGGAACCACCCTGCGCGAAGGCAAGGGAGGTCGTCCCGCAAAGCAGGGCGCTTGCAACCAGAAACGTCAGTATTTGCCGCACGGACAACTGGTTCCCCTATCATTGTGACTGGAAGATGGCCCGACCGGCGTCGCCCCGGCGCGATGAAATAGCCGGAAAAAGCCTTTTTGGGAAGGCAGTTAGGGGAGCGGCGCGCGGTTCCGCCGCATTAACTTTTGGTACGCGAGGCGCGCTGCTGGTCCCACTGGGCGTCCGTCCACTGCAGCAGGTCCTCGGCCCCGGAACTGCGCAAATGCCCGCCGCCGTCCTGCACCACCATCTCGCCATTGATGTAACCGGCCTGGTCGGAGATCAGGAAACTCGCGAGGTTGGCAAGCTCGCCGTGCTCGCCCGGACGGCCCATCGGGTTACGATGCGCCCAATTCTCCTCTCGCCCCTCGGGACGGAGCTGGCCGGTTGCGCCCGGAGTCGGGAATGGCCCCGGCGCGATCGCGACGGTGCGGATGCCCTTTGGCCCCCATTCTACCGCCAGGCTCTTGGTCATCGCGAGCACCGCCGACTTTGCCATCGCCGATGGCACGGTGAAGGCGCGCCCGGTGATGGTCGAGGTCGAGAGGATCGAAAGGATGACGCCTTGGTGCCTGCCCTCGATCCAGCGCTTGCCGGCGGCGAGCGTGCAATACATCGTGCCATGCAGCGTCGGCGCCAGAATCGCGTCCGCGGCACGGAATGAGAGATGCTCGGTCTGTGCGATGAAGGTCGCCGCCGCGTTGTTGACGAGCACGTCGATCGGCGCCTCGCGCCAGATCGTGTCCATCATCGCATCCACCGCCGCGCCGTCGCGGAGGTCGCATGTGATTGTAGTGACCTTGGCGCCGAGATCGTTGCGCAAGCTCGTTGCGGTCTGCTCCAGTAATTCCGTCCTGCGGCCACAGATCACAAGTTCGGCGCCGAGCTCGGCAAAGCGCCGTCCCATCGCTGCGCCAAGCCCGGAGCCGCCGCCGGTGACGAGGATGCGCTTGTGTGCCAGCAGGCCTTTTTCAAACATTGTTTGATCCCTCCGCATTGTATTGTCGCCCGGCTTCAAATCCGGCATGAAGCGAGCAATCCTTCTGTGTCCGAAAATCAGGTGTGTCCATGAAAGCCATTCTCTGCACGGAATATTGCCAGCCCGAAGATCTCGTGCTCGCGGATGTGCCCGATCCCGTGGCCGGACCCGGCGAAGCGGTGATCGCGATCAAGGCCGCGGCTTTGAATTTCTTCGACATCCTGATGATCCAGGGCAAGTACCAGATCAAGCCGCCGTTCCCGTTCTCGCCGGCTGCGGAAGTCGCCGGCGTGATCGAGAGCGTCGGCGCAGGCGTGACCGACCTCAAGGTCGGCGATCGCGTGGTCGCCTCCTGCGGCCACAACGGCGCACGCGAGAAGATCGCGCTGCCGGCGAATTCGATCGTGAAGATTCCCGACAATCTCGATTTCGATCGCGCCGCCGGGATCATCATCATCTACGGCACCGCGCTGCACGCGCTGGAAGATCGTGCGAGCCCGAAGCCGGGCGAGACGCTGGCCGTGCTCGGCGCCGCCGGCGGCACAGGGCTTGCGGCCTGCGAGCTCGGCAAGCTGATGGGCCTGAAGGTGATCGCCTGTGCTTCATCGGACGAGAAGCTTGAATTCGCCAAGCAGCACGGCGCAGAGCTGACGCTCAATTACGCCAAGGAGGATCTGAAAGACGGCCTCAAGGCGCTGACGGGCGGCAAGGGTGTCGACATCATCTTCGATCCCGTCGGTGGCACCTATGCGGAAGCCGCGCTCCGCGCCATCGCGTGGGAAGGACGGTTCCTGGTGATTGGCTTTGCCGCCGGCGATATTCCGAAGATGCCGCTCAACCTCGCGCTGCTCAAAGGCTGCGACATCCGCGGCGTGTTCTGGGGCGCATGGACGCGGCTTAATCCCGACAAGAACCGCAGGAACCTGCAGAAGCTCGTGCAATGGACCGCAGAGGGAAAGATCTCCTCGCATGTCGACCGCACCTTCCCACTGTCGCAAACGGCGGAAGCGCTGAAGGTGCTCGCCGGCCGCAAAGCGATGGGCAAGGTGATCCTGCACCCGTAAAAATAGGCACGTACCGCAAAAAAGACGGCACACGCTTGAATTGTGGCATCGCGCAGGCACCACGTTTGCCTAAGGATTCATCCGCGCTTACATAGGTGACTCGAATTCGCTTACCTATGTGAATCAGTTAATCGAGTCAGTTCCGGGTGCGGAACTTATTCCCAAAATTGACAATTTTAATTCAGTGAATTGGGCATTTTTGCCTTAATCGAACCAAAATAAGTCCCAATTCGTGCCGCTCAGGGCCGTTTTTTAGGCTCAATCACAGTGCGTAAGTTCCCGATAGCGGGCACTCGGGGAACAGAAGACAACAGACAACCAGAGATGCCCAAGCGTTGCGTATTGTGTAACGGGAAGCGTCAATCATGGTGGATATTTCAGCGCGGGTCACGCCGAGGCAGGCGCATGACGAAGATTTCGATGATCCTGAACTAGCAGAGTATCGCTACCAGCGGTCATATCGAGCAGATACCGACATCGACAGAGACGAACCCGCCCCGCTGTTCCTTTCCTATCCTCTCGACGAGGACAGCGGTGCGAAATACCGACGAAGTTCCCTTGAACGTTCCCTCGGCCGCTCCCTGCTTACGAGCGGTCTTCTCATCGCTGCCGCGGCAGCGGTGGCTGTCCTGCTGGTTTCCCTTGATGTCACCCGCGACATCGTGGCCACTGGCAGGACGTGGCTGTTCGGCACGTCGCAAGTGCAGGCTCGAACAGTCATGGCGGGCCTCCCGCAACCCGCGAGCGAGCCTGCGCCGCCGCCGGCCAAGTCGGGGCCGCCATCGCGCGAGCAAATCACGGCGGCCTATCAGGAGGCGATCAAGGGCGGCCTGGCTGTGATCCGGTCGGCAACAGCGCCATCTACCACTGCTCCACCAGCACCAGCTGCCGCTGCACCAGCACCATCTGCCGCCCCACCCGCGCCGTCAGCCGCAGCACCACCAGCGGCACCACCACCCGCTGCGCCGCAGGCAAGACGGCTCAGTCCCGACGAGCTCGGTGGGCTGATGAAGCGGGCCAACGGTCTGCTTGCGATCGGCGACATCGCCGCCGCACGGCTGCTGCTCGAGCGCGCCGCCGATGCGCAGGAAGCCGATGCGGCGCTGCTGCTCGCGCGGACCTACGATCCCCTGGTGCTGGGAACGAAGGATGCGCGCGCGATCACGCCCGATCCGGCGCAGGCGCGGATCTGGTACCGCCGGGCGGCGGAGCTTGGCTCACAGCACGCCCAGCAACGTCTCACACAAATGCAAGACTGAACCTTTTTGGGGTAGCTCATGCGACGCTTGTTTGGAGTGGCGTTATTCGCCCTGACGATGATTTGCGGCCCGACGGTACGGGCCGAGGAAACAGAATATGACCCGGCCAAGGTCAGCGACAGCCTGAGGGCCATTTTCCAGTTCGGCTCGGTCGCCACCAAGCAGAGCCTGAACGCCAACACGGTGACGCTGATCACGGGCACGATCGGCGGCACCTACGTCCAGTTCGGCGCCGACCTTGCTTCCGTGCTCGACGACGGCAACAAGTTGCGCGTACTGCCGATCGTCGGGCGCGGTTCGGTGCAGAGTGTCGCCGACATCCTGTTCCTGAACGGCGTCGATCTCGGCATCGTTCGCGCCGATACGCTCGACTATCTCGAGCGGAAGGGTTTTGCGAAGGACATCAAGAGGCAGTTCAGCTATGTGACCAAGCTGTACAACGAAGAGATGCATGTCGTCGCGCCGAAGACGATCAAGAGCCTGAAGGATCTCGACGGCAGGATCATCAGCGTCGACCTGCCCAATGGCGGCACCTTCGTCACCGCACTGACGGTGTTCGAGCGGCTCGGGATGAAGGCGAAGTTCGTCTATATCGAGCAGCGCATCGCGATGGAGAAATTGAAGGCCGGCGAAATCGACGCCGTCATCGTGACAGGCGGCAAGCCCTACAAATCGGTCAGCACATTCAGCAATGACGGCCGTTTCCACCTCGTCAATGTCGACTATGCCAAGCCGCTGCAGAACGACTATCTGCCGGCGACGCTCACCTCGAAAGATTATCCGAACCTGATTTCGGACCAGGAGCGTGTCGACACCATCGCCGTTCCTGCCGTGCTCGCCGCCTATAACTGGGCGCCGAACACGGAACGCTCGCGCAAGCTGGCGCTGTTCGTGGACGCCTTCTTCACGAAATTCCCGACCTTCCAGAATCCGCCGTTCCATCCGAAGTGGAAGGAGGTCTCGCTGGCTGCGCCGCTGCCCGACTGGAACCGGCTGCCCTCGGCCAAGCTATGGCTCGAGAAGCACAGCGTGGAAGCCGTGACACGCAGCCGCTTCGATGAGTTCCTGAAGCAATCGCCGGCCGCAGCCAAGCTGCAGTCGGACTCCGACAAGGAAGCGCTGTTCAAGCAGTTCCAGGCCTGGGAAGCGGAGAACAACGCCCGCGCGCAGGTACGCACGGGCGAAAAGCGCTAGAGAGCGCGATGAGATCAGGTTGAACTGCATCCGCGATCGCTGCTGGGCTCCCTCTCCCGCTTGCGGGGAGGGCTGGGGTGGGGATCTCTCCGCGATTCACGCTGTTCGAGCGTGGGGAGAGAGCCCTCACCCGGCGCTTACGCCATAGCCGAAGCTTCGCTTCGGCGTTCTTAAGAACGGCCGCCATAGGCGGCCTACGCCTCTCCCGCAAGCAAGCGGGAGAGGTGAACGCGTGGACGGGCCGGTTCAACCAAAACGCATCACGCTCTAGCTCTGCACCTCTTCAGCCGGCTCGATGCCGCGCTTCAGCGCGGCGCGGGCGGCTTCGCGGTGCTCTGGCGTGATGTGGCTTGCGACCATGCGGATAGCAGTCGCCAGGATCGCGGCATCATCGGTGAAGCCGAGAATCGGCATCACGTCCGGCATGAAGTCGAACGGCAGGATGAAATAGGCGATGGCGCCGAGCAGCGACGCCTGCACATGGCGCGGCGTCTCCTTGTCGAACGCGCAATAGTAAGCCGCCAGCAGGTCTTCGGCGAAAGGCAGTTTCGCCATCACCCGCTTCAGCTTGGTCCAGAAGCGCCGTCGCACGCTTTCGCGGTCCTGCGCCAGCCGGTCGGCCGGCTCGAAACCGACAGTGTGTTCGAATGATGCCATCGCAAGAAGCTCCGTCAGACCGCGGCCGCTGAGCGGCCCGCGATCCCTTTGTGCAAGAGTTGGGGACCCGAATCCCGGCCTGCAAGATCGTCCAAGACGCGCTCAGCCAGCCTGCTTGGCGATCGCCTCCATCGCCTTGGCCAATTCGATGTCGCGCGCCGTGACGCCGCCGGCATCATGGGTTGCAAGCACCACATCGACCGTCTTGTAGACGTTCCTCCATTCCGGGTGATGGTCGCGCTTCTCCGCGACCAGCGCGACGCGCGTCATGAAGCCGAAGGCCTCGTTGAAGTCCCTGAACGTGAAGGTCTTGGCGATCGCCTCGCGCCCCGGCACCTCGGACCAGCCGGATAGTTCCTTCAGCGCCGATTTACGCGCCTCCGCCGACAACCGTCCTGCCATGGCAAACCTCCGTCTCACTATAGCTTCGGTTCTGATTCAATCAGAACCGAAGCTATAAATTCTTGTTCTTGACGCGTTTTCTTCACGCGAACCGGTGTCCACTTCGCTCGAAAACGCTGTAGGCCCATATCCTAACACGGGCGGCCACCAACGGGATCCAGGTTGGCAATACGGCCGGAAGGCGCGTCCTATCGCCGCTGGTAACCATGACGGGATTGTAACCTCGCCGCCGCCGGAATTTTGTTACAATCCAAAGGGTAAACGCGTCGGCAGGATGACCCAGAACCTCAAACGGCTGTTTGCGCGATCGATGACCGAGCCCGACTTCGTCGCCGCTCCAGCTTCGCCCCCGCCGCGTTCGGCGCGGCGACGGCTGGGTTTCGTGATGATCGCCGGTGTGCTTGCCATCATCGGCGCACTGGTCGCCGGCTATTACTTCGCCATGCGGCCGGTGAACCTCAGGATCGCGGCCGGCCCGGCCAACAGCGACGATCTCAAGGTGGTCCAGGCGCTGGCCCAAGCCTTCAACCAGAGCAACGGCCAGATTCGCCTGCGTCTGATGCAGACCGATGGCGCGGTCGCCAGCGCCGAGGCATTGGCCGACGGCAAGGCCGACCTCGCCATTATCCGCGGCGATCTGGATGTCCCTAAGAATGCGCAGGCGGTGGCGACACTGCGCAAGAATGTCGTGGCCATCTGGGTGCCCTTGCAGGGTAAAGGCAGGGGCAAGAAGGCCGCGCCAAAAATCACCAAGATCGCGCAGCTCGCCGGCCATCGCGTCGGTGTCGTCGGTCGCACGCCCGCCAACGTCAACCTGCTGAAAGTGATCCTGCAGCAATATGGCGTCGACCCCGCCAAGGTCGAGATCGTCCAGTTTCCTGCCAACGAGACCGCCGAGGCAATCAAGGGCCAGAAGGCGGACGCCTATCTCGCCGCCGGTCCCATCAGCAGCAAGATCACGATCGATGCGATTGCGGCCTCGACCCGCGACGGCGGCGCGCCGACCTTCCTCGCCATCGACGCGGCGGAAGCGATCGCGCAGAACCATCCCGCCTATGAGGCCTCGCAAATCCCCGCCGGCTCGCTCGGCGGCGCCGACCGTCCGGAGGACGAGGTCAAGACCATCAGCTTCTCGCACCACATCGTGGCACGCAAGGGTACTTCCGAATCCACCATCGCTCTCTTCACCCGGCAGCTATTCTCGATCCGGCAGTCGCTGAAAAACGATTTCCCGCTGGCTGCAAGGATCGAGACGCCGGACACCGACAAGGACGCCACGATTCCCGCGCATCCTGGCGCTGCGGCTTTCGTCGATGGCGACGAGAAGACCTTCCTCGACCGCTACAGCGATTACATCTGGTGGGGGCTGATGCTGGTGTCCGCGATGGGTTCGGCCGGCGCCTGGTTTGCCGGTTACCTGAAGAAGGACGAACGCAGCGTCAACACCTCGCAGCGCGATCGGCTGCTCGACATGCTCGCCGCCGCGCGCCACAGCGATTCGATGGAAGAGCTCGACCAGATGCAGGCGGAAGCCGACAGCATTCTGCGCGAGGCGCTGACCTGTTTCGAGCACGGCGCGATCGAGCACGGCACGCTGACCGCCTTCAACATCGCGCTCGAGCAATTCCACAACGCGGTCACCGACCGTAAGCTGCTGTTGATCAGTATGCCGCAAAACCTGCAGCGCGCCGGCGCGCAATTCCGCGCCGCCGGCACTGCGTAGCCGAGGCGGGATACCCAACGTCGCGGCCAAAGCCGTAATCGCTTCGTCATAGAATCCTTCTAGGTCTGTTGCGACATTTCGGCGCATCCGGTGCCGAACCGACGGAGGCATGCAATGACGTTCAGGATTTCCCGCCGAAAATTCCTCTCTTCAGCCGCGGCTGGCGCCGGCGTCATCGCGATGCCCTATCTCTCCCGCGCCGCGGATCGGCCGGCCGTCACGCATGGCGTGCAATCCGGCGACGTCGGGGTTGACGGCGGGGTGGTCTGGGCGCGCGCCGATCGGCCGTCGCAGATGATGGTCGAGGTCGCGACCGCCGAATCGTTCAAGGACGCGCGCTCGCTGCCGCCGATCGCGGCACTGCCGGAAAGCGATTTCACCGCCAAGATGCTCTTGGAAAACCTGCCCTCGGGCCAGGATATCTTCTACCGCGTCCGCTTCCGCGACCTCGCCCATGTCAACGTCATCGGCGAGCCCGTGGTCGGCCGCTTCCGCACCGCGCCCGCCGACCGGCGCGATGTCACTTTTGTCTGGGGCGGCGACGTCGCCGGCCAGGGCTGGGGCATCAATCCCGACGATGGCGGCATGTTCACCTTCGCCACGATGGCCAAATACAAGCCGGATTTCTTCCTGCACTCGGGCGACACCATCTATGCCGACGGTGTCATTCCCTCCGAGGTGAAGCTCGCCGACGGCAAGCTGTGGAAGAACCTCACCATCCCGGAGAAGGCCAAGGTCGCCGAGACGCTCGACGAGTACCGCGCGGCGCACAAGTACAACCTGCTCGACGAGCATGTGCGCGGCTTCAATGCGGAAGTGCCGATCTTCGTGCAGTGGGACGACCACGAGGTCACCAACAACTGGTCGCTGTCGAAGCAGCTTCCCGCCGCCTACAAGGAGCGCGACATCAACGTGCTGGCGGCGCGCGCGGCGCGCGCCTTCCACGAGATGTATCCGATGCGCGAAAGCATCGTCGAGCCGGGACGCGTCTATCGCACGCTCAGCTACGGGCCGCATCTGGACGTATTCATGCTGGATGAGCGCAGCTATCGCGGACCCAACGGTCCGAACCAGCAGACCAGCTACGGCCCTGATGCCTATTTCCTCGGCCCGGACCAGCTCGCCTGGCTGAAGCGCGGACTGCTCAATTCGCGTGCCACCTGGAAGGTGATCGCCTCCGACATGCCGCTCAGCCTCATCGTCTATGACGATGCGGCCAACAGCAAAGGCTCCGAAGCGTTCGCGCAAGGCGACGGCCCGGCGCGCGGCCGCGAGCTCGAGATCGCCGAGATCCTGCGCTTCATCAAGACCGCCGGGATCGTCAACACTGTGTGGCTCACAGCGGATGTGCATTACGCCGCCGCGCACTACTACAATCCGAACAAGGCGCAGTTCCAGGACTTCGACCCGTTCTGGGAATTCGTCTCGGGCCCGTTGCATGCCGGCACTTTCGGCCCCAACGAGCTCGACAACACGTTTGGACCCGAGGTGAAGTTCATCAAGGCGCCGGGCGCCGACAAGCAGAACCTGCCGCCCTCCGCGGGCATGCAGTTCTTCGGCCACGTCAAGATCGACGGCGCGACCGGACAGATGACGGTGACCTTGCGCGACCGCGCCGACGTCGCGCTGTGGTCCACCACGCTCGACCCGAAGCCGGTGTAGCCGCGGGCGCCGAGCCGAACGACCGTGGCCCGGATGGAGCGCCGCGAAATCCAGGCTACGGATCTAATACCCGGCGCCGCAGCGCCCCTTCCAGCGTCTCGCTTGAGCACGGCTTGACCAGGCGCGGCTTGTCGGCCAGCGCGGCGGGAAGCTGGACATCAGCACCGTAGCCGGTGACGAAGACATAGGGGATCTGCAGCGCGTCCAGCTTCTCCGCGAGCGCAAACGTGTTCTCGCGGGCCAGCACGACATCGAGCAATGCGAAATCGGGCCGGCGATAGGCGATGATCTGAAGTGCTCTCGCCACGCTGGTTGCTGTCCGCACTGTCTTGACTCCGAAGCCGAGGATGGTGTCCTCGAAATCGATGGCGATGATCGGGTCATCCTCGACGATCAACACGTCGGAGGGCATGCTGTCGAAGAGGGCGGGTTTCATGTGCATGCCGCGTCCTGCCTTGAAGGATTGATCTGATTGCTGGTGATGAGCCGGCCTTCGGCACGCTGCCGGCGCCTCGCCCGAGCACGCCGCCGGTTCCCACGTCGAAACGACCATACCGGGGTTCCGGCGTCTGTTCACTTGTGAACACAACAAGAGGAACGGGTTGACTATCGTTGCGGTTGGTAAGGGGGAGACCCGATGCTTCAACAACGCAACCAACCGGCCAGGCCCGAGCGGCCCTTTAACAATCTGTTGCGTCATCTGAGCGACGCCGACTATGTGCTGATCGCACCGCACCTCGCGCGCGCCGAGGCCAACGCCAACGACCTGCTCTACAGCCCTGGCGACGACGTCGAGACGGTGTATTTTCCCTGCGGGGCCACCCTCGCCTCCTACCTTGTCACCAACGAGGACGGCCGCGACGTCGAGACCATCCTGGTCGGCCGCGAGGGTGCTGTAGGCGGCATCGTCAGCCAGGGATTCCTTCCCGCCTATACCCGCATCATCGTCAAGTTCGGCGGACCGTTCGTGCGGATGCCGGTCAGCAAGCTGGAAGCGGCCAAGCTGAAATCGTCCTCGATCCGCAACATCTTCGCACGCTATGCCGATTGCATGCTGGCGCAGGTGTTCCAGTCAACGGCCTGTAACGCGATCCACTCGATCGAGCAGCGCACGGCCAAATGGATCATTTCGGCGATGGAACGCACCAATGGCGACGGCGCCGTGCCACTCACGCACGAGCAGCTCTCCACTTTGCTGGGGGTAGGCCGCAGCTATGCCAGCCGCGTGATCCAGTCCTTCAAGGCCGAAGGCGTGCTGGAGACGCGCCGCGGGTCAATCCTGGTGCGCAACCTCGACGGCCTGCGCCTCCGCTCCTGCCTGTGCAACGAGGCGGTCAAGGACCACTTTGAGGAGGTGCTCCGCGGGGTCTATCCGAGCGAGGAAGAGGAAGCCGGATAGCGAGATCATGAATCAGGCTGAATGCATCCCCGGCGACGGTGCGCCCCCTCTCCCGCTTGCGGGGGAGGGCTGGGGTGGGGGTGTTTCCGCGATTCGCGCTGTCCGAATATGTGGAGAGAACCCCACCCGGCGCTTGCGCGCCGACCTCCCCCGCAAGCGGGAGAGGTGAAAGGAGGGTCCGGCGGGGTCCGAAAAACGGCCCGCAACCGGCAAACAACGCATTGTTTTTTGGCGGTTTCTGACTATATTGCGCCGCAAACGCGCAAGCTTTGCCCGGTCCCTTTTGGCCGGGCTTGCTTTTTGAGGCGAACCGCGCCCCGCGAGATTTCAAAGGCTTGAGTGTGATCCGGACCCGGAGGGGCCGTAGTTCCAAAGATCGATCCCGGCTTCCCGGCGAGATCGCTCAAGACCTGTGCACGACTGAAAAGCAGAGCCATGAATCTTCGTAACGTCGCCATCATCGCCCACGTCGACCACGGCAAGACCACCCTGGTGGACCGCCTGCTGCAACAATCCGGCACGTTCCGCGAGAACCAGAAGGTCGCCGAACGCGCCATGGACTCCAACGACCTCGAGCGCGAGCGCGGCATCACCATCCTCGCCAAGGCCGCCTCGGTGCAGTGGAAGGACATGCGCATCAACATCGTCGATACGCCCGGCCACGCCGATTTCGGCGGCGAGGTCGAGCGCATCCTCAACATGGTGGACGGCGCGCTGGTGCTGGTGGACGCTGCCGAAGGCCCGCTGCCGCAGACCAAGTTCGTGGTCTCCAAGGCGCTCAAGGTCGGCTTGAAGCCGATCGTCGTTATCAACAAGGTCGACCGCCCCGACGCACGGCCAACCGAAGTCATCAACGAGGTGTTCGATCTGTTCGCGGCGCTTGACGCCAGCGAGGAGCAGCTCGATTTCCCGATCCTTTACGGTTCAGCCAAGCAGGGCTGGATGGCCGAGAGCCCCGAGGGCCCGAAGGAAGCCGGCATGCAGCCGCTGTTCGACCTGATCGTGCGGCATGTCGCGCCGCCCCAGGTCGAAGAGGGCCCGTTCCGGATGATCGGCACCATCCTCGAGGCCAATCCCTATCTCGGCCGTATCATCACCGGCCGCATCTCTTCCGGCATCCTCAAGCCGAACCAGGCCGTGAAGGTGTTGAACGCGGAAGGCAAGCTGGTCGAACAGGGACGCGTGACAAAGATATTGGCGTTCCGCGGACTCGAGCGCGTGCCGCTCGATGAGGCCGAAGCCGGCGATATCGTCGCCATTGCCGGCCTCACCAAGGGTACCGTCGCCGATACCTTCTGCGATCCCACCGTCGAGACGCCGCTGCCGGCGCAGCCGATCGATCCGCCGACGGTATCGATGTCCTTCATCGTCAACAACTCCCCGCTCGCGGGCACCGAGGGCGACAAGGTGACGAGCCGCATGATCCGCGATCGCCTGATGCGCGAGGCCGAGGGCAACGTGGCGCTGCGCGTCACCGAAGCCGCCGACAAGGATTCCATGGAGGTCTCCGGTCGCGGCGAGTTGCAGCTCGCGATCCTGATCGAGACCATGCGCCGCGAAGGTTTTGAGCTCTCGGTGTCGCGTCCCCGTGTCGTGTTCAAGAAGGACGAGGCCACCGGCCAGGCCCTGGAACCGATCGAGGAAGTCGTGATCGATGTCGACGAGGAGCATTCCGGCGTCGTCGTGCAGAAGATGAGCGAGCGCAAGGCCGAGATGATCGAGATGCGCCCGTCCGGCGGCAACCGGTTGCGGCTGGTGTTCTATGCGCCGACCCGCGGGCTCATTGGCTATCAGGGCGAACTGCTGACCGATACCCGCGGCACCGCGATCATGAACCGCCTGTTCCACGGCTATGCACCCTACAAGGGCGAGATCCAGGGCCGCCGCAATGGCGTCCTGATCTCCAACGACCAGGGCGAAGCCGTCGCCTATGCCATGTTCAAGCTTGAAGACCGCGGCCCGATGATGATCGAGCCGGGCTGGAAGGTCTACAAGGGCATGATCGTCGGCGAGCACACCCGCGACAACGATCTCGAGATCAACGTGCTGAAGGGCAAGCAGCTCACCAACATCCGCACCACCGCAAAGGATGAAGCGGTGCGCCTGACGCCGCCGATCCGCATGACCCTTGAAAAGGCGCTCGCCTATATCGAGGACGACGAGCTCGTCGAAGTGACGCCGAAGTCGATCCGGCTGCGCAAGAAGCACCTCGATCCGAACGATCGCAAGCGCGCCGAAAAGGCCAAGGAAGCGGTGGCGTAATCACGCGAATAGCGAATGGGGAGTAGCGAATAGCGACGTTTGGCCTCTGGCAACGTTTCCTATACCCTATTCGCCATTCGCCACTCACTATTCGCTGACTAAATGTCCCTTCCCTCCTCTGTCGACGTCGCCATCATCGGTGCAGGCGCAGCCGGCCTTGGCGCAGCCAATGCACTGAAGGAGTCCGGCCTTTCCACGATCGTGCTGGAAGCACGCGACCGCGTCGGCGGGAGGGCGCATACGGTGCAGGCCGCGCCGGATGTGGTGTTCGACGTCGGCTGCGGCTGGTTGCATTCGGCGGACAAGAACAGTTTCGTCGCCATCGCCAGAGACCTGAGTTTCGAAATCGACAAGGCGTTGCCGCCCTGGCGCGAGCGCGCGTACGGCAAGGCATTCCCGCAGGCCGATCGCGACGATTTCATCCGCTCGCTCGACGAATTCTATGAACGCGCCTGGGAAGCCGCGCAAACCGGCGAGGACGCGCCCGCCAGCCGCTATCTCGAGCCGGGCAATCGCTGGAATCCGATGATCGATGCGATCTCCACCTATGTGAACGGCTGCGAGCTCGACCGGGTCTCGATCCTGGACATGGAGGCTTACGAGGACACCAACATCAATTGGCGCGTCCGGCGTGGCTATGGCGCGCTGATCGCCGCGTATGCCGCTTCATGTCCCGTCGCGCTCGATTGCAATGTCACGCTGATCGACCATTCCGGAAAACGCCTGCGTCTCGAAACGTCGCTGGGCACGCTTGCGGCCGACCACGTGATCGTGACCGTGCCGACCAATCTGATCGCGGATGAAGCGATCCGCTTTTCGCCGGCGCTGCCGGCAAAGGTCGATGCCGCGCGGGGACTGCCGCTTGGTGTCGACGACAAGGTGGTGCTGGCACTCGCGGACGCGGAACGCTTTCCGAAGGAAGGCAATCTGCGCGGCGCCACCATGCGCACCGAAATGGGCACCTATCATATCCGCCCGTTCGGCCAACCCTGCATCGAAGGCTTTTTCGGCGGCCGCTTTGCAAGAGAGCTGGAAGATGCCGGCGACGGCGCCTTTGCCGCGCACAGCATCAACGAAATCGCGGGCTTCCTCGGCAACGACATCCGCCGCAAGCTGACGCCGCTGAGGGAATCCCGCTGGGCGCACGATCCATTCGCCCGCGGCGCCTATTCGCACGCACTCCCCGGCCATGCGGGCAAACGCGCCGTGCTCGCCGCGCCCGTCGACGGACGGCTGTTCTTTGCGGGTGAAGCGACCTCGCCGAACTTCTTCTCCACCGCACATGGCGCGCGGGACTCAGGCGAGCGCGCGGCGAGGGAAGTGCTGGCGTCAAAGCCGAAGCGCTAACCGCTTCCCCATCATCGCGAGCACCGTAGCCCGGGTGGAGCGAAGCGCAACCCGGGACGTCTGTATCCGCCTTGCGAGCGGCCCCGGGTTACGCTGGCGCTCCACCCGGGCTACGAGGCTTTCGCGGGGAGGACGGAGTCGTAGGATGGGTAGAGCGCAGCGAAACCCATCATTTCGCACGGCTTGCTAGGTGAGCTGATGGGTTTCGCTTCGCTCTACCCTTCCTACGGCTCCGACCCATGATCACTCCATCACCCGCGTCCGCATCTCCGCATCCGGCACAAAGCAGGTCTCGTATTTGCCGAAGATGCGATAGCGGTTGCGGGCGACGAGATTGTAGACGGCATCCCGGAGCGACTTTGGCACTGCGAACAGTGCTTTGGTCCAGCGCCAGCCGGGCAAGTGGCTCAGCACTGTCAGCGCAGCGTCGGATTTGAAATATGCCACGCCACCGTGCACGACGGCGTTAGTGTCGGGATCGGTGGGATCGATGCCGAATGCCCGCGCCAGCCGCGTGCCGTAGCCCGATTGGACCGGCGTGAAGCGGAAGCGGCGATCCGTGTCGCGCGCGACGACGAAGCGGACCCAGCGCGAGCAGAAGATGCAGACGCCGTCGTAGAGGATCACGTCATCGTCGGGCCAAGGTGTCATTCTGTTTCCACGCATTCTTTCGCGGCGGTGAAGCGAGCGAGCGTCATGGTTTAGCCCCGGCAGGACGCGGCGCTCTCAGCGCGCGATCGAGTTCTGCTATGGCGAGATTAATGCCATTCTGGCTTTCCGGCAGCCGTGGCCCTCGCCGCCATAGGCTGGCAAGACATGAAAGTCCGCCCACCCGCCGGCCTCGCGAAAGGCATCGGCAAGCCGCCGCGGCCCGGCGCCCGGCGGGCGAAACAGCAAGGCGCGCGCCGGCCGCGCGGGGTCAGGCGACGGCACCAGCCATTGCCGCCGCCGGTTCGGCTCGCCCTCCTCGTCCTGCGCCCCCAGGACGGATTGCGCCAGGACTGGCCCAGAGCCGAGCGCCGCGACAACAAGCAGAGCGAGAATCACTTTAGTGAATGCATCCTCGGCCTGACGCGATCATGCTGGGCGAAACAGAATTCGCCGAAAGACTGTCTCGCGAATCAGCCCCCGGAGCAGCTATTTCACGACACACTTGCTGACCATATGTCATCAGCGTGACGCCAGCCCGCTTCCAGCATCACGAACCGGCCGATTGAAGCTCGCGCTGTCCTCTTTCGGTACAAGTCGTTCGAAAACTGATGCAGAAAGTCCACAGGTTAACCGATAATTAACGATAGAGCTTGAAGGCGGCGCGCCGACTTGCTTTGATTGGACCATGAGCACAACCCTGATAGAGGTCCGGCCGGCCAAGGTTGCGGATGCAGCCGCGGTAGCGGCTACGCATGACGAAGCCTGGCGTTCAGCCTATCAGGGCATCATTCCCGGCGCCGAACTGGAAAAGCTGATCAACCGGCGCGGCCCGCACTGGTGGGATAGTGCAATCCGCAAGGGCAGCCGCGTCAGCGTGCTGGTGTTCGGCGACAAGATCGCCGGCTACGCCAATTACGGCCGTAACCGCGCCCGCAGCCTGCACTTCGAAGGCGAGATTTACGAACTCTATCTCCGGCCGGAATTCCAGGGCCTCGGCTTCGGCCGCCGCCTGTTCAATGCCGCCCGCCGCGATCTCGTGCAGAGCGGGCTGAAGAGCATGGTGGTCTGGGCGCTGTCCGATAACGACCCGGCCACGGAGTTTTATCGTGCGCTCGGCGGCCGCATGGTGGCGCGCTCTTCGGAAAGGTTCGGGCCGAAATCGCTCGACAAGGTCGCTTTTGCCTGGACCAACTGAGGCTGGGGGCGGCCCTAGGTCGGCATGGCGTGCGTGCGTCAACCAATAGCCCAAAAATCCATCATTCCTCCTCGAAAGTTAGATGGATGGGCGGGCCCGGCCCGCGTATGACAGCAGCAATCACGGTCCCTGCCCGGCGCACCTGCGCTGGCAATCACGGAGTTCTCTATGCGTATTGATGCGGTATCGATCGGAGTGAATCCGCCGCATGACGTCAACGTCATCATCGAAGTGCCGGTCGGCGGCGAGCCGATCAAATATGAAATGGACAAGGAAGCCGGCACACTGGTGGTCGACCGCTTCCTCTATACGCCGATGCGCTATCCCGGCAATTACGGCTTCATCCCGCACACGCTGTCCGACGACGGCGACCCCTGCGACGTCCTGATCGTCAACACCCGCGCCATCGTGCCAGGTGCGGTGATGAGCGTGCGCCCGGTCGGCGTGCTGCTGATGGAGGACGAGGCGGGCGGCGACGAGAAGATCCTCGCAGTGCCCTCGTCGAAGCTCACCCAGCGCTACGACAAGGTGAAGACCTATAGCGACCTTCCCCAGATCACGCTGGACCAGATCCAGCACTTCTTCGAGCACTACAAGGATCTCGAGAAGAACAAATGGGTGAAAGTGCTGCGCTGGGGCGATGCCGATGAAGCGCGCAGGCTGATCACCGAAGCGATCGCACGCGCGAAGAAATAGCTGGAGCGTTTTCGAGCGAAGCGGATACCGGTTCGCACAGCAATCAAGTTTACGCAGATTGCGTAGACTTATCTGCGCAGAAAACGCGTCAAGAACAAGAATCTAGAGCTTCGGTTCTGATTCAATCAGGACCAAATAGGCTCTAGCGCGTCCCGAACGCGCAGTGCGGCGCCTCCGGGACACGGGAGTGTCAAGGGGGAACGATTGCGCAGGCTGATCAAGATCATCGGCAAGGCCCTGCTGCTCCTGCTTGCAGCGGCAGTCGTCATTGCCGGTGTGGTCGCCTTCAACGTCTTCAGCCGCGGCTCGCGGCAGCTCCAGGTCGCGGCCATCCCGCGCGCGGCCGTTGATGCGGAAGCCGCCGCCGCCCGACTGGCCGAGGCGATCCGCTTCAAGACGATCTCGAGCTTCGAAAAGCCAGAGCAGCATGCCGTGGCGCTGCGCGGCATGCAGGCGCATATCGAGAAGAGCTTCCCGGCGTTTCATGCCGCGGCTAAGCGCGAGGTCATCGCCGGCCTGAGCCTGCTCTACACCTGGGAAGGCAGCGATCCGCGGGCACGGCCGATCGCCCTGCTCGCGCATCAGGACGTGGTGCCGGTCGCGCCAGGCACCGACAAGGACTGGCAGCAACCGCCCTATGACGGCGTGATTGCCGACGGATTCATCTGGGGTCGCGGCTCCTGGGACGACAAGGGCAACCTCTATTCGATGCTGGAGGCCGCGGAGGCGCTGGCGAAAGCTGGTTTTCACCCGAAGCGGACGATCTATTTGGCCTTCGGCCATGATGAGGAGGTCGCGGGCACGCGCGGCGCCAAGGCGATCGCCGCGACACTCGGCTCGCGCGGGATCAAGCTCGACTTCGTGCTCGACGAAGGCCTGTTGATCACCGACGGCATCATGAAGGGGCTTGCCAAGCCGGCTGCCCTGATCGGCGTCGCAGAAAAAGGCTATGCCACGCTGGTGCTATCGGCGCAGGCGACGCCCGGTCACTCCTCGATGCCGCCGCGCGAGACCGCGATCGGCATGATGAGCGCGGCGCTCACAAGGCTCGAGGATCACCGCCTGCCGATGCAGATCCGCGCCACGGTGTCGGAGATGTTCGACACGCTGGCGCCCGAGATGAGCGGCGTCAACCGCGTGATCCTGTCGAATATCTGGCTGTTCAAGCCGCTGCTCTTGCGCGAATTCGCGAAGACCGGACCGACGGAAGCGATGGTCCGTACCACCACCGCGCTCACCATCTTCAACGCCGGTGACAAGGACAATGTGCTGCCCGGCCGCGCCGAGGCGACCGTCAATTTCCGCCTGCTTCCCGGCGACACCAAGGCGAGCGTGACCGATCATGTCCGCACCACCGTCGGCAATGATCGCATCTCGATCAAGCCGTTTCCCGGCAATACCGATCCGCCGCTGGCGACTGCCACGGCCGGCGCGTCCTACCAGACGCTGAACCGCACCATCCGCGAGATCTATCCGGACGTCATCGTCGCGCCCGGCCTGATGATCGCCGCGACCGACTCGCGGCACTATGCCGGGATCACCGACAACATCTTCCGCTTCTCCCCGGTGCGCGCCAACAGCGAGGACCTGAAGCGCTTCCATGGCACCAACGAACGCCTCAGCATCGAGGGCTATGCCGACATGATCCGATTCTATCGGCGGTTCATCGAGAACAGCGCGGGGTGACGCGAAACCCCCGTAGCCCGGGTGAAGCGTAGCGCAACCCGGGACATCTGTATCAACGTTGGGATCGGCCCCCGGGTTACGCTGGCGCTCCACCCGGGCTACGGCCTCAAACCCCCGGCGCAGGCAGGCCGGCGATCGCGCAGGCGGCGCGCAGCGTGTTCACCAGGAGGCAGGCCACCGTCATCTGCCCGACGCCACCAGGCACCGGCGTGATCGCGCCGGCGACGTTGAGCGCCTCCTGATAGGCGACGTCGCCGACCAGCCGCGGCTTGCCGCCTTCTACCGGAATGCGGTTGATGCCGACATCGATCACGGTCGCGCCCGGCTTGATCCAGTCGCCGCGCACCATCTCCGGCCTGCCGACCGCCGCATAGAGCAGGTCGGCGCCGGCGGCGAGCTTCGGCAGGTCGCGCGAGCGCGAATGCGCGATCGTCACCGTCGCGTTCTCGTTCAACAGCAACTGCACCAGCGGACGGCCGACCAGATTGGACCGTCCGATCACCAGCGCATTCATGCCTTCGAGCGAGGCATGCACGCTCTTGGTCAGGATGATGCAGCCGAGCGGCGTGCAGGGCGCCAGTGCGGCAAAGCCGCCGGCGAGCCGCCCGGCATTGTTCGGATGCAGGCCATCGACATCCTTGGCCGGATCGATGGCATTGATGATGGTTTCGGTGTGAATGGATTTCGGCAGCGGCAGTTGCACCAGGATGCCGTGCACCGCCGGGTCGCGGTTGAGCTTGCCGATCAGCGCCAGCAGATCGGCCTCTGCGACATCGGCCGGCAGCTTGTGCTCGAACGAGGCCATGCCGGCGGCCTGCGTCTGCGTGTGCTTGCTGCGAACATAGACTTCGCTTGCGGGATCATTGCCGACCAGGACCACTGCCAGCCCCGGCACGAGCCCGTGCTCGCGCTTGACGCGGGCAACTTCTCCCGCCACGCGGGCGCGGAGGTCGGCTGCAATGGCTTTTCCGTCGATGATGTGAGCCGTCATCTCAATCCTTCGCTTTGGTCGCGGTCAGCTGGCGCAAGGTGTCGCCGAGCTGTCGCGGATCACCATCGATCGCCACCTGTTTGAGCCGCGACGTGGCGCCCGAGAGGATCTTCACGCGCCCCTTCGGCACGCCCAGCGCCTTGGCAAGCAGTTCCGTCACCGCCCGATTGGCCTCGCCGCCGTCGGCGATGGCGCGGACCCGGACCTTCACCACGCTGCGGCCGTCTGACAGCGTCTCGATGCCATCGATGTCGTCGCGGCCGCCCCGGGGCGTCACGCGCAGTGCGACGCTGATGCCAGCGGTGGAATAGCGCCAGGGAAGCTGTGTCAAGGATCGGTCACTGGCCGAAGGGCGCTCAGATCACGTTCGGGTAGACGTAGTACATGATCACCCGCTCGATGAACATGATCAGCAGGATCACGATGATCGGCGAGATATCGAGCCCGCCCAGGTTCGGCATGATGTTCCGGATCGGCGCCAGCACCGGTTCCGTGATCCGGTACAGGAACTCAGCCACCGCTGACACGAACTGGTTGCGCGTGTTGACGACGTTGAACGCGACCAGCCACGACAGGATGGCAGCGGCGATCAGGAGCCAGACATAGAGGTCAAGAACAATGATAACGATGTCGAGGACGGCGCGCATGTGGAGGGGGCTCGCGGGTGGGACAACGAGCTAAATATCGGTTCGCCCCTGCACAAACAAGGGAACTTCCGGGCCGATCGCGCCAAAAACCCCGCGTTTACTGTTCTTGACTTGGGCTCGGACGGGACGGTAAATGGCGCCGATTGCCGGCCGAACTGCTCAGCACGGACCGGTCTGGACGGGGCCATAGCTCAGCTGGGAGAGCGCATCGTTCGCAATGATGAGGTCGGCGGTTCGATCCCGCCTGGCTCCACCACGCTTCGCCCTTCGGGCTACGCGTGGCGCAGCCGCGCAGAGCCCGAGGGGCGAAGCGTGGTGCCCGGCATAGCCCGAAGGGCGACGACGGGCTAATCTCCACAAATCATATCGCCTAGCGGTGCAGCATTCGCGCGAACCACCCCCCTACTCCGCCGCCTCCGACATCACCGCCATCGGCACGCGCGCGAGCCAGTCATCCATGAAATGCTTCAGCCACGCCCGCTCGATCGCGTCGTAGACGGCGCGGTCGGCAAAATGCTGATGGCGTGGGCGTGCGCCGGGCGAATCCAGGCGGTCGCAGCCGCGCGTGGTCCAGCAATGCATCATCGCGTAGGTGACGTCAGGGTGGAACTGCAGACCGAAGGCGTGTCCGTATCTGAACGCCTGCACCGGAAAATCGTCGCCCTCGGCCAGAAGCTCGGCGCCGTCAGGCAGTTCGAATCCCTCGCCGTGCCAGTGATACACTTGCCGCGGCCAATAGGGGCAAAGCGCGCGGCCTGCTTCGGTCGGGCGGATCGGATAATAGCCGATCTCGGCGCGACCTTCCGGGTGCGGCGCGACCGTTGCGCCGAGTTGCTTGGCGAGCATCTGGGCCCCTAAGCAGATGCCGAGAAACGGCCGTTGCTCGCGCAGCGGAATCTCGATCCAGTCGATCTCCCGCCGCACAAAATCATCGCCATCATTGGCGCTCATCGGGCCGCCGAAGACGATGGCGCCGGCATGTTCGTCCAATGTCTCGGGAAGCGCATCGCCAAACCGCGGGCGGCGGATATCCAGGGGATGGCCCAGCGCACGCAAGGCGTTGCCGACACGGCCAGGCTTGGACGTCTCCTGGTGCAGGACGATCAGGACCGGCAGCAGGGAGGCAGGCCCGGTTGGGGTGACGTCCGCGCGCCCGCCGCCGCGGAAAGGCAGCACGACATTGGTTTTTTCAGACCGTGACGACATCGACCTCAGGCGGCATGCAGCAAACGGGCAGCATGCCTAAGTGGTTCTTAATTTCGGGTGAGCTCACGCCAACTCATCGAAAATTTGTAAGCAAATCGCGGGCCAGATGAGAGCGCTTTCGAGCGAAGCATGCCCTCGGACTTGATCCGAGGGTGGACACCGGTTCGCATGAAGAAAACGCGTCAAGACGAGAATCCAGCGCCCTCGATCCGCGTCAGCGCCGACGCAGCTGGAAGCCGCCGACCGCCGTCAGGATGAACGAGCGCGGGAAGAACCTGAGCAGGAGCGGCACCGCCTTGATCAAGCCGGGCAGCACCGCGCGCTTGTTCGCCATCAAGCCGCGATAGGCCTGCCGCGCGACCTCTGCCGCCGAAACGTTGAGGATGGCGGAATCAAATCCCGGCGCGAACCCGGCGCGGGCCTGGAATTCCGTCAGCACCGGCCCCGGACAGAGCAGGGTGACACGGACGCCGTGCGGCTCGAGCTCCTTACGCAGCGCCTCCGTGAACGACAGCACATAGGCCTTGGAGGCGTAATAGACCGCCATGCCCGGCCCCGGCAGGAAGCCGGCGATCGAGCCGACATTGAGGATGCCGCCACGATTTCGGATCACCGAATCGGTAAATCGCAGCGACAGGTCGGTCAGCGCGCGGATGTTGACGTTGATGATGTTGAGCTGGTCGACGCGGTCGCGCTTGTTCGCATAGCCGAACACGCCGAAGCCGGCATTGTTCACCATATATTCGACCTCGACACCGGCCTCGGCCAGCGCGGCAGCGATCTTGTCGCCGGCATCTGACTGTTCGAGGTCGCAGGGAATCACGATCGGCGCCGCGCCGCCCTTGGCGGTGATTTCACTGGCGAGCGCCGTGAGGCGATCGGCGCGGCGCGCCACCAACGCCACGCGGTGACCGTTGGATGCGAAAACGCGCGCCAGCTCGGTGCCTATACCCGCTGATGCACCGGTAATCAGCGTCACACACTCGGTCACGATCGAATGCTCTTAATCAATCACAGGGCCCGTTACGAACGGCCGGACGAGAGCATAGGCTTATGGTCCGGCGCAAGCCACACGCGGGAATATCCGCATGCAGCGCCGGTCTTGGTCGCGACGGGAATGCTTCATTTTGAGGCTTATCGCACAGACCGGGCCGGTTGTGCGATATACATTAAAGTTTCGTCATCTGCACGGCATAGCGAACAGCCCGCGAACGCCGCGCGTCAGATTGCCGCGTCCGCAACGCCCCAGGGACCGCGGGGCAGGCTCGCCTGTTTCTCGGCCACGCGGCGCTTGAGATCGATGCGATCGCGCGAGGAGACACCAAGCAGGTCCGCCGCGCGCCACACCACGTTGTCCTCGAACTCGCTGACCTGGCCATCGGCATAGACCAGTTCCCACATCATCTCGACGATGCGCAGACGCCCTTCCTCGTTCACCTGCCGCATGATGACGCTGGTGAAATGATAGAGATCCACCGCCTCGCCTTCGATCCGCGTTGCGGAAGCGATCAATTTGTCGGCGGTGCCGCGATCGAGTCCAAAGCGGCTTTCGATCAGGCTGTGCAATTTGCGCGTCTCGTTCGCGCTCGGCTCGCCGTCGATCGAGACGACGTGGACCAGCAGCGCGGTGGCAGCAAGACGATAATCATTGTCGTCGAACGCGCGATCCGCTTGCGCGTCGGTCGACACAATATCGGCAATGAACTGGCGAAGTCCGTCAAGCATCAACGCCTCTATCGATTGACAGTGTACGGGAGGTATATGGCGCGTAAACCCAACCCGCGCAATCGCGCCGGTTCTGCCGCCTGCATTACGTTTAGGCAATCTGGGCGCCGGTAAGGCCGATTTCGCTCGCAAATGACGCTTAAACCAGCCGCTCAAGGTATCTCGTACACCACCATCTTGTCGGCGATGCCGCGCAGCGCCGCTTCCTTCTGGATCGGCCGGATCTCCGCGTTCCTTAGAATGGAAAGCACTTCCGGCGAATCGATCACCGGCGCAGTGATGTGAATTTCCTGCTGGGTCGACAGGCTCTGCACACGCGCGGCGATATTGACAGTCTGGCCGAAATAATCCTGGCGCTCGTTGAGCATCACCGCGAGGCACGGGCCCTCGTGAATCCCGATCTTGACGATCAGGTCCTCCCTGCCGCGTTCGTCGTTGAGCTTCTTCATCGCCGCGCGCATGCGCAGGCCGGCAGCAAGCGCATGTTCAGGCTTGATGAAGGTCGCCATGACAGCATCGCCGATAGTCTTCACGACCGCGCCGTGCTCGGAAGCGATGATCTCGAGCAGCGCATGGAAATGCGCACGCACAAGATCGAAGGCGGCGAGATCACCGACCCGCTCATAGAGCGCGGTCGAACCCTTGAGATCAGTGAACAGGAAGGTCAGCGAGGTGATCTTCAGCCGCTGGTCGACATTGAGATTGTCGGCCTTGAAGACGTCACGGAAGGTCTGGTTGCTCAGCATCCGCTTCGCAGTGAGGATCGGCTTGCGCCTGCCCAGCATCTCGTGCAGAGCGTCGCCGGCGATCCAGACCGATGGCAGTACGCGGACGCCGGCCTGATTTTCCAGCGAAAGTCGCAATGGCCCTGGCCGCAGCACCGTCGTGCCGGTCGGCGCCTGCAGCTTGTTGTAGACGATTGAAAGCTGCTGGCGCTCGGTGGTCGGCTCGCCTTGAATGTCAAGGAAGTGGGCCGAATGCGTCACCGGCTCGAACACGATGATGTACTGGTTAGGCAAGTTCAGCGACAGGATCGCCTTCTCGCCAGGAGGCATTTCGAGCGCTTCCAGCGTGGCTTCATTGATCAGCCGTGAAAACGATTCGTCGTTGAGGTCGACGCCGGAGCTCCAGAACATCTGCCGCACATATTCCCAGATCGGCAGCGTGTTGGGATCATGCGCGCCGATGCGGCGGACTCGCGGGCTGACGGTGAAGGCGACTTCGACCATTTCGTCGACCGAAGCCTCATAGCCGGCAGCGCAAAGCGCACAATTATAGTCGTCGTGACGCAACGATTTCAGCGTCGAGTGCGCATCGAGCACCCCGCCACAGCCAGGACACAGCACGTTCCAGCTCATGTCGAACAGGCCGAGCCGTGACGCGTGCAGAAAACCGGAAATGGTCCTTTCCTCGTCGAGCCCGGTACGCCTGGCGAAGTCCAGCGGATTGATACGGTTGAGATCGCGATCTTGGCCATCGGCAATCAGCCGCGCGATTTCGTCGACGACGGCCGGATCGGCCGTTTGTTTCAACACTGCAAACTGGGCCTGGGAATCGCTCATGGCGGAACCTTAAATGAGATGACCCGCGCCGAAACGCAAGGCCGGACTACCGCGGCGTGATCCTGAACATCGGCGAGTGGTCGGGCTGGGTTGTCACCACCCCGACCGGCATGACCGGCCGCTTGTCGACCAGCGAGACGCGGAAGGCGCCGATCAGTTTCGCCAGCGCCAGCGTCGCCTCGACCAGCGCGAAATGCGCGCCGATGCAGACCCGCGCGCCGACGCCGAACGGGAGATAGGCAAAGGGATCGGGCGGCGTGCCGGTCATGAACCGCGACGGCACGAACGCCGCCGGATCGTGCCAGAGCTTCTCATGCCGGTGCAGCAGCCATGGCGCGATCATCACCACGTCATGCTTCTTCACGGGCATATCAGCGATCGTATCCGCCCCCGCCGCGGCGCGCGCGATCAGGAAAGCGGGCGGATAGAGCCGCATCGTCTCGTCGATGACGGCGCGGGTGAATTTCAGCCGCTCTATCTCGAGCCTGCCACCAGCGGCCACCGCCTTCACCTCGGCGGCGAGATCTTCCTGCGTCGCCGGATCGAGCGAAAGCAGATAGAGCGCCCAGAACAGCGCGGTCGCCGTCGTCTCATGGCCGGCAAGGATCATGGTCGCGATCTCGTCGCCGAGCTGAGCGTCGGTGAAGGCCTGCCCGGTCTCGGGGTCGCGCGCCGCGACCATGAGGTCGAACAGATCGCGCGGCGGCGCATCGCTCGTCTTGCCGGCGGCGCGGCGCTCCGCCATCAGCATGTTGACGAACGCGGTCCAGCGCTTGCGGAAGCGGGCGCGTGCCAGATCCTGCGGGCTCGGCCAGCTCAACGGCAGCAGCATGTCGAGGAAGCGCGGCCGCGCCAGCCGCGCGCCATATTCCATGACGAAATCGCGCAAGGTGCCGCCATGGCGATCCATGCCGAACGAGAACATGGTGCGGCCGGCGATCTCGAGCGTCATCCGCTGCATCGTCTCGCGAAGGTCCACCGGACCATGGCTCGCGGCCTTGAGCTTTCCAATGGTCTCGTCGGTCACCGCGATCATGTGCGGCACCAATGTCGTGATCGCACGCGGCGTGAAGGCCGGCGCGAGCGTGCGGCGCTGATGTTTCCAGGCACGGCCCTCGGCGATCAGAAGGCCTTCGCCGAGCATTGGGCGCAACACCCGGAAGGCGGCCGGCGTGCGCGTATAATTCTCGTAATTGTCGACCAGCACATGCCTGATGGCATCGGGCGTGTTGAGGATGAAGCTGCTGCGGCCGAAAAAGCGGCCGCGGACGATCTCCTCCTCATAGGCGCGCTGGCTCCAGCTTGCGATCGGACTGCGGCTGATCAGCGTCATGCGCCTGAAGGCGGACAGGTCGTCGGGCGCGCGCGGCGGACATGGCGGAACCAGCCGCTTCCGAGCCACCGGCAGGTCGTAGACTTCGGCTATGCTCATGGTGCTTGCTCCAGTCTCGATCCGGCCAGTCTACGCTTTCCATCCGGGGGTGATGAAGGCGAAAAAGCGCCGTTTGGAAGAGGTTCGTCCGAACGCGCGCATTTGTTACCCCGCCCCGCTCCTCAAGCTCCCAAACCGTGTTTTTGCGGAACGGAAATGACAGCATGACGGCTGGACAATGCAGGCGTTTGACGGGCATCACTCCGCTACCGGAATCAGGCAGAGGACCACGGAACCACCATGACAACATCGCCGCGACGCTCGAGCCCTGCCGCCGACGGCATCTTGGCGCCGCTGAGGCATCCGGTGTTCCGGCGAATCTGGCTGGCGAGCCTGCTCTCCAACCTCGGGATCCTGATCCAGGGGGTCGGTGCCGCCTGGGCGATGACGCAGATGACATCTGCGGCCGACAAGGTGGCGCTGGTGCAGACTGCCCTGATGCTGCCGGTGATGCTGATCTCGATGCCGGCCGGCGCCATTGCCGACATGCACGACCGCCGGGTCGTGGCCATGGTGTCGCTTCTGATCGCGCTGGTCGGCGCCACCGTCCTGACCGCGCTGGCGTGGTTCGACCTGGTGACACCCAATATTCTGCTTGCGCTCTGTTTTGTCGTTGGCAGCGGCATGGCGCTGTTCGGCCCGGCCTGGCAGTCCTCGGTCAGCGAGCAGGTGCCGCCCGAAACGCTGCCGGCCGCGGTGGCGCTCAACGGCATCAGCTACAACATCGCCCGCAGCTTCGGGCCGGCGATCGGCGGCATCGTGGTCGCGATCGCGGGCGCGGTGGCCGCCTTCGCGCTCAATGCCCTGTTCTATCTGCCGCTGCTGATCGTGCTGTTCCTCTGGGACCGCGTCAGTGAGCCGTCGCGGCTGCCGCGCGAGCGGCTCAACCGCGCCATCGTCTCGGGCGTGCGCTACATCAACCATTCGCCGTCGATCAAGATCGTGCTGACGCGGACGCTGGTCACCGGCATCATCGGCGGCTCGGTCTCCGCGCTGATGCCGCTGGTGGCGCGCGACCTCCTGCATGGCGGCGCGCAGACCTACGGCATCATGCTCGGCGCCTTCGGCATGGGCGCGGTGCTCGGCGCCCTCAATATCGGCGAGGTACGCAAGCGGATGAGCGGCGAGGCCGCGGTGCGCGTCTGCGCGATCTCGATGGCGGGCGCAATCGCCGCGGTCGCGATCAGCAAGCAGCCGGTGGTGACGGCGGCAGCGCTGGTGCTGGCCGGCGCGGTCTGGATGCTGGCGATCGCGCTGTTCAATATCGGCGTACAGCTCTCGGCGCCGCGCTGGGTCGCCGGCCGCTCGCTGGCAGCGTTCCAGGCCGCGATCGCGGGTGGGATCGCGATCGGAAGCTGGGGCTGGGGCCGCCTCACCGATAGCGCCGGCGTCGAAGTCGCGCTGCTGGTCTCCGCCGCCCTGATGCTGCTATCTCCATTGCTCGGACTATGGCTGAGGATGCCCCCGGTCGGCGCCCGCAACGAGGACGCCACCGAGGCGCTTGCCGATCCCGAGGTTCGCCTGTCGCTCACTCCGCGCAGCGGGCCGCTGGTGGTCGAGATCGAATACCGCGTCGCGCAGGACAACGCGCGCGCCTTCCACAATGTGATGCAGGACGTGCAGCTCAGCCGGCAGCGCAACGGCGCCTATGGCTGGTCGATCGCGCGCGACATCGCCGATCCCGAATTGTGGACCGAGCGCTATCACTGCCCGACCTGGCTCGATTACCTGCGCCAGCGCAACCGCGCCACCCAATCCGAGCGCGAACTGCATCTGAAGGCGATCGCCTTCCATCTCGGCCCCGAACCGATCCGCGTGCGCCGCATGCTGGAGCGCCCGTTCGGCTCGGTGCGCTGGAAGGACGAGACGCCCGACCCCGGAGCCACCGAAGTATTGCCCGTCGTCGCGACGGCGGCCGGGAGCAGCACCTGAGTCCGTCCCCTGGTCCGTCGTAGCCCGGGTGAAGCGGAAGCGTAACCCGGGACCCGCAGGCGGACGTTGATACGCCTGTCCCGGGTTACGCGTTCCGCTCCACCCGGGCTACGAACTTTCGGCTCTGCTACTGCCCGTGCGTGGTCAGCGTCTGCTGGCACGTCCTGGTGAGCCGGCCGCGGTGCTCCTTCAGGCAGGCCAGCACCGCCTGATCGCCCTGGTCGAGATATTTCCGGCAGAACCGCGACGCGTCGCGCGTACACGCTTCCCGCCCCTGTTGCTGCGCCGACGCCGCGGACGCCGCCACAAGCAGCGGAATGACGAACAGCAATCTGGTCATTTCTCAAAGCCTTCGTATTGGCAACAGGCGGGGGGACAACGGCGTTCTATAATTGTTACCGCACACTGAAGAAGGTTCAAACGACGGCACCCACAGCTCGGTTCCGGCCTAACGTCGCAGCGAACGGAAACGTCTGCGCTGCACCGCCGCAAGCATCTCGCGAGCTGGCTCGCGTGTGCGAATTACTGCACAGCGACCTTCCCGCCGCCCTTGGCAAGATCGCGATCCATCACCGCACGGCAACCGCCGGAGAGCTCGGAGCGGTGCCTGTACATGCAGGCGGTGATCTTCGGGACATCAGGGATTTCCGCGCTGCACAGGCGGAAGGCATCGCCCGTGCACATCTGCTGCGCCTCGGAGCTGAAGGCAAGACTTGCCGAGGAGGACAGGGCGGAGATCGAGACGGCAAGGGCCAGCACCAAACTGACCTTGCGAACGGCATTGGTGATCGAAACGGTCATTGTCGGCTCCCATTGGCGCCGCGACGGCGGGCGCGTTGATGTTCCGATCATCCGCATGGGCGGGCGGACCGACTGTGATGGCCATCACGCAGAACAAGGGCTTAATTTTCTTCGTCAAAGTGACGCGCGTTGGGATCGCGTTAAGACCTCGTTGGCACTAATGGCTCGTTACGAGCGAGCCCCGAGTTTCCCAAGAGAGTAGCGATGCGTAATCCGATAGGCCTGATGCTGGCCGTTGTTGTTGCGGCGGTCGTGATCGCCGGAGTGTGGTTCTGGACTGCTGCGCCGCGGGCCGATGCTGCCCCGCCGCAAACCATCGCCGCCCGGTCAGCGGACTCTCTGCCGCCGGCCGCCGCGAAATCGGCCGCAAAGGACGATGTGGAGACCACCGCCGCGGTGTCGCAGCCGGTGGCTGCCGCTCCGGCGCTGGCGCCTGCTCCCGCACCGATGCAGGCGAAATCGACCTGTGCCAATCCCGATGCGCTCGGCGTCAGCCGCACCGTCGTCATCGACACCACGGGCGGACCGGGCTTCGGCTTCCTGCAGTACAAGCAGTTCGACTTCCTGACCGACAAGGAGGTCGTGCTGACCTTCGACGACGGTCCGTGGCCGACCACGCCGGCGGTGCTGAAGGCGCTGGCCGACGAATGCACCAAAGCGGTGTTCTTCCCGATCGGCCTGCACACCACCTATCATCCCGAGATCCTGAAGCAGGTCGCCGCCGCCGGCCACACGATCGGCGCCCACACCTGGTCGCACGCGCATCTCGACAGCAAGAAGCTGACGGAGCAGCAGGCCAAGGACGAGATCGAGAAGGGATTCAGCGCCGTGAAGATGGCGCTCGGCACCGCACCCTCGCCGTTCTTCCGCTTCCCGGCGCTCGCCCACACCCAGGCGACCCTCGCCCATCTGGAGAGCCGGAACATTGCGAGGTTCTCCGTCGACATCGACTCCCTGGACTTCAAGTCCAGCTCGCCTGACCAGGTGATCCAGACCGTCATGACCAAGCTGGACAAGCAGGGCAAGGGCATCATCCTGATGCACGACCTGCAGAAGCACACCGCGCAGGCCCTGCCGACGCTGCTGCGTCGCCTCAAGGCCGGCGGCTACAAGGTGGTCCAGATGAAGGCCAAGGAGCCGCTGGAAACCCTGCCCGAATACGACGCCCTCATGGTCAAGGACATGAAGGTCCCGGCGGTGAGCGCGCGACCGCTATCGAGCGTGGTACAGACCGTTTCGCAGCAGTAATGCTGCCTGCCTCTCTTGAAACGAAACGCGCCCCCGGATGACTCCCGGGGGCGCGTTTCGTTTTGCGACATCACCAATAGATTCCGTGCCGGTGCAACTGGCTGATGCGTTGTTCGGTCCAGTAGCGTTTGGCGCCGCAGCTTTTCGGTCTTAGTGGGTGACACCGTCTTCGCCGCGAACTTTGGTCCCACGGAGCGTGTGCGCGCCGCGTTGTCTCGAAGCGCATGCTCAGGAGGAAGCCGAAGCCGCATAGACCGCCGCGCACCGCAAGAAGAAAAGCCCAAAGCGCCGATCCGAAGGGCTTAGATGATCTCTGCGTAATCTCGAAGGTGGGCCACCGCCTGCGGCAGTCCGCATCTCTCAAGAGCCAAGAGATACTGGTCGGCGGTTCTGGGGTTTTTCTTGAGCCTCAGCCTACAGCGGCGCGCTGCGTTCAGAACGGCGGCTTCGTTGAGACCAAATTGGTGCACCACAAAGTCATCGGGATGCTGCGGCTCTATGTGATGCGCCGCGAGCTTTTCGGCCGGGAAGTCTTTCAGATTGAAGGTTATGATTGCGTCGGCGTTGCAATGAATCCCGGCTGCCAGAACGTGACGATCTCCCTCGTCGGGGAGATCGACCGCCGCAATAATGGCTTCGTATCCGGACACCAAGCAGTCAGGAACAGCGCTGTCCATAAGGGATCGCGTTAGCGCAAGCTTTTCCGGGTCAAGATCAGGGCGATTTTGGAGCAGATTTGAAATCCACTCATCGTGGATTTTGTCTGTCCACTTGGCACGAAAAAGCCCCATGGATGCGGTCTCTAATAGAAGATCGCGCAAGGGGGCTGGGTATAGTGTGCAGGCATCGAGAATGACGGTGTAGCGAGAGTGATGGCTAATAGCCCATATCCTCTTCTTCGGCCTGGGCCGCTAGCTCTTCCATGATCTCGCGTCGCCGTTTCTCAGATGAAGCCTTGTAGTCAGCCAAATCCTGGAATCGGATACGTCGATGTGTCCCGACCTTATGGAAGGGTATCTTCTCATCTTCCAGAAGACCGACGAGATGCGGTCTGGAAACGTTCAGGTAGTCGGCGGCCTCCTGAGTAGAAAGGATCGCGTGGATAGGAATGATCGTGACCGCATTGCCCTGAGCCATCTCGGTGAGGAGATGGGCAATCAGTCGCGTTGCCGACTTTGGCAAAACCAATTCCTGACCATCATCCAGCCTCACTTTGAGTTCCGTCGGCTGTTTCGTCGCAATGGCTCGCGAAGCTTCCTGCGCAAGCGCGGAATCTTCCTTTGAAGGAAGCGTGGTTGACCTCTCTAAAATCTGCGTGCTCATCGTGCCTACTCCCCTAAGGTGGGGATGTAATCCTGCTCGCGGTTAAACGCAATAAACGAAACGAGCGAACAATGCGCTAGGTTTCAAGTCAGTATGTTTTTCTATTTTAGGCGCTTCCTGCGATGATTCTTGGAGTAAAATTCTAGTTGCGGCCTTCCTCCGGATGAAGGAACGGAACCGACGAGGCAGTTGCGTCGTGGTTCGCCATTGATCTTCGGATCGGAATGAAACTGGCGCTTGAGCGGCCCGAGACATAGGTGACAGGTCGTACCGGACACATGGGTTACACTTTTCGCTTTTTTGGGGCGGGAGGTGTGGATGCCGTGGAGAGCGAGTTCGGTGATGGAAGAACGCCTGCGCTTTGTCGCCCGCCTGCTGGATGGGGAGGCCATGACGGATGTGTGCCGGGAGTTCGGCATCTCCCGCAAGACCGGCTACAAGATTTTCGACCGCTACAAAGAGCATGGCCTCGAAGCGCTGAGCGACCGCTCCAGGCGGCCGGTCCGCTACGCCAACCAGCTGCCGGCCCAGATCGAGACCCTGATTGTCCGCCTGAAGGCCGACAAG
>NZ_AUEZ01000022.1 GCF_000426245.1 Bradyrhizobium sp. Ai1a-2 | reverse complement strand
GGCGATGCGCCTCAGGCCCAGCCGCTCATCGAGGGGCTCCCAGCGGAGGTCGTGATGGGCGATGCGGCCTACGATTCCGATGCGTTGCGATCCGCGATCGCCGCAAAAGGCGCTCAAGCCGTCATTCCGAACAATCCCTCACGGGCAATCAAATATCCGCTCAACAAACCCCTCTATGCCGAGCGTCATCTGATCGAATGCTGCTTCTCGAAACTGAAGCGTTTCAGGCGCGTTGCTACGCGCTACGAAAAAACGGCACGAAATTACTTCGCCGTCGTCGCTATCGCCGCAACACTGCTCTGGCTAAGGTAATTGTCCACACGACCTAGCGCATGATCCGATCAAGTTGAATTGCAGTTGCGCTGAAGCTGCCTCCCTCTCCCGCGTGCGGGAGAGGGTTGGGGTGAGGGTGCCTCCACGATGGGGCTTTCCGTGGTGAGATAGCCCCCACCCGCTGCGCTTCGCGCAGCGACCTCCCCCGCAAGCGGGAGAGGTGAAGTCAACCTGAGCGACGATTGCGTCTAGAACGGCGTCCCCATCAGCTTCGACAGTCTTTCGATGCTGAAATAGCCGGCGTTATAGGCCCACATCGCGACAGCGAAAATGACCGCAGAGATCAGCGTGGTCCAGATCAGCTTGCGGCCCATCCGCGCCATGATCGGCGCGCCGGGATCGGTGCCTTCAACGCCCCCGCCCTCCTCGTGCTGGCTGCGCACGCCGAACGGCAGCGTCAGGAACAGCACGATCCACCACAGGACGAAGTAGATCGCGAATGCGGTTGAGATGTTGTAGGCCACTACGCCTGCTCGATCTCGACGAGCGCGCCGGAAAAATCCTTCGGGTGGAAGAACAGCACGGGCTTGCCGTGGGCGCCGATCTTGGGCTCACCATCGCCGAGCACGCGCGCGCCTTCCCCGATCAGCCGGTCGCGCGCGGCGATGATGTCGGGGACGTCATAGCAGACATGATGGATGCCGCCGTCGGCATTGCGCTCGACGAATTTTGCGATCGGCGAAGCATCGCCGAGCGGCTCGATGAACTCGATCTTGGTGTTGGGCAAGGTCACGAACACGGTGGTGACGCCGTGCTCCGGCAACGGCACCGCATCCGAAATCTCGGCGCCGAATGCCGTGCTGTAGATCTTGGCGGCCTTCTTGGCGTCCTTGACCGCTATCGCGACGTGGTTGAGCCGGCCCAGCATGTTGTCTCTCCCTCGCAGATGCGCTTGTTCTTGTCGCCGCCCTTGCCGAACAGGCGTCAGACCACCAGCACGTGAACGAGGCAGATCGGCTTCTTGCCCCAATGCTCGTTCACGGTTCCCCGCACCGCGCGGCGCACCGATTCCGCGACCGAGTCCGGGTCGCGCCGGCGCGCCCGCGGCAGGCTTTCCACGGTCGATACCACCACATCGAACACGATCTCGTCGAGCGCCTCGCCTGCGTTATTTTTCTCCGGCACGCCGACCAGGTCGACCTCCGGATCCTCGGCCAGCTCCCCCTGCGCCGTCATGGCGATCGCGACGAAGGCGCAGCCGGCAAATCCCATCCGCCGCCGCTCGACCACGGCGCGCGACTTGGAGTCCTCCAGAATGACGCCATCCTTGTAGAGGCGTCCCGAGGGCACTTCAGCGATGATGCCCGGCTCGCCAGGCCCGAGCCTGACCAGGTCGCCGTTACGGCACTCGATGACTCGTGGCACGCCCGCAGCGCGCGCAAGCTTGGCATGCTCGTGCAGATGCAGCGCCTCGCCATGCACGGGGATCAGAACTTGCGGCCGCACCCAGGAGAGCATGTCGCGCACTTCGTCGCGGCGCGGATGGCCGGAGACGTGGACGAGATGGTCACGGTCGGTGATGATCTCGATGCCCTGCTCGACCAGGTCGTTGATGATCGAGCCGACCGCCTTCTCGTTGCCGGGAATGGTGCGGGAGGAGAAGATCACGCAATCGCCCTTGTTGAGCGTGATCTCCGGATGATCGTCCTTGGCGATCCGCGCCAGCGCCGCGCGCGGCTCACCCTGGCTGCCGGTGCAGATCGCCAGCACCTTGTCGGGCGGGAAATGGCCGTAGACGTCGGGCCCACGGAAATTCTGCACGCCATCGAGATAGCCGGTCTCACGCGCGACCTGGACCACGCGGTCCATGGCGCGGCCGACCACCACGACCTCGCGGTCAGCTACCCGCGCCGCGTCGGCGACCGCCTTGATGCGCGCGACGTTGGAGGCAAAGGTCGTCACCGCGACGCGACCCTTCGCGCCCTTCACCAGTTCGGCGATGGTCTTCGACACCTCGGCTTCCGAGGGCGAACGCCCATCGCGGACGGCGTTGGTGGAATCACCGATCAGCGCCAGCACGCCGGCGTCGCCAAGCTCGCGCAGCCGCTTCTCGTCGGTCGGCGGACCTACGGTCGGCGTCGGGTCGAGCTTCCAGTCGCCGGTGTGCAGGACCGTGCCGACCTCGGTGTGGATCGCGAGCGCATGCGACTCGGGAATCGAATGCGCGACCGGGATGAATTCGACATTGAACGGGCCGATGTCGATACGTCCGCCCGAGGGCACCACGGTGATGGGGATTTTCGGCGGGTTGCGCTCGGCGGCGCATTTGGCCTCGAACAGCGCCGCGCTGAACTTGGTCGCGTAGATCTTGCACTGCAGCTTCGGCCAGAGATCGATGATGGCGCCGAAATGGTCCTCATGGGCGTGCGTCAGCACGAGGCCCATCAGGTTCTGCTGCTCCTTCTCCAGGAACGAGATGTCGGGCATGATCAGGTCGATGCCGGGCAGATGCTCCTCGTCGCCGAAGGAGACGCCGAGATCAACCGCGAGCCAGGATCGTTGCTGGCGATTGCCGAGGCCATAGATCGACAGGTTCATGCCGATTTCGCCGACGCCGCCGAGCGGCGCAAAGGTCAGTTCATCCGGCCGAGCCATCAGGCCGATCCCACTGAGGCCGCCGTGCCGAAATAGACCTCGCCTGCGGTTACGGGGACGTGCTTGCCGTCGGGCAGCCGGATAATCATGCAACCTGTCTCATCAATGGTGTCGAATGTGCCTTCGAGAATAGCGTTCCCCGTCCGAATCGCCACATTCTCCCCCAGCCGGGCGGCATGTTCGAGCCAAAGCTTTCGGATTTCGGGAAAACCTCGGCCATTGTCCCAGATACCGCGGAATTCCACCCAGGCGTCCGACAGCGCGGCAAAGAGCTCCTCGGCGCTGACATGGACGCCAAGGGCAGCCAGCGAAGTCGCTGGCGTCGGCGTGCCCTCAGGCGCCGCCACGACATTGGTGCCGATGCCGACCACGACGGCAAGGCGGCCGTCGGCGACGTTCTCGGCCTCGAGCAGGATGCCGGCGAGCTTCTTGTCGCCGGCCAGCACATCGTTCGGCCATTTCAGTGAGAACTTCAGCGCATCCGCCTCGCCCAGACGCAGCGCCGCCTCCACGCTCACCTTTTGCAGCGCGGCCGCCAGCGACAGCCCGGCGGCAAAGCCGAGCGTCGCCGCGACCGCGGGCGTCACGTCCACCACCTCGAGGATGCTGCTGGCGAGATTGCCGCGTGGCGCGATCCAGGCCCGCTGCCGACGCCCGCGCCCCGCCGTCTGCTCCGGCGTGACGAACCAGATTGGCCCCCGCTCGCCTTCGCGGGCGCGGCTTAGGGCTTCCGCATTGGTCGAACCAATCTGGTCGAAGGCGGCGAGCCGATAGCCGGCGGAGGTCGCGCGCGGACCGAGCGTGAACGGCATCTAAAAGAGTGACTTCGCCGCAGCGGTCGCAACACTGACCAGCGGCCCCGGATAGGCGAAGAAGAAGATGTTGAAGAGGCCCGCGACCGCCAGAACCCCGCGCAATTCAATCCGGACCGGGTCGAGCTTGCCGACTGGCTCGTCGAAATACATCGTCTTGATGATGGCGAGGTAGTAGTAGGCGCCCACCACGCTGGTGAGCACGCCGATGACGGCGAGCGTGAACAGGTTGGCCTTGATCGCAGCGACGAAGACGTACCACTTGGCGAAGAAGCCCGCGAGCGGCGGAATGCCGGCGAGCGAGAACAGGAGCATCGCGAAGAAGAAGGCGAGCAGCGGATTGGTCCGAGAGAGACCGGCAAAATCACTGATCTGCTCGAGCGCCTGCCCGTCCCGCTTCATCGCGAGGATGATCGCGAACGAGCCGAGCGTCATCGCGACATAGATCGCGACGTACATCAGCACGCCCTGCGCGCCTTCCACCGTACCGGCGGCAAGGCCGACCAGCGCAAAGCCCATGTGGCCGATCGAGGAGTAGGCCATCAGGCGCTTGATGTTCTTCTGCCCGATCGCGGCGAACGAGCCCAGCGCCATCGAGGCGATGGAGACGAACACCAGGATCTGCTGCCACTGCGGCACGATGCCGGGGAATGCAGTCAGCGTCGCGCGCGTAAAGACCGCCATCGCTGCGACCTTCGGCGCGGAAGCGAAGAACGCCGTGACTGGCGTCGGCGCGCCCTCATAGACGTCGGGCGTCCACATGTGGAACGGCACCGCCGACACCTTGAAGCAGAGGCCGGCGAGCAGGAACACCAGCCCGAATATGATGCCGGGGGTGGCGGTCGTGGCGGCCGCCGCGATGCCGGCGAAGTTGACCGTGCCGGTGAAGCCATAGATCAGCGAGGCGCCATAAAGCAGCATTCCTGAGGACAGCGCGCCCAGCACGAAATATTTCAGGCCGGCTTCGGTCGACTTGGCGTTGTCACGGTGGCTGGCGGCGACGACATAGAGCGCAAGGCTCATCAGCTCAAGGCCGAGATAGAGCGCGATCAGGTCGCCCGCCGAGATCAGCACCATCATGCCGAGGGTGGAGAGCAGCACCAGGATCGAATATTCGAAGATGCGGCGCGACGGGTCGGACAGGAATTCGGTCGACAGGATCAGTGTGGCCGCCGAGCCGATCAGCGCGAGTATCTTCAGGAAGCGGGCAAAGTCGTCGACGATGAAGCTGCCGCCGAAGGTCACGAGCTTGCCGGACGGCAGCATCAGGATGAGCACGCCGGTGAGGATCAGCAGCAGCGTCGCAAGCGTGGTCACGAGCCGGGTCGTCCCCTGCCCGCGATAGGCCCCGATCATCAACAGCACCATCGAGCCGACCGCGAGCACGAGCTCGGGCAGCACCGGCTGCAACTGATAACCTGCACTCGAGAAGCTCATGGGTTACGGCCTTACTGGAGCAGCGCGGCTGCCTTCACGGCAGTCACGGCGGTGTTGTAATTATTGACGAGCTGCTGGACCGATGCCTCGGACATGTCGAGCACCGGCTTCGGATAGACGCCGAACAGGATGGTCAGCGCCACCAGCGGGAACAGGATCAGGCATTCGCGCGCCGTCAGATCCTTGATGCTCATCAAGGACGGCTTGACCAGCGCGCCGAACACCACCTTGCGATAGAGCCACAACGCATAGGCCGCCGACAGGATCACGCCGGTGGTGGCGAACACAGTGGTCGGCAGCGACACCTTGAACGTGCCGAGCAATGTCATGAACTCGCCGATGAAGCCGCTGGTCCCGGGCAGGCCGACATTGGCCATGGTGAAGACCATGAACACCAGCGCATAGAGCGGCATCCGGTTCACCAGGCCGCCATAGGCGGCGATCTCGCGGGTATGCATGCGATCGTAGACAATGCCGACGCAGAGGAACAGCGCCCCGGAGACGATGCCGTGGGAGATCATCTGGAACACGCCGCCGGCGACGCCCTGCATGGTGCCGGCGAAGATGCCCATGGTGACGAAGCCCATATGGGCGACGGACGAATAGGCGATCAGCTTCTTCATGTCGTCCTGCATCAAGGCCACCAGCGAGGTGTAGATGATGGCGATGACCGAGAGCGTGAAGATCAGCGGCGCGAAGTCGTGCGACGCCAGCGGGAACATCGGCAGCGAGAAGCGCAGGAAGCCGTAGCCGCCCATCTTCAGGAGGATCGCCGCCAGGATCACCGATCCCGCGGTCGGCGCTTCGACGTGGGCGTCAGGCAGCCAGGTGTGCACCGGCCACATCGGCATCTTCACCGCAAACGAAGCGAAGAACGCAAGCCACGCCCACTTCTGCAGGCTGTGCGGCACAGCGGTGTGCAGCAGGGTCGGGATGTCGGTCGTGCCCGCGTTCCAGTACAGCGCCATGATCGCGAGCAGCATCAGCACCGAGCCGAGCAGCGTGTAGAGGAAGAACTTGAAGGAGGCGTAGACCCGGCGCGGACCGCCCCAGACGCCGATGATCAGGAACATCGGGATCAGGCCGCCTTCGAAGAACAGGTAGAACAGCACGAGGTCGAGCGCCGAGAAGGTGCCGACCATCAGCGTTTCCAGGATCAGGAACGCCATCATGTATTCGCTCACGCGCTGCGTGACCGATTTCCAGCTCGCGATGATGCAGAACGGCATCACCGCGGTGGTCAGGATCACCAGCGGCAGCGAGATGCCGTCGACGCCCATGTGATAGTTGATGCCGGTGGCAAGCCACGACGCCTTCTCGACGAACTGGAAGTCGGCGTTCGCCGGATCGAACCGCACCACCAGGATCAGCGAAATCAGGAAGGTGATCAGCGTGGTCCAGAGCGAAATCCAGCGGGCGTTGCGGTTCGCCGCTTCGTCCCCGCCCCGCGCGAGCAGATAGACCAGGATCGCGCCGAGCGCCGGCAGGAAGGTAACAACGGAAAGAATGGGCCAGGTCGTCATCACTGGGCTCCCAGGCCGAACATGAACCAGGTGATCAGGCCGGCGACCCCGATCAACATGGCGAAGGCGTAGTGATAGAGATAGCCGGTCTGGATCTTCACGGCGTTGCGGGCGACGTCGAGCACACGCGCCGACACGCCATCCGGCCCGAAGCCGTCGATGATGGCGCCGTCGCCCTTCTTCCAGAGGGTGTAACCGATCCACTTCGCGGTCCGCACGAAGATCAGATCGTACAGCTCGTCAAAATACCACTTGTTGAGCAGGAACTGGTAGAGCATCGGCTGCTGCTTGGCGAGCTCGACCGGCAGATAGGGCCGGCTGATGTAGAAGAGATACGCGATCAGGAAGCCCACCACCATCATCACGGTCGGCAGGAACGCGATCGACTCGGGGATGTGGTGCATTTCCTCGATGATGTGCGGGTTCATCTTCACGGATTCGCGGAAGAATTCCTCGATGCCGTGGCCCGCGAACAATTCCTTGAACGGGAAACCGGCGAGGATGGAGCCGACGGCGAGCACGCCGATCGGGATCAGCATCCACATCGGGCTCTCATGCGCAGCCTCGTAATGCTCCTCGTCATGCGGCGTACCATGGAAGGTCTTGAAGATCAGGCGCCACGAATAGAACGAGGTCAGAAGGGCAGCGACCACCGTCAGCAGGAAGCCGTAGAAGGCGAGCGGATTGTGCGAGGCGTAGGCCGACTCGATGATCGCGTCCTTGGAGAAATAGCCAGCGGTCAGCGGGAAGCCGGTCAGCGCCAGCGTGCCGACCACCATCACCGCGTAGGTATAGGGGATCTTCCGCCACAGCCCGCCCATGTTGCGGATGTCCTGCTCGTGATGCATCGCGTAGATCACCGAGCCGGAGCCCAAGAACAGCAACGCCTTGAAGAAGGCGTGGGTGAACAGATGGAACATGCCAACCGAATAGGCCCCCGCTCCCATCGCCACGAACATGTAGCCGAGCTGGGAACAGGTCGAATAGGCGACGATGCGCTTGATGTCGTTCTGTACCAGACCGATGGTCGCGGCGAAGAACGCGGTGGTCGCGCCGAAGAACATCACAACGGCCTGCGCGGTCGGCGCCAGCTCGAACAGCGGCGACAGCCGCGCCACCATGAACACGCCGGCGGTCACCATGGTCGCGGCGTGGATCAGGGCCGAGACCGGGGTCGGGCCTTCCATCGCGTCCGGCAACCAGGTGTGCAGCAGGAACTGCGCGGACTTGCCCATCGCGCCCATGAACAGCAGGATGCAGGTCAGCGTCAGCGCATCGACATGCCAGCCGAAGAAATTGATGGTCTTGCCGGTCAGGCCGCCGGCTCCGCCGAAGATGGTGTCGAAATCGGTCGAGCCGATCAGCGCGAAGATCGCGAAGATGCCGAGCGCGAAGCCGAAATCGCCGACGCGGTTGACGACGAAGGCCTTGATCGCGGCGGCGTTGGCCGACGGTTTCTGATACCAGAAGCCGATCAGCAGGTAGCTCGCCAGACCGACGCCCTCCCAGCCGAAGAACAGCTGCACCAGGTTGTCCGACGTCACCAGCATCAGCATCGCGAAGGTAAACAGCGACAAATAGGCGAAGAAGCGCGGCCGGTTCGGGTCCTCGTCCATGTAGCCGATGGAATAGAGGTGCACGAGCGAGGAGACGGTGTTGACGACGACGAGCATCACCGCGGTCAGCGTGTCGATCCGGAGCGCCCAGGAGACCTGCAGGTCGCCGGAGGTGATCCAGGGGAACAGCGTGACGCGGGCGTCGTGGTGTAGGAAACCGACATCGACCAGCGCGAACCAGGACAGCGCCGCCGAGACGAACAACAGCCCGGTCGTGATCAGTTCGGTCGCGCGGGAGCCGGCGGCTGGCGGCTCGGTGACATGGTGGTCGTCATGGCCGTGATCATCATGACCATGCGCGTCGTGAGCTTCGGCGGCGTGAGCGTCCGCGCCATGCCCGTCATCATGATGATCGACGGTGTCGCCGCTCGGATTGCGTCCATGCGGGCCGACGATCGCAATCAGGCCGGCAAGAATGGCGCCGAGCAGCGGCAGAAAGACGATTGCCTGGTACATCGGCGCGTTAGCCCTTCATCAGATTGACGTCTTCAACCGCGATCGAACCGCGGTTGCGGAAATAGACCACCAGCACGGCAAGCCCGATCGCGGCCTCCGCGGCCGCAACGGTGAGCACCAAAAGCGCGAACACCTGTCCGACGATGTCGCCGAGGAAGGTCGAGAACGCCACCAGGTTGATGTTGACCGAGAGCAGGATCAATTCGATCGACATCAGGATGACGATGATGTTCTTGCGGTTCAGGAAGATGCCGAGGATCCCGAGCGTGAACAGGATCGCGCCGACCGCGAGATAGTGTCCGAGGCCGATCGTCATTTCACCCACTCCGCCGCATCGGCTTCCTGCAGCCCCTGCCCCGACGTCACCTTGCGCAGCGCCATCGCCATGTCCGGCGTGCGTGCATTCTGCACCGTGATGTCCTGCCGCTTGACGTTCGCCTTGTGGCGCAGCGTCAGCACGATGGCGCCGATCATCGCCACCAGCAGCACGAGGCCCGCGATCTGGAAGTAGAAGATGTACTTCGTATAGAGCACGAGCCCGAGCGCCTCGGTATTCGAGACGTTGGTCGGGATCGCCGCGGTGATGGTCTTGGTGACGGCGGGGTTGATCACCCAGGCGCCGACTATCAAGAGCAGCTCGAACATGAAGATGCCGCCGATCACGAGGCCTACCGGCAGGTATTCGAGGAAGCCCTCGCGGAGTTCGCTGAAGTCGACGTCGAGCATCATGATCACGAACAGGAACAGCACCGCGACCGCGCCGACATAGACGACGATCAGGATCATCGCCAGGAACTCGGCGCCCATCAGCACGAACAGGCCCGAGGCGTTGACGAAGGCCAGGATCAGATACAGCACGGAATGGACGGGGTTGCGCGACACAACCACCATCACCGCCGACGCCACGCAGACCGCGGCAAACAGGTAGAAGAACAGTGCGGGAAGGATCATGCCCTCACCTCAGCGATACGGCGCATCGAGCTCGATCGCCTTTGCGATCTCGCGCTCCCAGCGGTCGCCATTGGCGAGCAGCTTGGCCTTGTCATAATAGAGTTCCTCACGCGTCTCGGTCGCGAATTCGAAGTTCGGTCCCTCGACGATGGCATCGACCGGGCAGGCCTCCTGGCACAGGCCGCAATAGATGCACTTCACCATGTCGATGTCGTAGCGCACGGTGCGGCGGGTGCCGTCGTTGCGGCGCGGGCCGGCCTCGATCGTGATCGCCTGCGCCGGGCAAATCGCCTCGCACAGCTTGCAGGCGATGCAGCGTTCCTCACCGTTCGGGTAGCGCCGCAGCGCATGCTCGCCGCGGAAACGCGGCGAGATCGGGTTCTTCTCGAAGGGATAGTTGATGGTCGGCTTCGGCTTGAAGAAATAGCGCATGGCGAGGAAGAACGCCGAGACGAATTCCGAGAGCAGAAGCGAGCGGGCTGTTGCGTTGATATTCATGACGCCTCACTTCGGCGCGATGCCGGCGAACTGCAGCACAGCGGCAACGACCACCACCATCGCCAGCGACAGCGGCAGGAACACCTTCCAGCCAAGCCGCATCAGTTGATCGTAGCGGTAGCGCGGCACGATCGCCTTTGCCATCGCGAACAGGAAGAACATGAAGAAGACTTTGAGCGCGAACCAGATTACGCCGGGGATCCAGGTGAACGGCGGCAGCGCCACCGGCGGCAGCCAGCCGCCGAGGAACAGGATCGTCGCCAGCGCGCACATCGTGGTGATCGCGACATACTCGCCAAGCATGAACAGAAGATACGGCGTCGAGCCGTATTCGACCATGAAGCCCGCGACCAGTTCGGATTCCGCTTCCACGAGGTCGAACGGCGGCCGGTTGGTTTCCGCCAGCGACGAGACGTAGAACACCACGAACATCGGCAGCAGCGGCCACACATACCAGTTCAGGATGGTGAGCTGCGGCAAGCCGATCAGGCTGCCAATCCCGCGGGTGTTCTGCGCTTCGACCACCGCGGAAAGATTGAGCGAGCCGGCGCAGAGCAGCACGGTGATGATCACGAAGCCGATCGAGACTTCATAGGACACCATCTGCGCCGCCGAGCGGAGCGCGGCAAGGAACGGGTATTTCGAGTTCGACGACCAGCCGGCCATGATAATGCCGTAGATCGACAGCGACGAGATCGCGAAGATGTAGAGCACGCCGACATTAATGTCGGAGATCACCCAGCCGAAATCCATCGGGATCACGGCCCAGGCGGCCAGCGCCAGCACGCAGGACACCAGCGGCGCCAGCAGGAACACGCCCTTGTTGGCGCTTGCCGGGATCGTCGGCTCCTTCAGCACGAATTTCAAAAGGTCGGCGAAGGATTGCAGCAGTCCCCAGGGACCAACCACGTTGGGGCCGCGGCGAATCTGCACCGCCGCCCAGATCTTGCGGTCGGCGAGCAGGATGTAGGCGATCGCGATCAGGAGCACGACGAGCAGCAGCACGCTCTGGGCGAGCATGATGATCAGCGGCCAGAGGAAGCCGGTCCAGAACGAGCTTGCGAAGAAATCAGACATCAGGTCACGCTCACTCCGCTGCCGTCAGCATCCGCCCGGACGCTAGGCGCGAACATTCCGCCATCACGGCGGACGCCCGGGCGATCGGGTTGGTCAGATAGAAATCCTCGACCGGGCTCTTGAACACCGCCTTGTCGACGCTTCCGCCCTTCGACGCAAGCGCCTTGATATCGTCGGCCTTGCCGGGCTCGATCTGGTCGATCCGCATCAGATGCGGCACGGCCTTGAACAGCGCCTGGCGCAAAGCAGCCAGCGAATCGTAGGGCAGCTTCTTGCCCAGCACATCCGAGAGCGCGCGGATGATCGCCCAGTCCTCGCGCGCTTCCCCGGGCGGGAAGGCGGCACGGGCGGCTATCTGTGCCCTGCCCTCGGTGTTGACGTAGACGCCGGACTTCTCGGTGTAGGCCGCGCCCGGCAGGATCACGTCGGCACGGTGCGCGCCGCGGTCGCCATGGGTGCCGATATAGACGACGAATGTTCCCTCCGACGCCTTGATCTCATCGGCGCCGAGCAGGAACAGCACGTCGAGCGCGCCTGGGGCCGTCATCTGCGCCGCATTCAGGCCGCCGGCGCCGGCCGAAAAGCCGATATCGAGCGCGCCAACGCGGGAGGCGGTATCGTGCAGCACGCCGAACCCGTTCCAGCCGTCCTTCAGCGCGCCGAAGTCGACCGCAAGCTTCGCCGCCTGCGCCAGCACTGCCGCGCCGTCCTGGCGGCCGAACGCGCCGGCGCCAACCAGCACGACGGGGTTCTTGGCATTCTTGAGCACGTCGGCGAAGGAATGCTTGCCGGCTGCCAGCGACGCGAGCGTCTCCGGTCCGGCGCCAAGATAGTCATAGTGATAGGTCAGGTCGGCGTTCGGGCCGATCACGCCGATCTTGAGCTGGCCGCTGCGCCAGCGCTTGCGGATGCGCGCGTTGATGATCGCGGCTTCCTTGCGCGGCGTCGATCCGATGATCAGGAGCGCATCCGCCCGTTCGATGCCTGCAATCGTCGGGTTGAAGATGTAGCTGCCGCGGCCGGCCGTCGGGGCGAAGGCATCGCCGCCCTGCACGGCGAGGTTGGACGAGCCATATTTCGCCAGCAGTTCCTTCAGAGCGAACATCTCTTCGACCGCGGCGACGTCGCCGGCGATTGCGCCGATCCGCTTGCCGTCGATGCGGCCGGCCTTGGCGGCGATCGCCGCGAAGGCTTCCTGCCACGAGGCCGGGCGGAGCTGGCCGTTTTCGCGAATATACGGCCGGTCCAGCCGCTGCACCCGCAGGCCATCGACGACGTGGCGGGTCTTGTCGGAGATCCACTCCTCGTTCACGGCCTCATTGATGCGCGGCAGGATCCGCATCACCTCGCGGCCGCGGGTGTCGACCCGGATCGCGGAGCCGACGCCGTCCATGACGTCGATCGACTGCGTCTTGTTGAGTTCCCAGGGCCGCGCCACGAAGGCGTAGGGCTTCGAGGTCAGCGCGCCCACCGGGCAGATGTCGACCAGATTGCCCTGCAGTTCCGAACTCAGCGCCTGCTCCAGATAGGTCGTGATCTCCATGTCTTCGCCGCGGCCGGTCGCGCCCATCTCCGGCGTGCCGCAGACCTCGGCGGAAAAACGGACGCAGCGCGTGCACTGGATGCAGCGGTTCATCGAGGTCTTGACCAGCGCGCCCAGATATTTGTCCTCGACCGCGCGCTTGTTCTCGGCGAAGCGGCTGGTGTCGACACCATAGCCCATCGCCTGGTCCTGCAGATCGCATTCGCCGCCCTGGTCGCAGATCGGGCAGTCCAGCGGATGGTTGATCAGCAGGAATTCCATCACGCCTTCGCGCGCCTTCTTCACCATCGGCGAGCGGGTGGAGATTTCCGGCGGTTCGCCCTTGGGGCCCGGACGGCAGTCGCGCACGCCCCAGGCGCAGCTTGCGACCGGCTTCGGGCCGCCCTTCACTTCGACGAGGCACATCCGGCAATTGCCGGCGATCGACAGCCGCTCATGGTAGCAGAAGCGCGGGATTTCGGCGCCGGCGGCCTCGCAAGCCTGCAGCAGCGTGTATTCCGGCGGCACATCGATCTCTTTGCCATCGATGATCAGTTTGGTCATTTGCGTCTACTCCGCCGCCACCATGTGCTCGGGGTCGAGAATCCCGGCATCATCGATGTCGGCCTTGTGCGAATATTGGTCGATGCGCGCTTCGATCTCATGACGGAAGTGCGCGATCAGGCCCTGGATCGGCCAGGCCGCCGCGTCGCCGAGCGCACAGATGGTGTGACCCTCGACCTGTTTTGTCACTTCGAGCAGCATGTCAATCTCGCGCTTGTGGGCGCGGCCTTCGGCCATGCGGGTGAGCACGCGCCACATCCAGCCCGTACCCTCGCGGCACGGCGTGCACTGGCCGCAGCTCTCGTGCTTGTAGAAATAGGAGATGCGCGCGATCGCCCGGATCAGGTCGGTCGACTTGTCCATCACGATCACGGCCGCGGTGCCGAGGCCCGAGCGCAGTTTGCTCAGACTGTCGAAATCCATCGGCGTGTCGATGATCTGCTCGGCCGGCACCATGCGCACCGAGGAGCCGCCGGGGATCACCGCCTTCAGATTGTCCCAGCCGCCGCGGATGCCGCCGCAATGCTTTTCGATCAGCTCGCGGAACGGAATCCCCATCGCCTCTTCGACGTTGCAGGGCCGCTCGACATGACCGGAGACGCAGAACAGTTTGGTGCCGACATTGTTCGGCCGGCCGATCGCGGCGAACCAGGCCGCGCCGCGGCGCAGGATATCCGGTGCAACTGCGATCGACTCAACGTTGTTGACGGTGGTCGGGCAGCCGAACAGGCCGACATTGGCCGGGAACGGCGGCTTCAGCCGCGGCTGGCCCTTCTTGCCCTCGAGGCTTTCCAACAGCGCCGTCTCTTCGCCGCAGATATAGGCGCCGGCGCCATGGGCGACGTAGAGGTCGAACGGCCAGCCGTTGACGTTGTCCTTGCCGATCAGCTTGGCCTCGTAGGCCTGATCGATCGCAGCCTGCAGGTGCTCGCGCTCGCGGATGAATTCGCCGCGGACATAGATGTAGCAGGCATGCGCGCCCATCGCGAAGCTCGCGAGCAGGCAGCCTTCGACCAGGAGATGCGGATCGTGCCGCATGATCTCGCGGTCCTTGCAGGTGCCGGGCTCGGACTCGTCGGCGTTGACCACGAGATAGCTCGGCCGGCCGTCGGTCGATTCCTTCGGCATGAACGACCATTTCAGGCCGGTCGGAAAACCGGCCCCGCCACGGCCGCGCAGGCCAGAGGCCTTCATCTCGGCGATGATCCAGTCGCGACCCTTGTCAATGATCGCCTTGGTGCCATCCCAGGCGCCGCGGCGGCGCGCGCCCTCGAGGCCCCAATCGTGGAGGCCGTAGAGGTTCTTGAAGATGCGGTCCTTGTCGTCGAGCATGCCTAGAACTTTCCAAACATCAACGATTGGCCTGGGCGTAAGCGAGCCCCGCAGCGCATCCGCCGAAGGTCAACGCCCACAACAGGCTGGATTCGAGCGAGGCGTTCAGCCCATAGCGCTGCAGCAGGAAAATGAACGCGGCGGCGACCGCCGCGTGGAGAGCGATGTAACGCCAGTGCTTCATCGCGACCTCCCTTCCCGCCCGCTGCCATGCGAGACCAGGCCTCATGTGGTTTCCTTCAGCGTGGTCGGCCCGCCCGCCGGCGCCGAGAACTGACGGTCGATCTGCGGGCCCGGCTTCGGCGGATTGCCCGAGGCGAAACCGTCCAGCACTTTGCCGAAGCTCTCCTTGGTCAGGTCCTCATAAGTATCCTTCCAGATCTGGACCATCGGCGCGTTCACGCACGCGCCCAGGCACTCGACCTCTTCCCAGCTGAAATTGCCGTCCTTCGACAATTCGAAGGGCTCGTGATTAATGCGATGCTGGCAGACCTCGATCAGGTCGCCCGCGCCGCGCAGGCGGCACGGCGTGGTGCCGCAGACCTGCACATGCGCCTTCTTGCCGACCGGCTGCAACTGGAACATCGTGTAGAAGGTTGCGATCTCCAGCACGCGGATGTGGGGCATTTCGAGCAGGTCCGCGACGGTGCGGATCGCGGCTTCGGAAACCCAGCCCTCGTTCTGCTCCTGCGCCCGCCACAGGATCGCGATCACAGCCGAGGCCTGACGTCCGGCCGGATACTTCGCGATCTGCTGCTTGGCGAAAGCGAGATTCTCCTCCGTGAACGCAAAGCTCGCGGGCTGCAATTCCTTCGGGGCGAGGCGACGGACCGACATTTCTTACTCTCTCATTGCACGCGGCGCACGGCCTTGGCATTCAGCGCGTTGATCCGGTCCTGCCAGAAAGCGCTTGCGGTGCCGAACACGTTGTAGCCGACATGGGTCGATACCTTGATGCGATCGAGGATCGAAAGCTCGGTCACGGTTTCAAGGCGATTGGAGCTGGGATCGTAGACGATCAGCTCGAGCGGCGTCTGTTCGAGGATATAGCGCGACACGGTGTGTTTGCGATCACTGCCATGCTCCTCGCACAGCAGCACGCTGTCGCCCTGCATCAGCCGGACGCCGCCCTTCATGGCCTCGATCTCGACACCCTCGACGTCGAGCTTGACCAGATATTTTCCGTTCAGCGCGATCTTGCCGTCGTCGAGCAGATTGTCGAGCGCGATCACGGGCACGTCCTCGCCGCCGGTCTGGTCGCCGGCGATGCTGAACGCTTCATGCTTGGTGCCGGAGAGCTTGGCCGTGCCCCTGCCCGCGCCGATCGCGCATTTCATCGTCTCGAAGCGGTCGCCATTGACCCTGGCGTTATTGGCGAGCTTCGGAAAGTTCTGCCCCGACGGCTCGATCGCGATCGCCTTGTGCGAACCGAACGGCTTGCTCGAGACCAGCACCGACCAGTAGCCGTAATTGGCGCCGCAATCGATCAGCGTGTAGTCAACGTCGGCGGAATCCCTGAACAGGAGTTCGAGTTCGTCCTCGTAATTGTAGGAGCGGTTGAGCAGCTTGCTCCAATAGCCATCGCCATACGGAAACTCGAACACCGCGTCTTCATTGAGCCTGATTGCAATGTTGCGCTCGGGCAGCGTCTTACGCAGCAGGTTGGCGCAGGCGATGTAGCCCATGTGGGAAAAGCGGGAGGAGATCTTCGAACCGGTCGACAGCGCCAGCGCAGCCGTCCGCTCCCACAGGTTGGCTCCTTCGAGAGCCCCCGAGGCGCGGTCAAACTGGATGGGCGGCTGCACCATCACCGATCGACCTCTCCGAACACGATGTCGAGCGAACCGAGGATCGCCGAGACGTCGGCGAGCAGATGGCCCGTGCAGATGTGATCCATCGCCTGCAGATGGGCAAAGCCCGGCGCGCGAATCTTGCACTTGTACGGCTTGTTGGTGCCGTCGGCGACGAGGTAGACGCCGAACTCGCCCTTGGGCGCTTCCACCGCGGCGTAGACTTCGCCGGCCGGCACGTGCACGCCTTCGGTGTAGAGCTTGAAGTGATGGATCAGCGCCTCCATCGAGCGCTTCATCTCGCCTCGGCGCGGCGGCGCGATCTTGTTGTCCTCGACGACGACCGGCCCCTGCCCGTCGGGCGATTTCAGTTTCTCGATGCACTGCTTCATGATGCGCACCGACTGGCGCATCTCTTCCATCCGGATCAGATAGCGGTCGTAGCAGTCGCCGTTCTTGCCGATCGGGATATCGAAATCCATCTCGGCATAGCATTCGTAGGGCTGCGCCTTGCGCAGGTCCCAGGCCGCGCCGGAGCCGCGCACCATCACTCCGGAAAAGCCCCACTCCCAGGCTTCCTTCAGCGACACCACGCCGATATCGACGTTGCGCTGCTTGAAGATGCGGTTGCCGGTGAGCAGCGTATCGAGATCGGCGACGACCTCAAGGAACGGATCGCACCATGTCTCGATATCATCGATCAGCTTCGGCGGCAGGTCCTGGTGGACGCCGCCGACGCGGAAGAAAGCCGCATGCATGCGCGAGCCGGAGGCGCGCTCATAGAACATCATCAGCTTCTCGCGCTCCTCAAAACCCCACAGCGGCGGGGTGAGCGCGCCGACGTCCATCGCCTGCGTGGTGACGTTGAGCAGATGCGACAGGATGCGGCCGATCTCGCAATAGAGCACGCGGATCAACTGCCCGCGCCGCGGCACCGTGATGCCGAGCAGCTTTTCCGCCGCGAGGCAGAAAGCATGCTCCTGGTTCATCGGCGCGACATAGTCGAGCCGGTCGAAATACGGGATCGCCTGCAGGTAGGTCTTGTGCTCGATCAGCTTCTCGGTGCCGCGATGAAGCAATCCGATATGCGGGTCGACGCGCGCCACGACCTCGCCGTCCAGCTCCAGCACGAGACGCAACACACCGTGTGCCGCCGGATGCTGCGGCCCGAAATTGATCGTGAAGTTACGCAGGTTTTGAGGTTGTTCGTTCATGATGCAGCTCCCGCTGCCTGGCGAATAGCGAATGGCGAGTAGCGAATAGCGAACGTCATCTTGTGGACTTGTCCTGCAGGGAGCGGATCAACGCTCGAACCATTTTGCCCAAACTCTCGCACCGCCCCATTACCAGTTCCAGTTCGGATACAGGCAGAATGCCGACCCGCTCCGCCAGCAAGAGATGAGTTTCCAATTCCTTCAGAGAGCCCTGTGACACGCGCAGCGACTGCACGAAACTGCCTGTACTCTCGCGCCCATGGCCTTCCGCGATATTGGCGGGAATAGAAGCCGCAGCCCGCCTGACCTGGGATGTCAGGCCAAACAGTTCGTCGCGAGGAAATCGCCCCGTCAAGCGATAGCAGGACTCCGCTAAGATCATGGCATCCTGCCACACTCTTAGGTCCCGGTACGAGCTGATCGATGGGTCGCTCAACAATCATCCCTATTCGCCACTCGCCATTCGCTATTCGCCACTTCTCTTCTCGTCTCCGGGCAGCGGATAATCCGCACCTTCCCAAGGCGAGAGGAAATCGAACTTGCGGAATTCCTGGTTGAGGCGCACCGGTTCGTACACCACCCGCTTCTCCTCGTCGTCGTAGCGAACCTCGACGAAGCCGGTGAGCGGAAAGTCCTTGCGCAGCGGATGACCGTCGAAGCCGTAATCGGTCAGGAGCCGGCGCATGTCCGGGTGGCCGGTGAAGATCACGCCGTAGAGGTCGTAAGTCTCGCGCTCGAACCAGTCGGCGCCGGGAAAGACCTCGATGATCGACGGCACCTGCGTGTTCTCGTCGGCCTCCGCGCGCAGGCGAATACGCGTGTTCAACGTCGGTGACAGGAAGTGGTAGACGACGTCGAACCGCTTGTCCCGCTCGGGATAGTCGACCGCGGTCACATCGGTGATGTTGACGAAGCGCAGGGCCGGATCGTCGCGCAGGTGCTTGACGATGTCGACGATCTTCTCCGCGTCCACATCAACCGTGAGCTGATTGAACGCAACCGAATGCGCCTTCGCCGCGCCGGGAAGCGCGCTAACGATCGTCTGCCCCAAGGCGTCGAGCTTGGCGTCGTCCATGACGTAATACCTTAGCGTTCGATAGTGCCGATGCGGCGGATCTTCTTCTGCAGCAGCAAGACGCCGTAGAGCAACGCTTCCGCCGTCGGCGGGCAGCCTGGCACGTAGATGTCGATCGGCACGATGCGGTCGCAGCCGCGCACCACCGAATAGGAATAGTGGTAGTAGCCGCCGCCATTGGCGCACGAGCCCATCGAGATCACGTAGCGCGGCTCCGGCATCTGGTCGTAGACCTTGCGCAGCGCCGGCGCCATCTTGTTGGTCAGCGTGCCCGCGACGATCATCACGTCCGACTGCCGCGGCGAGGCGCGGGGCGCGAAGCCGAAACGCTCGACGTCGTAGCGTGGCATCGAGACCTGCATCATCTCGACCGCGCAGCAGGCCAGGCCGAACGTCATCCACATCAGCGAGCCGGTACGGGCCCAGGTGATCAGGTCATCGGCGGCCGCGACGAAGAAGCCCTTGTCGGAGAGCTCGTGATTGATTTCGCGGAAATACGGATCATTGGCGCCGACCGGCTTGCCGGTGGCGGGGTCAAGGATGCCCTTCGGCGCCGGCGCAATCGCCGGCTGGGACGTTGCGGCGGTGGGGCTCAATCCCATTCGAGCGCGCCTTTCTTCCATTCATAGGCAAAGCCGACCGTCAGCACGGCCAGGAACACCATCATCGACCAGAACCCGGTCGCGCCCAGCTTGCCGAACGCCACCGCCCAGGGGAAAAGAAACGCCACTTCGAGGTCGAAGATGATGAAGAGGATGGCCACCAGATAGAAGCGGACGTCGAACTTCATGCGGGCGTCGTCAAAAGCGTTGAATCCGCATTCATAGGCGGACAGCTTTTCCGGGTCGGGCTGCTGGAATGCGAGCAGGAATGGCGCGATCAGGAGAGCCAGGCCGATCACGGCCGCGACCCCGATAAACACCACAAGCGGTAGATAATTCTGCAGGATGCCGTTCATCGGCGGTGCCTTCTTGCTGCGGTTTCGGACTGCCGCAGATTCGTTCATTGGAATTATTCTTGAGCCTTAGCGCAGCGCAACAGAGGGCGCAAGACAAGCAATTTTAAAGCTCTGCCGGGCCCAGCCGCCTCCGATCAACCGGTGTTGAGCACGCGTTCTCGCCCGATATGAAGAACGCGTGACCTCGAAGGTTCGTGCCCCGGATTTGCAGGTTCAGATCACTGAAATCGGCCCCGGACAATAGCCGCCTGCGATCCTTCCGCGCCCCTCCCGCTTTGTTGAACCGCAGCGGTTCTGCCAATTGCAACGGTATGCTGGTCCGCCCCACCTTTAGCGGCGTTATCCCCAGAGATTGCTCCGCGACCTATGACTTTTTTCCTCTTACCTCGTGTCCGGCCGCAGGCCGCACGAAACCGATCCAGCCCGGCAACGAAACCATTTTGGGGAACCCACGAAACCATCCGGAAACAGACCAAAGGTACCTCTTTGCCCAACAGGCGACGGCAAAGTTCGCCCGGAGGCTTCAGATGAACCACTCAATTCACTCTGCAGATCGCTCGACCCACCTGAAGATCGTGGTGGTAGCGTTGGTGGCGGGCATTGCGGTCACAGCCCTGGGTATCGCCGCGCGCAACAATTCCGAGTTCACCCAGACGGCTCAGACCCAGGTCGTGAAGGCCGGCAAGCCGGTGGCGATCACGAGCTCGGGGACCTCTGCGGTCCGCTGACGCGGGCATTTCCAGACAAGGTACCGAAGGCCGCCTCAGGGCGGCTCTGTTGTTTGGGGGACCACCGGCCAGACAGCCGGCGTTAACAAGCCCTAACGCAATCCCTCGATTGCAACCGACGTTGCGATCCCAAGCTTAAATTTCGGCGCGTATAGAAAGATCGACAGGACCCTCGCCGCCGATGAATCTGCATCAGGAAACATACTCCTCCGGTTTCAAGATCGTCTGCACCGAATGCGGCAGCCTCTCGATCAAGCTGGAGAGACCGGCCGCCGCATCCGGCGACACGGTCATCGAGTGCCGCTGCTGCGGCGCTGTCCGTGGCACATTGGCGGACCTCAGGGAACTGGCGCGCCGCGGCCGGGGCCTCTACGAATTCTAGAGCTTCGGTTCTAATTGAACCAGAACCGAAGCTCTAGATTCTTGTTTTGACGCGTTTTCTTCACGCGAACCGGTGTCCACTTCGCTCGAAAACGCTCCAGCCTGCCAGCCTCGCCACCGTCAGGCGACACCTGGCCCCGGAATGGCTCTGATCTGACCGTCTCCGAATACCCAGGCCTGCTCTTCAATATCGAGCGCGCTGCTTCGCAGCTTGGCCGCGTATCCCAAGAACAGGAACAGGGCCATGTCCCGGCTGATCCTGCCGTGCGCCACGCTCAGCATGAGCGTGAACACCAAGCCGCACAGCACGAAGCGGGCTTCGCGGTTGATCCTCGCGAGCGAGAACATCCGCGCTCCCATCGTGTGATAGAGCATCAGGATGAGGAAGACGCCCGCCGGCCACCCGATTTCGATGATGACCTGGAGGATCGAGTTGTGAACCTGGAAGCCTTTCAGGCATGACCGCTGGGTGAAACCGTCCAGTCCCAGTCCCGTCAGCCCCGCCTCTGGCAGCAACGCGAACGCGTCCTTGTAGAGCTGCTGTCGGATGATGATCGAATTGTCCAGATCAATCGAAGGACAGGAGGCTTGCGGTAGCGCTGGTGCCGGCGGGGCTGCCTCGGTAGCGACGCTGCCCGATGCGGCGGGGGCGGCAGGCGGCGCACTGGCCGGCGGCGGCACCGGCGACTCCTGCTCGCTTGGCATTGCAACCTCAAAACCCAACGCCACTTCGGCATGCCTGACGAACCTGAGCGTTGTCGATGACCTGACGACCGCGCCAAGCGCAACCGAAACGATCGTGGCGCACACGATCACAGCGATGAATTTGCGCTGGCCGGGCTTGGTGGCCATCATCGCTGCAAGCAGCGTCACGACGATCACGACAAAGGAGTAGCGCACGATCGACGCTGCGAAGATGGCCACGGGCACGGCCGAGAGCATCGAAATCCATGCAGTCCGTCGCCAGTTCAGTTCTGAGCAGGCCAGCGCCAGAAGCAGAAAGCCAAGCGATATCGTGAATTGCGCCGGCGCGGCGTCGTACTCGTCAAAGACCAGCGGCTTGCCATGATGGTCGTTCCACTGGCCAAGCAGCGCCTCCAGGGTGACGACGGCTCCGATCGCCACCACGGCGCCTGTGATGACCACGAAGGCCTGGGGAACTTGGCCACAACGGGAGCTCACCCTGACCGCGGGATAGGCCGCAAGCGACAGCCCCAGAAGGGCGGCCTCTTTCGGCGCGGTGACGCCGTTGACGGCGAACGAAAGCGCGATGCAGCAACAAAAAAGCACGAAGAGCACATCGCAAATGTCGGGCCTGAATTCACGCCATCTCGCCAGAAGAAAAAGCAGGGCAATTGGCCCCGCCATCAGCAAAGCAGTGATTCTCGAGCCGGCCCCGGCGAAACCGTGAGCGAGCACCGCGATCGGCCCAGCGGACAGCAGAATGGCGAACAACACCGATTGCAAAGCCCGGACCTCGTGAAATTGAAAAGTCGAAGCACAATCAGAAACGTTCTGAGAACAGTTCTATATCGATTTCATGACAGATGTCGCGGTCCAAAGCTGGCGGCACGCGCCGGTGGTCGATCAAAGGAGTTTCGCTGTGTGCTTGTGGCAACAGGATCGCCTGGCGCCGGCATAAGGCCGAATCCGCGCCGTCGCCTCGAACTCGCTGCGTGAACCGGCCCGTTCGCTACGAACGAAGGGCACCAAGTCGCCGGCGACAAGTTTCGCGGACGAGGGTCGGGTTGAAGGGCGGGTGCGGAGCCAACTGCTTGAAAAACATCGCCAAAATGGCGCGAGAGACGGGGCTCGAACCCGCGACCTCCGGCGTGACAGGCCGGCGCTCTAACCAACTGAGCTACTCCCGCGTGATGCGCAAATCCGCGAGACGTGCGGGACTTAAAGGGGCGATCTTTTGAAGTCAAGGACGTTGAGACTCCCGACCTCCTGCGGCTGGTTTTGCCGTTTCGACATAGATTGCAGCCGGTTTTCGGGCGAAACGGCGTAGTCAGTCATGGCCCGAATCGACTAAGGCCTGAAATGTCAGGGTTTCCTGGACCCTCGCCGTCGAGACCCCCAAGGGCTCCAGATCTCCCGTCGACGCGTTTTCCTCAACGAACCGGTATCCGCTTCGCTCGAAAACGCTTCTCTAAGCCGTTCACCACGAGGAGGGCCACATATGGCGAAGAAAGCTGCGACCCCGGCGACGATCACCCTGAAGCACCTTGCGGCGGCGATCGCCGAAGACCAGGAACTCTCCAAGAAGCAGGCCGAAAGCATCCTGACCGACGTCGTGACGCGAATCACCAAGCACCTGAAGAAGGGCGAGCGCATCCGCATCGTCGGCCTCGGCATCCTGCAGGTCCGCAAGCGCGCCGCCCGGATGGGCCGCAACCCCGCCACCGGCGAGCAGATCCACATCAAGGCCAGCAAGAAGGTCGCCTTCCGCCCCGCGAAGGAACTCAAGGAAGCGATCTGATCGGCCACGCCCGTCGTTCAGGTCAGCGCCATTCCGGCTCATCGACGCGGCCCCCGGAGTGGCGCTTTTCTGTTATAGAGCCAGCCCAATCCCTCTCCTGGACTTGCGGTCACATGCTGGCTCCCACGCTTGATTTCAAACACACCGTCACCGAGCGCTTCCTGCGCTATGTCGTGATCGATACCCAGTCCGATCCGGAATCGCCGACCTGCCCTTCCACCGAGAAGCAGAAGGATCTCGGCCGCCTCCTCGTCTCGGAATTGCAGGCGATGGGGCTCGGCGACGCCCATCTCGACCAGCACGGCTATGTCTACGCGACCATCCCGGCCACGACGGACAAGAAGGTGCCGGTGATCTGCTTCTGCTCGCACATGGACACCTCGCCCGACTGCACCGGCAAGAATGTGCGGCCGCAGATCGTCAAGAACTATCGCGGCGGGGACATCGCGCTGCCGGCTGACCCTGCGCAGGTGATTCGGGCCGCCGAGCATCCGGCGCTTGCCGACCAGATCGGCAACGACATCATCACCACTGACGGTACCACGCTGTTGGGAGCAGACAACAAGGCCGGCGTGGCCGAGATCATGGATGCCGCTCATTTCCTGGTTCACAATCCCCAAGTGAAGCACGGCACCATCAAGATCCTGTTCACGCCCGACGAGGAGATCGGCCGCGGCGTCGACAAGGTCGACCTGAAGAAGCTCGGCGCCGATTTCGCCTATACGATCGACGGCGAAACCGCCGGCCATATCGAGGACGAGACCTTTTCCGCCGACGGCGCCACCATCACGATCGAAGGCGTCTCCACCCATCCCGGCTTCGCCAAGGGCAAGATGGAGCACGCGATCAAGATCGCCGCAGGGATCATCGAGCGGCTGCCGAAGACCACCTGCTCGCCGGAGACCACCGAAGACAAGGAAGGCTTTCTGCATCCGATCGCGATCTCGGGCGCGCTGGAGCAGGCCAGGCTCGACTTCATCGTGCGCGATTTCACGGAAGCCGGGCTGAAGGAGAAGGAGGCGTTGCTGGAGGCCATCATCAAGGACGTGATGAAGGCCTATCCGCGCTCGACCTACCGCATGGAGGTCAAGGAGCAGTACCGCAACATGAAAGAGGTCATCGACCGACATCCGGAGATCATCGACAACGCGGTCGAAGCCGTCCGCCGCACCGGCCTGACGCCGGTGAAGGCGTCGATCCGCGGCGGCACCGACGGCTCGCGCCTCTCGTTCATGGGCCTGCCCTGCCCCAACATCTTCGCCGGCGAGCACGCCTTCCACTCGCGCCTGGAATGGGTGAGCCGGCAGGACATGGAAAAGGCGGTGCAGACCATCGTCCATCTCGCGATGATCTGGGAAGAGCGGGCGTAGCGGTTACACGCGCGACCGGACTACTCCGTCATTGCGAGCGCCAGCGAAGCAATCCATCCCTCCACATGCGCGGAAGCATGGATTGCGTCGTCGCTGTCGCTCCTCGCAATGACGGCAAGAGCGCAATGATGGTCAACGGCTACGAAGCCTTTGCCGTCACGATCCAGATCGAGGCAGGCAGCATCACCGAATTGCCCTTGACGAAAGGCGCGAGCGCCTCGCGGATCGCACCCGCGGCAGCAGCGCGGAGCTCGTCCGGCTGATCCTGCAGCGCCCGGCTGGTTGGCCCGATCTCAAGCGCGCCCTGCACGGCGCCATCCAGGCCGCCGCCGATCGCGGCATCGAGCGTGAGCGGGCACGGCTCCATCTCCACGTTGGTGAAGCCGGCCGCGCCGAGGATGCGTCGCACGCGCTCCTCCGAGGCGAACGCGAATGGCCCGGGATCGTCGGGCCCCTGCTGCGGCAATTTCGGTACGTGCTTGTAGGCGGCCTGCAACGGCGCAATGAAGAACGGATTCTCGCGGGGCTCTCGCCAGCAGACGAACGCAAGGCGTCCTGACGGTCGCAGCGCCTTCCTCATATTCGCAAACGACACCGCCGGATCGGCAAAGAACATCACGCCGAACCGCGACGCCAACAGGTCGGCGCTCGCGGGAGCGAACGGATACACCGTTGCGTCCGCAAGCGTGTACTCCAGCGACAATCCGGGCGTCACGCGTTGCCGCGCCCGTTCGAGCATCGGGCCTGACACGTCGACCCCGAGCACATGGCCGGACGGCCCGACCTTCTCCGCAAACGCAACCGTGGTCGCGCCGCTGCCGCAGCCGACGTCGATGACGCGCTCGCCTGTCTTCGGCTTGGCGCGATCAATCAAGATATCGAGGACCGGAGTCAAAAGGACGTCCTGCGCCGCCTGCCGGTCGGCCCAGCGCTGGCCGCGAGGCCCGTTCCAGTATGCGATCTGGTCGGCGTTTTGCTCGTGGCCGAGGGTGTCCATCAGCAGGTCTCTTTCGTTGCAGCCCGCAGCATCGGCATCACCTGATAGGTGAAGCCGGCATCGGCTTTCATGACGGGATCGTTGGCGATAATGGTCTGCGGATCGGCGTCGTCATGCAATTGTAGCACGCCGAGTCCCCAGACGCCGGCCGGATCGGCCACCGGACCGAACACGATCGCGTTGCCAGCCCGCAGCAGTTCCCCGCAATAGACCGTGTGAGCCTGCATGATCTCGGCCTCGCCTGGTGTCATGTCCTGCGGAAAGGTCGGACGCGGCGGGACAAGCTTGCAGACGAAATATTTCATTGCGGCGCCTACTTCGCGACGCTGCCGGTCTTGGATTTCTTCTGCGTCGTGTTGGTGGCCGACGGGGCCGCGTTGTCAGTGCGCACGGCGCCCCAGGGATCGCTGGGCCCCGACTTGTCGGGAATGTTGCGCAGCGATTTCTTGTAGGCGCGCTCGGCGTTGCGCTCCTCCTCCTTCTGCGACGGACTCTTCTCCTTGTCGACGTCGCCATATCGCGGCACGGCGTCCTGCGCGAATGCCGATCCGGTCATCAGCGCGATCATCACGGCGGCAACAAAGATTCGCATGGGCAGCTCTCCCCGGGTTTTCACGCAATGATATCACCCGGTTGGGCGCATCGCCAATCCGCCGGCGAGCGCCGCGTTACGCATTGAGGCCGCATTGCTTTCACCGAATGGCCACATGGGAAGCAGATGCCAACCAGATTTCCCGGATAGAATTGATGCATTCTCCAACCTGGAAAGGCACGACCATGCGCATCTTCACGGCGTCCGCCATCATTGCAGCTCTCTGCCTCGGAACACCGGCCTTGGTGCTCGCGCAGGGAACTCCCTCGCAACGCGGGGCAGAATCACCGCCTGCTCAGTCCGATTCCGGCACCGTGATACGGACGATACAGGTCGTCGACGTCAAGGAACTGCAGCCGGCCGTGCGCTCGAAAGTCGATGAGATCGTCTCGCAGACGAGCGACGAGGACATGACGTCACTTCGGAAATCCATCGACGCGACCCCGCAGGCGGTGTCCGCGCTCAAGGCCAAGGGCGTGACGTCGGCGCAAGTCGTTGCCATCAACATCGCCGACGGCGTCCTGACGATGTTCACCAAGACGGCGTGAGATCGGGATATTCATCGACAGACTGAATCGGTGCGGTATGAGCACCAGCCGGCCTTCCGCTCTACGAGGTTCGGCGCAACAGCCTTCGCCCTGCATACTCCGGCTTGCCCAGCCGAAGCCCGCAGGGCGAAGGCTGGTAGGCGGTGACGGGATCGAACCGCCGACATCTTCGGTGTAAACGAAGCGCTCTACCGCTGAGCTAACCGCCCTCGGCCGCTTCTTTACCCTCGCCCCGCCCCGAGGCGCAAGGTGGGTCCATCATTCAGTCGCAAGCCCCGGCAACGCCTTGAGATCGTTGATCCAGGGTGCGGCCGAGCGGCACCAGATCTGGCGTTGCGGCTGCAACTGGTCGCGCTGGCGGATGCTGCCCCAGCGGATCCCCCAATCCTCGGGGCCGCCATTCTCGCCGCTCGTGAACAGCGGGGAACCGCATTCCGGGCAGAAGTGCTGGAAGCGGATCAGACCGTTGTCGCCGGGCTTGGCGTAGATTTTCGGCGACTTGCCCGTGAGGCGGATTGCCTCGCCGGCGCAGATCACGGTGACGCGATACGGTGAGCCGGTCAGCGTCTGGCAATCCGTGCAGTGACAGATCGAGACCCACTCCGGATCGATCTCGGCCTCAAAGGTCACGAGGCCGCAGTGACATTGTCCGTCGATCTTCATTGCGCCTCCGCGTGCTCTCTGTCCTGGCGCGCTATTTTCGAACGAAACTCCAATAACAAAAACGGTGATAACAAAAACGGCGCCTGAAGGCGCCGTTCGTTGTTCAAGCAATCCAGTCTGGTCAGTGCGCCGTCAAGCCGCCGGTCTCTTCGGCGGAGTCGGGCTTGACGTCGACCTTGGTCTCCTCATCCCAGACGATCGGCACGGGCACCCGCACCAAGGCCCTGGCGACGACCTCGTCGAGACGGGAGACCGGGATGATCTCCATGCCGCCCTTGATCGCATCGGAAATCTCCGTGAGATCCTTGGCGTTGTCTTCAGGGATCAGCACCGTCTTGATGCCGCCGCGGGCGGCAGCCAGGAGCTTCTCCTTCAGACCGCCGATCGGCAGCACGCGGCCGCGCAGCGTGATCTCGCCGGTCATCGCGACATCGTGGCGGACCGGGATGCCGGTCATGACCGAGATGATCGCGGTGGCCATGGCCACGCCTGCGGACGGACCGTCCTTCGGCGTTGCGCCCTCCGGCACGTGCACGTGGATGTCGCGCCGGTCGAACAGCGGCGGCTCGATGCCGTAGTTGATCGCCCGCGAGCGGACATAGGACGCCGCAGCCGAGATCGACTCCTTCATCACGTCGCGCAGGTTGCCCGTAACCGTCATCTTGCCCTTGCCGGGCATCATGACGCCTTCGATGGTCAACAACTCGCCGCCGACATCGGTCCAGGCCAGGCCGGTAACGATACCAACCTGATCCTCGCTCTCGATCTCGCCGAAGCGGTACTTCGGAACGCCGAGGAACTCTTCAATGTTCTTCTCGGTGACCTTGACCGACTTCTTCTTGGAGATCATCAGCTCCTTCACCGCCTTGCGGGCAAGTGTGGAGAGCTCACGCTCCAGGTTGCGCACGCCCGCTTCGCGGGTGTAGCGGCGGATCATCAAAAGAAGCGCATCGTCGTCGATCGACCATTCCTTGGAGTCCAGACCGTGCTTGGAGAGCGCGTTCGGGATCAGGTGCTTGCGCGCGATCTCGACCTTCTCGTTCTCGGTGTAGCCGGCGATCCGGATGATCTCCATGCGGTCCATCAGCGGGCCCGGAATATTGAGCGTATTCGCGGTCGTGATGAACATCACGTTCGACAGGTCGTAGTCGACCTCCAGGTAGTGGTCGTTGAAGGTCGAGTTCTGTTCGGGGTCCAGGACCTCGAGCAGCGCCGACGACGGATCACCGCGGAAGTCGGCGCCCATCTTGTCGATCTCGTCCAACAGGAACAGCGGATTGGAGGTCTTCGCCTTCCGCATCGACTGGATGATCTTGCCGGGCATCGAGCCGATATAGGTGCGGCGGTGACCGCGGATCTCGGCCTCATCGCGCACGCCGCCGAGCGAGACGCGCACGAATTCGCGCCCCGTCGCCTTCGCGATCGACTTGCCGAGCGAGGTCTTGCCGACGCCGGGAGGCCCGACCAGGCACAGGATCGGTCCGGTCAGCTTGTTGGCGCGCGACTGCACCGCGAGATACTCGACGATGCGGTCCTTGACCTTCTCGAGTCCGTAGTGGTCGGAGTCCAGCACCGCCTGCGCGGCTTCCAGGTCCTTCTTGACCTTGGACTTCTTGTTCCACGGGATCGACAGCAGCCAGTCCAGGTAATTGCGCACCACGGTCGCTTCCGCGGACATCGGCGACATCTGGCGCAGCTTCTTCAACTCATGCTGCGCCTTCTCGCGCGCTTCCTTGGACAGCTTGGTCTTGTTGATGCGCTCTTCCAGATCGGCGAGCTCGTCGCGACCTTCGTCGTCGCCGAGTTCCTTCTGGATCGCCTTCATCTGCTCGTTCAGGTAATATTCGCGCTGGGTCTTTTCCATCTGGCGCTTGACGCGCGAGCGGATGCGCTTCTCGACCTGCAGGACCGAGATCTCGCTCTCCATCAGGCCCAACACCTTCTCCAGGCGCTGGGTGACCGACAGCGTCTCCAGGATAGCCTGGCGATCGGCGATCTTGACCGCCAGATGCGAAGCGACGTTGTCGCTGAGCTTGGCGAAATCGGTGATCCCCTGAACCACGCCGACGACTTCGGCGGAGATCTTCTTGTTGAGCTTCACATAGCTCTCGAAATCGGACACGACCGAACGCGCCAAGGCTTCGGCTTCAACCGAATTGGCGTCGGTGTCCGCGAGTGCGACCGCGGTCGCCTCGTAGAACTCGCTGCGATCGGAGTATTTCTCGACACGCGCGCGCTCGAGCCCTTCGACCAGCACCTTCACGGTGCCGTCGGGCAGCTTCAGCAGCTGCAGCACGCTGGCGAGCGTCCCTGTCTCGTAGATCGACTCGGGCGCCGGATCGTCGTCGGACGCATTCTTCTGCGTCGCGAGCAGGATCAGCGCGTCGTTCTTCATCACTTCTTCAAGAGCGCGGATCGACTTCTCGCGGCCGACGAAGAGCGGCACGATCATGTGCGGGAAGACGACAATGTCACGGAGCGGCAGCACCGGATAAGAATGGCTTTCGCCGTAGACAATCGATGGCCGGGGTTTTGAGGTTGTCATTGGCCTATTCCTTTCGTTGTGCCCCCTTGCACGCGGCCCGCCTGCTTGCGCAACCACCACAAGGTGCCTGTATGATCCGAATGTCGCTCGGCCCTCGGCCGCTTCCCGTTTCGGATTTCAGATGACGAATCTCAAGACGTAAATTTTCATCACCGACAGCATTAGGTGGCTATCGGCCGTGGGGGTGTCAAGTACATAGAAATACCGGAAAATCCGGAATAAACACGCAGCATTAATTACATCGAAATGGCCGCCGGAAATCCCGGCAGCCATCCTATTGTCACCTATCCGGCCGCCGCGGCCGACGAGCGCGATCAGGCGCTCGCGCTGCTCTCGACGGCGCGGTCCGAACGATCCGCGTAGATGTACAGCGGACGGGCCGTTCCCTCGACTACCTCGCGCGAGATCACGACTTCCTCCACGCCTTCGAGGCCCGGAAGATCGAACATGGTCTCGAGCAGGATGCTCTCCAGGATCGAACGCAACCCGCGCGCGCCGGTCTTGCGCTCGATCGCCTTGCGCGCGACCGCGCCAAGCGCCTCGTCGGCAAAGGTCAGCTCGATATTCTCCATCTCGAACAACCGCTGATACTGCTTGACCAGCGCGTTCTTCGGATCGGTCAGGATCTTCTTCAGCGAGGCCTCGTCGAGATCCTCCAGCGTCGCGACCACCGGCAGGCGGCCGACGAATTCCGGGATCAGGCCGTACTTCAGCAAATCCTCCGGTTCGACGTGGCGGAAGATCTCGCCGGTGCGGCGATCTTCCGGCGCGAGCACCTGCGCCGCGAAGCCGATCGAGGTCGAGCGGCCGCGTGCGGAGATGATCTTCTCCAACCCGGAGAAGGCGCCGCCGCAGATGAAGAGGATGTTGGTGGTGTCGACCTGGAGGAATTCCTGCTGCGGGTGCTTGCGGCCGCCCTGCGGCGGAACGGAAGCCACCGTGCCTTCCATGATCTTCAACAGCGCCTGCTGCACGCCCTCACCCGACACGTCGCGCGTGATCGAGGGATTGTCGGACTTGCGGCTGATCTTGTCGATCTCGTCGATATAGACGATGCCGCGCTGCGCGCGCTCGACATTGTAGTCGGCCGCCTGCAGCAGCTTCAGGATGATGTTCTCGACGTCCTCGCCGACATAGCCGGCTTCGGTCAGCGTCGTCGCATCAGCCATCGTGAACGGCACATCGAGGATGCGCGCCAGCGTCTGCGCAAGCAGCGTCTTGCCCGAACCGGTCGGACCGATCAGTAGGATGTTCGACTTCGCGAGCTCGACGTCGTTGTGCTTGGTCTGATGATTGAGCCGCTTGTAGTGATTGTGCACGGCAACCGACAGCACCTTCTTCGCATGGCTCTGGCCGATGACATAGTCATCGAGCACCTTGCAGATTTCCTTCGGAGTCGGGATGCCGTCGCGCGACTTCACCAGCGAGGACTTGTTCTCCTCGCGGATGATGTCCATGCAGAGCTCAACGCATTCGTCGCAGATGAAAACGGTGGGACCCGCGATCAGCTTGCGGACTTCGTGCTGGCTCTTGCCGCAGAACGAGCAATATAGCGTGTTCTTGGAATCGCTCGTGCCGACCTTACTCATTCTTATCTCCGTCCGCCGTTCGAACCCGTCGCTCCATCGACCTACCGGTACTGCCCGGGCCTTAGGTGTACATAGAGCAAAAACCGTACCAAAAAAGACCCTACTTAATACTGATCCGGCGAATCGCGGTTCAGTCGAATCTCCCCCGCAATTACATCCGATAAGCCAGAGCCAACCATGCTGTCACCCGACTATCAAGAATTCGCTAACCGGGGGCGTACCTGGCACCGTGACAATACCGTGATTTATAACCTCCACACGTGGATAACCTGTCGAAAACGCACGGTCGTACGACATTGCCACGCGACAGCGCGATACGAAAGCGGAACTTTCTGCCCAAGTTGGGACATACTGCACCGCAATCGCCTGAGTTTGCCGACAGGGATTTCGTCGTCAACGCCAAAATCGCGCAAGCGATCCCGTAAGACTACGCAGCTTTCGCGGCAGCCGGATCCTCAGGACGCTTGTCGATCACCTTGTCGACGAGACCAAACGCCTTCGCGTCATCAGCCGTGAGGAACTTGTCGCGCTCGAGCGCATCCTCGATGGCCTTGTAGGTCTGGCCGGTGTGCTTGACATAGATTTCGTTCAGCCGCTTCTTGAGATTCAGGATCTCCTGCGCGTGCAGCATGATGTCGGTGGCCTGGCCCTGGAAGCCGCCGGAGGGCTGATGCACCATGATGCGCGAATTCGGCAGCGTGAAGCGCATGTCCTTCTCGCCGGCGGCGAGCAAGAGCGATCCCATCGAGGCCGCCTGGCCCGTGCACAGCGTCGATACCGGCGGGCGGATGAACTGCATGGTGTCGTAGATCGCAAGACCCGATGTCACCACGCCGCCGGGCGAGTTGATGTACATCGAGATTTCCTTCTTCGGATTCTCCGCCTCGAGGAACAGGAGCTGCGCGACGATCAGCGTCGACATGCCATCCTCGACCGGGCCGGTCACGAAGATGATGCGCTCCTTCAGGAGGCGCGAGAAGATGTCGTAGGCGCGCTCACCGCGGTTGGTCTGTTCGACGACCATCGGCACGAGGTTCATGTAAGTTTCGACGGGATCGCGCATGGGATTACCCCTGAGAGTTGGCGGGCCCGAACGTCCGTCGGTGACCCGGACAGACGGTCGTCCCGTGATGCAGGACTGCGTTAAGCTGCGCTCAGATATGCGCCATTTTGGCGGCGGCAAGACCGCACAGATGGCTAGGTCCGAACGCGGCAACTCAAACCGATTCGGCTGTTCCCGCCTAGCGACGGAATGCCGTCGCCGGGCCGGTTTCGCCGTTCATCATTAACATGATGTGCCGAGATTACGCCGCAGTTTTCTCGGCGTCTTCATCCTTGAACAGGTCTTCCTTCGAGACCTTTTTCTCGGTCACGTCGGCGAGCTCGAGGATGAAGTCGACCACCTTGTCCTCGTAGATCGGGGCGCGCAGCTGGGCGAGCGCCTGGGCATTGTTGCGGTAGAAGTCCCAGACTTCCTTTTCGCGGCCCGGCATCTGACGCGCGCGCTCGATCACGGCGCGGCCCACCTCGTCGTCGGACACGGTGATCTTGTTCTTCTCGCCGATCTCCGACAGCACGAGGCCGAGCCGCACGCGGCGGTCGGCGATCTTGCGGTACTCTTCCTTGGCGTCGTCCTCGGTGGTGTTCTCGTCGGCAAACGTCTTGCCGGCGGAGTCCATCTCCGCCTTGATCGAGTTCCACATCAGGTTGAACTCCTCGTCGATCAGCGACGGCGGCGCCTCGAACCTGTGGTTCTCGTCGAGCTGGTCGAGCAGCGCACGCTTGACGCGCTGACGCGTCGCGGTGGCAAATTCGGTCGTCAGCCGCGCCCGCGCGGCTTCCTTCAGCCTGTCGAGCGATTCCAGTCCGAGCGTCTTGGCGAACTCGTCGTCGATCACGGTCTCGCCGGGAGCTTCGACGGCGGTCGCGGTGGTCTCGAACTCAGCCGGCTGGCCGGCGAGCTTTTCGCTCGCATAGTTCTTCGGGAACGTGACCTGCAGCGTGCGCGTCTCGCCGACGCCGATGCCGATCAACTGCTCCTCGAAGCCGGGAATGAACTGGCCGGCGCCGAGCACGACCTGGATGCCCTCGCCGGTTCCGCCCTCGAAGGCTTCGCCGTTGATGGTGCCCTTGAAGCTTATAGTGACGCGGTCGCCGTTCTCCGCCTTCGCGCCCTCGCTCTTGGCTGCGTAGGGGCGGCTCTGGTCGGCGATGCGCTTGATCGCCTCGTCGACATCGGCGTCGGTCACATCGACGACCGGCTTCTCGACCTTGAAGGTCTTGAAATCGGCGAGCGCGATCGGCGGCACCACTTCGATCGAGACAGTGTAGGTCAGGTCGCTCTTGCCGGCGAGCAGCTCCTCGACCTCCTTCGTCTCGGTCGGCATCGTGATCTTCGGCTCGGTCGCAAGGCGGAAGCCGCGGTCGGTGAAGATCTGCGTGTTGGTGTCGCGAATGGTCTGGTCGATGGTCTCCGCCATCACCGAGCGGCCGTAGATCTTCTTCAGATGGCTGACCGGCACCTTGCCCGGACGGAAACCGTTGATGCGGACCTTGTCCTTCAGGTCCACCAGTTTCGCGTCCGCCTTGGCATCGAGGTCGGTGGCGGGAACGCTGATCTTGAACTCGTGTTTCAATCCCTCGTTAAGGGTCTCGGTGACCTGCATCTTCTTCTTCCGCTCCTGTCGCGCCTCCGCGGGCGCGACTGTGTCAATGGTTCGACGCGTGGCTCAACGCCTGCGCCGGTGGTTTGGCGGACCTGCCTCCCGAAACAGGAGACAGGCCCTCCAGAAAGGGATCATGCAAACGCTGGAAGAGCGCTTGGTGCGGGTGGAGGGACTCGAACCCCCACAACTTTCGTCACTGGAACCTAAATCCAGCGCGTCTACCAGTTCCGCCACACCCGCTTGGCGCATCATGTCCGGCCGCGATGCCGCGGGCGGCGGCTTATAGCATGGCCCTGCCCCCACGCAGCAAAAAAATGGCCTTTTTCGCATGCCCCCTCGGCCCAACGGCCGCTAGACTTACAGGTGTAAAAATGGACCGGATCGAGCCGATGGCAAGCCTTTTCCCGATGCTCGATCGACGCACCCTGCTGGCCGGACTGGGCGCCGCCGCACTGGAGGCAGCCCTTCCCGCCGCAACCTTGGCGCAAGCCCGCCGAACGCTCGCCATTTCCGCGAGACCCGACAGCCTGGTGCTGCGCCAGGGTGGCACGGCCACGCCAATCTGGTCCTTCCCCGGCGAGGACGTCAGGGCGAATCGCGGCGAGGCCATCGCGCTGACGCTCGGCAACGATCTTCCCGCGCCACTTGCATTGTATTGCCGGGGAATCGACGGCGCTCCGACCGCCGAACCCCTGCTCGCCCGCGCGCCGCTTGCCGCCGGGGCAAAGGAGAGTTTCCAGCTTCCGCTGCGCCATGCCGGCACATTCCTGTGCGATCCCGGCCTCCTGAATGACGGCCAGCCGCTGCCATTACGCGCAAAACCACTGGTCGTCCTCGAAAGCGAACGGGTCCCCGTCGACCGCGACGAAATTCTCCTGATCGAGGAATGGCGGCTGCGTCCGGATGGTACCGCCGTTGCGTCGGGGGCGGACGCCAAGGATACCACGCCGGTCTATACCGTTAACGGCCGAACTTCATTTGAGCTCTCAGCACGCGCCAATGAACGCTTGCGCCTTCGCTTTATCAATGCCTCCCAACGCACTGTACTTGCAGCAAAATTGGAAGGCCACGAGGTCCGCGTCATGGCCATCGACGGCGAACCTGCCGAGCCGTTTCCGGCGCGCAACGGCGCGCTGGTGCTCGCACCGGGCGGCCGCGCCGACGCCTTCATCGATGCCGCCGCGACCGCATCGATCCTGCTCCATGACGGCAAGGAAGCGCGCCCCATCGGGCGGCTGGTACTCTCTGGCGAGGCGCCGCTGCGCCCCGCCCCGCTGCCATCGGCGCCGCCGCTCCCGTCAAACGGCCTGCCGGCGCAACTCGACCTCAAGAATGCGCAACGGGTCGAACTGGTCCTCGGCACTCCGGCCGACTGGACACGTCCGGCCAGCTTCGCCCCCTCCACGCCGCCCGTCTTCCGGACGAAGGCCGGCCGCGCGGTGGTGCTGGCGCTCGCCAATCGCGCGCCGCTCGCCACCGTCTTCCACCTTCACGGTCATCACTTCCGCCTGCTCGACCGGCTCGACGACGGCTGGAAGCCGTTCTGGCTCGACACGCTCGCAGTCGAACCCGGCCAGACCCAGCGCATCGCCTTCCTGGCCGAGCATACCGGCCGCTTCCTGGTCGAACAGGTCACAACCGACTGGGCGGCGCCAAGGCTCTTGCGATGGTACAGTGTTGAATAAGAACAAGGGGAAACGACCATGAGCCAAACCGTTCCAGCCATCCGCACCATCAAGGCGCGCGCCGTCGTCGTGCCGCTCAAGCGTCCTGTGAAGAACGCCTTCGGCGTGATCGATTCCGGACCGCTGGTCCTGATCGATATCGAAACCGATCAGGGCGTTACCGGCCGTTCCTACATCTTCGCCTACACCAAGCTCACACTTAAACCGCTGGTTCACCTGGTCGAGGAGACCGGGCGCGAGCTCGTCGGTAAACCGGTCGCCCCGTTCGACCTGATGAAGGCGATGGACGCCAAATTCCGCCTGCTCGGCTGGCAGGGTCTGGTCGGCATGGCCGTCTCCGGCCTCGACATGGCCTGTTGGGACGCGCTGGGGCAGATCGCGAACAAGCCGGTGGTCGAATTGCTCGGCGGATCGGCGCGTCCGCTCCCCGCCTATGACAGCTATGGCGTGGTCGATCCCACAGCCGATGAGCGGGCGCTCCGCCGCTCACTCGACCAGGGCTTTCGCGGCGTCAAGATCAAGGGCGGCGACGGCGATGCCGCCAACGACGAACGCGTAGTCAAGGGCGTGCGCGCCGTCATCGGGCCGGACATCGCCTTGATGATCGACTTCAACCAGTCGCTCGATCCGGCGGAAGCCGAGCTCCGCATCGCCCGCCTTGCGCCCTACGACCTGCATTGGGTCGAGGAGCCCGTGCCGCAGGAAAATCTCTCCGGCCACGCCAGTGTCCGGATGGACTCGCCGATCCCGATCCAGGCCGGCGAGAACTGGTGGTTCCCACGCGGCTTCGCCGAGGCCATCTCGGTCGGCGCCAGCGATTTCATCATGCCCGACCTGATGAAGGTCGGCGGCGTCACCGGCTGGCTGCAGGTCGCAGGTCAAGCGGACGCCGCCTCGATCCCGATGTCGAGCCATCTGTTCGCGGAGGCAAGCTCCCACGTGCTCGCGGTGACACCGACCGCCCATTGGCTCGAATTCCTCGACTTCGCCGGCGCCATCCTGGCAAAGCCGGCCGAGATCATCGACGGCGCCGTCACCGCCCGCGGCCCGGGCCTGGGGCTAGAATGGAGCGAAGCAGCGGTTGCGAAATATCAGGTGACGTAGCCCACTGCCGTAGGATGGGTAGAGCGCAGCGAAACCCATCATCTCCGCCGCAGATGCAAATCGATGGGTTTCGCTGCGCTCTACCCATCCTACGCCCTCTCAATACTCAATCCCCAATCCGTCATACAGCCGGCGGAAGACTGCCGGCAGCGTCTCGGGAAGGTCTTCGGCGATCAGGCCCGGCCCCGCTTCCACCGCGGCTTCGCCGTGCATCCAGGCGCCCATGCTGGCGCCCTCGAAGGCGGGCACGCCTTGCGCCAGCAACCCCGCGATGATGCCGGACAGCACGTCGCCGGCGCCGGCAGTGGCGAGCCAGGGCGGCGCGTTCGAGGCGATGGTGGCGCGGCCATCGGGCGCGGCCACCACCGTGTCGGGTCCTTTCAACAATACCACCGCGCCGGAGCGCTCGGCGGCGGCGCGTACGCGCTCGAGCTTGGAGCGACCGGGATGCTTGTTGCTGATGTCGCTGAACAGCCGCGGGAACTCACCCTCATGCGGCGTCAGCACGACCGGCGCACCGTCCGATGCCTTGATCGCCTCGAACAACCGCTCCGGCGCATCGGCAAAGCTGGTCAGCGCATCCGCGTCCAGCACCAGGTTGCGCTTGGCCGCGAGCGCGGTGTGGACGAAATCGCGCGTGCGCGGGCCGACGCCGGCACCGGGCCCGATCACGCTCGTGTTCATCCGCCTGTCGTTCAGGAGATCGGCGAACTGGATCGCATTGTCGACCGCGCGCACCATCACCGCCGTCAGCGCCACGGCATTCACCACCAGCGCATCGCTCGGCGAGGCCAGCGTCACCAGGCCCGCTCCTGCCCGCAGCGCGCCGCGCGCGGCAAGCCGCGAGGCGCCGGTCGCGGCGAGGTCGCCGGAAACGGCGAGGACGTGACCGCGGGAATATTTGTGGCCGTCGATCTTCGGCACCGGAAACGCGCGCTGCCAGGTCGACGGAACGTTCTCGAAGGTTGCGGGCCGGATTTCCTCGAGCACCTTCGGATCGATGCCGATGTCGGCGACGCGCACACGGCCGCAATACATCCGGCCCGGCAACAGCAGATGCGCCGGCTTGCGACGGAAGAAGGTCACGGTCTCGGTGGCGCGGATCGCAATCCCCATCGGGACACCGCTGGTGCCATTGATGCCGCTCGGCAGGTCAACGGCTAGCACCGGCGTGCCATGGGCGTTGACAGCCTCGATCATCTCGTAGGGTTCGCCCTTCACGGGACGGTTGAGCCCGGCGCCGAACAGCGCATCGATGATCAGTGCGGGCTTGCCGATCGCCTGCGGGTTGAACGGCAGCACCGGATACTTCCAGCCGCGTGCAGCGAGCGCCGCATCGCCCCTCAGGCTGTCGCGCTCGCACAGCAGGATGACCGAGACCTCCCGCCCTCGTGCGGCGAGTTCGGCGGCGGCGACAAAGCCATCGCCGCCATTGTTGCCGCGGCCCGCCACCACCAGGATCGGCCCCTCCTCGACCAGGTCCATGGCCGCTTCGGCGACCGCCTGCCCCGCGCTCATCATCAGCGAAAAGCCGGGTGTGCCCTCGGCGATGGTCAGCCGATCGGCGCGTTCCATTTCAGCCGTGGTCAGGACTTCCATGCTGAATCCTCAATCTATCAGCCTTTTCGAGAGGCATCTCGCCCGGCTCGCGTCGATCTTCCGCCGGTGATTGCACACCAATTCATCCGTTTGCCTATTTCGCAGGCTTCGGTATCATGGGGCGCTCGGTCCAACCTTGTCTGTCTGCCCGTTAAAAGGCTGATAACATTCCGAAATCAGGGACATTTACAACTTGGCATAGACCCTGCTTTTGAGGAAGCCGCTCGGAACGGCCCGCCCCGTGCGGCCGTGGCGAGCGTTTCCGGCTCCGCCGGGAGTTGACGGATCGAACTGATTGCGCCACGCGCATCGAACCTAGCTGCACTTGTATTCTGGAAATGCCCGGGAGGCCTTCAGTGAAGAAAATCGAAGCCATCATCAAGCCGTTCAAGCTCGACGAGGTGAAAGAGGCGCTTCAGGAAGTCGGACTTCAGGGCATCACGGTAACGGAGGCCAAGGGGTTTGGACGGCAGAAGGGTCACGCCGAGCTTTATCGCGGCGCGGAATACATCGTCGACTTCCTGCCCAAGGTGAAGATCGAGATCGTGATCGGCGACGACCTGGTCGAGAAGGCGATCGATGCGATCCGTCGCGCGGCGCAGACTGGTCGCATCGGCGACGGCAAGATTTTCGTTTCCAACATCGAGGAAGCGATCCGCATCCGGACCGGCGAATCCGGGCTGGACGCTATTTGAGCCCGGTGCTATCCGCAATCTTGCGACCCAATAAAGAATAAGGCTGCCTTTGGCGGCCTGATTTCGTTTGTATCATCGCGCGAAACCTGGCCAAGCGAGAACAACGTCGCTCACCTGGAAACCGACCCGCAAAGTCAAAAGGGATACTCATGAAGACCGCCAAAGACGTCCTGAAATCGATCAAGGACAACGACGTCAAATACGTCGATCTTCGCTTCACCGATCCGCGCGGCAAGTGGCAGCACGTGACCTTCGACGTCGGCATGATCGACGACGAGGTCTTCGCCGAAGGCACCATGTTCGACGGCTCCTCGATCGCCGGCTGGAAGGCGATCAACGAGTCCGACATGTGCCTGATGCCCGATCCCGTTACCGCGACGATCGACCCGTTCTTCGCCGAGACCACGATGGTGATCACCTGCGACGTGCTCGAGCCGACCACCGGCGAGCCCTATAACCGCGATCCGCGCGGCATCGCCAAGAAGGCGGAAGCGATGGTGAAGTCGATGGGCGTGGGCGACACCGTCTATTTCGGTCCCGAAGCGGAATTCTTCGTGTTCGACGACGTTCGCTTCTCCTCCACGCCGTACAACACCGGCTTCCGGCTCGACTCCTCGGAGCTGCCGACCAATTCCGACACCGAATATGAGGGCGGCAATCTCGGCCACCGCATCCGCACCAAGGGCGGTTATTTCCCGGTGCCGCCGCAGGACTCGGTGCAGGACATGCGCTCGGAAATGCTCGGCGCCATGGCCAAGATGGGCGTCAAGGTCGAGAAGCATCACCACGAAGTCGCTTCCGCCCAGCACGAGCTCGGCATGAAGTTCGACACGCTGACGCTGATGGCCGACCAGATGCAGATCTACAAGTACTGCATCCATCAGGTCGCGCACATCTACGGCAAGACCGCCACCTTCATGCCGAAGCCGGTCTATGGCGACAACGGCTCGGGCATGCACTGCCACCAGTCGATCTGGAAGGAAGGCAAGCCGGTGTTCGCCGGCAACAAGTATTCCGACCTCTCGGAGACCTGCCTCTCCTACATCGCCGGCATCATCAAGCACGCGAAGGCCATCAACGCCTTCACCAACCCGTCCACCAACTCCTACAAGCGTCTGGTGCCGGGCTATGAGGCCCCCGTGCTGCTCGCCTACTCCGCGCGCAACCGCTCGGCCTCCTGCCGCATCCCCTACACCGCTTCGCCGAAGGCCAAGCGCGTCGAGGTCCGCTTCCCCGATCCGATGGCCAACCCCTATCTCGGCTTCGCCGCGATGCTGATGGCCGGCCTCGACGGCGTCAAGAACAAGCTCGATCCGGGCCCGGCGATGGACAAGGACCTCTACGACCTGCCGAAGGAAGAGCTGAAGTCGATCCCGACCGTATGCGGCAGCCTGCGCGAGGCGCTGGAAAATCTCGACAAGGACCGCGCATTCCTGAAGGCCGGCGGCGTGTTCGACGACGACTTCATCGACGCCTACATCGAACTCAAGATGACCGAAGTCGAGCGCTTCGAAATGACCCCGCATCCGGTCGAATTCGACATGTACTATTCGCAGTGAGTTTTCACCGCCGCAACGATGCGAAAGGCGCTCCGAGAGGGGCGCCTTTTTGTTTTGCGGCGTGATGCCACCAGTCCCGACGATGGACACCAAAGGAGAAGCTCATGCCGGCTCGAGCGATCTATCGATCCGTCCTTTGCGCCGTAGCGATGATCGGTGCCATCTCGACTGCTTATGGACTGAGCCTGGAGGAGATCACAGTGAAGCTCGAGCGTGAGGGCTATACCCAAATCCGCGAAATGAAATCCGGAAAGATCACCACCTTCCAGGCTGTGAAAAACGGCAAAGCCGTATCGCTTGTCGTCGATAGCAGCGGCCGCTTCAAAGAACTTCCGTAAAACCAAACTGTCTTCGCGACAGCTCGCTAGGGAACGATACCCCGGCCAGCCCATGCGACATTCGCAAACGACCTCGGACCGTCGGGCCGGCCGGCCTCGTAGGCATCGCGCGGCGCTGGCGCGCGCTCGCTCGGCAGCATCGAGTTATCGGCGGGGTGCGACGTGGGGACGCAGCGTTAAAGGCGGCGGCCTCACGTCACGGCCTTGCAACGCGTCATATGCCGCAACGACGAGCCCGAATGCGACACTAGAGAAATTCAAAAACGTGGTCGTATTGGATCAACCCTGGATGGGTTAGGACCAAGGAGCTCCGCGAACCTTCAGAGCGTTTCACCAGTTCAGGCGTTGAGCTGCTGTTCCCGACCGAGGGCATGAGGCCAGAGAATGAGAGCTCCGTTTGGAATCATCCACCGCTGGGCGGGCCTCATCACCGCTGCGTTTCTGTTTTTCTCCGGCGTGACGGGAGCGGTGATTTCCTGGGACCATGCCCTCGACGAATGGCTCAATAGCCGCCTCACCTCGGCGAAGACGTCCGGACCGGCCAGGCCGTCCACAGAACTGGCAAAGCTGATCGAGGATCGTGATCCGCGGGTGCGTGTCAGTTATCTCGTGACGACGCCAGAGGCCGGAGACGCCTTGTCGTTCTTCGTGGAGCCCGCAATCGACCCGGCAACTGGAAAGCGGTTTGAGCTGAACTACAATCAGGTGTTTCTCGACCCTGCGACCGGCGAAGAACTCGGCCGTCGTTACTGGGGCGCGGTATGGCCTGTGACGCGAGAAAACTTCGTCTCGTTTCTCTACAAGCTGCACTATACCCTTCACATTCCCGAGTTCTGGGGCAGCGATCGCTGGGGCACACGCCTGCTTGGCATCATCGCCATCATTTGGACTCTCGACTGTTTTGTCGGCTTCTACCTGACGCTGCCGGCGCGTCGTAAGAGCAGTGCCGCCAGACCCGCGGTCGTAACGCGCCAGCTTGACCGCGGCTTCTGGGCGAGATGGAAGCCGGCCTGGGTTATTAAGACAAAGGGAAGCGCTTACCGCATCAATTTCGACATCCATCGCGCCTTCGGCCTGTGGACTTGGGCTCTGCTCCTCGTCATTGCGTTCACCGCCTTTTCGCTCAATCTCTATTTCGAAGTGTTTTCGCCGCTCATGAAGACGGTGTCGAACTACACGCCAACGCCATATGAAGTGCGCACGCCTGCACCACTCGATCAGCCGGCCGCGCCCAAGCTTTCGTTCGCTGACATCATTGCAAAGGGCGAAGCGGATGGGCGAAGTCGCGGTTGGACTGAACCGGTCGGGGCGGTCTACTACGCCCGACAATTTGACATCTACAGCGTCAGCTTCTTCCGTCCCGGAGACGACCATGGTGCCGGTGGTGTCGGCCCGGCGCAGCTATATTACGATGGCCAGGACGGCCGCCCGCTCGGTGCGCGCGTGCCGTGGCAGGGCACAGCGGCTGACATCTTTGTCCAGGCTCAGTTTCCAATGCATTCGGGACGCATTCTCGGACTGCCGGGACGAATCCTTATTTCGCTGATGGGCATCGTGGTGGCGGCGCTATCGGTGACCGGCGTTGTGATCTGGTATCGCAAACGGCGTGCCCGGCTGGCTGCAAGAGCGAACAGCCAAAGCCGTTCTGCGCAGCAGGTGCTCGCCGCAGCGGAGTGATGCATCGGGAGCGTCAGTAGTTTGCCTGATAGCTGGATCGGCCCGTCCGAACGTTTCACCTAGAGTGCTTCTAATTCCAGATCTTGGAATCATTCCACATGGAGTTCTTCTAGTTCTAGATCTCGGAATAAAGCCTGAATCCACTTTCGACGCACTACCACCGTTGTTACCACTGCTAAGCAATATCAGTTGGACTGGGGCGGTGTAGCGGTGATGAACAATGCGAGATATCTCTTTGGCGCGTCGACCATTGCGTTTGCGAGTTTAGCATTCGACGTTTCTGCTTTTGGCCAGGCGTCCACTCAGTTGCCGCCGGTCGTTGTCGAACAAGCGAAACCGCGACCTGCCGTCCGTCCACAACGCTCTCAGTCTGCCCGGTCAGCCGCGCGACGCAACGCGACACGCGCCGCCAATCGTCCCGCCGCCGCTGCAGTCACCCCCGGCGCTGCCTCGACGCAGGAGACTGCCACGGGTCCCGTGCAAGGCTACCTCGCGACGGTGAGCGGTACCGGCACCAAGACCGACACGCCGTTGAGCCAGACGGCACAGTCTATCTCGGTCGTCAGCGCCGAGCGGATCCGGGATCAGGGCGCTACCAACATCCAGGAAAGCCTGCGCTACGTGCCTGGTGTATTCGCCGAGCCGGGCGGCGTCGATTCACGCAACGACTATTTCAAAGTTCGCGGCCAGGACCCAAACGTCTATCTCGACGGCACGCGGGTGAACAACCGCAATAACTTCAACGAGTGGCGCGTCGATCCTTATATGCTCGAGCGCATCGAAGTGTTCCGCGGACCTGCATCGGTGCTCTATGGCGACACCTCCACCGCGGGTCTCGTCAACCTGATTTCCAAGCGTCCGCGGGCAGAATCCTACAATGAAATAGGCGTGTCGTTCGACAATTTCGGTCGCAAGCAAGTCCAGATGGATTCGACGGGCAAACTGACCAAGGACGGTGAATGGCTCTATCGCTTCGTCGGCCTGTTTCGTGACAGCGGGACGCAGGTCGATTTCGTTCCTGACAATCGCATCCTGTTGGCGCCATCGCTGACCTGGCGACCGACGACGAACACGAGCTGGACCGTGCTCGGCGTCTATCAGAAGGACCGGACCGGCACCACCAACGGCTTCCTGCCGCGCGAAGGCACGCTCCTGCCGAGCATCAACGGCTACATCCCGCGTAACCGTTTCGTCGGCGATCCCAACACCGATCTGTACCAGACCGAAACCGGTGCCATCAGCAGCCTGTTCGAGCACAGCTTCAACGACGCGGTGAAATTCACCCAGAACCTGCGTTACGCCCACGTCGACGGCATCTATCGTTCCGTCTATGCGAATGTATTCTCGGCCGACCCCTTCCTTGATGCCGCGCGGCGCACGGTGGACCGCTACAGCGCCAATCAGCAAGTGTCGAACGATAACTTCACCATCGACAACAATATCCAGGTGAAGGCGCTCACCGGTGCGCTCGAGCATAAGGTCCTGTTCGGCGTGGATTATCGCGACGTCTATGCGCGCTCGTCCGTCGGCTCCGGCTTCGACCCGACGCCGTTCGATCTCTATGCGCCGGTTTATACCAGCGTCGATCTGCCTGCGCTGACGCGGGGTCCCGACGCACAGCAGACCCAGACCGGCCTCTACGCACAGGACCAGATGCGCCTCGGCCCCTGGCTCGCGACGATCGGGGTCCGGCAGGATTATGCCAGCACGCGCTATACCGGAGCAGACAGCGACAGGTCGGCGACAACCGGACGCGCGAGCCTGATGTATGAAACGCCGGTCGGCTTCAATCCCTACGTCGTCTGGGCGCAGTCGTTCAATCCGGTGTATTTCAGCCCGACCTTTGGCGGCAGCAATTGCGTTGACGGCCCCTGCAAGGACCAGCGCGGCGAGATCTACGAGGTCGGTTTCAAATACACGCCGATGCCGGGCCTCGCCATCAACGGCGCGATCTACGACACGGTAGAGAAAAATCGACTCGCGGCGTCAACCGATCCATCCAATCCATTCGCGTCGAGCCAGATTGGACAGGTCCGTATCCGCGGCGCGGAAATCGAAGTCATCGGGAAGGTCACGCCCGATCTCGACCTGATCGCCAGCTATTCCTACATCAATGCCAAGGTCGAACGCGGCGACAATGTCGGCAAAACCGTCGAGGGCGTGCCTGCCAACCAGGCCTCGCTGTGGGGCAAGTACCGCCTGAGCGCGCTCGGCCTCCGCGACGTCACGGTCGGCGCCGGCGTCCGCTACATCGGCGACTCCTACGAAGAGACCAACACCTACACCATTCCGGCCTATACTCTGTTCGACATGATGGTCGCCTACGATCCCGGCCTGTTCAGGCTGCAGCTCAACGTCAATAACATCGGTGACGAACGTTACGTGGCGGCGTGCTACGCGCGCGGCGATTGCTATTATGGCCTCGGACGCACGATCCTGGGAACCGCAACTTACCGATTTTAGACTCGGTAGTTGAGCCAAGGCGACTCATTGGCGTTAAGCGGACAGCGTTGAGATCAGCTCTTGGCCTATCGCGTCATTTCGCTGCTGCGCTGTGGATTGCTTCCGCCTTCGCTCGTTGAGCTACGGCGGACAAGTCGCTCCGCTCGCGACGACGATGTCGCTGGTTTGAGTGCGACAAATCAACCCGACGGGCAAATCAGGACGAAAGTCTGTCCAGCCCTCAGACAAAAAACATTCCGCTTCCGTCGTCGGGCAAATCAGTGATTTAACTCCGCGCGTCTCACGGCGGATGAGGGGCGGCTCGCGATCGTCACGAACGTTGCGGTGAGATGCGGTGGACGTGATGCGTATGACTGACGAGCACGCGCATCACGGACGGCGAAGTCGTGTGGTCCTGGCGCCCCGACGCTGGCGCTAAGCCTTTCGCGCGAACTTTGTTCGCGCTTGAGGTGACGGTGGCAAGAAAGCCCGGTCACCGGGGAGAGCACGAAGGAAACCGTAAAACCATCGCGCAGGGAAAGCCGGAATGCTTCGGTTGAACCTGTGGTCCTACCCCCGTGCTTTTTGTTGCACGGGACCCACGGGTGCAACCAGCACCCGGCTTTCCCTGCGCCCTCTGTTCAATGAGAGGGCGGAAAGTGAAGCAAAGCTCGGGCAATGCATGCCGCGAGAATGCGCACTCACATCCGCTGTTTGAATCAGACGTAGGATGGGTAGAGCGAAGCGAAACCCATCATTCGACCCGCTTGCTCCATCGCGATGGGTTTCGCTTCGCTCTACCCATCCTACGGAATCGCTGTTTGACAATGAAATCAGAACCAACTGCTCTCGCGGCGAGCAACGCCACTACGCCGCCGCGCGCTGCCGCTCGCGCAGCGCTGCGCCGAAAGCTTCGAACAGCTTTTTGTTGATCGGGTTGCGCTGCGGGTCATATTCCGCATGCCACTGCACACCGAGGGCAAAGCCCGGCGCGTCGGCGATCCGGATCGCCTCGATGGTGCCGTCCTCGGCGACGCCTTCGATCACGACGCGTTCGCCGGGCTTCAGGATGCCCTGCCCGTGCAGCGAATTGACGCGGATGGTCTCGCAGCCCAGGAGCTGCGCGAGAACACCGCCGGGCGTGAGCGTCACGTCATGGCGGTCGGCGAACACCACCAGCGGGTCAGGATGGATCTCGCCGTTGTCCAGCCTTGGCATGCGATGGTTGATGCGTCCCGGCAGTTCGCGAATCTCGGGATGCAGCGAGCCGCCAAAAGCGACGTTCATCTCCTGCAGCCCACGGCAGATTCCGAACAGCGGGATGCCGCGCGCGACACAGGCTTCCGACACCGCCAGCGCGACCTCGTCACGGTGGATGTCGTAAGGCTCGTGACTGATATGCGGCTCGCAATTGAAGCGTGTCGGGTGGACATTGGCCCGGGCGCCGGTGAGGACCACACCGTCGACCACGTCGAGCAAGGCGCCGACGTCGGTAATTTCAGGCGAGCCTGCGAACATCAGCGGAACGGCATCGACCACATCGGTGATCGCGCGCAGGTTGCGTTCCCCGACCATTTGAACCGTGAAACGATCTTCGATGCGATGGGCGTTTCCGATCACGCCGACCACGGGCCGTCTCATTGTTCAGCGTCTCGCGTAGGAATGATTTTCTATGTTTGTCATGGTTCCGGAGGGATAATGCCCCCGACCGGATCGCGGATCAACATATTATGCTTGCGGATCACATCGGCGTGGGACGCAGGCGCCGCGGGGTCAAGGGACGAAGCGCGGCCCCGCGGGCTGGGCTGGGCGGCCTGCCCTGCCCTGCGGACAGCGGCAAACCGGCGCGCGGGCGGCGGCTTGATCCCGGCGGGATTTTGGCGACAAGGTGAGAACAATCGATGCGCGAGGGAATCGATGTGAGACTACCGGGCGGCGACCGTCTTGAGACCCGCAACGATCTGGCGTGGGCGATCAGCGTTGGCGGCATCGGGATCGTGCTGTTCGCGGCGCTGCTGGCGCTCGCCTGGCACTATGCGGCGACGCTGTTCCTGATCTTCGCCGGGGTCCTGCTCGGGGTCGCGCTCAACGCCCTCACCAACCTGCTCGGCTACGGCGTCAAGCTGCCGCACGCGCTTCGGCTGACCATCGTCTGCCTGGCGCTGGCGGCGCTGTTGTCGGGCGTCGTCTTCCTCGGCGGGGCCACCATCGCCCAGCAGGCCTCCGCGCTCAGCGATACCATCAAGTCGCAATTGGTGAACGTGAAGTCCTTCCTCGAGCAGCATGGCATCGACACCAGCTACCTCGACTTCAGCAACCAGGCCTCCGCGCCGACGGACTCGTCGACACCGACGACCCCGGGCGCCGCAGCGACCCACAGTCTTCCGAGCGCCGGCGCGCTCGCCTCCAGCGGCGGCGCGATCATCAGCCAGACCCTGAAAGTCCTGCTCGGCACCGTGAGTGCGGTCGGCAACTTCTTCATCGTGCTGTTTCTCGGCCTCGCCTTTGCCGCGCAGCCCAGCATCTACCGCGCCGGGCTATTGTTCGTGATGCCGGCCCGACATCGGGAACAGGCGACCATCATCGTCGACCGCATCGGTGACACGCTGGAGCGCTGGCTGATCGCTCAGATCATCACCATGAGCGCGGTATTCTTCGTCACCTGGATCGGGCTCTCGATCATCGGCATCCAGAGCTCGTTCATCCTGGGCATCCAGGCCGGCCTGCTCGCCTTCATTCCGACGGTGGGCGCGATCCTGGGCGGATTGATCGTGGTGCTCGCGAGCCTTGCCTCGGGCTGGATCGCGGCGCTCTCGGCCTTCGTGCTGTTCCTCGGGGTGCACGCGATGGAAAGCTACGTGCTCACCCCGATCATCCAGCGGCAGGCGCTGGATATTCCGCCTGCCACGCTGTTTGCGTTCCAGATCCTGCTCGGGGTGGTGTTCGGCGTCTGGGGGCTCGCGCTTGCGCTCCCCCTGATGGCGATCGCCAAGGTGATGCTCGACCACTTCAAGGCCGAGGAGCCGCGGGTGGCGGCGTGAGAAGGCTCAGGCCGTCAGCACGGTCTCGGTATGCTCGACCTCCGGCGGCGCGGCAAAGAACGGTCCGACCAGTGCGCGCCAGGCGGCGAAGTCTTCCGAGCCGCGGAAATCGACGGTGTGGTTCTCCAGCGTCTCCCACTTCGCCAGCAGCCGGTAGCGCGACGGCTTTTCGATCGACTTGTGCAATTCGAACCCCTTGCCGCCCTTGGCGCGCAGAAACAGCGGGCGTGCTTTCTCTACCGCGGCTTCGAAATCCTTTTCAGAGCCGGGCTTGACGTCGATGAGTGCAATTTCGGTGACCATTGGGCTTCTCCCTGGAAAGGGCCCGTCTCTAGCTCAGCTTATCGAAAAGAAAAAGGCGCCTCGCGGCGCCTTCACCGATACGGGATGTAGCGCTGGCCTAATTGAACACGAGCACCGTGCCGAGGAGCATCAGCGTGATTCCCAGGAACATCAGCATCGGCCAGGGGCTGCGCGGGCGGCCGTAGCGGCCTTGGGCGCGGCGCTCGGCGATCAGCGCGGTCTCGTATTCAGCCGAGCTCGAGAACAGGCAGCCGAACCCGCCACGGGCGGTGGCGGCGGCAGCTTCGAGCGACAACAGGGAGGATTGGGGATTGTGAAGGCGGGTCGATTCCATGCCCGGGATGATAGGAATCGAGTGGTAAATGGAATCTTACCAATATCGATCAAGTTGCTCTCAAGCCGCGACCGGCCTCTCGCGCGCCGGCGGCGCGAGACCGGCGGTCTTGCGCCGCCAGTTCTCCAGCGACAGCGGCAATTCCTCCGCGGCCTCGACGCGGTTCCGACCGCCGCGCTTGGCCTGATAGAGCGCGGTGTCGGCGGCGGCGAGCAGCACCTCGAGCTCGGTGCCTGCGGGCCCGCCGGCAACGCCGATGCTGACGGTGGTATCGACCGGGCCTTCGTCGCAGACGATGCCGGAGGCCTGGAAGCATTCGCGCACGCGCTCGGCGGCGAGCACGCCCTCTTCCAGCGGGCACGGCAGCAGCGCCGCGAATTCCTCACCGCCGATGCGGCCGGAGAGATCGCTGATGCGCAGGTTGTTGACGACGACGGCCGAGAACAATTTCAGGATCTCGTCGCCGGCGGGATGGCCGAAGCGGTCGTTGATCGATTTGAAGTGGTCGATATCGAAGATCATCACCGTCACCGGACGGCCGGCCTCGGCTTCGCGTTCGATCACCCGTGTGCAGGCCTCGGCGAAGCCGCGGCGGTTGAACATGCCGGTCAGGGGATCCATCGAAGCCGCCGTCTTGTGCGCGGTCACCTCGCGGTCCGATACCAGCATGAAGATCACGAACACGGTACCGATCGCATAGAGGATGAGCTCGACCGAGAACACCGTCACCCAGATGCTTTCGCCGAACGCCGCATCATGCGGGCGCAGGAAATTGCCGAGCAGGATCGGCAGCAGCAGCACGCAGCCATGCAGCACGGGCACCGCGAGTGCAGGCCAGCGCCGCCGCATCGCGCGTCGCCGTTCCCTTCCCAATTCGGCTGCCGTGAGACACGCGTAGATCGCGATGATCGCAGCGCCGATGGTCAGCTTCAGCATGGGCCGTTCGGGCGACAAGGTCAGCGCGGCGCCGACCCACGCGATCGCGCCGAGCACGAGGCCGGGGATATTCGGCTTGCGGCCATGGAACACCCGTGCAGCATTCCACACCATGCCGCAGGCGATGAAGCCCACCGCATTCAACGCCAGCGAGGCAATTTCGCCAAGCATCGAGCCCGCGAGGGTCGATGCCGCAACCGAGGCCGCGCCGAGAAGATACGCACTGCCCCACCACTTCAACGCCGGAATCTTCTCCTGATTGCCGAAGAACAACAGCATGGCGCCGAGCATGGCGGCCACCATCGTGGCAAACAGATAAAGCGTCGAAATATCGAACGACATGAGCCCCGCCTGGTGCGTGTGATGAAAGCGTGTGATGCCACGTTCTCAAGGGCGCGATCCGAAAAGGATAGCGCTGCGTTAATACCGCTCAGGCTATGCGTGGCGCGTTGGCAATCCGTTTGCGTGCACACAAAAGTTTTCAGGAAAAACTGCGACAATTGATGTGCAAAGGCGCAGCAAAAAGGGCGCCTCGCGGCGCCCTTTGCAGTTGCTGCAAATTGCAGTGAAGCGGTTAGCGCTTCGAGAACTGGAACGACTTGCGCGCCTTGGCGCGGCCGTACTTCTTGCGCTCGACCGTGCGCGAGTCACGGGTGAGGAAGCCGCCCTTCTTCAGGACACTGCGCAATTCCGGCTCGAAATTGGTCAGCGCCTTGGAGAGGCCGTGGCGCACCGCACCGGCCTGGCCGGACAGGCCGCCGCCGGTGACCGTGCAGATCACGTCGTACTGGCCGGCGCGGGCCGCGGCGACCAGCGGCTGCTGGATCATCATCCGCAGCACCGGACGGGCGAAGTAGACTTCGACGTCGCGGGTGTTGACGGAGATCTTGCCGGAGCCCGGCTTGACCCAGACGCGGGCGACCGCGTCCTTGCGCTTGCCGGTGGCGTAAGCGCGGCCGTACTTGTCGATCTTCTTCACATATTTCGGCGCCTCGGGAGCCGCCGGCTTCAGCTGCGCAAGCTGGTCGAGAGACTGCATGGTATCGGACATCTTATGCGGCCCTCATGTTCTTGCGGTTCTGCGAGGCGAAATCGATCTTCTCGGGGTTCTGCGCTTCGTGCGGATGCTCGGCGCCGGGATAGACACGCAGATTACCCATCTGGACGCGGCCGAGCGGGCCGCGCGGGATCATGCGCTCGATGGCCTTCTCGACTACGCGCTCGGGGAAGCGACCCTCGAGGATCTGCTTCGCGCTGCGCTCCTTGATGCCGCCGATGTAGCCGGTGTGCTTGTGGTAGACTTTCTGGTCGCGCTTGCGACCGGTCAGCACCACATGAGCGGCGTTGATGATGATGACGTTGTCGCCGCAATCAACATGCGGCGTGTAGGTGGGCAGGTGCTTGCCGCGCAGCCGCATCGCGACCATGGTAGCGAGCCGACCGACCACCACACCCTTGGCGTCGATCACGACCCACTTCTTCTGCACCTCGGCGGGCTTGGCCGAAAAGGTTTTCATGAGAGCTGTCCGTGAAAATGAGTTTCCGGCGCAAGGCGTCGCGCCGGATTGGCGGCTTTCTAGAGAAGTGAGCGAAATTCGTCAACGCCGATCAGCGCGATTTAGTCCAGCAAAAACAATTACTTGTAAATAAGGTATAATAATACCTCCAGAAACCCTATTTGTTTGGAATGGAATAGGTCGCCGTCACGTGGGCAATCGGATCCGGGGAATCGCCCGAAAGCAGGTTGACCTCCCCGACCGCCAGCCGCTTGCCGAGTTTCAACAGCCTCGCCGCCGCCAGCACGTCCTGCCCCGGCTGGCCCTTGCGGAGAAAATTGATGTTGAGATTGGTGGTCACCGCCAGGCCAACCGGGCCGATCGCCGACAGCAACACCACGTACATCGCGAAATCGGCCAGCGCCATCAGCGTCGGGCCCGACACCGTGCCGCCCGGCCGCAGCATCCGCTCACTGTAGCGTTGGCGCAAAAGGCAGGTCCGGCCGTCGGCGCTCTCGATGGTGATGTCGTCCCCACTGAATGCCTGGGGAAACTCGTCGCGCAGGAACCTCTCCAGTTCAGCCACGCTCATTTTCGCCGACGCCATGCCGTCCCCGCCCTCGATTCAGCCCGCGTGTTACACTAAGTTGCGGCCAAGCCTTAATCGAAAAAAGCCTTAGTGGAAATTTGGAGATGCCCCAAGCTGCCCGTGCCGTCGCGCCGCAATCGCCGATCCTCCTGCGGGAGCAGGTCGGCAGCATCGCCGTGCTGACGCTCAACCGCCCCGCCGCGCGCAACAGCCTCTCCGAAGGCCTGATCGCAGAGCTGCATGGCGCGCTCAAGGAGATTCACGACAACCGAGCTGTGCGCGCCGTCGTGATCGCCGCCAACGGTCCTGCCTTCTCGGCCGGCCACGACATGAAGGAACTCACCGCGCACCGCAGCGATGCCGACCGCGGCCGCGCCTATTTCGCGGAGATCATGAACGCGTGCAGCGCGATGATGCAGGCAGTCGTGCATCTGCCAAAGCCGGTGGTCGCTTCCGTCCAGGGCATCGCGACCGCCGCCGGCTGCCAGTTGGTCGCAAGTTGCGACCTCGCGGTCGCCTCTGAGGATGCGGCCTTCGCGACACCCGGTGTCGATATCGGCCTGTTCTGTTCGACGCCGATGGTGGCGCTGTCGCGCAATGTTCCGCGCAAGCAGGCCATGGAGATGCTGCTCACGGGCGAGCCGATCTCGGCCGCGACCGCCCGCGACATCGGGCTCGTCAACCGCGTCGTACCAGCCGGCACCGAACGAGAGGCCGCGATTGCGCTGGCGCAAAAAGTCGCGCTGAAATCCGCCTACACTGTGAAGCTCGGCAAGGAGGCGTTCTACCGCCAGGCCGAGATGACCCTCGCGGACGCCTATCGCTATGCCGCCGAGGTGATGACCGAAAACATGATGGCGCAGGATGCCGAGGAAGGCATCGGCGCCTTCATCGAGAAGCGCGAGCCGAAATGGCAGGATAGATAGTTTCCCGTCATTGCGAGCGAAGCGAAGCAATCCATCTCCCCGCGCAGAAGCATGGATTGCTTCGTCGCTTCGCTCCTCGCGATGACGAAGTGGAAGGCACAATGAACCACGACACCTACCCCGATAATTACATCCGCGGCATCCTCAACAGCGTGAAGTCGATCGCGATGGTTGGCGCTTCGCCGGTCAATGTGCGGCCGAGCTATTTCGCCTTCAAATATCTGGCGGAGCGCGGCTACGACATGATCCCGGTCAATCCCGGACATGTCGGCAAGAGCCTGCTCGGCAAGCCCTTCGTCGCGTCGCTCGCCGACATCGGACGTCCGATCGACATGGTCGACATCTTTCGCAACTCCAGCCACATCATGCCGGTTGTCGAGGAAGCGCTCAGGCTGTCGCCCTTGCCGAAGGTGATCTGGATGCAGCTCGGCGCACGCGACGACGCGGCCGCCGCAAAGGCCGAGGCCGTTGGCATCAAGGTCGTGATGAACCGTTGCCCGAAAATCGAATATGGCCGGCTGTCTTCGGAGATTTCGTGGATGGGCGTCAATTCGCGCACGCTGAGCTCCAAGCGTGCACCGATGCCGACACAGGGCATGCGGCTGTCGCTCAATCGGATGAGCGTCGGCGGCGGCGAAACCGCCGCGTCCGATCGCGCTGCAAAGAACAAGACCGAGACGACGTGACGCGAATGCGAAACAAATGTTTCGACTTCGCGGCATAACGAAGCACGCTGTTTCCAACGCGCATGCGGCCCGCAACTCGCCTTGACGGCCGCCGTGGCTGCAATCAGCATGCCGCGCTTTTATTTCCGACCCAAACATAGGACGACCAGAATGACCGATCGCCTTCCGGGATTTTCGACCCTCGCCGTGCATGCCGGTGCGCAGCCCGATCCCACCACCGGCGCGCGGGCGACGCCGATCTATCAGACGACGTCATTCGTGTTCAACGACGCCGACCATGCGGCCTCATTGTTCGGCCTGCAGTCGTTCGGCAACATCTATACCCGCATCGGCAACCCGACCAATGCGGTGCTGGAAGAGCGCGTGGCCGCACTGGAAGGCGGCACCGCCGCACTCGCAGTGGCCTCGGGACACGCGGCGCAGGTCGTGGTGCTGCAGCAGTTGATGAAGCCGGGCGACGAGATCGTCGCCGCGCGCAAACTTTATGGCGGCTCGATCAACCAGTTCACCCACGCCTTCAAGAGCTTTGGCTGGAACGTCGCCTGGGCCGATCCCGACGAGATCGAAAGCTTCGAACGCGCGGTGACGCCACACACCAAAGCGATCTTCATCGAATCGATCGCCAATCCCTCCGGCAGCGTCACCGATATCGAGGCGATTGCCGCGGTGGCTCGCAAGGCCGGCGTGCCGCTGATCGTCGACAATACGCTCGCAACACCGTATCTGATCAAGCCAATCGACCACGGCGCCGACATCGTCGTGCACTCGCTTACCAAGTTCCTGGGCGGCCACGGCAACTCGCTCGGCGGCATCATCGTTGACGGCGGCACCTTCGACTGGTCGAAGGACAACAAATATCCGATGCTGAGCGAGCCGCGCCCGGAATATCACGGCATCAAGATCCAGGAGACCTTTGGCAATTTCGCCTTCGCGATCGCCTGTCGCGTGCTGGGCTTGCGCGATCTCGGCCCGGCGCTCTCTCCGTTCAATGCCTTCATGATTTTGACCGGCATCGAGACGCTGCCGCTGCGCATGCAAAAACATTGCGACAACGCCAAAGCGGTCGCGGAATTCCTCGCCGGCCATCCCGCGGTGGCGTCGGTGAATTACGCGGGGCTACCCGGCGACAAGTACAACAACCTCGCTCGCAAATATGCGCCGAAGGGTGCAGGCGCGGTGTTCACCTTCAGCCTCAAGGGCGGCTATGACGCCGGCGTCAACCTGGTGTCGAACCTGAGACTGTTCTCCCATCTCGCCAATGTCGGCGACACCCGTTCGCTGGTGATCCACCCGGCCTCCACCACCCACAGCCAGCTCGACGATGCCGCGAAGGTCAAGTCCGGCGCCGCTCCGGACGTGGTCCGGCTCTCGATCGGCATCGAGGACAAGGACGACCTGATCGCCGACCTTGATCAGGCGCTGGGGGCTTAGCGCTTAGCTGTTCCCTTGGCCGTCATTCCGGGATGGCGCGGCGGCGTCAAACCCGGAATGACCCGATCTCATTAACGGTCATTCCGCTATAAGGTGGCATTCTGTCGCCCTCTCGAATCGGAGACGACGATGCTGCGCTCGACATTGCTCGCTTCGATCGCCCTGTTTGCGATCGATGCCGCCATTGCCGCCGACGGCCCGGTTGCAACCAAGCATGCGGCCTACCGCGCCGCCCACCAATTGCCCCCTGGCCTGCCGCGGCCGCACTACAAGTACCGGACGACCGTGACACCAGCCCCCTACGTCCGCCGCGGTCGCCAGATTGTCGTCGTCGAGCAGGAGCCAGACGTGCTGTTCACGCCCGCCGCCGTGGTGCCATACGTGCCGTTCGTCAATGGCGAGCCGATCCTGCCGGGTTCGTCGAGCCTGCCCGGCTATTACGGAAATCACTTCTCCTACAGCTATGACGGTCCATATTATGGGGGCCCCTACTACGGCGGTCCCTACTGGAATCGCCTGCCGTACGCCTGCGGCGTTTACGGCTATTGCTAGCCGCGACAGGATGTCCGCGTGGCAAAGGCACTGCGAAAAGCCGAAACATCGATCGACGCGATCACCGCTGACCTCGTCGCCGTCCTGGTCGCGGTGACCGAGGGCGAACCCAAGATCATGACGATCGCGAATGCGACCGCGCTGCCGAGCGGTCCCTTCCAGTTCGGGCACCGCTCGCTGCAGACCGGCCTGCGGGCCTGGGTCGAGGCGCAGACCGGGCACCCGCTCGGCTATGTCGAGCAGCTCTATACCTTCGCTGATCACGGGCGCACGGGCGACGCCAGGGCGCCGCATCGCATCTCGATCAGCTATCTCGGCCTGACCCGCGAGGACCAGGTCAGGGAGGCCTCCGAAGCCCATTGGTCCGGCTGGTATGAGTATTTCCCGTGGGAAGATCATCGCGCCGGCAGCCCCGCCTTGATCGCAAAGATCGTGGCGCCCAGGCTGCGCGCCTGGGCAAAATCGGCGGAGAGCGCCTCCGTGCAGAAGGCGCGCTGGCAGCGCGCCGCCATCACCTTCGGCATCGACGACCGCGCATGGAATGAAGAGCTGGTGCTGCAGCGCTACGAACTGCTCTACGAGGCCTCGTTGATCCCCGAAGCGGTTCGCGACAAGCGCACCGGAGAAGCCGTCGTGCCCGGCCGCGCCATGATATCGGATCATCGCCGCATTCTGGCCACAGGCATCGCGCGGCTGCGCGCCAAGATCAAATACCGGCCAGTCGTCTTCGAACTGATGCCGGCCGAATTCACCCTGCTGCAACTGCAACGCAGTGTTGAGGCTCTTGCAGGCCGCACTGTCCACAAACAGAATTTTCGGCGTCTGATCGAGCAGCAGGAACTCGTTGAAGAGACAGGCGCAATGGCCGCCGAGACGGTCGGCCGCCCCGCCAAGCTATTCCGCTTCCGCCACGGCGTCGTGGCCGAACGGGCCGTTGCCGGCACCAAGCTCCCGCTCTCGCGCTCTTGACTTCCCTTATGCTCAGGATAAGTATAATCTCAGATATACTCATGGAGAGCATAAATGGCCACTTCTCAGTCAAGTGCGCTCGCGCGCACCGCGCCCCTTTACGACCGCGTCAAACGGGTGATCCCGGAGTTCGAATGGGCGACCTTCGCCGATGACGTCGACGCCATCCTCGACCTGAAGCGCAGGCGCAACGCCGTGGTGCTGGCGCACAACTATCAGACGCCGGAAATCTTCCATGGCGTTGCCGATATCGTCGGCGACAGCCTCATGCTCGCGCGCGAGGCGACCAAGGTCGATGCCGACGTGATCGTGCTCGCCGGCGTGCACTTCATGGCCGAGACGGCAAAGCTGCTCAATCCCGAGAAGACGGTGCTGATCCCCGACCTCAGGGCCGGCTGTTCGCTCGCGGAGTCCATCACCGCAGCGGATGTGCGGCTGATGCGTGAGCGCTATCCGGGCGCTCCCATCGTTACCTATGTCAACACCTCGGCCGCGGTGAAGGCGGAGTCCGATATCTGCTGCACCTCAGGCAATGCACTCGCGGTCGTGCAATCGCTCGGTGTCGAGCATGTCATCATGCTGCCGGACGAATATCTGGCGCAGAACATCGCCGCGCAGACCAAAGTGAAGATCACGGCCTGGAAAGGCCATTGCGAAGTGCACGAGCTGTTCAACGCCGAGGACGTGCGCCAGCTTCGCGAGAACCATCCCGGCGTCACCATTCTGGCGCATCCGGAATGCCCGCCCGAGGTGGTGGCAGAGGCCGATTTCTCGGGCTCCACCGCAGCCATGTCCGGCTTTGTCGGCAAGGAGCATCCATCACGCGTGGTGCTGCTGACGGAATGCTCGATGAGCGACAACGTCGCAGTGCTCCATCCGGACGTCGAGTTCATCCGCCCCTGCAATCTCTGCCCGCACATGAAGCGGATCACGCTGAAGAACATCCGCCACGCCCTCGAGACCAATGAGCACGAGGTCACGATCGACCCTGAAATCGCCGACCGCGCGCGGCGCTCCGTCGAAAGGATGCTGGCGCTATGAGTACAGATGTTTCAGCCATGGCCGGGCAACCGATAATCATCGGCGGCGGCGCCGCCGGATTGATGACGGCGCTGCAGCTTGCGCCCGCACCGGTCGTGCTGCTGTCGAAATCGCCGCTCGGGGCGGAGGCCTCCAGCATGTGGGCGCAAGGCGGGCTCGCGGCAGCGGTCGGCGACGACGACACCCCCGCCCTGCATCTGCAGGACACCATTGCCGCCGGCGCCGGCCTTTGCGACGAGGAATCCGCCAGCCGGATCGTGGCTGCGGCGCCGGCTGCTGTCGAGCGTCTCGCGCAGCTCGGCGTCGGCTTCGACCGCAGGCCGGATGGAAGCTGGCGGCTCGGGCTGGAGGCCGCGCACAGCCGCAAGCGGATCGTTCACGCCACCGGCGACGGCACCGGGCGCGAGATCATGCGCGCGCTGATCGCCGCCGTGCGCCGCTGTCCGTCGATCACGCTGCTCGAGGGCGTTGAAGCCCGCCAACTCATCGTCGAGGACAATGCGATCAAGGGCGTGCTCGCTGCGAACAAGTATGGCTCGCTCGTCATTCCAACCAATCGCATCGTGCTGGCGACCGGCGGCATTGGCGGCCTGTTCCAGGACAGTACCAATCCCATCGGCTGTTTCGGCCAAGGGCTCGCGCTCGCGGCGCGCGCCGGCGCAGTTCTCTCCGACCTCGAATTCATCCAGTTTCACCCCACCGCCTTCGACGGACCGTCGCGGCCGATGCCGCTATTGACCGAGGCGATCCGCGGCGACGGCGCGATCCTGATCGACGAGACCGGGCAGCGTTTCATGGCAGACGAGCCGGGCGCGGAGCTCGCGCCGCGCGACATTGTGGCGCGCGCGGTCTGGCGACGTCGCGGCGAAGGACATCGCGTCTTCCTCGATGCCCGGCAGCATCCGGGCAAGGATTTCGCGCAGCGCTATCCCGTCATCAGCGCGTTCTGCAAGATGGCCGGGATCGATCCGGCTGACGATCCGATCCCCGTGCGTCCTGCGGCGCATTACCACATGGGCGGCATCGCCGTTGACAGCGAAGGCCGCAGCACCGTGACCGGCTTGTGGGCCTGCGGCGAGGTCAGCCGAACCGGCCTGCATGGCGCCAACCGGCTTGCCAGCAATTCGCTGATGGAAGCCATCGTCTGCGCGCAATGGGTCGCCGAGAGCGTCAATGGCGTTGCTGGCAGCGCCGCCGCCCTGCGCACGCCGATCGCGCTGCCGCCCGCATCGGATCCATCCATGGTGCGGCCGTTCGTCTCGCAGGGGCTCGGCGTGCTGCGCGATCGGCCTGCGATCGAGCGCGCCATTCGCAATCTCTATCCGATGGCGAGGGGGAACGGCGTCGCCGCCGATCCGGCCCTGGTCGGCTTGATGATCGCCGTCGCCGCATCAAGGCGCGAGGAAAGCCGCGGCGGCCACCACCGCACCGACTTTCCGGACACGTTGCCGAAGGGCGTGCCCTCCACCTTCACCCTCGCGGAAACGCTCGGCGTCGCCCGCGAGATCATCGAATCCGAACTGCCGATCCGGAGCGTTCAGTCGTGACATTCAATCCTCTTCTGCCCCTGATGTACGAACCCCTGGTGCGGACCGCGCTGCTCGAGGATCTCGGCCGCGCCGGCGACATCACGGCGGACGCGATTGTACCGGCCGACCAGCGCGCCTCGCTCGCCTTGCGGGCGCGCCAGCCGGGCGTCGTCGCCGGCCTCGACGTGGCGCGCTGCGCCTTTCAAACGATTTCGCCGGCGATCCGCATCGAGATCGAGCGGCCCGACGGTAGCGTCGTCGCCCCCGGTGACACGATCGCAACCATCAACGGCCCGGCGCGTGCACTGCTGACGGGCGAGCGCACCGCGCTCAATTTTCTCTGCCATCTGAGCGGCGTCGCGACCGCAACGGCGTCGTTGGTTACTGCCGTCAAGGGCGCGCCGGCGCAGATCGTCTGCACCCGTAAGACCACTCCCGGCCTGCGCGCATTGGAAAAATACGCGGTGCGCGCCGGCGGCGGCAGCAATCACCGCTTCGGCCTCGATGATGCCGTGCTGATCAAGGACAACCACATCGCGCTTGCCGGCAATATCCGCACCGCCATCGAACGCGCCAAGGCGCATGTCGGCCACCTCGTCAAGATCGAGGTCGAGGTCGACACGCTGGCGCAGTTCGAAGAGGCGCTGGGGCTAGGGATCGACGCCGTCCTGCTCGACAACATGACGGTCGACGAGCTCAGGCAGGCAGTGGCGATGGCCCGTGGCAAGGTGGTCACGGAAGCATCGGGCGGCATCACGGCTGCCACCGCGCCCGCGATCGCGGCAACCGGCGTCGACCTCATTTCCGTCGGCTGGATCACGCATTCCTCGGCCGCGCTCGATATCGGGCTCGATTATCTTTAGCTCGTGACGACGCCGCGTTCGGGCACGCGCTCAAAGCGCTGCCCGCGCGCCTTCCTTGCGGTAGTAGAAAATCTGACGCGCCCTGACCTCGTTCTCAACGACCCCGATCAGACCGACCAGCTTTTCGCAGGTTCGAACCTGCAAAATGTCAGGCGTCACCACGAACACCGTCGCTTCATCGTAGGGCCTGGCGCTCATGATCGTCTTGCGTATTTCGGCGACCATGTTTGCCCATGCCTTGGCGTGGCGCTCGGACCTCGCGAAATATGAGGTGAATGTCTTGAGCGCCAGATCATAGGTCGCGTCCATGGATGGCATGGCCATCGACGGATATTCCCGATCGAAATAGACGAGCGCCTCGTTCAAATCGGTCGTCACCGCCGGACGGAGCGCTTCGGCGAGCGCCTGCGCATGGTTGAAGCAGACATTGTTGAACATCCACGACCGCTGCGCAAAACGTGTTTCTGCGAAAACGGCTGCCGCCTTGGGCACGAAGCTGAACCACCAGCGTGCGATCTCGAGCAACTGGAATCGGATGTTGTATTGCTCGCGCGCGAGATCGCCGGGCGCAAGCACGGCGAGCGCCGCGACGCGATCCGTATCGAGCAGGCGCAAGCTGGTCGCCGCAACCGTGGCGGCGGCGCCGAGATTGATCAACAGGGCCGATGCGCGATCGGGCTCCTCGAGCATCGATTCGTTGAAGGCGTCGGCAGCCAGGAACGAATCCCACAGCGCATTGGCGATGATGAGCCGGATCAGGGAATGCTCCTCGGTGGCCGCCAGCAACGGAGACGAGGCGCGCGGAACGTAGCTCACCAGCGCGGGATTGTGCCCGACATAGGGACAGGTGATCGCCGTGTTGATCCGCTTCGATCCGGCCGTGAAGCTACCCCAGAAGGCAGCGAACGCGGGCGACAAAAAGTTCGACAGCACCGTCTCGCGGGACTGGGCCGGCGATATCGATGTCCGTTCGCCTGCTGCCGATTTCATCCGCTCGCGGATGTCACGCAACGTCGCGTCCATCAGCGCCCGGCGCATTTCGCCGTCTCCGACGGGCGCAGGGTAGGTATCGCGCGTTTCGAAGAAATACTGGCCGCGCAGCGACCCGTTGGCGCGCAGCACGGCGATGCCGTGTCCCATCACAAGCATACGCGAACCGGCGGACGTGTTCAGGGTCCAGGCGATCTGACCATTGCCCGCCGGCAGGCCCGCATTGACGCCTTCGAAGGCGATGCGCTCCTGCGCGCAAGTGGCGCGCGCCGCCACCTGGAGCGGGTCAGTCGCGCTGAAACGCTCTTTGGCCCGCCGCAGATAGTCCTGGCGAGTGGTGAGCAGGGAATTGTGCGCAATGACCGCTTCACGCTCGGCCGTCAGCTGATCGTTTGGCAACGACCGCAGCACCGGTAGCGCGCGTAGCCAGGCCGCGTTGAGCCTGGTCATGTCGCCGAGAGCAAGGAAGCGCTTGTCGAGGAGCTTGATCTCGGGATCGATATCCCCAAAACCGCTGCCGTCCTGGATGGCTTTTGCCCGACGCGGATCGCCCTTCATGATGGCCATGAACTGGTCGAAGATCGCCACGTAATCCGTTGCGCCCATCGCCACGAGCCCGCAACGGCAATTGTCGAGCGTTTGCTCGCTCATTCCGCTGTTGTGGGCAAACTGACCATGGCCGCCGTTGTTGACCTGCGCCAGATAATAGTCGGCGTGATAACTCCAGAATGCCTCCGCTACGATCTCGCCGGAAACCAGGTGGGCCGGGCCAATCGCCCAGTTCACGAAATCGACGACGGTGGCGACCAGATCACCGTCATCGGCCATATAGGCGTCGGGAATGAGTATCTCGCAGGCGATCACGCCCTGAGGCTCGAGCAGCCGCCGATCCCCATCGTTCTCAATCATAAAAATATGCACCGTTCACAAAGCGCCCTCTTTGACAGACACTTCGGCAACGGCCAATCTGCAATAAAAATGAAAAAAAACTGACTTACGGTGCCAAAATACCGCGAAGTGTCGGCGGAAGCCTGCTTTGCGCCACTTGCTGCGTAGCGGAACCAGTGAAGCGCGATCTTCGGGCTGGATCGACCGTTGGTGAGACTATTCAGCCGCTGCGCTGGTCGACGCCCTGCTCTGGCGGGTCAGGCGACTGTTGCGCTGGAACACCGAATAGGTCGCAAGCGCGAACAGGATCACCAGAAGCTGCAGCGACAGCGCCTCCAGCGTCGGGTTCAGGCCGAGAGCGGCGAGCCAGGACAGGCTCGTCAGTTCCGTGAACGGCAGCAGCGACTGCTCCTGGAATTCCTGCACAGCCTCGCCGATGAACTTGATCGCCATCACGAACAGGAAGGCCGAGGTCAGGATGAACAACGGCCGCAGCGGAATTTTCTGCGCGATCAGGTTGATGAAATAGAACAGCACCGCGAGACCGATGGTGGCCGCGCCAAGGCCGGCAAACAGGCCCGCGCTCCAGCCACCTTCGGTGGTCGCCAGCGCGTTGATGAACAGTACGGTCTCGGCGCCCTCGCGGAACACCGCGAGGAAAGCGAGCGCGCCGACCGCCCACACTGTGTCCTGCGCCAGCGCCGTGTCGGCCTTGTGCGCGAGATATTCGTTCCAGCCTTTCGGATCCTGCTTCACCATCAGCCAGCCGCTGACGTAGAGCATCAGAGCCGCGGCAAACAGGATGATGACGCCCTCGAGGATGTCGCTGTGCTCGCCCGAGTTCAGCACCGCGAATAGCCAGGCCGCGATGATGCTGGCGCCGACCGCGACGAGCGCGCCGCCATAGAGCGCCTGGATGCGATGGCCGGCACCGACCCTGGACAGGTAGCCGGCGAGCGCGGCGATCACCAGCATCGCCTCGAGCCCCTCGCGCAGCAGGATGACGGCGGCCTGAATGAATGCAGACGACATGAGCGAACCTATGTTTTGTTCGTTCTATCGCGAGGGGTTTTCAAGTAAAGCGATGTCGGCCCGCACGATTTCGTCAACGGCCGGACCACGCAAGAAACCCGCGCAAAACGGGGACTTCTTGCTGCGACGGGAGATTAGAATAGTTCAAGTCAACCGGGTTGACCGACCGGCACGGCAAGCTTTGCACGCCCCACTTCGCGGCGTCGCGGCAGCAGGCGCTCGACCTGCAGGACCGCCAGCGTGAGCACCACGATCGCCACCGCCTGGTGCATGAGCGCGAGATCAATCGGCACCTGGTTCAAAAGCGTCAGGATCCCGAGCGTCGCCTGCAGCGTGATCGCGGCCACCAGCCACCAGGCGCCGGCGATAGTTTCGCCGCTCGCGCGCGAACGGACGGTGTCGATTGCGTGCAGGATCGCCAGCGCCAATAGCGCATAGGCGGTCATGCGGTGCTCGAACTGCACGGTCAGCGTATTGTCGAACATGTTGCGCCACCAGGGCTGCTCGAAGAACAGACGCCCCGCGGATGGAATGAAAGCGCCATCGATCTCGGGCCAGGTGTTGTAGACCTTGCCCGCACGCAGGCCCGCGACCAGCGCGCCGAAATAGAGCTGCAGGAAGGTCAGCGCCAGCAGCAGCAAGGCCGTGATCTTCAGCCGGAACGGCGCCGGATTTGGCGGCCGGTCGGCAAGCCGCCGCACCGTCCAGACGATCGCCGAATAGATCAGGAGCGCCAGTATCAGGTGGACCGCGAGGCGATACTGTGAGACCTCGACCTTTTCGGAGAGGCCCGAAGCAACCATCCACCAGCCCACCGCCCCCTGCAGTGCGCCGAGGCCGAAGATCAGCCAGAGCCGCCGCTTCAATTCGCCGTCAGCGACGGCGCCGCGCCAGAGGAAATAGAGGAACGGCAGCAAGTAGGCCATCCCGATCACACGCCCGAGCAGGCGATGGCTCCATTCCCACCAGTAGATCGTCTCGAACTCGGCCAGCGTCATCCCGGCGTTGAGCTCGCGATATTGCGGGATCTGCTTGTAGCCCTCGAAGGCTTCCGTCCATTGCGCCGCCGTGAGCGGCGGCAGCGTGCCGGTGACCGGCTTCCATTCCACGATCGAAAGCCCTGACTCGGTGAGCCGGGTGGCCCCGCCGACCAGCACCATGATCGCGATCAGGGCTGCGACCGAAAGCAGCCACCAGGGAAGGGCGGCATTTTGGGAGCGCTCGGAGACGGAACGTGCGGTCATCGGTCCTGCTTGATCGGATTTCCGCGCACCTTATAGTCCGCCTCCTCGCAGGCGCAAGGCGCGCTTTGCCTCACGAGTGATCGATCGATCGGCCATGAATATACGCACCCGCAAGCTGCTTGGAACCATCTTCCTGCTGATGCTGGTCGTGGTGTGGTCGCTGCTCGGCATGACGGTCGCGCAGACGCCGTGGCTGGCCAATTCGGGCGTGCTGCAGGCGATTTTCTATGTCGTGGCCGGGCTCGGCTGGGTGCTGCCGGCGATGCCGATCGTGGCCTGGATGTCGCGGCCCGACCGCGCCTAGAACATCACGCCCGACAACGCCACCCGCATCATCCGCAGCGAGCGCAGCCGCCCGTCCCAGGACACCCGCGGCAGCGCGTGCAGGTTGGTGGGCCCCTGCGCTTCCACGACGCCTGCGATGCTCGACACCGCGCTGTCAAAGCCGGTCTCACCGGCCATCAGCACATGCGTAGGGCGAAAGCTCTCGCGGTCTCCGAATGGATAGGCGAAATGCCTGACCTCGCGGCGGATGCCGGACTCGAGCACTGCCTTGCCCATTGCCATCTCGCGCCCGGCGTCGGCATCGCGCAGGTTCGATAGCGCCGGATAATTCACGGTCGCGCTGCCGATCGTGACGTTGGGATCGGCCGCGAGTGTCGTGAGATCGTTCCAGTCCATTGAGGCGTCGCGCGACAGCGCTGCCAGATCCACCCCGTAGCGTTTGCAGAGATCGTTGATCGCGACTGAAAGATCGGGGGGCGCCAGCGTCCGCATCCATTTCGCGAGGAAGTCGTAGAGCTCGTATTTCTCCGCGACACCAGGAATCGAAAAATGCAACTCCTTGCGCTCGATCACAAGGCTGACACGGCTCTCGCGCGCGATGATCTTCTCCAGCGCCAGCCACCACGCCTCCCCCAGCCCATCCGGAAATGCACTCGGCAGGTAGATGGCGAACGGCACGCCGTGCTTCGACAGCACCGGATAGGCATCCGTCACCAGATCCTTGTAGCCGCCGTCGAACGTCAGGCAGGCGAAGCGGCGCGGCAGCGGCAAGGTGACCGCGCGGCGGCAGGCTTCGTCGATCGAGACGATATCGTAATTCCAGCGCTTGAGCGCCCGAACTGTACGTTCCAGGAATTCCGGCGTGATCTCACGCGAGGCCAGCGGCCGAAACCGCCCTCGACGGCGCGCACGCACGTGCTCGAAACGCAGGATGACGCCAGCCCCGCCGGTCTGTCGCTCCCGCAGTCGCGCATAGCCAGAGAAGTAAGCGAGCTCCATCTGTGCCCGCTTCAAGAAGGTAATATCCGCCACCTCGTCCCGCCCCCGATCCGGCGGTTTCCAGGCGCCGTCTAACGATTGTTATTACTCTTTGTTGACAATTCCCTGCGAAGGTCGCCCGCGCCGAATTGTAAATAATCGATTAATACCGGGTTCGACAATGACCATGGCTGCCGCGATCGAAGCACGAACAGCGGAGTTGGAAGCGTGGTCGAAAACAAGCCGCGTCGCCGGCGTCGACATGATCCGCGATCTCGAAGCCGCCGAACCGATCTGGCGCAGCTTCGAAAAGCAGTTCTGCACGCCCTACCAGCGCTTCGATTTCCTCGCCACCTGGCAGCGGCAGGTCGGCGCGCGCGAGGGCCTCACGCCCTTCATCGTGATCGGTCATGATGGCGAGCGGCGGCCGCTGTTCGTGCTGCCGCTGACGCTCGAGACCGTTCTTGGCACGCGCTGCGCCAAGTTCATGGGCGGCAAGCATGCCACCTTCAACATGGCGTTGTGGGATCGCGACTTCGCAGCTGACGCGACCGCCGCCGATCTCACGACCATGGTCTCGGCGATCGCGGCACATGGCGAGGCCGACGTGCTCGCCTTGCACCAACAGCCGTTCAACTGGCGCGATCTGCCGAACCCGCTGGCCCTGCTGTCGTACCAATCCTCGGTGAATGGGTGTCCCGTGCTCACCATCGAGCCCGGCGCCGAGCGTACGACCTTCATCAGCAATTCATTCCGGCGGCGGCTGAAGGGCAAGGAACGCAAGCTGCAGCAGCTGGCCGGCTATCGCTATCAGATCGCCACCACCGATGCCGATGTCACGCGGGTCCTGAACTGGTTCTTCCGCGTCAAGCCGCAGCGCATGGCCGAACAGAAGCTGCCCAATGTCTTTGCCGAGCCGGGCGTGGAGGATTTCATCCGCGAAGCCTGCCTGACCGAACTTCCCGGCGGAGGGCGCATCATCGACATCCACGCGCTCGAATGCGACGACGAGGTGATCGCGATCTTCGCCGGCGTCGCCGACGGCCATCGCTTCTCGATGATGTTCAACACCTACACGATGTCTGCCAGCGCCAAGTTCAGCCCCGGCCTGATCCTGACGCGCAACATCATCGATCACTACGCCGCGCTGAACTACCGCGCCCTCGACCTCGGCATCGGCTCGGACGAATACAAGCGGTTGTTCTGCAAGAGCGACGAGCCGATCTTCGACAGCTTCATTCCGCTCACCTGGCGCGGCAAGGCCGCAGCAAGCGCGATGTCAGGCGTCAATCGCGCCAAGCGGCTGATCAAGCGCAATCCGGCGCTGTTCGATCTCGCACAAAACCTGCGCGGCATGTTCCGCTAGAGCGCGATGACTTTTCTTCGAATCGTCATCCCGCTCTAGCTCTTTGTTTGAGCATGATCTTTTCCGGAAAACCGGTCTCCACTTTTCCGGATCATGCTCTAGGGGCGTGCATCGCCCTGCCCCTGCATGCAGCTCATGACGTGTGAGCCGCCGATTTGCCCGCCATCGACGTCGCGAACGCATGCGATGAATATCTCGGCAGCCGGGCTCAGCGTGCGGTTCTTCAGCGTCACAATAGCCGCCGCCACAGCCGAAGTTCGGGGCAGCTTGACGGGGAGTTTCTTCAGCGACAGATCGCGGCCGCTGAACTGCACAATCGAGCTTGGAAGCAAGGTGACGAAGTGCCCGGTCGCAGCGAGCCTGCAGCAGAGGTGAAGCGACAGCGTCGTGACAGGCGTGCGAGGGATGCTCAATCCACTCTCGCGGAACAGATCGGCGGTTGCGACGCCTGGAAAAGTGTCCGGCGGCGGCAAGATCCAGGCCTCATCCGCAAGGTCGGCGAAGCTGACCTTGGAACAGCGCGCCCATTTGCTTCGCTGCCCCACAACCACGACCCGCGGATCACTCAGCACTGCCTCCACCGCCAGATCCTCCTCGGCGAATGGCGTCGGAATCCAGCCCAGCAATAGATCGATGCTCCGCTCGCGCAGTTCGCGGTAACGCGTGGTGCCAAGCACCATCTGCGCGACGTTCAGGCGAATGCCTGGATGGCGCCGCGTGAATCGATCGATTACGGCCGGAAGCAGGCCGGCCGCAACGCTTTCCGAACTGCCGATGCGGAGCTGCCCGATGGTTGGATCGGCAAGAAACTCGAGCTCTTCCAGTCCTTGCATCAGTTCGTCGAAGATCGCCGTGCCGCGCTTGACGAGCGCGCGCCCGTAGGGCGTGGGCTCGATGCCGTTGCGGCCGCGGTCGAGAAGCCGAAGCCCGAGCGCATGCTCCATGTCAGCGATCGCCCTCGACACTGCGGGCTGAGAGATCGCCAGTTCGGCCGCGGCTTTCGCCATGCTGCCCCGCTGGGCAACGACGAGCAGGATATGAAGATCGCGCAGCTTGATGCGGCGCCGGGCTCGCTCAATGGATTGCATGTCCGATCCTTATCAAAACAGTTATGAAACCCTCACATACTAGCATTGGACGGATATGCCCGCCTCAAGCATCCTCTCGATCCCGACCCAGTCGTTTCAGACGCGGAGGATCCGATGGCTTGGATGGTGATGACGCGCCGCGATGTGCTGGCAATGTCGGGGGCCGGCATCGCTTTCTCCGCCGCCGGTCTCGTGCCGCAGAGCATCGCCGAGCCGCGCCTGAAGACCGCGCATATACTGACAGGCTTCACGCCTGGGCTCCCCGATGCCGTGGCAAGGCTCGTCGCCGATCAAATGAAGGACTATGCTGCAACGATCGTGGTCGAACCCCGGCCGGGCGCGAGCGGACGCGTCGCGGTGGAGGCCGTCAGGGCGGCCGCCCCCGACGGATCTGTCCTTCTGCTGGCGCCGCTTGGCTTCTTGACGCTGTTTCCTCACGTCTACAAGACGCTCAGATACGAGCCGCGGGATTTTACTCCGGTATCGACCGTCGCCTCATTCCCGACATTGCTGACGGTGGGTCCGAAGGTGCCGCGTGAGGCAAGGACGCTGGCTGAATTCATCACATGGTGCCGCGTCAATCCAACGCAGGCGACCTACGGCACGGCGGGTGCTGGATCGACGCTGCACTTCACCGGGGCGATGCTGGGCCGCACTGCGGGGTTCGAGTATCTCCACGTGCCCTATCAAGGCAGGGCCGCGATACAGGATCTCGTGAAAGGCGAGATCGCCTCGGCCATCATGCCGCTCGGCAGTTCCCTTGGCCTCGTCCAGTCCGGAGAGATTCGCGCGCTGGCGACCACGGGTCCGCGCCGCAGCCCGTTTCTTCCCGACGTGCCCACGATGGCCGAAGCCGGTTATCCCTCGCTTGAGGACCTCACATGGTTCGGGTTTTTCGCTCCGGCAAAGACCCCGACGGACACCGTCGAAAGGCTCAATGGAGCGATCCAGGCGGCCTTGCGCACCGACGAGGTAAAGGCCGGCATGGCAAGACAGTTCGTCGAGATTGACGCAATCCCGACGGCCGACTTTGCCCGGCTGCTCGCAACCGAGTCCGATAGGTGGAAAGCGATCGTGCAGGCAACCGAGTTCACGCCGACCGATTGAAGGTCTCGGCTCCTAGAGCATGATCCGGAAAAGTGGGCACCGGTTTTCCGAAGAAGATCATGCTCAAACAAAGAGCTAAAGCGGGATGACGATTCGAAGAAAAGTCATCACGCTTTAGCGCTGTTGGTCTACGCCGCGACCACGCGCGGGCCCGGCTCGACGGCGTCCGATGGTTCGCATGGCTGCGTCAGCATCGTCACTTCCGAGAAACCGACCGCGGCCAGCTGCTCGCACATCAGACGGCGGGCATCGTCGGCCATCGAGGGATTCGGCACCACGACAGCGCGGGCGTGCGCCGTCAACAGATCGGCCGGCAGATCGGAAGCCGTGCCGGCATCGAGCAGCACGTGATCGTAGACGCTGAGCAGCGCGTCGATCGCGAGCGTCAGCCGCGGCGACTGCAATTGCGTGCGATTGAAGCCGGGGCGGCCGGCGCTGACCAAGTTGACCCGCGATAGACGGTCGCGCGTGATGATCTCGGAGAACGTCGCCTGCCCCTGCATCAATTCGGCGAGCCCCGGCGCACCGGGATCGGTCGAGACCGCCGCTATCGTCGGCGATGCCGCCGCGAGGTCGACCACGGCGACCTTGGCCTCGCGCGCCATCAGCCGCGCCAGCGACAGCGTCGTCAGCGCGATGCTCTCACTCGAGGCCGTCCCCAGCACGGTGACCTTGCGCGCGTCGGCGCCAGCCCGGCGCAGCTTCTCAGCGAGCTGTTCGATTTCTCCGATGGTCGTGGGGATTTCCGGCTGCGGCACGATGGATGCAGCCTCGACCTCGGGCTCAGTCCCCGCCTCTGGCTCCAGCTCCGGTTCCGGCTCATCGTCGCTCTCGACGGCACCAGCGCGAACCGGCACCTGCGCCGCCATCTGCGGCGCGGTGGGTGCTGCGGCGGCGCGCGGCGCAGTCATGCGCAGAAGCTCGCCGGTCACGACCAGGCCTGAAGAGAGCAACAGCGTCGCCAGTGTCGCGATCAGCACGATCGGCAGCTTCTTCGGATAGGCCGGGGTGTTGGAGACCGAAGCGCGTGAGATGATGCGGCCATCGGACGGTCCTGCGTCGATGTTCTCGCGGGTATTGGCTTCGCGATATTTCGCCAGATAGGACTCAAGCAGGTCGCGCTGCGCCTTGGCTTCGCGTTCCAGCGCGCGGAGCTGAACGTCCTGGCCGTTATAGGACGACGCCTGCTTCTTCAATTGATCGAGGCTCGCGCTCAGCGCCTCGACGCGGCCGCCGGCGACGCGGGCGTCATTGTCGAGCGTGCGGGAGATCTTGCCCGCCTCCTCGCGCAACTGCCGATCGAGATCGGCGAGCTGCGCCTTCAATTCCTTGATGCGCGGATGATTGTCGAGCAGCGTTGACGATTGCTCGGCGAGCTGCGCGCGCAGCGTCACACGCTGCTCGCTCAAGCGGCGGATCAGTTCGGAATTGAGCACTTCGGAAGCTTCGATCGGCTTGCCGCTCTGCAGCATCTCGCGGATCAGCCGCGCCTTGGTCTCGGCGTCGGCTTTCAGCGCGCGCGCATTGTTGAGCTGCGTGTTGAGCTCGCCCATCTGCTGGTTGGACAGCGACGTGTTGTTGGTGCCGACGAACAGGCTCGACTTGGAGCGGAAATCCTCGACGCGGGATTCGGCGTCGGCGACTTTCTTGCGCAGATTCTCGATCTCGCCGGCCAGCCACTGGCTCGCCGTCTTCGCCTGCTCCTGCCGCGCATTCTGCTGCAGCACCAGGTAACCCTCGGCGATCGAGTTGGCGACGCGTGCGGCGAGCTCGGGATCGCGCGACTGGAATTCGACGACGATGACGCGCGACTTGTCGACCGCGTAAGCCTGCAGGCGGTCATAATAGGCTTCCAGCACCCGCTCTTCCGGCGTCAGCGAGAATGGGTCGCGCCCGATGCCGAACAGCGCCAGCAGCGATTTCAACGGCGAGAAGCCCTGCAGCACCGGATCGAATTCCGGCCGCTCGGCGAGCTTGTTCTTCTTGATGATCTCGCGCGCGAGATCGCGCGACAGAAGCAGCTGCACCTGGCTGGTAACGGCCTCCGGATCGACGACGTTGCGCTCCTCGTTGCGCTCGCCGCTCGGCCGCAGGAACACGTTCTCGCGGCCGTCGATCAGGATGCGCGCTTCCGACTTGTAGCGCGGCGTCACCATGTTGACCGTGGCAAGCGACAGCGCGAACGCCAGCACAGTCGGCACGATGATCCAGCTCCGCTGGCGCATCAGCGCCTGGCCGAGCGCAGGCAGGTCGAGATCGCCTGCGGGCGACGTGGCAACCATTGTAGGCTCGCCCGCAGCCGGCGCGGGCTTTGCGAGCGCGCGCCGGACCGCGGCCTTGTCCTTGCCTGCACGCCAGAACGCAAAACGCATTGTTCACTCCCGCGGGGACGCCACTCAATCTGCCTCAACCGGGCGCGATTACACTCCATTAAGGTTGCCGCTGGGTTAATCGGCCTACTTGAGGAACAGCACGCCCTCGCCAGCGCGTCATGCTTTGTTAACCATGGGCGTCCTTAATCGGCCGCGATATTTTGTCGGGATTCCCAGAATGCGCCGCCTGCGCGCCGCGACCTTTTGCCTGCTTTCGATGCTTGCGCGCAGCGGTGCTCGGCCGGCGATCGCACGCTCATCAGCGAGCGCCTGACGTGGCCGTGGATTCCGATCAGCCGCTCCGCATCCTGCATGTTGTGCGCGCCCCCGTCGGCGGCATCTTTCGCCATATCCTCGACGTCGCCAACGGACAGATCGAGCGTGGCCATCACGTCGGTATCGTCGCCGACAGCATCACCGGCGGCGAACGCGCCGCGACTGCGCTGGCGGAAATCGAGCCGCGGCTGAAGCTCGGCGTCCGCCGAGTGGCCATTCGCCGCGAGCCGCGGTTTGCCGATGCGATGGTCTGGGCGCAGATCGCCGGCCTGATCCGGAAGCTGAAGCCGGATGTGCTGCACGGTCATGGTGCCAAGGCCGGTGCCTATGTCCGCTTGCGGCGGCACTCCAAGCACACCATTCGCGTCTACACGCCGCATGGCGGCTCGCTGCACTACCCGCTCGACACGCTGAAGGGCAATTTCTACAGCCGGCTCGAGCGCGCGCTGATGAACAGCACCGACCTGTTCCTGTTCGAGAGCGCCTTTGCGCGCGACACCTATCAGCGCACGGTCGGCATGCCGACAAGCGGAGTGGTGCGCTGCGTGTTCAACGGCGTGACCGCGGAAGAATTCGACCCCGTGGAGCGCGCCGAGGATGCCACCGACATCGTCTATGTCGGCGAATTCAGGCACATCAAGGGGGCCGACCTCCTGATCGACGCCGTGGCAAAACTGCGCGGCGAAGGCAGGCCGGTGAGGCTGACGCTTGGCGGCGATGGCGAGGAATCGGAGAAGCTGAAGGCACAGGTCAAACAGCTTGCACTCGGCGACGCCGCGCGATTCATCGGCCACGTCAAGGCGCGTTACGGGTTCTCGAAAGGCAGGCTGCTCGTCGTTCCTTCCCGCGGCGACTCGATGCCGTATGTGGTGATCGAGGCTGCAGCCGCGGGGATCCCGATGGTAGCAGCCAATGTCGGCGGCATCCCCGAGATCTTCGGCCCGCATACCGATGCGCTGTTTGCGCCGAGCAATGCTGCTTCCATGGCGGAAGCGATCAGCCGTGCGCTCGATGATCCCGCGGCAACGCTGGCGCGCGCAGAGGCGCTGCGCGAGCGCATCCTTGCGCATTTTTCGCAGAAAGCGATGGTCGAGGGTGTACTCGCCGGCTATCGCGACGCGTTTGCCAATCGTTAACCTTCATTTACCAACGTAACCGTTTGTTCCGATTTCTCCCCTAATCCGTGACGCCAGACAATTCCGCAGCGGCTGGCGCATGCCTATGTGCCGCCGCAAGATCGGACGTGACGACGTGGAACCGATTAACGCACGCTCGATGCTGGACGTGGCAGCGACCGCCGGTGGCGGCCATCCGCCGGTCGAACGGCGCCGCAGGCTGTCGCCCGCCGCGCTCACCGTTGCCAATGAAAAGGTCCGCGGCGCTTATTCGCCTGTTGTCATCACCGGCATCGTTCGCCTCGTCGATTTCATCCTGCTGAGCCTGGTCGGCGTTGCGCTTTATCTCTGGTACGTGATGCCGCTCGCCGGCTTCCGCTGGGAATACGTCACGGCGATCCTCGCGATGACGATATCCGCGGTGATCTGCTTCCAGGCCGCCGACATCTACGAAATCCAGACGTTCCGCGGACAGTTGCGGCAGACGACACGGATGATCTCGTCCTGGGCGATCGTCTTCCTGCTGTTCATCGGCGTGTCGTTCCTGGTCAAGCTCGGCAGCGAAATCTCGCGGGTATGGCTGACGGCGTTCTTTTTCGTGGGTCTCGCGGCCCTGATCGTCGAACGGCTGATCCTGCGCGGCCTGGTGCGGCGCTGGGCGAGCGACGGCCGGCTCGACCGCCGCACCGTGATCGTCGGCGCCGACGACAATGGCGAGCAGCTGGTCGAAGCGCTCAAGATGCAGCCCGACACCGATATTCGCGTGCTCGGCGTGTTCGACGACCGCAACGATGACCGCGCGATGGATAGCTGCGCCGGCAGCCCGAAGCTCGGCAAGGTCGACGACATCGTCGAGTTTGCCCGCCGCACCCGCGTCGACCTCGTGCTGTTTGCGCTGCCGATCTCGGCCGAGACCCGCATCCTGCAAATGTTGAAGAAGCTCTGGGTGCTGCCGGTCGATATCCGCCTGTCGGCGCACACGAACAGGCTGCGCTTCCGCCCCCGCTCCTATTCCTATCTCGGCAAGGTGCCGACGCTCGACGTGTTCGAGGCGCCGATCACCGACTGGGACCTGGTGATGAAATGGCTGTTCGACCGCATCGTCGGCGGCCTGGTCCTGCTCGCCGCGCTGCCGGTGATGGGATTGGTGGCACTCGCGGTGAAGCTCGACAGTCCGGGCCCGGTGCTATTCCGCCAGAAGCGCTTCGGCTTCAACAACGAACGGATCGACGTCTACAAGTTCCGCTCGCTCTACCATCATCAGGCCGATCCCACCGCCTCGAAGGTCGTGACCAAGGATGATCCTCGCGTCACCCGCGTCGGCCGCTTCATCCGCAAGAGCAGCCTCGACGAATTGCCGCAGCTCTTCAACGTCGTGCTGAAGGGCAACCTCTCCCTCGTCGGCCCGCGCCCGCATGCGGTGCAGGGCAAATTGCAGAACCGCCTCTTCGACGAAGCCGTCGACGGCTATTTCGCGCGCCACCGCGTCAAGCCCGGCATCACCGGCTGGGCACAGATCAACGGCTGGCGCGGCGAGGTCGACACCGACGAGAAGATCCAGAAGCGCGTCGAGTTTGACCTTTACTACATTGAGAACTGGTCGGTGCTGTTCGACCTCTACATCCTCCTGAAGACGCCGTTCTCGCTGCTGACCAAGAGCGAGAACGCGTATTGATGATCGAGTCGCAGCCACGACGGCGGTCCGCCCGCTCTCCCGCCTGCGGGGGAGGGCTGGGGTGGGGGTGCCTCCGCGATTCATGCTGTCCGAGCAAGTGGAGAGAGCCCCCACCCGGCGCTGACGCGCCGACCTCCCCCGCAAGCGGGAGAGGTGAAACAAGTCTGCGGACAGGCCGGCCGTGATGGCCTACGCCGCAACAGCCAGCACCACCTTCCCGCAAGCCACGGTTCCGCCGGGCGTGCTGGCGCTGCAGCGCGCGATGGTGTGGCTCGCAGGCGCTTCCGGCGCGATCGTCTTCATCGAGCCGAGCCCCTACGAATTGGTCACGCTGACGGCGGCAGTCATCTTCTTCGCCACGGGCATGCGGATGCGGCTCGCCTTCATGCCGCTGCTCCTGATGCTCGTCGTGCTCAATGTCGGCTACAGCATCGGCGCCATTCCGTTCCTGGACAGGCCGGAGGTCGCGACCTGGATCGCGACGTCCTGGTACATGGCAGTCACCGTGGTGTTCTTCGCCATGGTCGTCTCCGAAGATACCGAGGCGCGGCTCGACATGCTCCGGCGCGGCCTCGTCGTCGGCGGGATGATCGCATCGCTCGCGGCGGTCGGCGGCTATTTCCACCTCGTGCCCGGCGGCAACGATCTCCTGACCCTGTATGACCGCGCCCGCGGCACATTCAAGGACCCGAACGTGCTCGGCGCCTTCCTGATCCTGCCAGCGCTGTTCTCGTTGCAAAGCGTCGTCTCCGATCCTCCCGGCAAGGCGTTCCGCAACAGCATCGCCTTCGGCATCATGTCGCTCGCGATCCTGCTCGCGTTCTCGCGCGCGGCCTGGGGTGGCCTCGTGATCACCGCGGCCTTCATGCTGGCGCTGATGGTCTTGACCAGCCGCTCCCAGACGGAGCGCTCGCGCATCATTGTGATGGCGCTCGTTGCCGTCATCCTCGCGGTCGCGCTAATCGCGATCCTGCTGTCATTCGACTCGGTCGCGCAGATGTTCAAGCAGCGCGCAAGCTTCGACCAGAGCTATGACGAGGGCCGCTTCGGCCGGTTCGGGCGCCACATCCTCGGCGCCGAGATGGCGCTCGACCTGCCCTTCGGCATCGGCCCGCTGCAGTTTCACAACTACTTCCCCGAAGACACCCACAATTCCTACCTGAACGCGTTCATGTCAGGCGGCTGGATCTCCGGCGTCGTCTATCCGGCGCTGGTCTTCGTCACCGTGATCACGGGCTTCCGCTACGTCTTCCTGCCCGTGCCCTGGCAGCGGACCTATGTGGCGATCTTCTCGGCCTTCCTCGGCACCGTCGGCGAAAGCTTCATCATCGACACCGACCACTGGCGGCACTTCTGGATGATGCTGGGAGCGATGTGGGGCATGTATGCCGCCGCGTCGCGTTATCGCGCCGCTGCCGAACCGGCGCTCACCGCCGAGGCGGCCGCCCGCGCTTCTTAGCCGACTTGTCCTCGGGCGTATCGAGCAGCCCCTTGAGTTTCTCGGTTGCCTCCAGCACAGCCTTGTAGCCTTCGCTGGCGAAGCGCAGCAGCAATTGCAGCTCCGCTTCCGAATAAGTGCCCCAGAGGCGGTGCATCGCCTCCTGCATCGGAACGTAGTGGCGGCCGATCCTGGCGGTGTTCTCGGGCACAGTCACGATGAAGACCTTGCGGCGGTCGGTCTCATCGCGCTCGCGGCGCACGAAGCCGGCCTTCTCCAGGCGGTCGACCACGCCGGTGATGGCGCCGGTGGTGAGCCCGGTGACCTCCGCAAGCCGGCCCGCCGTCACGCGGCCTTCGAGGTTGAGGAAGTCGAGGCATTCGAGGTCGGAACCGGAAATTCCCGCCACGTTGGCAACGGCTTGCCCATACAGCACGCCCTGTGCGGACGACCGCCGCATCGCCTCTTCCAATTCCTGCATCAACGCCACGCGCGGTTTCGACCTTGACAAGGCTTCTCCTATCTCTTAGTAATTCGATATCTTAGATATTAAGATAATTAACTACTCACCTTTCCTAACGCACGCAACCGAACGGAGCAAGCCATGCCGCGCCGTCCCCGCAAGGCCCTGATCATTGGCGGCGGCATCGCCGGCCCTGTCGCTGCGATCTTCCTCAAGCGCGCCGGCTACGACGTCGAGGTCTACGAGGGCTGGCCGCATTCGAGCGGCATCGGCGGCGGCCTGCAGATTGCGCCGAACGGCATGCATGTGATGGCCGAGCTCGGCCTCGCCGACGAACTGATCCGTCAGGGTTCGATCGCCGAATCCTTCGATTTCTATTCGCAAGGAGGCAGGAAGCTCGGCTCGATCAACCGCAACATGGAGAAGCGCTTTGGCCAGCCGGCCGTCAATCTCCGTCGCGCCACGCTGCAGGAGATCCTCTTCAACAAGGCCTGGTGCTCGAATGCCGAGCTCTATTTCGAGAAGCGTCTAGTCAAGATCATCGACCGTCCTGACCAGCCGATCGTCGCCTACTTCGCCGACGGCACGACCGCCGAAGGCGATTTCCTGATCGGCGCCGACGGCGTGCACTCGAAGGTGCGGCGCCATGTTGTGCCCGACGGGCCAAAGCCATTCGACACCGGGCTGATCGGTTTCGGCGGCTTCGTACCTCGCTCGGTGCTCGAAGATAGATCGATCGGCGGCCGCGTCGAGACCACGTTCGGCCAAAGCGGCTTCTTCGGCTATGGCTTCTGCAGCTCCGATCCCGCCGACGGCGTGATGTGGTGGAGCACGCAGCCGTCGCACGGTGTCGACGCCGCCACGTTCCGCGCCATGGATCAAGGGGCGCTAAAACAGCATTTGCGCGACTTCCATCGAGGCTGGCACGATCCGATCCCGCGCATCATCGAGGCCGCCGAGAACATCGTGGTGACCGATACGCTCGATGTCGCGAGCCTGCCGACCTGGTCGCGCAAGCGCTCGCTCCTCATCGGCGACGCCGCCCATGCCACCAGCCCGCACGCCGGCCAGGGCGCTTCGCTGGCGCTGGAAGATGCGATGCGGCTCGGCAAGCTCATGCTGGACGGCCAGGAACTCGGCCTGACCTTCCAGAATTTCGAGCACGAGCGCCGGCCGCGCGCGGAAAAGATCGTCGCGATCGCCCGCCGCAACGGCAACAGCAAGCGCGAATTCAGCGCCGCGGGAGCGTGGCTGCGCGATCAGGTGCTCAGTCTGCTGCTGCCGGTGACATCGCGATGCATGGACTTCATGTACGTCTATGATCCGAAGACGGCATAAATTGTAGGGTGGGTAGAGCGAAGCGAAACCCACCATCGCCAGGCTTGCTCCGAAGCTGATGGGTTTCGCTTCGCTCTACCCATCCTACATTTGCAAACCTACTTCTCCACCGTAAACGTCAGGCCGGCGTGATCGACCAGCCGCTTGACGAGCTTGTCCTTCATCGCAGCACCCGGCGTCCAGATGCCGGCGGGAACATCCGACGCATCGCGCAGCAGGCAGATGGCGCATTCCGAGATCATCTTCGCTGTCGATCCATAGCCGGGATCGCGATCGCCCTTCACCGACGCTCGCACCTGACGGCCGTCGGGCGCAATCGCGACGTACAGCAGATCGTAGCGACCGTTCTCGCGTTCTTCCTTCGAGGGCCCCTCGCCCGGCTTTGGCGCGTTCGGACCGGTCTTCTCGGTGTTCGCGGCCATCACCAGCTTGGCGTTGGCTTCGCCTTTCTCGCCGGCACCGGTCAGCACCATCTCGTCGTAGATGAATTCCTTGCCGTAGGGGAAACCCATCAGCATGTTCGCGCGATGGACGTTACGCGTGTTGATCAACGCCATCATGAACGGCGCCGCCCATGACTGCAGGTCTTCCTCGTAGGCCGGCCTGTTGCCTTGCGGTTGTTTGGGGCCTTTGAATCCGGGTGTCAGCGCAAAGGGATCCTTCAGGATGGCCACGAGACTGAGATCCTTGGCAACAGCATCGAAGGTCGCCTTGGCGCTTGCCGCGGTGCCGCCCGAGAGCGTGCCGCTGAGGTCGCGCACGCGGCCTTTGACGCGCGATGCCGGCGTGCCGAACACGCGTTTGGCCTCCTCCTGCACGAAGAACGCGCCGAGCTCGAACGGCACCGAGTCGAAGCCGCAGGAAAACACGATGCGCGCCCCGCTCGCCTTCGCCGCAGCCTCGTGCTTGTCGATGACCTGCCGCATCCAGATCGGCTCACCGCAGAGATCGAAATAATCGACACCCGCTTCCACGCAAGCGGCGACCAGGTCGTTGCCATAGAGCTGATACGGGCCGACCGTGCTGATCACGGATTTCGCCTGCCCAACCATGGCTTTCAGCGACGCGACGTCGCTTGAATCGGCAACGATCAACGGCGTGTCCGCAGGCGCGCCGATGGCGTCGCGCACCGAGGCAAGCTTGTCCTTGCTGCGCCCGGCCATCGCCCATGTCAGGCCATCGCCCTTGTAATGCTCGGCGAGATATTCGGCGACGAGCTGGCCGGTGAAGCCGGTTGCGCCATAAACGACGATGTCGAACTTCGACGACATGATGATTTCCTTGAGACTTCTCGTCATTGCGAGGAGCGAAGCGACGAAGCAATCCATATCTCCGCGAGCGGCTGCATGGATTGCTTCGCTACGCTCGCAATGACGCTTTTGGCACCATTTCGCAATGACTATTTCTTCGCATACGACACGCCCATGCCGGCGCGTACGTCGGCCTGGATGCCGTAGGGCGCGATCGGATAGCGCAGGCCGTTCTTGGCAAGCTGCTTCATGCCGGCGATCGCCTTGGCGAGATCGGCCGGCGGCAACGCCATCAGCATCTCTTCGTCAGGCACGCCGCCATAGCGCCGCTCGGCGAAGCAAGGCAGCGACAGCGACGGCTCGCGCGTCTTCAACGCCCGTCCCCAGGAATCCGCGCAGGCGGTCTCGCCGACCACGCCCCATTCGAATTTCCTGTAGCCGGTATATTGGAGGCCGTTGATCAGGATGATCATCTGCCCCGGCGTCGCATAGACGAGGCAGATATCGGGCGGGTTCAGCCGGCCGCTGGAGAGCGGGCTTGCCACGAATGCCTTGTACTGGCCATAGGGCACCACATCGAGCGCCTCCTGGCGCTTGCGCGCATCTTCCGCGGTGCCATGCCAGACCCCGACATAGGATTCGCCCGCCAGCCATTTCTCGTCCTGTGGCCCGAGCCCGATAACGGCCCGGCATTGCGCGCCGACGAGATCGTCGGCGGTGACGCCGACCGTCCAGCCGAGCCGCGAGGCCATACTCACGATCTGGTCGGTGGTGTGGACCGCGGTCGGACGCCGGATCTTCGGGATCGCCATCATGTCCTCGACGCGCTCGAACAGTTTCAGGCCGATCACGGTGGTCTTCAGCCGGAGCAGGTTGTTGAGATCGGCCACCATCGTGGCCGGATCTAACTGTTCCGGCGGTGTTTGCTGTTGCATGGCATGAGTTCCCGGGCTTGTTTTGCCCGATCATAGCCCGATCGACAGCCGGTTGCGACCCGCGAACTAGTTCGCCGATGCGAACATCGCATCCGCGAAGATCACTTCGCCATCCACGATGGTCAACAGGCTGGTCGTGGCCGGCAGTTGCTGCGTTGGCGCCGTCAACACGTCCTGGGAGAGCACGGCTATGTCGGCGGCAAAACCGGGCGCAAGCCGTCCCTTGCGCCGCTCTTCACCTTCGGCATATGCGCCGCCGGCGGTGTAAGCCGTAAGAGCCTGTTCGCGTGTCAGAGCCTCGGTGGGTTCGTTCGAAACCAGCACGGCAAGCATCAAATTCAGAAAGGGGTTCTGCTCGTTCGGGCCGCCGTCGGAGCCGAGCGCCAACGGAATGCCCGCGTTGCCAAGGCTCTTCAGCACCATGTCGTGCTCGTGCAATTTCTTCCCAGCTACGGGCGGGATTGCAAGATGGGTCGGATTCTGGATGACGACGAGGCCGAGGCCTGCAACGCGTTCGAACGCGTCACGTCCGATGCCGTCGCCATGTTCGATCCGCACGCGCTTCGACCGCCACGCCGAGGCGGGCGCCAGTTGCTCCATCATACTCAGCAGGCGATCGGTTTGCGCGTCTCCGACGACGTGCAGTGCGAGTTGCGTCGGCCGCGCCAAGGCAAGCTGCAAGATTTCGCGTAATTGGTCGTCGGAAAAGTTCGACCGCCCGTTCCATCCGGGACGGCCGTCGTAGGCTGCGCGCTGCAACGAATTCTGTTCAATGGGGGTGCCGTCGAGCATCCACTTCGGTCCTTCGACACGCACCTTGGCCGGCGTCCGCTTGGCCGCAGCGTCAATCACGGCCCAGGCGTCGGGAATGCGCTGTGCCGTTGTCTGCCAGGTGCCCCATGAATAGACCGTCCATTTCTGCTGCGGCTTTGCTGCGGCGAGCCCGGCGAGCGTCACCTCCAGCGACTTGTCGTTATTCATCAGGTGAATCGACGTGACTCCCCAGCGTGCGTAACGCTTTTGCGCCTCGCCGAAGACTGCAGCCAGGCCTTCGGCAGTGGCGGGACGGATGCGCGGTGTGATCGTCTCGGCCGCCTCATAGGCCCGCCCGTCGAGCCGGCCGCTTTCGTCCCGCCCCCACCATCCGCCCAGGGGATCGGCGATGTCTTCGGCGATCCCGAGCCGCCGAAGGCCTTCGCTGTTGACAATGCTGGTGTGTCCCCAAAATCCTCGCAGAAACACCGGCGTTTCCAGCGCCACGGCATCCAGCGCCTTACGCCAGTTGCGGCGATCGCGCCCAATGAGCGGGCCGACATAGGCTGTGATCCAGTCTTTGCGCGTCTTGGCCGCCTGCTCCACCGCAGCCAGGGCCTGCTCGGGCGTCGGGCCGGGAAACGGCAGGTTCGGCATGGCCAGCGGCGGTGTCGGCAGTTCGGTTCCGAGATGGACATGCGCTTCGATCAGCCCGGGGGTGACCAGCCGGCCACCCGCGTCGATGACCCGCGTGCTCGGTCCGCGGAGCGCATGCACCTGCTCGTTGCTGCCAACCGCGAGGATACGGCCGCCTTCGACCGCGACGGCCTCGGCGTAGGGCAGCGCGGGATCGGCGGTGAAAACCTTGGCGTTGACCAGAAGCAGTTGCGGCTCGGCGAGAGCGGCTGAGCCGACAAGGAGCGCCGCAGCGATCTCCACGCACCCCACAAAGTAGCCGATCCGGCCACGGACACCTGTCATCCTCATGATAGCCCTCCCCTGCCATAGTGGCGCGGACCTCTGACCGCGCGGATGGCCATTTTTGTCGCCGCAACCCTTGCGCGTCCTGAAGGAACGCTGAAGAATTGCCGATGCAGCGCTGAAAACGCGGACTCTGCGGCGGTAGCGGCTGAAATCGGCCCGGAGGGGCAGGATCTGGATGTCGGCGGATCGGTACCTGATCGGTGAAGCGACGCTCGACCTCTCGCTCGGCCATCTGTGCCGCAATGGCGCCGAGATTCCATTGCGGCCCAAGAGCTTTGCCCTGCTGCAATATCTGGTCACCCACGCCGGCCGCCTCGTCACCAAGGACGAGTTGCTGTCAAAAATCTGGCCCGGCGTCGTCGTGACCGAGGACTCGCTGACCCGCTGCGTGAGCGAGGTCCGGGCCGCGCTTGGGGACACCGACCAGACGATGATCAAGACCGTGTCGCGACGCGGCTACGCCTATGTCGGACCCGTGACGAGACTGGACGATAATCCGGTCGTCTCGGTATCTGTCGAAACGCCGGCTCCCGAGAAGCATGACGTCAGGAGACGGCGATGGACGCCCGCGCTGCTGTCGATGGTCGCCATTTTCGCGCTGGCCGGCGGAGCCTGGTACGGCATGCGCTGGTGGCAGCAGACGAGCGTCCCGCCGCGCCTGTCGCTGGTGGTGCTCCCTTTCGCCAATCTGAACGGCGATCCAGCCCAGGACTATCTCGGCGATGTCGTCACAGAAGACCTCACGAGCGCATTGTCGCGGCTGCGCGGCTCGACCGTCATCTCCGCCGGCAGTGCGCTCAGCCTGAAGGGCAAAGTCGTCGACATCAAGCAAATCGGTCGCGAGCTTGGCGTGCGCTACGCGCTCGAGGGCAGCGTGCTACGAAGCGATGGATCGCTGCGCATCAACGCGAGGCTGGTCGATACGCAGGCCCTGTCCACACTCTGGTCGGATCGTTTTGACGTCAATCGTGCCGATCTGCTGCGGACGCAGGATGAAATCGTCGCGCGGCTCGCCAGTGCGCTTCAGGGCGAACTGATGCAAGCGGAGGTCAGTCGTTCCCCGAGCGATGCGGCGTCGAATGTCGACGCCGAGGATCTGGCGATGCAGTGCGAGGCCTCCGCCTATCGCCTCACTGGCGAAGTCACGACCCCTCGCCTCGATCTCTGCGAACGCGCGCTTCGCATCGATCCCCGCAACGTCCGGGCGCTGGTCCGGCTGGCGACCTATTATGGTTCGCGCGTGTCGCGCGTGCAAAGTCCCGACCGGGAGGCTGATCTGGAGCAGGCCAATACGCTGGTGTCGCGGGCGCTCGAGGTCGATCCCGGCTATTATGCGGCACACTGCGCCAAAGCCACCGTACTCGAAGGCAGACGCCGCGTCAGCGACGCTGTCGCCGCCGCCGAACGCTGTTTGGCGCTGAACCCGAGTTCGGTCGACGCTTACAGGGCTCTCGCAGTTCTCAACTTCTTCCTTGCCCGGCCTGAACAGATACTCGCCTATGTCGACCGTGGAACGCGTCTCAGCCCGCGCGATCCCGCAACGCCAATATTCCTGCTGTTCAAGGGCTTGGCGTACTTCCAGATGGGCCAGGACGACGAGGCCCTCGTATGGTTGCGCCGCGCGGCTGCCGCTTCTCCGGAGACGCCGATCATCCTTGCTGCTCTGGCCTCACAGCTCGCTCTGGCCGGGCAAGATGCCGAAGCACGCGCGACGCTGGCGCGATATCTCTCGCTCCCGGCTACGTGGACACGGACCGTGGCGCAGTGGGACTACGTCCCCGATGACAATCCCGCGTTCGCGCAATTTCATCAGCGGTTCAGGAGCGGGCTGCACAAGGCCGGAATGCCGCAAGAGTGAACGCGCCATTGCATGACATCACTACGGCGGATAGACGAGTGATACGCCATGCTCGCGCGCCGCGGCGGTCATGCTGGCAATTTCAGCGCGCGCCGGTCCCATCAAGTGGAAGACATCTCGTCCGTGGTAGAGAAGGTAATCCGCCACGAACCGTCGATGGCAACGCCACCAGACGGCTTCCGAGCACATGATCGCGCATCTCCGCCCCAAGCTCAATTGCTCGAGTTGCGATAAGCCCCTGCGAAACTCGTCAGAGAGCGCGTAGTCCGCATAGTTGTGGAAACTCTGGTTGATCCAGAAGCTATTGACTTCGGGTGGTACCGTTTTCGATTTCGCTCGTCGGCCGCCGAGTTCCTCGATCCAGATATAACCGATCTGCCAAGCCGAAAGTGCCTCAGGTAGCTTGTCGATATTGAACTGCGGGTTGGTTCGTGACCGCGGGAAGCTACGGATATCAACGACCATCCCGACTGAACCGACTTTCAGGAGCTCGACGAATTCGCCGATGCTGCGCGTCGCGTGACCGACCGTGTAGATGGGATTGATTTCGATCGGCATCATGCAAATGGAGATCGGACGGCGTTGCTTCACACGATGAAGATAGACCGTTAGAATGCGTTTGGTAGTGGCCTGTACTGTTCGCTAGACAAGGAGGCTGCGAATGGCTGAACGATTCAAGGTCGGCGATCGAGTCCGGTGGAACTCGGAAGCTGGGCATGTCAGCGGCACGATCATCCGGGTTCATGTCAAGGATTTCAATTACAAGGGCTATACGCATCACGCGAGCCCGGAATCACCGCAGTACGAGATCAAGAGCAGCAAGACGGACCATATTGCCGCTCATAAGGGCGAGGCGCTTACCAAGCTCTCTGAGTAAGCGGCCTCGGGAACGACCGAGACAATGATCTCGATCGAGACTGAATTAGTATTCGGCGCGGTATGGAAGCTTCTTTGGCATCGCAACAGTATCGACGACGATCTGCAGGTTAAGGAGAATGCTCCAGATCCATATTTTAGCTGTCCTCGGCCAATTTTTGGCTGTCGTGGTAGGCCTGCAATATGCCTGAGCGTCGCTCTTCCTGAGCGGCATGGATAATGATCGTTTCGCTCAGTTCGATGTGGGGGTGAAAGGCCCAATTGCCGCCAAACCACAGCGCTTCTGACAAAGGTTCGTTGTCATGCCAGATGGTCATCACAAGGCGGTCATCTGGAATGTCGCCGAAGTTGAACGCATCGAGATTCGCCCAGTCAACGCTATCGTGCCATGCCTCGCAATCAATGCCCCACGCGACGACATAGAGGCACCCGACTTCTATAAGCCATGTCGAGATCTGGTTCCGCCACGCTTCGCTGACCGCCTCGTCGGCAATAATGATTGCTCGAAACGGCCTCGACGCAAATTCGGGTGGCGGTTGCTCCGGGCGAAGATGCAGGTATTCAGGCTCCATTGGGTAAAGCCTATCCTTATCGTGACTAGATGCAAGCGGACGACCGCTTTCCATCAATCTCACACTCATTCCGATTTATGGGTTCACGCCCTAGTCGGTCGACGGCCCCGGCAGCAACGTGTCGGTTCGGCCTACCGCGCGATAGGCGATCAGGCCCATCCACTCGCGCACCGCAAGATCGGTTCGCGACAATCCATCGAGCGCGGTGTTGGTGAACCAGAAGATGTCGTCGCCTGTTCCGACTCGCCAGTCGACCGGATAAGGCTCGACCGGAAATCCTACTTTCCGGAACAGCCCAACGGATCGCGGCATGTGGAACGCCGAAGTCACCAGGAGCCAGCGCTCGCCCGGTTTCGGGGCCACCAGTGCCTTGGAGAATTCGGCGTTCTCCCACGTGTTGCGCGATTGCCGCTCCATGGTCAGCCGCGATTTCGCGATGCCGAGGCTTTCGAAGATCTCCACCACGTAATCGGCCTCTTTGGCATCATTGGAAATCAGGTTGGCGCTACCGCCGGAAAACACCACGCGGGCATTCGGATATTTTCGCGCAAGCTCGGCCGCGGCGATGATGCGGTCGGCTGCGTTACGCACGATCGGCGTATTGTGCGAGGCCGAAACGTCGGAATCGACCGAACCGCCAAGCACGATGATGCCATCGGGCGTGCCTTCCGCCGGATTCCACGGCGGAAAGCGTGACTCCAGCGGGTAGAGCAGCAGGTTTCCGAGCGGCGAGAACCCAGCCACGACAAGCAGCACCATGACTGCGACCAGAAGCTTGCGGCCAAACGCGGCAAACCGCGTCGCGAGCAGGATCGCGCCGAGCACTCCGATGCCGATCAGGAAATTGGCCGGAAGCAGCATGATGCCGAGCGTCTTCGACAGCACAAAAAACACCCGCGGCGGCCTCCGATCCGTTCAAGCTGGGAAGCGCCATAGCAGCAAACGGACCGGCATTCTACCTGGAGCTACGGTGATTGAATCAGAACCGAAGCTCTGGATTTTTTACGCGTTTTCTACGCAGATAAGTCAAAGCAATCTGTATAAGCTCGATTGCTGCGCGAACCGGTGTCCGCTTCGCTCGACAACGCTGTACATACCCTGCCCGAGAAATCCCATGACACATCATCATCTTCCCGCGAGCCCCGAGACCTGCCACTGGGGCTTTTTCGAAGCAAAACTGAAGCCGGTGCTCGCGATCAAGAGCGGCGACGAGGTCACCATCGACTCCGTCAGCGGCAGCCCCGACGTGGTACCCGACCGGGCCAAGTTTCACATTCCGCCGGAGCTTGCGGAAATCCATGCGAAGTCCGAACGGATGCTGCCGGGTCACATCCTCACCGGCCCGATCGCGGTCGAGGGTGCCGAGCCCGGCGACGTGCTGGAGGTCGATATCCTCGATGTCAGCCTGCGGCAGGACTGGGGCTACAACCTGATCCGACCGCTCTCCGGCACCCTGACCGATGATTTCCATGAACCGCGCATCCTCAACATCCCGCTCGACCACGAGCGCATGGTCGGCCACCTGCCCTGGGGATTGCAGCTGCCGCTAAAGCCGTTCTTCGGCGTGATGGGCGTGGCGCCGCCGCCGGCCTGGGGCCGCATCACCTCGCTGATCCCGCGCGCGATGGGCGGCAATCTCGACAACAAGGAGCTCGGGCCGGGCGCAAAACTCTATTTGCCGGTGTTCGTGCCCGGCGCGCTGTTCTCCTGTGGCGACGGTCACGGCGTGCAGGGCGACGGTGAGGTCTGCGTCACCGCGATCGAGACCGCGCTGCAGGGTCGCTTCAAATTGACGCTGCGCAAGGACCTGCGGCTCAACTATCCCCGCGCCGAGACCGCCGATCACTACATGACGATGGCGATGGACCCGGACCTCGACCAATGCGTGGTGCGCGCGCTGCGTGACATGATCGCGCTGCTGGGCGAAAAGCGGAATCTGTCGCGCGAGGACGCGTACACGCTGTGCAGCCTCGCCGCCGATCTGCGGGTAACGCAAACCGTGAACGGCTCGAAAGGGATCCACTGCATGATCGCAAAGGCGATCGTGCACGGCTGACCTGCCGCCGCCATTCCGGGACGCACGAAAATGCGAGCCCGGAATCGCCAGCGTGCTCCGTTTCGTGACCGCGGCATTTCCGGATTCGATGCTACGCTCAGTCCGGGAATGACCGATTGCCGCACTTGTGCTTCGCAAGCTGCGCTCGATAGTATTGGCCCGATACAATCAAACAACGAAAACAAGAACGGCAGGGAGACACATGCTGAAAGAGAGACTAGCGCCGGCGGAAGAAGCCGCCCGCGAGCAGGAAATGCGGCAGGACCTTGCCGCCTGCCCACGCATCCTCGATCTGATCGCCCGCGGTCCGCTCGGCGATCCCAATGCGGAAGGCGTCATCTATCTGCGCTCGCCCCTCGATCCCAATCCGGTCACCCTCTCGAACGATCAGCTCATGGGCTCGATCAAGGCGGCGGAAAACTTCTTCCGCCGTGAAGGCATCGGCAAGGACGATGCGATCGCGATCCTGCTCCCGAGCTGCCCCGCCGCGATTGCCGCGATCTGGGGCGCGGCGGCCTGCGGCATCGCCGAGCCGCTCAATCTCCTGTTCACGCGTGAAGCCATCATCGCCCAGCTCAATGCGGTGCAAGCAAAACTGTTGCTGGCGCCGCCACCGGGCATGCCGGGCGGACTTTACGAGAAGATCGAGGGCCTGCAGCGCGACGTACCCACGCTGAAGCGCATCGTGATCGTGCCGCTCGACGGCACCATTTCGTTCGATGGCGAAATCCTGCAGCCCGATCCGGCCTGGCGTGACGATTACGGCCGGTCGAAGGATGTATCCGAGGCCGACCGCGTCGCCGTGATGCTGCCGACCGGCGGCACCACCGGCCATCCCAAGGTGGCGCGGCTCACCAATCGCGCGATGGTCGCCTCCTCTGTCTCTTCGCGCATGGCGCTCGACTTCCGAAAGGGCGAGCGCTGCACGATCACGCTGCCGCTGTTCCATGTCGGCGGCCTGTTCTGCACGGTGGCGAACTGCCTGTCCGCCGGCGCGACCATGTTCATCCCCGGCCCCGCCGGCCCGCGCGATCCGGCGTTGATCACGAATTTCTGGAAGATCGTCGAGAAGTACCGCGTCAACATCAACGGCAATGTGCCGACGGCGCTCGGCGCCATCGCCAGCGTTCCGGTCGGAGACGCCGACATCTCGTCGCTGCGCGTGACCGCCACCGGCGCGTCGATCTGCCCGCTGGAGATCGAGCGCCGCTATCTGGCGACCTGGGGCGGTCCCTGCATCCAGCAGCTCTACGGCATGACCGAGCTTGCCGGCGCCATCACCCATGACGTCCACGGCATCAAGCCGCGTCCCGAAGCCGTCGGCACCCGCAATCCGCTGGTCGAGCTTGCGATCCTCGCGGGCGGCAAGCTGCACACCGGTCCGTGGCCTTCGCCGGTCGGCGAACTGCTGACCCGCGGGCCGCAGGTCTTCGCGGGTTACGTCGACAAGAAACAGACAGAGGATGCGTTCTACGACGGCTGGCTGCGCACCGGCGATATCTGCCGGATCGACGCCGACGGCTTCGTCTACATCATGGGCCGCGCCAAGGACGTCATCATCCGCGGCGGCCACAATATCGATCCGCGGTCCATCGAGGACGCGGCGTTGCAATTTCCGGGCGTCGCGCTCGCAGCAGCCGTCGGACGCCCCGACGCTTACGCCGGCGAGGTGCCGATGCTGTTCGTCTCGACCCAGCCCGGCGTCCAGATCGATCCGCAGGCACTCGCCGCGTTCGTGCAGGAGAATATTCCGGAGCCACCGGCGCGGCCACGCTCGGTCTCGGTGATCTCGGAAATGCCGGTGACACCGGTCGGCAAGATCTTCAAGCCGAAGCTGCGCGAGATCGCTGCCGGAGACGCCGCGCGCGAATTGCTTGCCACGGAAGGTCTCGCCAGAGAGGTGAACGTGGAAGCGATCACCGATCCAGCGCGTGGGCTGTATCTGCGCGTCAACGCCGCGCCCGACAAGGCGGAGACGGCCGGCCGCCTGCTGCAGAAATTCCCTGTCAAGGTCGAGGTCAAGGCGTCCCCGACCTCATAATTTCGAGCGCAGCATCAGCCTAGCAACGAACATGACGCTGGTTTTTCCGACCAGCGCCGTCCCGCTCACCTGCGCCGTGTCGGCCGAATAGAGGCCAGTAAAGCCGCAGGTCACATCGCGCCCGCCGAACAACGGCAGCACGCCGGCAGACTTGGTGTGCTCGCTGGTGGTGAGCTCGCCGCGCCATTTGCCGCGATCGCCGCTGTAGGAGCCTGAGTAGTAGAAATACGAATCTCCGCCCGCGATCTTGCCGTCGTGCAGCACGATGACGCCGTTGGCGCGGCCCTGCCCGCCCTCGGTCATCTCGATCTGGATGGTGTAGAGCCCGTTCGTTACCGTCATCGCGCCCGCATTCCCACTGCATCATCGTCGGCCCGGGCGACCGGAAGCAATCCCATAAATCGGAGATTCCATGCGCGTTTCGCCGCGCCCTCAGCGCCCGCGCTCTGGGCGATGTACACCGGCTGCGCGCGTTATCCCCAGGGCCGTCTGAAATTTTCCCACGATTTTCCAATAAGATAGAGCGCGAAAAGCGAATCAATTTGACTCACCAGTGCAAAACTAAATAGAGTCTGAATAGATACTTTTCTGTACAGGCGTAAAAGGCTAGCGTTTTGCCATGGCCACGGAGAAAGCCGAGACCGATCGCATTCCCGTCACGTTGGCGCTCTCGACCATCGCTTACATGGAGAAGCTGGTGAGACAGGGTACCCATGGCACCAGCGTCCCCGGCGTCGCCCGGACCTTGATCGAGGAAGGCATCCGCCTCGCCATCAAGGATGGGCTGTTGTCGATCCGTGACAACGGCAAGCCGTGAAGCGAGGCGTCAAACGGTCCGACTGAAGGGTGGTCAAGCCAACCCGGAAACCTTCCGGCAACCTGGGACCATCGCCATGACCGCTATCCTATCGATCTGGACCACCGAACGCGTCGAACAGTTGAAACGCTGCTTCGATGCCGGACTGACCTGCCGCGAGATCGCCGTCGACATCGGTGTCAGCCGCAACGCCGTGATCGGCAAGCTCTCCCGCCTCAACCTGACACGGGAACCGCGCGACGACGCCGAACGGCCGCCGCGCAAGGCCTCTCCCCGCGCAGCCCGCGCAAGGACAGTGCGGCATCAGATCCGGATGCTGCAGGCCGAATACGGCGAGGCGCCGCCGGAGGAGCCGATCGCCAACGGCCATTGCTGTTCGCTGCTCGAACTCGACGAGCAGCGCTGCCGCTGGCCGGTCGAGACGCCAGACGCCACCGATTTCCGCTTCTGTGGCAACCGGCCGGTCGACGGCCTGCCCTATTGCGCAGGCCACGCCCGGCTCGCCTATCAGCCGAACTCTCGCCTCCGCGTGGCGCGGGGGTAACTAACCCAATCGCCAGCCGATATCCGACTTGATGCGCTCGAGGAATTCCGGCGTGTATGCCAGTTCCGGCGTCTGGCGCACGCGCTCGTCCAGCACATGGGCGTCCTCGCCGACCAGGATACGCCAGCGATCGGCCTTGACGCCGTCGAGGATGATCCTGGCCGCGGCGGCCGCCGTGGTCGGCGCGTCATCGTGGAACGTCCGCGCCCGGTCGAGCGCGGCCTGCTGGATTTCTTCGTCCGACATTGCATCGACATCGATGCCTGCGCCCTTCATGCGCTGGCGCGCCTGCAGGATCTCCTGTTCGGTCAGCCGGTCGGAATCGGTACCGATCTGCACCTTCCGCGAATTGGAGACGATCGAGGTGCCGATATGGCCGGGCATCACCACCGAGCACTTGATATGCGGCGCATTCAGCCTGAGGTCGTTCATCAGCGCCTCGCTGAATCCCTTCACCGCGAATTTCGCCGCGCTGTAGGCGGTGTGCGCCACGCCCATGCCGACGCTCGCCCAGAACCCGTTGACGCTGGAGGTGTTGACGATGTGCCCCTCGTCCGCCTTCACCAGCAGCGGCAGGAAGGTGCGTACGCCGAGATAGACGCCGCCCCAGCAGATGTTGAAGGTGCGCTCCCACTGCTCGCGCGTATTGGTGAACAGGCTGCCACCACCGCCGATGCCGGCATTGTTGAACAGCAGGTGGATCTTGTCGGTCGCCTGCTGTTCCATCAGCTCGTCGCGAAAGCGCTTGAAATGATCCTCGATCGAGACGTCGGCGACATGGGTCGTGACGCGCAATCCCTGCGGCAGCTTCTCCGTTTCGCAGAGCCGCTTCGTCTCCGCCATGGCTTCCGCTGAGACGTCGCACATCGCAACATTGCAGCCCTCCGCCACGAGCTGGCGCGCCAGCTCGCGCCCCATGCCCGTGCCGCCGCCCGTGATCACGGCAATCTTCCCTGCAAATTCCTTCATTGGAGACGCTTCCCCCGTGTTCTTGTTGGTTGATGCGTCCCATTCCACCATGCGGGAAATCGACGCCCGGCGTTTGTGCCGGTGGCAGTGAGATTATCGAATGTGGGGGCTGTGATCCAGTTGCGCCGCTTCCGGATGCGGCGGTTCGCTACCTAGCCGCTTCGTCGCCTCGCGATCAGCCTGAGCCACGGCCCCGAATGGAAGGCGGTCATCAGCAGGTACATCGGGACCATTCCCCCAAACGGCGACGTGCCTTGCGAGCAGAGCATATCGGGCGCGCCGCCGACACAAGCGGTCAACAGCGCCATGACCGCGAAGGTCGGCGCGGCCGCGAGCGATAGCCAGTCGGCCGCCGACATCCTCGTTGTGACCGTCGAACGAGCATCAACGTCGAGCTTTGAACAGTTTGTCGTCATCGCCAAGTTCACCTCTTGCTATCGCTCGTCGAGTGGCCCGGGCCGACCGTCAGCACCGTGACGACGGCCTCAGCCCACTGCACCGTGGCGGTGAGGAATGTTGGGGAAAGGATCGTCCAGTCGACCATGGGTTGGCCTCCTTTTGCCTCCTCGCTGCGTACTGGTCTGTAACGGTGAGGTAGACTAGGACCGGTCGCGGAAGGGGTGAGAGTGACAAGTGTGACGGGATTTTCATGGACTCGCTGATCACGGCCGCTGCGCGTGCGCTCGCGATGGGCGATCCACTCGGCGCATTGAACCGCGTGGCGCTGCGCGAGGATGCGGCGGCGCTGGCGCTTCGCGGGATCGCGATGGCGCAGCTCGGCGATTTCGTCCGCGCCAAGGCTCTGCTGCGCAGCGCTGCGCGCGCCTTCGGCCCGAAGGAGGCGATCGCGCGCGCCAGATGCGTCGTCGCGGAGGCCGAGATCGCGCTCGCTTCCCGCGACCTCGGCTTCCCCGCCAAGGCACTCGACGCCGCGCGGGCGACGCTCGAAGCGCACAGCGATTTCGTCAACGCCGCGCATGCTCGCTATCTCGAGATCCGCCGCCTGCTCCTGATCGGACGCCTCGACGACGCCGAGCGCAGGCTTGCCGAACTCGACCCTGCGCCCTTCCCGCCCGCCTCGAGGGCCGCGCACGAACTGGTCGTTGCCGGCATCGCGATGCGCCGCATCCGGACCGAGCCGGCCCGCGCCGCGCTAGCGCGGGCAGAGGTCGCGGCGCGGCAGGCACGGATCCCCGCACTGACGGCGGAAGTCGAAAGCGCGGCCCTGCTGCTCGGCACGTCAGCGGCGCGCCTGATCGCACGCGGCGAGGAGCGTCCGCTCCTGCTCGATGAGATCGAAGCGTTGCTGGCGTCGAAGTCGCTGGTCGTGGACGCGTGCCGCTATGTCCTGCGCGAGCGCGACACGACGGTCTCGCTCGCCACGCGTCCGGTGTTGTTCGCGCTTGCCCGCGCGCTGGCCGAAGCCTGGCCGAACGACGTGACCAGGGAGACGCTGGTCGCGCGGGCATTCCGCGGCAAGCATGCCGATGAATCGCATCGCGCGCGGCTGCGGGTCGAGATCGGGCGGCTTCGCGGCATGCTTCGCATGCTCGCCGACGTCAGCGCGACCAAGCAGGGGTTCGCGCTGGTGCCGCACCACGCCCGCGACATCGTCGTGCTGGCGCGCCCGGTCGAAGAGGAGCATGCGGAGGTGCTCGCCTTTCTCGCCGACGGGGAGTCGTGGTCGAGCTCGGCGCTGGCGCTGGCGCTCGGCTCCAGTCAGCGCACCGTGCAGCGGGCGCTCGACGAGCTCGCGGCAAGAGACAAGGTGCAGTGGTTCGGCCGCGGGCGCGCGCGCCGCTGGATGACCCCGCCTTTGCCGGGTTTCGCGACGACGTTGTTACTCACCGCGCCGCTGCCAAATGGCTAGGGTGCCTCCACTTTCGAACAGCGAGGAGGAAGCATGATCACGTCAGCAGCCGAAATCATCCGCGAATACGGCCCATTCCCGGGCGTCGACCACGTTCATGGGCTGACATACGACGGCAAGCTGGTCTGGTTCGCGTCCGGCGACCGGATCAGCGCCATGGATCCGGCGAGCGGGGACACGGTGCAATCCATCGATGTGCCGGCGCATGCGGGGACGGCCTTCGACGGCCAGCATTTGTTTCAAATCGCTGAGAACCGCATCCAGAAGATCGATCCGAAGAGCGGCCGCGTGCTCGCCACGATCCCCGCGCCCGGCGGCGGCGCAGATTCAGGGCTGGCCTGGGCCGAAGGCACGCTCTGGGTCGGGCAGTACCGTGAGCGGAAGATCCACCAGATCGACCCCAAAACCGGAGCGATCCTCCGCACCATCCAGTCCAACCGCTTCGTCACCGGCGTCACCTGGATCGACGGCGAGCTTTGGCACGGCACCTGGGAAGGCGACGAAGGCGATCTGACCAGAATTGATCCCAAGACCGGAGAGGCCCTGGAGCGCCTCGCGCTGCCGCCCGGCGTCAGCGTGTCAGGGCTCGAGTCCGACGGACGCGATCAATTCTTCTGCGGCGGGGGCACCAGCGGCAAGGTCCGCGCGGTGCGCAAACCCAAGCGAAGCGCGAAATAGCCGGCTCGTTTGCCTGATCCAGCTCGAACGCGGCGCAGACCATCTGCGCCGCGTTCGCGCTTTGAACCTTGAGCCGTCTGCGGCGACCTACTTCCGGGAGGCAATGGATGGAGGCCGTCATGACCGATTGGCACGATACCATGGTCGATCAGCCCGAGGCTGGCAGCGGGGCGTACCTCACCGGCTGGACCATCAGCGGCCTCGCCGTGCTCGGCACCATCGTCGCCGTTTGGGTGCTGGGTATCTAGCAAGCCGTCACGCCGGTCTCGTTTCGCTGCAGCGAGAGCGTCCGTCCTCCGTCGCCTGCGCCAGCTTCAGCCATTCCTCCGAAAGCCGATGCCATTGCTCTTTCTCAAGCGGGCCTACGGCCTTGGCGGCGTGCTGACGGCACTCTTCGGCCTGCTTGCGGAATCTGTTTGCGTCGTCTGCCATGACCGCAGCTGCACTGTTCCAACCGTTGCTGCTTGAGCGCCGTTCCGGTTCACAAGGTATCCGGCATCTTCAACTCGTGCTGGATCTGCTCTTGCTTGAGCTGGCGCTCCGCTTCGTACCAGTAACGCTCTTCTTCACCTTCGGGGCTTCCCGCCGCTTCCCACAATCGAAAGGCGCGCGCTCGGATCGCCTGCTCGTCCACCTTCATCTGCCCAGCTCCTTCCGGACCGTGGCGGCGCTATTGCCAACCTTGTCGACAACCTTCTGCAGCCGCTCTCTCGTTATCCCGAGTTCTCTGGTCCAGTACTTGACCTCGAAGTCCTCGTGCATGTTGATCTTGGAGCGGTCGCGTTGATCCCTCTTGGTCAGACTATCCATGGCGATTCCTCTTCCTGCCGATAGAACGCCATAGCGCATTGCATGTTCCCGATTGGCCGTGATGGACCTTGCTCGCATCAACGGCCGCCGCTCTCCCTGCCTGATCGGCATCTCCATTTGCACCAGGAGGTTGCTGCTGACGTCCTTGCCCAGTTCGAGCTGTCAGCGAGTGGAAATATGGCTGCGACTGAACCAGCGGCTTCTTCCGGCGCCGAACCCGGCAGGCATCTCCTTGCGACGTGCGAGCACGGCAAAAAACATCGGGAACATTAAATAGGTTAACTCATTTATTTTTTTAATGCGATATTTAATTCGTCAGTTTAATCTCGTCAGGATCAAGGAGAAGTCGAATGAAGACCGGTTCTGGCATTGCCGCCGCGATTTTGGCGCTTGGTCTGACGACCGTCACCCTGCCCGCGCAAGCCTGCAACGACAACGGGAATTGCGAGTACGCCCCCGGTCACAACAAAGTCAGCGGAGCCCCCGGGCCGATCGCTGGCGCAGGCCTTCCGATTCTCGCCATTGGCTATGGCGTCTACTGGCTGATCAGGCGCCGCCGAAAGCAGGACTGAACTTTTCCCGTGGACGCACCAACAAGCGACGGGTGGCGTTCTCCGCCGCGTCGGCCGCCAGGCCCGCGCGGCGTGCCGTTGCTTGGAAACCTGCTGGCGCTCGGCAAGGACCCGCTTCGCTTCTTTCCCGAAATGGCGGACCGGTACGGCGACTTCGTCTCGCTCAATCTTGCCGGGTGGAAGGCACTCTTTGTCAGCGACTTGCCCGCGACCGAGAAGGTCCTCGTCCAGGAACATCGAAACTACATCAAGCACACGTTCTTCTGGCGCCATGTAACGGCGGTGTTCGGCAAAGGCCTGCTGACCAGCGAAGGCGCGCTTTGGCAGCGCCAGCGGCGCTTGGCTGCGCCTGCCTTCGCCGGCGAGCAACTTCGTGCTTACGACGACGCGATGGTGACCCTTACCCGCCGGATGCTTGATGGCTGGAAGGATGGCGAGATCATCAACATCCATCCCGAGATGATGGGACTGACACTGCGCATCGCAGCCAAGACTCTGTTTGATTCTGAGGTGGAGCAAGACATCCGCGACATGGACGGTGCAGTAAACGATCTCATCGTGGAGATCGCATCGCGCTACAAGCGCCCGATCCTTATTCCGGACGCGTTTCCATTGCCCGGCCACCTCAGATATCAGCAGGCGATCCGAACGGCCGAGAGAGTTGTTTCGTCCATGATCGCTGAGCGGCGCAAGGGCGGCCTGGACCATCGAAATGACTTTCTGTCGCGTCTGATGACAGCGCGCGACGAGGCGGGAAAGCCTATGAGCGACTCGCTGCTTCGAGACGAGGCGATTACGCTCCTGCTTGCAGGGCACGAGACCACGGCTCTGGCACTTTCCTGGACCTGGTTCCTGCTCGGCCAGTATCCGGGCGTGGAAGCGCGCATGGCCGCCGAGATCGCGGAAGTGCTGGGCGATCGCCCCGTAACAGCCGACGACCTTCCGCGCTTGAAGTTCACCGAAAGCGTCGTGATGGAAGCGATGCGGCTTTACCCGCCGGCGTGGGCGATCGGCCGGGAATCCGTGCAACCTTTCGAGCTTGGCGGCTACTCCTTCGAAGCCGGGACAACCATCTTCATCATTCCATGGGTCCTGCATCGCAACCCGCATTACTTCCAGGACCCGGAGACTTTCCGTCCCGAGCGCTGGATGGGCGACCTTGAGCGTAAGCTGCCCCGCTTCGCCTATATGCCGTTCGGCGGCGGACCGCGCGTCTGCATCGGCCAGCGTTTCGCCATGATGGAAGCCGTTCTGGTGCTGACGACGATGGCGCAACGTTTCTCGATGGAGTGGCTGCCGGATCGCAAGGTGACGCCATTTCCGTCGATCACGCTGCGCCCTCAGGGGGGCGTGTGGCTCAAGATCAAGGAGCATCCGACGCTGAATGGTCGGAGCGGCGGAATTGAACCATCCTTGGGAAACTCTCGTGGTCAAGTTGCATGAGCGCGCACCAGATCCCCCAAGTTGGGACCCCCTGCCCTTTGCAGTCCGGTCCCGCTCGGCTGCTTTCTTTGCCTGTTGTGTGAACTATTTCACATTTCGCGCAGCATGGTCCTGCTAGAATACCGTTGCTGGGATTTCAGGGCACCAGTTGAGACACGCCGCCGGGACAATGTATTTCGAGCCCGGCGGCGCAATTTTATCAACCGCCAAGTGTTGGGGCCGAGATGAACCTGCGAAAGCTTCATATCGAGGGTTAAGTAGCGACGGTATTCCCACAGCTTCACAACCGACCCCTCCCGTACATTGGATGCTCGATGACCGACGACAAAGTCACCCGTCTGCGGGCTCATAGAAGCAACATCAGCCGATATCGGCGGCTGCTTGGAACCAATCTCTCGGACCTTGAGCGCGGGTTCGTCGAAAGGCGCCTGAACGAGGAAAGGTTGGCTGTGCAAAGCTTGACCAATTCTCTGGTTTCGACCTGTCGCCTGGATTGGAGCGGTCCGCCGGCGTGAACCGGCGGCGAACGTGGCGAGGTAGCGACCTCGCCGATCTCAGCGAGATCGCCGGCCAATCCGCGAACAGATTGCCTATTTTTCCCGGTGACAAGCCATCGCGAGTCGCTTTAATCATGACGCGCCGGCCGTAAGCCGCGCGACGCGAGACGACTTCGATGGAAGAGTACAGGGCCTATTTGCTTGGGCCTGATGGCAGGATTGTCAGCCGTATTGATCTGCTTTGCAGCGACGAGGACACGGCCAAGGAACGGGCCGAGCAACTCGCGCAAGATTGCGCAGTCGAACTTTGGCAGGGCGACCGTAAGATCGCCACATATCCACCGCGGCACTGATGGTGTAGCGCGTCCGTACGTTGTTACACTCGTAACTCTCAGATCATAGCTCCGCCGCCCAACGCAGGGTAAAGCGTTGGCACATACCGAAGGGTGATCTGATGAGAAAAGACGACGTGACCTGTCCCAAGTGTGGGGCGGGATTCCGCAGGATCGAGCTATCGTCTGAGAAGGGCGAGCCGGGCGAATATCGCTGCCCCGCTTGCGATACGTCGCTGGAGACTTTCAGCGGCAACAGCGCGGTCGCTTACCGTTTGACGATCCAGCCGTCCATCAGAGGGTTCTTCAAGGGTTAGACGGCCCCTCGGGACAGAAACGAAAAACCCGGCAGGTAGCAGCTGCCGGGTTAATTCGCGAATATGATCAGGTGATACGATGCGGCAATTAAATGCCGAAGCTTGTAACGAGGGAATGAAAATCGGCTCAGTAAGAATGCGGATACCCCACCGGTGAGCACAGGTGTGCACCAGCGCGAACACCAGATTCTTGGATTGACGCGTTTCTTCACGCGAACCGGCGTCCACTTTGCTCGAAAACGCTTTGGCGTTGGGCGCCTGTTGAAGGGAAGCCCGCCATTGGCGACGGGCTCAAGGTTAGGGAGGCGCGCCTGAGGGACGCCATTTCAGTCTAGAGCGATTCGCATTTGTATCCTGTGTGGCAATTCACACGCATCAACAGGAAGTTGCGGCTACGCCGCCACCCCGAACCCAAGCAGCAAATGCGCAACCTTTCGAGAAAGCCGCGCTTTGAGGTTGCATGCGCGGTCGAGCATCGAGGACGGAGCGCCTTACGCGAATTTAAGCCGCGGAAGACCGCGTCCGAGACGCCGGCGTCCTATATCAATGAGCAAGGGAACGCTCAGAGGGTGTCCTGGCCCGGTGAGTGAAAGGAAGAGACTGTGTTGGTTTTTGAAGGAGTCATGTTCGCCGTAGGTGTGCTGATGGTTGCAGTGTCAGCGTACTTCATGGCTATCAAACACATCAGAAACGCGAAGCTGCCACGGTAAGGTTGGATCAAGCGCGGCCAACGTCGCTCCCTTGCTCCATGTCGAGCACGATGTACACTTCCGCTAACGGCGGGCCATCAGCCCACCAAAACAAAGGGCGCGATCACCGCGCCCTCTTGATTTTCGATCTCCGGGTCGAGCCTACGGACAAGTGTCCCAGAAGCCCTGCCGTTGCGTCCAGTCAGTGTAATACCAGCAAAGACCAGGCGCGGGCGGCGCGCCCGCCCACGCAGCGGCGGTTGCGGCCGCGATGAAGCCAAGCGCAGCACCTGCTGCGATTGCGCCGCCGGGACGCCAAGTGTAGCGCGGCGGACGCGCCCAGGGACGATGGGCGCCAATTGGGGGACGATGCACACCTGGCGGACGTGGGCGATGCGCACCAGGTGGCCGAGGGCGATGCGCTCCGGGCGGACGGGCAGCCGGTGGACGAGGACGATGGGCGCCGGGAGGACGATGCGCGCCCGGAGGTCGACGCTGCGCACTCATGTCGGTCACAACGGCCGCGTTTGCTGGTGAAGGAAGCATCGCAAGATCCACTGGCCACGTTAATGCAATCGCAGCGAGCAGCCCGGCTCCTAGGGGTCGACGAGCCATTTATCCTCCTGGCATTTGTTAGGGCAAAACCAAGTTCGAACCGCTTTGAGAACTTTTGGTTCCGCGTGCCGCCAAACTCTGGCTTTCCATCCATAAAACAAATGTTCGATGTGACATTGACGCAACCCTTACGGATTGCGCCGGCGTGATCCTCTCGTCATCGCATTTTTTTCGTGAAACGGAGCGGCAGGCTGGCTTACCGGCTTCCCGCTTATGCGGGGCCAGAACGGTCGGCGAACAAAATTGTAAACCGGGCGGTCGCCTGCAAACCGCCCGTCTGGGTACACATCAAAACATTGAAGATTTTGGTCGGAGCGAAAGGATTTGAACCTTCGACCCCTAGTCTCCCAGACTAGTGCGCTAACCGGGCTGCGCCACGCTCCGATATCGTTCCATTAGCTGCGATCAGGGCTTCGCGCAAGGCGCGATCGGATCGTGCTCACCGAGCCTTGTCCCGCGGGCGGCTCTCGCAGAAGCGCGCGACCGAAACGGCTCGGCTTGGGCCCGCCGCTCCAGATTGAGGCAGATCAAGCCAAAGTTCCCGTCGGCGCGGTAGTTGGGTAGCCGTTCCGCCAGTCCGCCCACGATCCCAAAACCAGAGGCAAACGAAGTGCAGACCTTCTATTTCGACCGGAAGGACGGAGTTCCGACCCGCGACCGGATCGGGAAGCAGTTTTCATCGGACGCCGAGGCTATCGAATACAGCAAGGAGCTCGCCGCGCATTTTCGCAAGGAGGCTCCTGCTGAACCGGACCTGGCGATCGTGGTCGTCAGCGAGTCAGGACGCGAGGTGCACCGCGAGCCGGTGCATCCGCCGGCCGGCTCCTAGAGCGTTTTCGAGCGAAGTGGATACCGGTTCGCACAGCAATCAAGTTTACGCAGATTGCGTAGACTTATCTGCGCAGAAAACGCGTCAAAACAAGAATCTAGAGCTTCGGTTCTGATTCAATCAGAACCGAAAATGCTCTAGACAGCCCGGCCGCGATTACCGGCTTTCGCCGTCCTTCAATGCCGAATCCAGCATCTCCCGGCAGCTGATCAGGTCCTGCAGCGCGCGCTGCAGGCGCTCGCGGTCGGCGGCAGGGATGCCGCGGGCGGGCGCCGCTGCGGCCGCAGGCTGCGCGGCCGGTGCCTGCCGGCCCTTGAAGGGGGCAAGGATGCCGTCCTCGTCGGGGTCGACGAAGCGGTAATCGATCTCGATAGCGTTGCCGTCATCAAATTCCTCGTCCTCGGCATCGTTATCGTGGCCGGCGGCCTCCTCATCCTCCTCGTCGGGTTCCCGCAGGCTCTGGCCGATCGCCTCCTCGACGGCGCCGAAGGAGATCGCCGCGCTCTGGTCGGCGACCGCCTGGACCGACTTGATGCCGTGCTCCTTCAGGATCCGCTGCACGCCACGGATGGTATAGCCCTCGCCGTACAACAGACGGCGAATCCCCTTGAGCAGGTCGACATCGTCAGGGCGGTAGTAGCGGCGGCCGCCGCTACGCTTCATCGGCTTGATCTGCGCGAACCGCGTCTCCCAGAAGCGCAACACATGCTGGGGGATGTCGAGTTCGTCCGCTACCTCGCTGATGGTACGGAATGCATCGGGCGCCTTTTCCAAATGCCCGCTCCCTCTCCTAGAGCGTTTTCGAGCGAAGTGGATACCGGTTCGCGTCAAGAAAACGCGTCAGAACAAGACTCTAGAGTTTCGGCTCTGATTCAACAGAACCGAACATGCTCCAGAGCATGATCCGCGCAAATGCGCTTGCGACAGACGCCACGCGTCCGCGCCGTGATCACACTCGAACAACGATAGCGCGGGATGACGATTCGAAGAAACGTCATAACGCCCAAGAAGGACTTATCCGCTCTTGCCTTCGCCGTTGGTCGGCCCGTGGTTGCCGTTGATCCGCTGCTTCAGGATCGCCGACGGCTTGAACACCATCACCCGCCGCGGCGAGATCGGCACTTCGGTGCCGGTCTTCGGATTACGTCCGATGCGCTGGCCCTTCTTTCGCACCATGAACGAGCCGAAGGATGACAGCTTCACCGTTTCACCCTTTTCCAGGCAATCGGTGATTTCCTTCAAGACGAGCTCGACAAACGCCGAGGATTCGGTGCGCGACAGCCCCACCTTTTGGTAGACCGCTTCGCACAAATCGACTCGTGTGACTGTTTTACCGGTTCCGGTCATCGCCTGCCCCGCACTCTCGGCGAACAAAATTTGTCCCCTGAAATTAGGAGGTTAGCAGGCAATGGTCAACAGTGGCGATAATGCAGCAGCCTGCCAAAAATCGTCAGGGAGGTATCCTTTTTGATTGCGAGACTCACCAACGGACGAGCGCCGAGCCCCAGGTGAAGCCGCCACCCATCGCTTCGAACAGCACGAGATCGCCCCGCTTCACGCGTCCATCCTTCACCGCGACGGACAGCGCCAGGGGAATCGATGCCGCCGAGGTGTTGCCGTGGCGATCGACCGTCAGCACCACTTTTTGCGGTGCAATATGAAGCTTGTGCGCCGAAGCATCGATGATCCGCTTGTTGGCCTGGTGCGGAATGAACCAGTCGATGTCCTCGGCGCTGGCGCCGGTGGCGTTGAAGGCGTCGACGATCACGTCGGTGATCATGCCGACCGCATGCTTGAACACTTCGCGGCCTTCCATTCGCAGATGGCCGACCGTCTGCGTCGATCCCGGGCCGCCGTCGACGAACAGCTTCGACTTGTGGCGGCCGTCGGAGCGCAGATGCGTCGTCAGCACGCCGCGGTCAGACGGTTTGCCCGGCTGCTCCTGCGCTTCCAGCACCACCGCGCCGGCGCCGTCGCCGAACAGCACGCAGGTGCCGCGGTCGTTCCAGTCCAGGATGCGCGAGAAGGTCTCGGCACCGATCACCAGCGCCCGCTTGTAGGCGCCGGTGCGCAGGAAATTGTCGGCGGTCGCCAGCGCGAACACGAAGCCGGAGCACACCGCTTGCAAGTCGAAAGCTACGCCATGGGTGATGCCGAGCCCGTTCTGCACCGCGACCGCGGTTGCCGGAAACGTATTGTCCGGCGTCGAGGTCGCGAGCACGATCAGGTCGATGTCCTGCGCATCAAGGCCGGCGTTCGCCAGTGCCGCGCGCGCCGCGTTGATGCCGAGATGGGAGGTGAACTCCCCTTCGGCCGCGATGTGCCGCTCCCTGATGCCGGTGCGCTGCACGATCCATTCGTCTGACGTATCAACCCGGGTCGCCAGCTCGGCATTGGTCACGACCCGCGCCGGCAGATAAGAGCCGCAGCCGAGCACGACCGATCGTATCGCAGTCACGAGACAGCCTCCTGCGCGGTCTGCGCTGAGGCCAGCGCGCTGCCGACGCGGTTGAGCATCTGATTGATCTTGGTGAGGAGATCGTAGTGGGCCATCTCATAGCCAACATCGACCGCGTAGGCAAAGCCTTCGGAATTGATCCCACCGTGACTTTTCACCACCAGGCCCTTGAGGCCGAGCAGCACCCCGCCATTTGACTTGTTGGGATCCATCTTGTCGCGCAACGCCCGGAAGGCGCCGCGGGCCAGGAGATAGCCGATGCGCCTCGGCCAGGTCTGGGACAAAGCATTGCGCAGGAAGTCCACCATCTGCCGCGCGGTGCCCTCGGCCGCCTTCAGCGCGATGTTGCCGGCATATCCCTCCGTGACGACAACGTCGGCGATGCCCTTGCCGATGCCGTCGCTCTCGACGAAGCCGACATAGTTCAGTTGCGGCAGGTTCATCGCCCGCAACATCTCGGCCGCCTCGCGGATCTCCTCATGTCCCTTCATCTCTTCCCGACCGATGTTGAGCAGCCCTACGGTCGGCCGCTCCACGTTGAATCGGACGCTCGCCATCGCGCCGCCCATCAAAGCCAGCGCCACCAAATGCTGCGCGTCGCCACCGATGGTCGCACCGAGGTCGAGCACGATGGTGTCGCCACGCACGGTCGGCCACAGCGCCGCGATCGCCGGGCGGTCGATTCCGGGCAACGTGCGCAGGTTGAACCGCGCCATCGCCATCAGCGCGCCGGTGTTGCCGGCTGACACCGCGACATCGGCCTCTCCGTGCTTCACCGCGTCGATCGCAAGCCACATCGATGAGGTCTTGCGGCCGCGCCTGAGCGCCTGACTCGGCTTCTCATCGTTGCTGATCGCGACGTCGGTGTGGATCACGCGCGAGGCCGCCTTCAGAGCGGGATGCGCCGCCAATTCCGACTCGATCAGCTTGCTGTCGCCAAACAGCAAGAATTCGGTGTCAGGATGCCGGCTCAACGAGATGGCGGCGCCGGGGACGACGACCGATGCGCCGTCATCGCCACCCATGGCGTCAAGCGCGATTCGAACCTTTTTAGGCATGAACGTCCCGGAAACCTGCTCTCGGCGGCCTTGAAGCGGACCAGCCACCCGTTTGAAAGCCACCGCCATCAGCGATGTCCATCGCGGTCAGCGATGTCTGTCGCAATCGCGATGTCCATCGCGCAAGCGATGTACGGCCGGAGGCAACGGCGCGCCCGGCCGGGCCGCGACAATAACCTGTCCCCATTCTGACACAACCTCTTCACCAAGCTTTACCAGCCGGCTCAGGGTTGCGGGAATGCGGAGGCATCGACACAGGATATTTCAATTTGTTCAATATCTTATCTCATATTTATGAGAATGCATAGGATCGATTTCGCGCGATGGTTCGCCCTCACAATCCACTTTAACCGGAGCCTATTTCCCGTTGGATTTCCCTTTCGGCCTGTTTCCACCGGGGGTTTTCGGCGTGGCCTGCAACGCTTTCAGCGCGGCAAACGGGTGATCCTCGGGGTCGGCGGCCTCGACCACCGACTCGAACACGGCATCCGCCTTGCGCGGATAGGGATCGATCGCGAGGAACAGAGCGTCGGTCGCAAGCCGGCCGAGATCGATCATGCCGTTCTCGATCGGCTCCGGCGGGTCGGGAATCTCGGCGTCGCTGCGTTCGGCCTCTTCCGCCAGCGCAGCCATCTGCGGGATCTGCTCCGGCGGAGCGAAGATCAGGTCGATCTCCTCGTCGATGTCGTTCTCGATCTCCTCGAGCGTCACCACGCAGGTCTGCCCGATGCGGGCGCGCACGGAGCCCGCGACATGGAAGCGGCCGCCGCTCTTCGGCGTGACGTCGAACGATGCCTCAGCGGAAAGCACTTCGCGCAGGCCCGCAATATCAGCCAGTGCCTGGCGCTGGCGTGGATCGGCCTCGATGTCGCGGTGCAGGCCGGTTTCCGGCACCTGCGCCACCGCGACCAGCGCGCGCCAAGGGTCGCGCGGAATGCTCAGCCTCTCTGTCTCGGTCGTCCTGTTCATTGAGCCGCGCCCACCTGCTCCGGCACTGGAAACTTCCACGATCCGCCCGACAGCGCCGTTGCGTCGAGCTGGTCCAGCACGGCCGCCACGCGCCCGGCATAGGTCGCGAGCTGCCGTGCCTTCTCGATGTCCTTGCCATCAAAGATATTCTTGCAGAAAGCGTTTGCCAGCGCCTCGGGGCCGTCGGAGAGCGCAAGATCGTAGGCCACGGAACGGCCGTAGAAGGCTTCGCCGAACGCCTTCATCCGCTTCGGCACCGTGAGGTCGCCAACCCCCATTTCGCGCAGATTGTCGTCCATGTCCTCGCAAAAGCGGTCGAACAACGCCTGCGACAGGCCCGATTCGCCTTCCACCGCCCGCAGGCGCCGCAGCACCAGCCACAAATGCACCAGCAGCAGGTCGAATCGGCCGTTAACCGTGTCCGCGACCGCGAACTGCCGGTAAAACACCGGTTCTCGCGCCTGCGTCACGATCATGCCATAGATGGTCTCAATGGTGCCGCGCGGTGTTAGCCGGGGTTTTCTGAATTGATTGAACGGCCAAAGCATTGTGGGTTCCGCGCGGGGGCCCAAAGCGCCCGCTTCTGTTGCAATCCTCAGCCGTGCCCGGTACGTCAACGCCTCGCGCGACGCAAGGGGACGAATCAGTTCCGCCGATGACCAGAGCCAACGAGATCAGCCCACGCGTGTCCTCTTTACGCGGCGTGCTAGCGCGCTGCCGCGTCGCGGCGGCCATCGGCCTCGTCTGCGTGCTGCTGGCCGCCTGCACTGGCGAGCAATTCCAGAAGGGGTATATCCTGCCCCAGGGCGCGCTGGAGCAGATTCCGATCGGCGCCAGCCAGGACCAGGTGCTGATCGTGATGGGCACGCCCTCGACGGTGGCGACGCTGGACGGCGAGGTGTTCTATTACATCTCCCAGCGCACCGAGCGTCCGGTCGCCTTCATGAACCAGCGGGTGGTCGACCAGCGCGTGATCGCGGTTTATTTCGACAAGAACCGCACCGTCCGCCGCATCGCCAATTACGGCCTGCAGGACGGCAAGATCTTCGACTTCGTCAGCCGCACCACCCCGACCTCGGGCCAGGAGCTCAGCTACCTGACGCCGCTGTTCAAGCTCTTGAGCTTCAACTAACCATCGGCCCGCTGCGCCAAGTCGCCGCTTAACTCCTCGCTTGCCGGACCGCCCTGCGCTCCCCTACGCTCCCTGAAAACAAGATCAAATCAGGGAGTGAACACGTGAGCCGAACCTTGCTTTCCCGCCGTCGTCTGCTGACGGGCACGGCCGCCGTCTCGGCCGCCGCCATCCTGCCGCGCGCGAGCCTCGGGGCCGGCGACTGGCGGCCGACCGAGACTGTCCGCCTGATCGTGCCGGCCGCCGCCGGCGGCTCCACCGACGTGATGGGCCGCCTGCTGGCGGCGCATCTGCAGACCGCCTGGGGACAGTCGGCGATCGTGGAGAGCCGCTCGGGCGCCGGCGGCACCATCGGCACCGCCGAGGTCGTCCGCAACAAGGGCGACGGCCACACCATCCTGATCGGCAATCCCGGGCCGAATGCGATCGCCTATTCGATCTTCAAGAACCTCAACTACCAGAAGGATCAGTTGCAGCCGGTCTCCAACATGATCCGGATTCCGAACATCGTCTCGGCGCATCCCTCGACCGGCATCAAGTCGATCCCCGAACTGATCACCTATCTGAAGGCCAATCCGGACAAGCTCACCTATGGCTCGTCCGGGACCGGCCAGAGCCCGCATCTAACGGGCGCCTGGTTCCTGCAGCTCACCGGGTTGAAGATGACCCATGTGCCGTTCCGCGGCGCCGGCCCCGCGCTGCAGGCCGGACTCGCGGGTGACATCCAGGTCCTGTTCGACAACCTCTACCCGTCGCTGCCGCAGGTGCTCGACGGCAAGCTCAACGGGCTCTGCGTCACCACCACCGAGCGCAGCGATGCCGCGCCGAAACTGCCGACCATGCGCGAGAGCGCGCCGGAGCTATCGAAATTCGAAGTCTCCTCCTGGTTCGGCGTCTTCCTGCCCAAGACCACACCCGCGCCGATCGTGGACGAGCTCAACCGCCAGGTGAAGGCGATGCTTGAGCGCGACGACATCAAGAAGAACATCGCCGGCATGGGCGCCCGCCCCGACTACGGCACGCCGCAGCAGTTCACCGATTTCGTCGACGCCGAGACGAAGAAATTCGCTGCTATCATCGAGAAGGAAGGCCTGCAGATGGAGGTGAAATAGCTTCTACCGCCGTCATTGCGAGGAGCGTCAGCGACGAAGCAATCCACCCGTAGTGACATGGATTGCTTCGCTTCGCTCGCAATGACGCGGAGGGTGCGATCGACACGCTCAAAACAAAACCCCGCGACTTGCGTCGCGGGGTTTTGCGTTCAGCTCGCGCCGCTCAGTGCGCCAGGATTGCCAGCAGCAGCAGCGCCACGATGTTGGTGATCTTGATCATCGGGTTGACCGCCGGGCCCGCGGTGTCCTTGTAGGGATCGCCGACGGTGTCGCCCGTCACCGCGGACTTGTGGGCATCGGAGCCCTTGCCGCCGTAATGGCCGTCTTCGATGTATTTCTTGGCGTTATCCCAGGCGCCGCCGCCTGACGTCATGGAGATCGCCACGAACAGGCCGGTGACGATGACGCCGAGCAGCATCGCGCCGACGGCGGAGAACGCCGCCGACTTGCCGGCCGCGCCGCCGCCCGCGATCGCGTAGATCAGGAAGTAGACCACGATCGGCGACAGCACCGGCAGCAGCGAGGGGATGATCATCTCCTTGATCGCAGCCTTGGTCAGGAGGTCGACCGCCTTGCCGTAGTCCGGCTTGTCGGTGCCCTGCATGATGCCCGGCTTCTCGCGGAACTGGCGCCGCACCTCTTCCACGATCGCGCCGGCCGCACGGCCGACAGCGGTCATGCCCATCGCGCCGAACAGATATGGCAAGAGGCCACCGAACAGCAGCCCGACCACCACATAAGGATTGTTGAGCGAGAAGTCCGGATTGACGCCCGCGAAGTAGGTGTGATTGGCGGAGTCGCTGATGAAGAATTTGAGGTCCTGGTTATAGGCCGCAAACAGCACCAGCGCGCCGAGACCGGCGGAACCGATCGCATAGCCCTTGGTCACGGCCTTGGTGGTGTTGCCGACCGCGTCCAGCGCGTCGGTCGACTTGCGCACCTCCTTCGGCAGTCCCGCCATCTCGGCGATGCCGCCGGCATTGTCGGTGACCGGACCGAAGGCGTCGAGCGCCACGATCATGCCGGCCAGCGCCAACATGGTCGCCGTCGCGATCGCGATGCCGAACAGGCCGGCGAGGCTGTAGGTGACGAGGATGCCGGCGATGATGACCATGGCCGGCAGCGCGGTCGCCTCCATCGAGATCGCCAGCCCCTGGATCACGTTGGTGCCGTGGCCGGTGACCGAGGCGGCCGCGATCGACTTCACCGGCCGATAGTCGGTGCCGGTATAGTATTCGGTGATCCAGATGATCAGCGCGGTGACGACGAGGCCGACCACGCCGCATTGGAACAGCGACATGCCGGAATAGTCCACGCCCGGCAGCTTGTCGAAGCCGATCAGGTAGTAGATCACGCCGGCGATGCCGATCAGCGACAGGATGCCGGTCGCGATCAGGCCCTTGTAGAGCGCGCCCATGATCGACTGGCTGGAGCCGAGCTTGACGAAGAAAGTCCCGATGATCGAGGTGATGATGCAGATGCCGCCGATCGCGAGCGGCAGCGTCATCATGTTCACCAGGATCGGCGACTTCGCGAAGAAGATCGCCGCCAGCACCATGGTGGCGACCGCGGTCACCGCATAGGTCTCGAACAGGTCGGCCGCCATGCCGGCGCAGTCGCCGACATTGTCGCCGACATTGTCTGCGATGGTGGCCGGGTTGCGTGGATCGTCCTCGGGGATGCCGGCCTCGACCTTGCCGACGAGATCGCCGCCGACGTCGGCGCCCTTGGTGAAGATGCCGCCGCCGAGACGGGCGAAGATCGAGATCAGCGAAGCGCCGAAGCCGAGCGCCACCATGGCGTCGATCACAGTGCGGCTATCCGCCGCGAACCCTGCGATCTTGGTCAGGTAGGCGAAATAGATGGTGACGCCGAGCAGCGCCAGGCCCGCGACCAGCAGGCCGGTGATCGCGCCCGCCTTGAAGGCCAGCTCCAGGCCGCCGGCGAGCGACTTCGTCGCCGCCTGCGCGGTGCGGACATTGGCGCGGACCGAGACGTTCATGCCGATGAAACCGGCCGCGCCCGACAGGATCGCACCGATCGCGAAGCCGATCGCGACCAGGGCGCCGAGGAAGTAGGTCAGCAGGATGAAGATCACGACACCGACGATGCCGATCGTGGTGTACTGGCGCCGCAGATAGGCCTGTGCGCCTTCGCGCACCGCCGCGGCAATCTCCTGCATGCGCGGGCTGCCCGCGTCAGCGTTCAGAACGGAAGAAGTAGCCCAGATCGCGTAGACAACGGAAAGTATTCCGCAGAGCACGATCAACCATAATGCTGTCATTGGAATTTTGCCTCAGATCCTTGATGTATCCCCACGCCTTTGTTTTTTCCGCGGGATGCGGCAGGCGCTTATTAAGTGGTCCACCCCTGCCCTGAAGGGTGGCCACAATCGGTCACGACCTTGCCAAAATCGCTTTCGCAGCGCAACGCCGCCGGGGGCCAAAACGGGACGATTTGGGCAGCCAATTAGTCTGAGGGGCGGCTTTCTCGGGTAATTCTAGAGCCCGATGCGACCGGTTAAATCAGGCCGCGCGTCCCCTTCACCTCCCCGCGAGCGCGAGAAGGAGCAGAGCATCCATCGCGGATGCGGCTTGCCCTCTAGAAATGGCTGTAGGACAGGCGCTTCAGCGCCAATTCCCGGCCCTGTGAGTCGAGGAAGCTTGGGGGTGCGGAGCCCGCGATGATGCCGCCGATCGCTGTCACAGCAACGCCGGCCCGCTTGGCCTCCTGCACGAAGGCGGCCATGCGGTCCCCGGGGATCGCGCAGAGGATCTCGTAGTCGTCGCCGCCCGAGAGCAGGGTCTCGATGCCGACGACCTTGCGCGCCACCAGCGCGGCGGCCGACGGCGAGAGCGGAATGCTCTGGACGTCGATCACGGCCGAGACGGCGGAAGCCGTGCAGAGCTTTGCGAGATCACCGGCAAGCCCATCGGATACGTCCATCGCGGCGCTGGCGTAGTCGCGCACCGCCCTGGCGAGCGCATTGCGCGGCTGCGGCACGCGGTAGCGGCCGGTGAGCATCTCGCGGGCGGCAGCGTCGTTGGCGAGCGCCGAAGCGACCGGCCCGGCCTTCAGCAGGTTGAGCCCGAGCGCGGCATCGCCGATGGTGCCGGTAACCACGACGCGGTCCCCTGCCCGCGCGCCGCGGCGATGAACCATCTTGCCCTGCGGCAGGCGCCCGAACGCAGTAACCGAGATCATGACCGGTCCCGGCGTGGAGACCGTGTCGCCGCCTAGCAGCGGACAGCCGAATTGCGCGGCGTCCTCGCCAAGCGCCTGCGCAAACGGTTTTAGCCAGGCATCGTCAGCACCGCGCAGCGCCAGTGTCAGCACGAAGCCGGCAGGGTCCGCCCCCTTCGCCGCCAGATCGGAGAGATTGACCCGCAGCGCCTTGCGCGCCAGCGTCGCCGGCGGATCGCCGCGCAGGAAATGCACGCCCTCGACGATCGCATCGGTGGTGACGACGATATCGTCGTCCCCCGCACGCAGCGCCGCCGCATCGTCATCGAGATTGAAGGCGCCCGGGTCCTTCGCGAGCGGCTTGAAGTAGCGCGCGATCAGGGAGTCTTCACCGGATGAGTTGCTCTTCCCGCTGGCCATGCCGCCCGAAGTCTCCTCACCCGTCATCGCCCGGCTTGACCGGGCGATCCAGTATTCCGCGCTGCCCGTGATCCAGCATAACCGTCGCCGCTTACTGGATCATCCGCATTCGCGGATGATGACGGCGGAATGCGTGGGTTAGCCACGCACGAACTCGTCGGCCCGGAACTGCCGGGCGATCTGGTCGAGCACCGCGTTCACCATGCCGGTCTCGTCCTTCTCCACGAACGCATGCGCGACGTCGACATATTCGGAGACGACCACGCGGCCCGGCACGTCCTTGCGGTGCTCCAGTTCGTAGGAGCCTGCCCGCAGCACCGCGCGCAGGATCGCATCGATCCGCTGCAGCGGCCAGCCCTTGGACAGCGCCTCGTCGATCAACGGATCGAGCCTGGCCTGGTCGCGCACCACGCCGGAGACGACGTCACGGAAAAACGCTGCTTCCGCCGGCAGATACGTCTCGCCTTCGACCTCGTTGCCGAGCCAGTGGCTCTCGAACTCCGCGATCACGTCGTTCAGCCCGGCGCCGGCGATGTCCATCTGGTAGAGCGCCTGCACGGCTGCGAGCCGAGCCGCGCCGCGCCGATTGGCCTTCCGGTCCGCTGGTTTTACCGGCTTCCTGTCTTCCGCCATGGTCAACCCTTCGCCAGCCGACGTTTGATGCGCAGCATCGCAAGCGCCGCGCGCGCGGCATCGCCGCCCTTGTTCAGGTCATTGGCGCGCGCCCGTGCCCAGGCCTGTTCCTCGGTGTTGACAGTGATGATGCCGTTGCCGAGCGGAAACTTCCTGTTCACGGCGAGGTCCATCAGGCCGCGCGATGACTCCATCGACACGATCTCGAAATGAATGGTCTCGCCGCGCACCACGCAGCCGAGCGCGATGGCCGCATCATAGGGCTTGCCGTTCTTCTCTGCGGCATCGATCGCAATCGCGATCGCCGCCGGAATTTCCAGCGCGCCCGGAACCGTGATGACGTCGTAACCGACGCCGGCGGCCTTCAATTCCGCGACCGCGCCTTCCAGAAGCGCATCCTGAATGTCGTCATAGAACCGTGCCTCGACGATCAGCGCACGCGCGCCGGAAATGTCGGTCTGGTCCTTCAGCGGTGCACGCCGTGCGTCTGCCATTATCTCTTTCCGTTTCACACATGGCCCTCATCCTGAGGAGCGGCGGAGGCCGCGTCTCGAAGGATGAGATGCATCCGGGCCTCATGGTTCTCCGGGCGGTACGGAGCACCGTCCGCAGACGGCGCTTCGCGCCTCCTCACCATGAGGAGTTGGCAGGCGTTTTAGGCGCAGGCGCTGCCTGTGCCAAGGGCCGCCGTCACTTCATCTCTGTCAGCCGTGCTGCATAGCGGGCCATGAGGTCCACTTCGATATTGACCTCGCTGCCGGCGCGCCAGCCGCCAATCGTCGTGACTGTGAAAGTATGCGGGATGATCAGCACCGAAAATGTGACGTCATCGACCGTATTCACCGTCAACGATACGCCATCGAGCGTGATCGAGCCTTTGACCGCGATGAACCGCGCCAGATCGCGCGTGGTTCGGAGCACGAACCGCGCCATATCAGGCAGATCTTCGCGCGAGACGATGCTGGCGACGCCATCGGCATGGCCCGCCACGATATGGCCGCCGAGTTCATCGCCAATCTTCAGCGCGCGCTCGAGATTGAGGCGGGTTCCGACGGACCAGTGCTTCGCCGTGGTCATGCCAAGCGTTTCGGCGGCGGCATCGACGTCGAACCAGGCCTTGCCGCCCTCAACCCCGGAGGCAACCACCGTCAGGCACACGCCATTGCAGGCGATCGAGGCGCCATCGGCGATGGTCGCGCGATCGTAACGGCAGGCGATCCGCAACCGGTGCAACTGTCCCTGCGCCGTGGGTGTCAGGCTGGTGATCTCGCCGACATCCGTGACTATGCCCGTGAACATCAAGCACGCTCATAAATTGTGAGACTATCTTTTCCGAGCGTTTCGCTAGCACGAACCTTGAAGGCCGGCGACTGCGTGATCGCGGCGAGCGGCAATGCGTCCAGCGCGGGCACGCCGTCGGCGCCGACCGCTTCGGGTGCGCGCAACAGCCAGGCTTCGTCGACAAGGTCAGCCGCGACGAAGGATGACGCCACCCGCGCCCCGCCCTCGACCATCACTTTCGTGATGCCCTTCTCGGCCAGCGCATGCAGCACCGCGAGCAAGTCCAGTCCCGGCGGCGAGCTCGCGTCCGCGACCCGGATCACCTGGGCCCCCGCGGCCCCCAGCTTCATCGCAGCCGGTGCTTCGGCGAGCTCCGACGTCATCACCCATAACGGCGTTTGGCGCGCCGAATGCACCAGGCGGCTGTCGCCCGGCAGGCGCAGCGCGCGATCCAGCACCACCCGCACCGGCGAACGCGCCTCCATGCCCGGCAAGCGGCAGGTCAAGACCGGATCGTCGGCGAGCGCCGTGCCGATCCCGATCAGGATCGCATCGCTCTGCGCGCGAAGCAGATGCACCCGCGTCCGCACCACGTCTCCCGTGATCGCCACCGGGCGGTGACCGGCAGCGCCGATCTTGTCGTCGGCGGAGACCGCGAGCTTGAGCAGCACATGCGGGCGCTTGTCGGTGATACGGCGGAAATGCCCGGCATGGTCGCGCGCCGCCTCCTCCGCGCACAGCCCGAGATCGACCGCGATCCCGGCCGCGCGCAACCGTGCATGGCCCTGGCCGCCGACCAGCGGATTGGGATCTTCGATCGCCGACACCACGCGCGCGATGCCCGCGGCGATAATCGCGTCGGCGCAAGGCGGCGAGCGGCCGAAATGCGAGCATGGTTCGAGCGTCACATAGAGCGTGGCGCCGCGCGCCGCTTTGCCCGCGCGCCGCAACGCCTCCGGTTCGCCGTGCGGCCGGCCGCCGGGCTGGGTCCAGCCGCGACCGACAATGATGCCATCCTTGACCACGACTGCGCCGACCGCCGGATTCGGCCAGGTGCGGCCCTGCCCGCGGCGGCCGAGCGTCAGCGCGAGCTGCATGAACCGCAGATCGGCGGCTTTCGACTGTTTGGCTTCTGCGGCGAGCTTGTCTTCCAGGATGCGGAAGATCATTTTCGGAACTGTGCGATGCGCGGGTCGTCTTCGCTGGTGAGCTCGCCGAGCACCGCCTCGAAATCCTTGGCTTCGCGGAAGTTGCGGTAGACCGAGGCGAAGCGGACATAGGCGACATCGTCGAGCTGGCGCAGATGCTCCATCACGATCTCACCGATGGCCTCGGAAGAAACTTCGGCCTCGCCGCTGCTTTCGAGCTCCCGCACGATGGTGGACACCATCTTCTCCAAACGTTCGGTCTCCACCGGCCGCTTGCGCAACGAGATCTGCAGCGAGCGCACCAGCTTGTCGCGGTCGAACGGAACGCGGCGGCCGTTGCGCTTGATCACCGTCAGCTCGCGGAGCTGCACCCGCTCAAATGTCGTGAAGCGGAAATTGCAGGTGATGCAGACGCGCCGCCTCCGGATCACAGCCGAATCCTCGGTCGGACGCGAGTCCTTGACCTGCGTATCCAGACTGTTGCAACTCGGGCAGCGCATCGAACGAGCCTTTACTGGTAGATCGGGAAGCGGTCGGTCAGCGCCTTCACGCGTTCCTTGATCGCGGCTTCCACCAGCGGCGCCTTGCCCTCCGGCGACTGCTGCAGCGCGGTCAAGACTTCCGCGATCATGCCGCCGACTTCCTTGAACTCGGCGATGCCGAAGCCGCGCGTGGTCGTCGCGGGCGTACCGAGCCGAAGGCCGGAGGTGACGAACGGAGTCTCGGGATCGAACGGAATGCCGTTCTTGTTGCAGGTGATGGCGGCGCGCACCAACGCCTTCTCGGACACGTTGCCCTTCAGCCCCTTGGGCCGGAGGTCGACCAGCATGAGGTGATTGTCGGTGCCGCCCGAGACGATGTCGAGCCCATGGCCGCGCAGTGTTTCCGCCAGCGCCTTGGCATTCTCAACCACGTTCTTGGCGTAGACCTTGAAGTCCGGCCGCAGCGCTTCGCCGAATGCAACCGCCTTGGCGGCGATCACATGCATCAAGGGGCCGCCCTGCAGGCCCGGGAAGATCGCCGAGTTGAGCTTCTTGGTCAGCGTCTCGTCATTCCACAACATCAGGCCGCCGCGCGGGCCGCGCAGCGACTTGTGCGTCGTCGTGGTCGTGACATGTGCGTGTGGCACCGGCGAAGCATGGACGCCGCCGGCGACGAGGCCCGCGAAATGCGCCATGTCGACCATGAGATAGGCTCCGACACTGTCGGCGATCTCGCGGAAGCGCTTGAAATCCCAGGCGCGCGAATAGGCCGAGCCGCCCGCAACGATCAGCTTCGGCTTGACCTGTTCGGCCTGCTTGGCCACCGCATCCATGTCGATGATCTGGTCCTCGCGCCGCACCGTGTAGTGCACGGCCTTGAACCATTTGCCGGACATGTTGACGGGCGAACCATGGGTGAGATGGCCGCCCGCGGCGAGGTCGAGGCCCATGAAGGTGTCGCCGGGCTGCAGTAGCGCCAGGAACACCGCCTGGTTCATCTGGCTGCCGGAGTTCGGCTGCACGTTGGCGAACTTGGCGCCGAACAGCTTCTTGGCGCGCTCGATCGCCAGCGTCTCGGCAACGTCGACCCATTCGCAGCCGCCATAGTAGCGCGCGCCCGGATAGCCCTCGGCATATTTGTTGGTCATCACCGAGCCCTGCGCTTCCAGCACCGCGCGGCTGACGATGTTCTCTGACGCGATCAGCTCGATCTCATGGCGCTGCCGGCCCAGTTCGCCCTTGATCGCCTCCGCGATTTCAGGGTCGGCCTCGGCAAGGGTCGCCCTGAAGAAGGAATCAGGCGCGGAACCGGATTTGGCGCTCGGGGAGGATGAGGTCATCGGCGAAATATCTCCACCGCCGCAAGCCTTTAGAGGATGCGGTCGGTCCATTGTGGGCGGTCGAAGCTGGTCGGTCAGCGTTATCACATCGCCCGCTGCCGGCCAAGCGATTGCGGTAGGCGGTCGATTTTTGTGCCAGATATGGTGGCCCCACCGCGGTTTGCCAGTTCCGCAGACGGTAACCGCGCACTCTTCACCACCCCGTTATTCCAGGGCGCGCCCCCGGCGCGGGCCCGCAATCCATCGGGCCAAAACCTCTCTCGTCGTCATTCCGGGATGCGCCGAAGGCGCAGGCCCGGAATCCATTGCGCCACATGCGCAAGAGGAAAAATCGATTCCGGGCTCATCACTTCGCGACGCCCCGGAATGACGGAGAGAAAATTTGCCAGCGATTCCAACCTGATTTGGCCCGTCCAGTCGGCTTGCGAAAAACATTCCGCTTCCGTCGTCGGGCAAATCAGCACTATGAATCCGCGCGTCTCACCCGAATGAGGGGCGGCTCGCGATCGTCACGAACGTTGCGGTGAGATGCGGTGGACGCGATGGGTGTGACTGACGAGCACACACATCGCGGACGGCGAAGTCGTGTGGTCCTGGCGCCCCGACGCTGGCGCTAAGCCTTTCGCGCGAACTTTGTTCGCGCTTGAGGTGACGGTGGCAAGAAAGCCCGGTCACCGG